>JBFLWU010000040.1:0-46078 GCA_040757625.1 Thermodesulfobacteriota bacterium | reverse complement strand
TTCTCATGTCCGGGTCTCCGTCAAAATGCCAGTTGCCGTCACTAAAGGAAGACGCTATAAATATTCTTTAAGAAATTGATAAGTTGTTTTATATTGAGTTAAAAAAAACGAATCTGTCAATAATTTCTTTTAAAATATCGACTTTCATGATATTTTATAACGGTATTAATAACGACAACCCATCGCATCATCTTGCGAATTATTTTTATCATTATGATTGCATATGATTTACAGTGTGTGAACGGCCATACCTTTGAAGGATGGTTTGAAGACGGAAAGTCGTTCGAAGACCAAAACCGCAAAGGTCAGATCACCTGCCCGGTCTGTGCGATTACTTCCGTTTCAAAAATACCTTCTTCCTTTGCCATCAAAAAGGCGTTTCAACCGGTCCCGGCAGCTTCCGGCAACCAGGTGGAGGTTGAAAAAATCAACAGCAAACTAATTGACTTCGTCAAGAAAAATTTTGACGATGTCGGCCCTGATTTCACCAAAGAAGCCCTAAAGATGCATTACGGTGTTATCGAACCGAGAAATATCAGGGGCGTCAGTTCCGCCGAAGAAGAAAAGACCTTGGAAAAAGAAGGCATTCAGTTTTTTAAGCTTCCAATCCCCGCCACCCCTGACAGCGACTCATAATCGGCCGCATTTATACCCGTTTCTGACCAACAGATTACAAACAAAAAAACAGCACATTCCACTGAGGTTGTCTGTTCGCTTCAATCGGGCTGCTATTTAACTTGACTGCAACAACCCATTAACCCATAATATTTTAAATTGTTATCAGCACATGCAAAACAGTCAAACCATGCGCGTTTTCGGGGGTCCACTGAAAAAGAGAATGCGTTGGCGCAATAGGTCTTGGTTTTAATAACACATCCTAATTATAAGGAGACCTGTCATGGCTTACGAAGAAATTTCATTTTCAGCAGAGGGGGAAATCGGAATTCTGACACTCAATAATCCCCAGAAAATTAACGCGTTATCAATAAAAATGACTCAAGAAATAATGGACGCGTTAACCGCAGTTGCCGCAGACGAGTCCGTCAAGGTGTTGATCATCCGAGCGGCGGGTAAGCATTTTTGCGCCGGACATTATCTGAAAGAAATGATCGGCAAGGGAGTGAAAGAATATAAATACATTTTTGATCAGTGCACCCGTATGATGCAGATGCTGCATGACATACCTCAGCCGGTAATCGCCCAGGTCCAGGGCATCGCCACTGCCGCCGGATGCCAGCTGGTGGCATGGTGCGATCTGGCGGTTGCGGAAGAAAATGCCAGATTCGCCACCCCCGGTGTCCGCATCGGTCTGTTTTGCACCACCCCCATGGTGGCCATCACCCGGGCAATCGGCAGAAAGGCCGCCATGGAAATGCTTCTGACCGGCCGCTATTTTTCAGCCCGTGAAGCCAAGGCTCTTGGTCTGCTCAACAAAGTCGTCCCGCCGGATGAATTGGAATCCGAAACCATGAAACTGGCACACAGCATCGCGGAATCGAGCCGTTTTGTCCTGGAAATCGGCAAGCGCGGTTTTTACGATCAGGTTGACCAGACCGACAACCATGCATTTCAATACGCCAAGCATACCATCACCATGAATCTGGAGGCGGAAGATGCCCAAAACGGAATTCGGGCTTTTTTAGAAAAACGAACGCCGCATTGGGAAAATCGATAATTTCAAAAACCGGTTACCTGCAAAGCACAAGTTCATTTATGTTCAGCGTGGCCGACAGGGTGGTCCGATTCGAAGTTCGTGAGCTTTACGGGCAGAAAACCGGATGGCCCCGGCGACCAGAATATTTTCTGGAACATTCCGGATGAAAAATTTCAAAATTTTTTGCTCAGGCTTAAAAGCCGGATTTAAGATAACTGGAGATTTGTTCAGATGAGCCGTTATTTACTGATCGACATCGGCGCCGGTACAATGGATATTCTCTATTATGACGATACAACCGCCCTTTCCTATAAAGCGGTCGTTCGCTCCCCCGTACAGTATGTTGCTGAAAAGGCGGCCGGTTTAGCAGGGAATCTTCTGCTAACCGGCAACGAAATGGGGGGTGGCGCCATTTCGGCGGTCTTAAAAAAACGCGCCCAGACCCACAAGGTCGTGATGACCGCATCCGCTGCCGCCACCGTTCATCATGATTTAAAGAAAGTGACCGGCAGCGGCATTCAAATTATTGAAGATGCCGAGGCTCAGGCGCTGCTCAAAAATCGCAGCTATTCAGTCCTTGAGATCGGTGATCTCGATCTTAAACGGCTGCGGCAGATTGTTGAAGGGTTCGGCGTACCTTTTCGCTTTGACAAGGTTGGCATCTGTGCACAGGATCACGGCATTCCGCCCGAAGGGATGTCCCACCTTGACTATCGCCACGGGCTGTTCAAGGCAATATTGGACAAAACCCCCTTCCCCCACGCATTGCTCTATCCCCGGGACAATGTGCCGGAAACATTCAACCGCCTCCGCTCCATCGCCGGCGCCAGCAGGCATCTTCCGGCCGATGAGGTTTATCTGATGGACAGCGGCATGGCGGCTATTCTGGGGGCTTCCCTTGATATTCGGGCAGTTTCACTGAATAAGGTCCTGGTCCTTGACATTGCAACCTCCCATACGGTGGGTGCCGCCCTGGACGCAGGAGAACTCGCCGGTTTTTTCGAATACCATACCCACGATATCACCCTCACGCGCATAGAGCGGTTAATCGCCGACCTGGCCGACGGGAAATTACGGCACGAACAGATCCTGGCGGAAGGCGGCCACGGCGCTTATACGCGCAAATCTTTCGGGTATGACGCCGTTGAAATCATTGTGGCCACCGGCCCCAGACGCAAATTAGTGGAAAACTCACGGCTGCCGATCGTCTTCGGCGCCCCTTACGGAGACAACATGATGACCGGTACGGTCGGCCTGCTGGAGGCGATCCGCCGGCATCATAATCTTGATACCTTGTGTTATTTATAAAAAAATCGGCTTGGAGCCTTCGTTTATGTTAGGGACACCAGAAGATGAAATCGGCGCTGAAAGCGCTTGACTATACCCGCCCAAGGTACTCATAGCTGGCCGTCAGGTTGCCCATTACTCTCTCGTGAGGCGGTATCTCCATGACAATGACGCCTTGGTATCCTATCTTTTGGAGCACACGCATCTGGCGGAGGCAGTCCACGTCGCCTGCGTCGATGGCGGGGTGCGGTTTCCCGCCCTGTGTCTGCTTGAAGTGCACGATCTTGAGAAAGTCCAGCGGCGTCGACTCGATCTCGGACACAGGATCGCTATCAGGATAACGCGGAAGCTGGTTTGCCGGGTCAGGGCAGATACCCAGAATCCTGCCGGTATTCTTGGGAAGCCTGTCTCGAACCATCCGGACCAGCAGCGTCATGCCCGCGATCGTCTGGCCCACGTTCTCGATAGAGAGGGTCACGCCTTGTTTTGACGCTTCGCGTGCCAGGTCGGCCACCTGCTGAATGGCCATGATCGGAACCCGGCTTTCATCCGTCCAGGCGGCGACGTACGATGTTCTGTCCACCAGACGCAGATGGGGTACCTTTGCATCCAGCGCCCTGGCTGCCTGGAGTGCGGATTGAAACTGTTCGCCGCATGGATCGGTTTCCGCAGAAAGGCACGTCCACTCGATAGCCAGATTGAACGAGAGCTGGGGAAAACCGCTTGCTATCTCCGATAGCTTCTGAATCGCCGGCCGCCAGGATTCACCGCACCCCGTCTCGTAATCGCCCAGGCAAGTCTGGCGCAGTTCTATATGACGTGCCCCGCGCGTCCGGGCTTCCTGTACCAGTTCTTTCAGGTCATTATTCGAAAGCTGTAATTTCCAGGAATTTGAGATGGCGCCGAGGATCATACAATTACCTCATGATACACGGATGGAGGAAAAAGTCTTTTGGCTGTCATTTCAAATCAAAAGGGGCCACAGTGGATACTGCAACCCCTTGATTCGCATGGTAGGCACGCGCGGATTTGAACCGCGGACTTCTACCGTGTCAGGGTAGCGCTCTCCCCCTGAGCTACGTGCCTGAATTTTGTTAGTTCGATAGCACTTAATGGGATGCCTGTCAAGCCATAAGGCGGTTCTTGAAAAAGCCGATAGATTTTTGCTCCTGAGGCATTGTCCGGTGTCCGCGCCGCTTGGAAATTTTAAACACGCCGATGGGTCCAGCGCTGATAAAGCGCCTATCTCGGGGTCAACTGGATTTTCAGATGATTCAACGCAATCTCCGTTATGTTGATCCCGAAGGCACCGTATGCCTTCAGCATCAGGGACGCGGCAAGTTTTTCGGCGTTTCCTTCAAAATCAACAATCAGCCGGGATTCATCCGGCCGAATTTCCTTTATCTGAAGTCCCCTGACCCCTTGCAGCTCCATTAAAGCCTGGCGAAATCTTTCATAATAGAGCAGGTTGCTGCTCCCCTGAATCACAACCTCCACCAGGGTCGGCTGATTAACTTCTTTATGCCAGATTTTAAGAATCTGCGAGGCCAGATCTGATCCCGCCTGCGCCCCTGCCTTGGAAAGGGCCTCTCTGCCCCCCGCAAGCTCATCGGAGTTTGCCGTAAGCGCCGTCTGCATTGAAGCTGCAATCTCTTCGCCGGTATCCAGCCGAACCGCCCGGACGGTTACCATGCCCTGGTAAGATCTGACATTTCCGCTCATTGTGTTGGGAATTAGGTGAACGATGGACCGGCCGATGATGACAACTTCCGCCTGCAAGCGCCGTCCCAGTTCGATTGCCTCAGGGTTTGTCAGATCGGGCTTATTGAGATCCATGCCCACATCCTGCCAGGGATTCAATTCCGTTGGTTCGATAATGGTAAAACCCTTTTGCTTCATTGCTTCCGAAGCCATGCTCTCTGCAAAGCCTTTAGCCGGGGCAAGCGTCTGGCCCCACCAATATCCGGGCGGCATGTCGCTACGGTTTTTTTCTGCCACAACAAACAATATTTTGGGCAGCGCTTTACGGCCAAACATGATGCCCGCCTTCAATAATTGTTCTTCTAAACCTGCCAGTGAAACAGTCGCCTGTACCAGCACACTGTAAAGCTGACCGGATCTGTTTTCCGTCAACACCTTGTAACCCTGAATGAATTTACTCGTATTGGTGTGAATCAGCCGAGTGATGGCCTGAAAATTTTTCAGCAGCGTCTCAAAGGGAATTTCAGACTCCACCACCCGGCTAACCGCTCCCTCCAGGCTGCCGGAGATGGCCTGGTCGCGGGCGGCCTCCACATTTTCTCCTCGGATGGTACCGTTCCCCATCACGGTTAAGGTTTTCGTTCCTGATTGCCCCTCGGCAATACCAGGCAGACAGCTGAATATTATAACAACAACCAGCGCCTTGATGACGTGTTTCATGGAAGTCACTGCAAACAAAGCCATTCGGTTTCTCACCCTGAAATATTTTTGTTGCTTAAAAAAAATAGGCGGCACTATCGCTAAAGCCAAAGAAAAATTTCTCAATTTTTTGTTAACAGAGCGTCTTTTCCGTTTTCAGCTTTTTCGAACCAGCGCATAATCGGCAATATCCAATAACAGAGCCTTGGTATCCGAAGCGCCAAACACGGAAAGAGCGTTCTTTGCGGCTGAGACCCTCTGGGCCGCTGCTTGACGGGTATATTCCAACCCATTGTATTTTTTTAAAAGAATTATCACCTTTTCAAAGGCTTGAACAGAAAAATTTTTTTGTACTAAAATCCTTTCGATAAAGACGCGATCATCCCCCCCGGCCTTTGAATATGCATAAATAAGGGGTAGCGTCAGCTTGCCCTCCCTCAAATCAGCGCCGACTTTTTTACCCAGCTCGTCCGTATCCGCGGTATAGTCGAGCAGATCATCAATCATCTGAAAAGCCAAGCCGAGTTGACGGCCGTAATCGGAAAGCGCCTGCTCCTCCCTATCCGGGGCACCCGCCAATATGGCCCCCACTCGGCAGGCCCCTTCCATGAGAACGGCGGTCTTGCGGTAAATAACCTCTATATAATCTGCTTCGGTTAGGTTCAAATCGCCTTTATTGATCAGCTGCTGGATCTCGCCCTGCGACATGCTTTCCGTAATCTCGGCGATGATTTTGATGCTCTTCAGCGATCCGGTCTCGGAGGCAATGGAAAGCGCGCGCGCCAGCAGATAATCGCCGGTCAACACCGCAACGGCATTCCCCCATTTTGCGTGGGCAACCGGCCGGCCCCGGCGGAATTCAGCCCCATCCACCAGATCGTCGTGCAGCAGCGTAGCGGCATGAAGATATTCAAATACACAGGAAAAGGTCTTGTCGTACTCGCCCTGGTAGCCGCACAATCGGGCCGAAAGCACCATCAGCAACGGTCTTAATCGTTTGCCGCCGCTGAATAGAATGTGCTTCGCCGTTTTGGCGACCAGATCAAGATGTGGTCTTAAATTATTTGTCAGGGCGTTTTCAATTTCGGCAAGGTCGCCTTCCACCCGGGTCAATATCTTCTGTTTGAGATCATTCATACTGTCTCTCCGATCAGGTCATAATCCTGCGCACCGGTAATCCTGACATTCCGGAAGCTGCCCGACTTGACTCCCCCGCCTCGAATATGGGTAATGCCGTCGACTTCAGGGGCCTGAAAAGCAGTTCGGCCGACAACTGTTTTATCGGGCTGTTTTTCTTCCACCAGGACCTGACAGGTTTTACCAATATATTTGAGGTTGTTTCTGTATGAAATTTCAACCTGGCATGACATCAGCTGGTCAAAACGATCCTGGGCCTTCTGGGCTGAAACATGACCCGATAGCCTGTGGGAGGGAATGTCTTGAGAGTCGGAATAGGTAAAAACGCCCAGGTGATCGAAGCGGACATGCTTAACCAGGTCCAGCAGCGTCATAAAGGCCTTATCCGTTTCACCCGGAAAGCCGACGATAACCGTGGTGCGAAGAGCCGCCTCCGGGCATAGTTTTCGAATTTTTTCAAAAAGCCGCTTGAGATCATCGCTGTTATAACTGCGTCCCATCCTTTTTAAAACCCGATTGTCGGCATGCTGAATGGGAATATCAAAATACGAGCATATATTCGGGTGGTCTGCAATGGTTTGGATTATGTCCGGTCGAACACTTTCGGGATGTCCGTACAGGACCCTGATCCAGACCCGCTGCGACAGCGCCGCCACTTCTGCCAGCAGACGGCTTAAGTCCGTCGGTGGGTTTAAATCCTGCCCATAGGCCGTTGTGTCCTGTGCCACCAGATTCAGTTCTTTAACGCCGGCTTGAATCAGGCGGCGGGCTTCAGCTGCAATCGATCCGGGCGGACGGCTTTTTTGTTTTCCCCGCAGCTTCGGAATTATGCAGTAGGTACAGCGTCGGTCGCACCCCTCGGCAATTTTGATATAAGCCGTATGCGCGGCGCTTTGAATCCTGGGAATATCATGCGTCTGCAAAACAGCTAAATTCGGGTCCGGCAAAATGCAACCGGGCGAAGCCAGCGTCCCGTCGACAGCCTGGACAATCCTGTCATAGGCGCCGGTGCCTAGAAACATATCGACTTCCGGCAACGCCCCGACAATCTCCTCCCGGTATCTTTCCGGAAGGCAGCCGGCGACGATCAGTTTGCGGCAGCTGCCGTTCTTCTTGAATGCCGCCAGCTCTAGGATGGTGTCAATGGATTCATTGACTGCTGATTCGATAAAGCTGCAGGTATTGACGATGATGGTTTCGGCTTCGGCCGGATCTTCGGTTAGGGCCCAGCCGGAATGTTTCAACCGTCCCAGCATGATCTCACTATCAACCAGATTCCGGGCGCAGCCCAGGCTGACCAGATGCAACTTCATTGTAACACCTTAAATCCCTTTGAAAAATAATCAACCAGCGTTCCATCCGCCTGCTGGATAACGATCATGGCCTCGACATGGTCAAGACGCTCAACCAGCTCAAGGCCTTTGTCGGGCCCCATGACCATCAGGGCGGTTGCCAGCCCATCCGCGAACATACACGTGTCCGCTATAACTGAGACGCTGACAACCGAATTGCGGACTGGATACCCGGTCATCGGATCCAGCACGTGGGAATAACGCCGGCCCTCGATTTCAAAAAAATTGCGATAATCCCCACTGGTGGCCAGGGCAGCATCCTGAAGGGTTAGCACCCGGTAAACCTGGTTGGCAGGAGCGTCTTTAAGCGGCCGGTTAATGCCGACCCGCCAGGGCTGCCGGTCTTTCTTGACACCGGACGCAAATACTTCGCCGCCGATTTCCACCAGAAAGTTTTCAAATCCGTTTTTTCTGATTACGGCCGCTACCCGGTCAACGGCATAGCCTTTGGCAATTGAATTTAAATCCAGGGACAGCGACGATTTTTTTTTGCGAATATGCCGGTTCTCTGAAATTTCAATGTGGTTGAAGCCGACTTCGGCCAGCAACCGGTCGATATGTTCTTTCGAAGGAACCTTTCTTTGAACCGGCGGGCTTCCAAACCCCCATACATCCACCAGCGGCTTGACCGTGCCGTCCCAGGTGCCGTTCGTCAGCCGGTATAACTTTTCAGACGCTTTGAGGACATTGAAAAAGTCCTCGGAAACGGCAACGTCTTCCTCCGTGTTCCGAATTGAATTGAATCGGCTGATTTCGCTATCGGCAGCGTATGTCGACATGCTGCCATTTATTTCTTTCAGGCATCCATCGATTTTTTCCTTAAGATCGGAAGTCGTACTAAAATAACCGGCGACCACCTTAATATGATAAGTGGTTCCCATGGTGCTGCCTTCAATGAGCACCTCGCGCTGAAAGCGGCATCCTGCCAGAATCACCAGAAGAAAAGCAAATCCGGCGAACCGGATAAATTTATTCATAACCCGACCCCTGTTCAGTCTTCAGCCTTCGGCCTGTCCGCCGAATCATTATATTCTATCAGGAGCGGCTCTGCGGGTCAACATCGTTACCGGCAAAAAAAATCGGCCCTATGTATCAAACAGCGGACGCTTATGCAACCGGCGGATTGTTCCTTAAAAAAATTGTACTTGCATGTCGCTGTATTCCAAAGTATGGAGAAAAATGGCCATGTAAATCAACCGATTTAAACCATTTATTAAACGGGTTTTTGCCTATAATGACGAAAGATATCAGCACCACGAAAATTAAAACCTCTTCCGGCCGCGAAATTCTTCCCCTTGACATCGACGCTGTCGTCGCCTTGATCGTTAAATCCCAAAAGGAAACCGGTGAAATCCCTTGGGGCAGGGATCTTAAAACAGATCCCTGGGATCATGTTGAAGCCGCCATGGGACTCTGTATCGGCGGCTATCATCAGGAGGCCCGCAAGGCCTTCAGGTGGCTGGCACGCACCCAGCTCACGGAAGGCTGCTGGTACGCCGCATACAAAGGCGGCGTTCCTGAAGACACTACCCGGGACACCAACATGTCCGCCTATATTGCCGTAGGACTCTTGCATTATTACCTGGCAACCGGCGATATTTCTTTTTTAAACGACATGTGGGAAACGGTTCATGCCGCCATCGAGTTTGTTCTGCGAATGCAGGCCCCGGAAGGTGAAATCTACTGGGCGATCAGCCCGGAAGGCAAAATCGACACCATGGCGCTGCTGGCGGGATCGAGCTCTATTTGCATGAGTCTGCGCTGCGCCCTGATGATCGCAAACCAGCTGGGCCACCACCTGCCGGCCTGGAAAACGGCCCTGAAAAAACTCGAAACAGCCGTGGCCACCCGCCCGCACCTGTTTAACATGACCAAATCACGCTATGCCATGGACTGGTACTACCCGGTCCTTTGCGGCATTTTTAAGGCGTCCGCTGCCCAGCGCCGGATCGATCAGTATTGGAAAAAATTCATCATCAACGGCCAAGGCGTCCGCTGCGTGTCGGACCGGCCATGGGTGACGGTGGCCGAAACCTCGGAACTGTCACTGGCGCTGTCCGCCATGGGAAACCCGGAAATTGCCAAAATTGTGTTCGGTTGGATTTGCGACAAAACCTATGAAGACGGCGCCTACTGGTGCGGTTATACGTTTCCGGATATGGTGATCTGGCCAGAGGAAAAGACCACCTGGACCAACGCGGTTGTCCTGATGGCGGCCGATGCCCTGTATCACCTCACACCGGCCGGCCAGCTCTTCAATCACCGGTTCTGGGAACCAATTGAGTTATAATGCGAAGAGATCATCGTCCCTATTTTATAAAAAAACTACATCTGGGACTTCAAAAATTCTACACCCGCCGCTTTATTGAGCCCCAGTTGGAGTACCTGGGAAAGGGCGGCCTCTTTATCAAGCCCTGGCATGTGGACATCTTCGGGGCTCCCATTAAAATCGGCGACTATGCCATGGTAGTCGCCACGCCCGACAAAAAAATCCGGTTTTCAATATGGGCGCAACAGGAGGGTCTGGGCCGCATCAGCATCGGCAATTACTGCCTGATCTGCCCGGGCGTCCGAATCGGCTCTGCCGGTGAAATCACTATTGGCGACAACTGCATGCTTGCCAGCAACGCCTATATCACGGACGCGGACTGGCATGATATCTACAACCGGGTATCCATCGGGAAAACAGCCCCTGTCCGGATAGAAAAAAATGTCTGGATCGGCGACAGCGTCATTATCTGCAAGGGCGTCACTATCGGTGAAAACAGCATCATCGGCGCCGGCGCCATTGTCGTGGATTCCGTGCCCGCCAACTCTATAGCCGCTGGAAATCCGGCAAGGGTCGTCAAAGAGCTGGATCCCGGGGAACAGATCACGACCCGGGCGGATTTTTATTCGAATCCGGCAAAACTTTTCAAGGATTTTGATCGGTTTGACCGGGACATGTTGCGAAACAACACGCTGCTGGGCTGGCTGCGACACCTGCTTTTCCCGGCCAAAGGTGATTGAAAACGGCAATCGAAAGAATAAAAAACGGTCTCAAAAAAATAATTATTTCAGGCGTCGAAGAGCATTTTACACGTTCTCCGGTCCGGCCGGGGATAGCCCTCCGCCATAGCCAACTGATCGCATCATAACCGCACGGCAGCGATCCCGCTCAAGTTCCATTGAACCAGATTTTCACTGTGACGATGGGCGTCTTTGCCTGTTCCGGATTAGTGCAACGGTCAGGGGGCGACGGCCCACGCCCTAGACATGTGTAATTAAACGCCGCGACCCATCACTCATTTAGCGTATCGTTTTTTAATGGGTTGTCGTGGCCGTTCTTTAAAACAAACCCTTTTATCAGCACCCCCCCGGCCGCCGCAATCAAGCTGCTGATTAAAAAGAGACCTGCCGTATCCAGGCGTTCATATAGATATCCGCTGATCAAAAAACCGATCATCAAACCGGTCCCATACGAAACCGCGTTATTAACCGCCTGGCCCAGCGTCTTATTTTCAATCGGCGTCAGCAAGTCGATATAAAGAATGCTGGCCATATGAAACGTTCCATAACTGAAGGCATGCAATACCTGTGTCGCTAAAATCGACAGCGGCGACCGGACATAATAAAGCGCCAGCCAGCGAAGGGCGGCTGCCATAAACGAGAAAAAAAGCACATGGATCTGAGAAAATCGCCTGAATATCCGGTTAGAGGCGATCATCACCATAATTTCGGCAATCGATGCCAGCGCCCAGCTCGCACCGATGAAGGTGCTCCCGTAACCCAGTTTTTCAAGATGAATGGAAAAAAAACCATAATAGGCGCCGTGACTGACCAGCATCAAAAAACCGCATAACAGAAAAACCGTGACCCGGCGGTTCAGAAAGGCGTCGATCTGCTTTCTGAAAGAGTTTCCTTGATGTTTCCGCACCTCCGGAATACCGAACGAAATGACCGCCATCAACGCCGATCCGGTTAAGATCAGCCAAAGAATCATTCGAATCGGATACAGCTCGATGATTTTGCCGACTCCCACAACGATCCCGATAAAACTGATGGATCCCCAGGCCCGCACCTGACCATAACTGTTTTTTTCATGACCGAGCACTTCCATGCTGAACGCTTCCAGAAAAGAAATGATCGGTGCATAAAAGATTCCATAAAAAATGGTAAGGATCACCATCAGCCGGAAATCGGCTGTAAACAGGTAAAACGCCCATAATCCGGCACTCATGAAGGTGCAGCCGATGTAGATGGCGCGTCTTTTCTGGTATCGGTCGGCCAACCCGCCCCAGATCAGCGGGAACAATATCAGCGCCATCGAACGCAGGGCCGACAGCACTCCGATTTGAAAGCCATTAAATCCAAGGTGATAACAGTACAGATTAAAATACGGCAGAAAAATTCCCATGACGCCGAAATAGACGAAATACTGCGCACCGACAGCCAGCTTTCCGGAAAGGTGAGAGACTTTCAACATACTCCGGTCATACGGCATTTCAGGCCAAATCGCAATTTCATATTGATTTCTTTTCTTTACAAAATTTGTCAGGAATGTTAATTTTTTCTCATATCATCTTTCCACTGAAAGGATAGAGGATTGGCATAAATCTTCGGCTTTAGTCGACTGAATCCCCATAACAGGCAGGAGCAAGGCTAATGGACTATATCAAAATACGATTTTCAAATGATTTTGAAGAGCTGAGTTCAGAATTTGAAAAATCCTTTGAGGAAATCTTCCGCTCCATGAAACCGATGTTTACCCTTTCCGAACGATCCTGGAAACCTCAAATGGATATTTACGAAACCGTTGAAGAAATCATTATTCGGGCTGAAATTGCCGGTGTGGATAAGGAAAACCTCGAAGTAGAGATCAGCGGAAAGGCTGTCAGGATCTTCGGACACCGGTCCGAACTGCCCCGGGCCGACAACGGCACGTATCGGCTGGCTGAAATTCAGTACGGTCGATTTGAACGCATTTTATACCTCCCGGCGCCAATCGACACCGAAGTGGTGTCAACATCTTATTCCAATGGTTTTCTTCAGATTCGCCTGGCCAAACTCCAGCTGGATAAAACCCACAAGATCCCCATAACGGATGGATGATGGCTTTGCTGCGCAGCTGCCGGGCATGCTTTTATGGACATGACAACATCCCCTTTACGAAATCCTGCTTGAATTTACTTTGGGAGGTATCATGACTGATCCAAAACCCTTTACCGATATTGACGCTGAAAAACTGCCGGACGTTCTTCCGATTATGCCGCTTTTTGATGCGGCCTTGTTTCCCAAAATGGTATTGCCGCTGATGGTGATGCAGGGAGAATCGGTCAGACTGGTTGATGAAGCCATGACAAAGGACCGAATTGTCGGACTGCTGGTGTCCAAAAAGGTGGAGGAGAAAAGCAAGCAGCCCCAGGATGATTTATATGCCACCGGCACCAGCGCCCTGATCCTCAAAATGGCCAAAACAGAGGACAACAAGGCCCAGCTGCTGGTTCAGGGGCTCAGCCGATTCAGGGTCGTCGAGTTTATAGAAAGCAAACCTTACTTAAAAGCGCGGATTGAGCATATCAGGGAAATCCAACCCAAAGACAAAGAGTCCCAGGCACTGGTGTCAAACATCCTCAGTCAGTTTACAAAGGTTGTGGAACTATCCCCGGGACTACCGCCGGAAATCGCATCAATGGCAAAATCCATCAAAGAGCCCGGCATACTGGCGGATATGATCGCATCCACCATCAACTCATCCCTTGAGGAAAAGCAGAAGATTCTTGAAGCCGATGATGTCAAAGACCGCTTGAAAGAGGTTACCCGCCTGCTGAATTATCAACTGGAGATCCTCGAATTGGGACATAAAATCCAGTCGCAGGTAAAAGGTGACATGGATAAACGTCAGCGCGAATATTACCTGCGCCAGCAGATGGAAGCGATTAAGGAAGAACTGGGAGAAAAGGATGAGCCGTCGGTCGAGCTTGACGATTACAAGGCCAAAGTCAAGGAAAAGAATCTTCCCCTGGAAGCCCAGAAAGAAGCCGAACGTGAAATCAGCCGCCTTTCCCGCATGCACCCTTCATCGGCCGAATATACGGTGGCATTAACCTATTTGGACTGGCTGACGTCACTCCCCTGGAACGAAAGCACCGTGGATAATCTCGATATCAGGAAAGCCCGAAAAATCCTTGACGAAGACCACTACGGATTGGAAAAAGCCAAAAAGCGAATTGTCGAATTCCTGGCGGTGCGCAAATTAAAACCGGAGTCCAAAGGACCCATTTTGTGTTTTGCCGGCCCCCCCGGCACCGGCAAGACTTCCCTGGGACAGTCCATTGCCCGCGCATTGGGGCGAAAATTTATTCGAATATCCCTGGGGGGGGTCAGGGATGAGGCCGAAATCCGCGGCCATCGGCGCACGTATGTCGGCGCGCTCCCGGGGCGGATTATTCAAGGCCTTCGCCGGGCCGAATCAAACAATCCGGTTTTCATGCTGGATGAAATCGACAAGGTCGGGAGTGATTTCAGGGGGGATCCTTCTTCTGCCCTGCTGGAAGTGCTGGACCCGGAACAAAACTTTTCCTTTTCGGACCATTATCTGGATGTTTCTTTTGACCTTTCGAAAGTCATGTTCATCACCACGGCCAATATTCTCGACACCATTCCTCCCGCCCTTCGGGACCGGATGGAAGTGCTCGAACTTCTGGGGTATACCGAAGACGAAAAAATTAAGATCACCAACCGCTATCTGATTCCGCGCCAGCGAAAGGCCCACGGGTTAAAGGCCGGCCAGATCAGCTTTACCAATGCCGCGGTCAAACAGATCATTACCGGCTATACCCGCGAGGCCGGACTGCGAAACCTGGAGCGTGAGATCGCCAACGTCTGCCGCGGGGTTGCCAGCAAAATCGCCTCCGGCGAAGCCAAGTCCGTAACCATTAAGGTCGTCAATGTCCCCAAGTATCTCGGACCGGTGCGCCTGCCCTACGAAGCCAAATCCCGGATCTCGACTCCCGGTATCGCCATGGGACTGGCCTGGACCCCGGCAGGGGGAGAGCTTCTGTTTGTGGAAGCCACTGCCATGAAAGGTAAAAAAGGGCTCACCTTGACCGGTCAGCTGGGCGATGTCATGAAAGAATCCGCCACCGCCGCTTTAAGCTTTATCCGGACAAACGCAACGGCGCTTGGCATCGATGAGGATTTTTTCGACAAGAACGACATTCATGTTCATGTCCCGGCAGGCGCCATTCCCAAAGACGGTCCTTCGGCCGGGGTGACCATGTTGACCGCCCTGTCCTCGCTCTTGACGCATAAAACCATTCGAAAAGAACTTGCCATGACCGGTGAGATCACACTGCGCGGACAGGTGCTGCCGGTCGGCGGCATTAAGGAGAAAGTACTTGCCGCCCATCGAGCCGGGATAAAAACCCTGATCCTGCCGAAATGGAATGAAAAGGACCTTTACGAAATTCCCAAAAAGGTCCAGAAAGACATCAAGTTTCATTTTGTGGAAAAAATGATTGATGTGCTGAAAATAGCCCTTAACAAATAGATGCCCTAAGTCTTCAGCCCGGGTACCAGAAAAGCTGCCATAGCGGAATGTGGATGGTTTAATGATTTATGAAAACTTTTCCGGAAAAAACCCTGATCCCGACCATCAACACCTGAAACCAGTCGACCGCTTCATCTCACGATGTTGCCGGATAGCCGCCGCTTGTGTATTCCTGCTGGCGCTTGGCTACGGCTGTGCAACAGTTGAACCGCCGGCGCCGCCGCCACCCCCGGGCTATCCCAAACCGTATAAAGTTCTGGGGAAATGGTATCAGCCCCTGCCCCATGCCAAGGACTTCAGCCAGCGCGGCATTGCATCCTGGTACGGCGAAGACTTTCACGGCAAAAAAACCTCAAGCGGTGAAGTCTATGATATGCATGCCATGACCGCCGCCCATAAAACATTGCCGCTGGGCACTTACGTGCAGGTTACCAATCTTTCCAACAACAAGGCGACGCAAGTCCGAATTAACGACCGGGGGCCGTTTGTGCGCGACCGCATCATCGACCTGTCATACAGCGCCGCCCGAAAGCTCGAGGTGGTCGGCCCGGGGACGGCCCCGGTGGAAATCGTTGCCCTGGGAACCATGGTGACGCCGGAGTCGGCCGGCAAACCGGGCGGCACGTATCTGCCGGTCGATTATTACTCCGGCAACTTTACGATCCAGGTCGGGGCGTTCGCGGACCGCAGCAATGCCGAACGGCTTAAAAACAAACTCGATCAAAAATTTAAAAACGCGCATATTACCGTCTACGACACCGGCAAAGAAATTTTTTACCGCGTTCGCGTGGGCCGATGCACCACCTTGCAACAGGCGGACGAATATGAGGCTATTATGATCAGCGAAGGTTATAAGGACGCCTTTGCCGTTGCCGAAGATCAATAATTGGACTGATCGGCTGAAGACTTTTAGGTATTGCATATACGTAATTGCACAAAACTTTAAACCAAAGCTCGGAGGGGACTAATGGCCCTGGTCATGCGTTTCATTGCCTTCAGCCTAAACGCCCGCAGTCTAAATCCCTGCCCCCGACTCCTGAACCTTTTTTGCTAAATACCTGAGCATCATGCAGCTCCAAAACACCGCCAGGCAAAAACTACTAAAGGTCGTCTTCCTAGACCGGGACGGCGTGATCAACCGGGATTCGCCCGATTACATCAAAAGCTGGTCCGAATTCGAGTTTCTGCCCGGCAGCCTGGAGGCCCTCAGCCGGCTGACCCGGAAAGGGTTCACCATCATTGTCATCACCAATCAGTCGGCCGTCAATCGCGGGATGCTGTCGCACAGCGACTTGAACGATATTCATTCCAATATGTGCTCGGTCGTAGCTGCCAACGGCGGCAAGATCAGCGATATTTTTTTCTGCCCGCATACACCCGACGCTCGCTGCCGCTGCCGTAAACCCAAACCAGGCCTGATTCATCAGGCCCAAAGCCGTTATGCCATCGAGCTGGAAAGCGCCTATATGGTGGGAGACAGCGCCAAGGATATCGAATGCGCCCAAAATGCCGGGTGCGGCCATGCGATCCTGGTGCGGACCGGCAACGGCATTGAAGCTGAAACAACCTTGTATCAAAAGCAAATTTTACCAGACTATGTTGCCGCAGGCCTCGATGACGCCGCCAACTGGATAATAACGCATGACCCATCACACAACATCGACCCAGAGCACCCTTGAAGGGCGCTTGGAACGTATCACGTTTTTCAACCCGGAAAACCACTATACCATCGCAATCCTGAAACCCCACCAGCTGCAGAACCCGGTGACGGTTGTCGGTTTCATGGCGGCGCTGCGCCCCGGCGAAAATTTGAAAATAACCGGCGCCTGGGAATCCCATCCCCGCTTCGGACAGCAGTTTAAGGTTTCTTCTTATACCACGGTCCTGCCGGACGCTTCCGAAGACATCCGGAAATATCTGGAATCGGGCATCATCAAAGGAATCGGCCCGGCCACAGCCCGGCGACTGGTGGACCGTTTTGGGGCCGACACCCTTGATATCATTGCGCAGGATCCATACAAACTATGTGAAGTGGACGGCATTGGGAAGGCAAAGGCCGCGGTTATCGCCAAAGCCTGGAACGATCACCATGTCGTCGCCGGCTTAATGGAGTTCTTGCAGTCCATCGGTCTTAAAAGCGCTTTCAGCGCCAGAGTCATCAAGGCTTACGGGGGCCAGGCCATGGAAATCATTCGCGCAAACCCCTATCGCCTGGCACAGGACATCTCCGGCATCAGTTTCTTCGCGGCGGATACGGCTGCCCGGAAACTGGGAATGGCAGAGAACGAACCGGAGCGGATACAGGCCTGTGTCCGCCATCTGATGCAGCAGTCCTTAAAAGATGGGCATATGTTTGTAACCGAGGCAAGTCTTTATGAACAGTGCCGACAGCTTTTCGGCATCAACCCGGATTTTACGGCGGCCGCCGTCAGCGCCATGTCTGCTTCAGAGGAACTGGTCATAGAACCTGCCGGGGAAGACAACAATGCCGACGCCGTCTTCCTGAAACCCCTTCACCTGTCCGAAACAGGCCTGGCCGCCCGTTTAAAGGCCCTGCTGTCGGTTCCGGCCCCACCGGTTGATATCGACGAGGAAAATATCCTCCAGGCCGTTCAGAAAAAACTGGCCATCAAACTTTCGGACGAACAGCTCAACGCCCTTGAAGGCATCCTTTCCCACCGGGCGGTGGTCATTACCGGCGGCCCCGGAACCGGCAAAACGACCCTGATACGGTCGGTCAACGCCATCTTTGAAACGCTGTCCAAACGGGTACTGCTGACCGCGCCTACCGGCCGAGCGTCCCGGCGCCTGTCGGAAATTACCCGCAGGGAGGCTCGGACCATTCATAAGGCATTGGGGTATAACTTTGAAACCGGGCATTTTGAAAAGGACCCGGACAACCCCCTTGAGGTTGATGCCTTGATTGTCGACGAGGCTTCCATGGTGGATACCCTGCTGATGTTTCACCTGCTGCAAGCGATGCCGCTGACGGCTCATCTGGTTCTGGTGGGAGATATTTTCCAGCTGCCGCCGGTGGGCCCCGGCAATGTGCTTGCCGACATCATCGCTTCAGCCAGAATCCCGGTTTATTACCTCAACCAAATTTTTAGACAATCACAAAAAAGCCCCATTATCATCAATGCCCACCGGGTCCGTCAGGGGGACCCGCTGGATCTGAGCCCTCTCTCGGACGCAGACTCGGTTTCAGAGTTTTGTCTTCTGGAAGAGCACAATCCCCAAAAAGTTGTCGACGCCGTCGTTGCGCTCTCTACCCGGATCATTCCGCAACGGTTTTCCATGGATCCCTTTTGCGACATTCAGGTTTTAAGCCCGATGCACAAAGGAGCCGCCGGGATCATCAACCTGAATCAGGTGCTGCAAAAAGTTTTAAATCCGGCCCCCGGCGGCATTGAAACCCTGGGCAACACGTTTCGGCCCGGCGACAAGGTCATGCATTTAAAAAACAACTACCAGAAGGATGTTTTTAATGGCGACATCGGCATCGTCAGCGCCATCGACAGGGAAAACGGCCTGCTGTCGGTGGATTACGACGGTCGGATTGTACCCTATGAACCCATTGAACTGGATGAACTCACCCTGGCGTATGCCATTTCGGTTCACAAATCCCAGGGGTCCGAATATCCCGCCGTCATTGTCCCCATCACCACCCAGCATTTTCCGCTGCTGCAACGCAACCTGCTCTACACGGCCATGACCCGGGGAGAGAAGGTGGTGGTCCTTGTCGGTTCAACCAAAGCGCTTCAATTGGCTCTGGCAAACGACAAGCCCCGCCGGCGCCTGTCGCGGCTGGCAGATCGGCTTAGCGCCTGATTCTATCTATTGTTACCCGGTATTTTTCAACCCCGGATAAAGTAACACTTTGTAGAGATGATTGCTCTTGACAAAAATATGCGGCATTGACATATATGGAGCACATCTCGCCGTACATTTTTATTCACGGAATTATACGGCGGCTGCCGTGTAATTTTGGTAACCGCCATAAAACTGATGAGGGTCTCCCTCATTGGATCTTACAATAACCAGCGCACACCTTTGACCACATTTTCTGATTTCAGGCGCATTCCTTTTATTGGAACATGATTGTTCCTTTTCAATAGAACGAGTCCGTGTTTCAATTTTTAATTGTGAATTCCCTCACACTTAATCGAAGTACACAAAAAGGAGGAATCTCATGAAACTGCATGCAAGGTTGTTGGCTTTCCTGTTTGTAATCCTTCTGGTTTGTCCGGTTTGGAGCGCTATTGGCAATGCCCAGGAACCGATTGTAATCGGGATACCAACCTCACTGGGGTTTTTGGAGGGGAAGGAATCTTTAAGTGCGGTTGAAATGGCGGTGGATGAAATCAATGCCGCCGGCGGTGTCCGGGTGGGATCCTCCAAAAGGTCTTTTAAAGTCGAATCCATTGACCTGCGAGACGCGGCGCCCGGCGTACCGGTTCCCGAGGCCCTTCTGGGTCTTGAAAAAATCATTTTGGAAAAAAAACCTGCGGCCCTCGTTGTCGGGCCTTTTCGCTCCGAGGCTCTGATGGCTGGCATGGACATCATCGCAAAGTATAAGGTCCCCCTGCTGGGCACCATCGCCATGTCACCGGGGTCGGAAAAAAAGATCAAGGAGGAACCGGCAAAGTACAAGTATGTTTTTCGAACCTGTCTGAACGCGGTTCATCTTGTAAAATTCCTTGCCGGGGCCATGGGCCTCATCAACAAGGAATTCGGATTCAACAAGGTCTATGTCATGCACCAGGATGTGGCCTGGGCCCGTGCTACTGCCGAGCTTGTCAAATCACTCTATTTCGATAAAAACGGATGGACCGTATTGGGACTTGAAAGCTATCCCACCGGCACATCAGATTTTTCTTCCGCCTTAATGAAAGTTCGCTCCCTTGGAGCCCAAGTCATCATGCCGATCTTTGACATGCCCCAGAGCGGCACCCTGGTCAAACAATGGAACGCAATGAAAGTTCCCGCCATTCTTTCGGGGTTTATTTCACCCCTGGCCGGTTCCGCTGCATGGGAAACATTTGACGGCAAAATCGGCGGCGCCACCAACACGATTTTTGAGCTTGGCAGCGGGATCGGTTCCGGCAAGGTTCCGCCCTCTAAGGATTTCTTCGATAAATACTTAAAAAAATACGGCAAGGAAATCCAGGCCGGCCACGGTCCGGCACCTTCATATGAATCGGTCTATATCCTAAAAGAAGCCATTGAACGGGCGGGAAGCCTCGATCCGGACTCGATCGTAGCCGAACTGGAAAAGACCGACCGCATCGGCGTATTGGGTCGCGTCAAATTTGATGAAGGGCATCAGGCCGTCTACGGTTTTAATCCTCAGGAATCATGCGTATCGACCGTTTTCCAGTGGACCGACAGCGGCCAGCGGGTTATTGTCTTTCCTGAAACCATTGCCGAAGGGAAAATTCAACTCCCCAAAGGGCTTAAATCTTTGAAATAGACTTCGGCGCTCCAAAGACCGCCGGTATCACCCGATACCAGCGGTCTTTTTAATCTGGCGCTGCAACGGAGTTTATTCATGTTTGTCGGCACAATCCTTTACGCGATCATTAACAGTTTTATCCTCATTATGATGGCCATCGGCTTTAATCTCACCTTCGGCATCAGCGGTGTTGCCAATTTTGCCTTCGGCGCTCTCTACGTGCTTTCCGCCTATGGCAGCTGGATTCTTTTAAACCTGCTGAAAATGCCGTATTTACTGTCCGTGACGATTTCAATCCTGCTGACGTCACTTTTCGGCGGCCTGATATACCGCCTGATACTGTTGCGGGTTCGCGGGCAGGCCCTGTCCGAAGTGATTGCCACTTTCGGAATCGGCCTGTCGATCCTGGAACTGTTCAGTTACTTCGGCCTGGTGGGGTTCGAGTATACCCTTCCGGTATTTATCGACCACAGTTTTATCATCTTCGGAACGTATGTGGACGCACAACGGCTGATTATCGCAGCCGTCGGCCTGGTGCTGGTCTCAAGCCTGTGGCTATTTACGCACCACACATCCATCGGTCTGGCCTTTCGCGGCATTGCCCAGGATGAGCGTACCGCATTAACGTTTGGAATCGCCTCCGACCGGATTGCCACCTTGAGTGTATCATTAGGAGCCGGTCTGGCCGCCGTCGCCGCCACTATCATCATCCCCTTGGGAAGCATTGCACCCGCTGAAGGTTATGATGTGCTGATCAAAGCCTTGGCCGTCTGCATCATCGGAGGGCTCGGCAGCAGCGGCGGCGTCATTGTCGCCGGATTCGTCATCGGTTTTGCAGAACGTTTCACCGACACTTACATCGGCAGCCATTGGACCATGATTATCAGCCTGACGGCGATCCTACTGGTTCTTGTGATCAAGCCGTCGGGTCTGTTCGGAAAACAGAAAGAACTGGAGGAAAGGATCTGAAAAATTGAAAAAACGTAAAGAACGCATCGACCGGGGAATCAAGGCCCGTTCCGGAGACGTTTTTACCCTCTGCTCCTGGCGCGAAATGCTTTATCTGGCTGCGCCCCGGCTTCTGCCCATCATCGTTTTTCTGCTGCTTCCCCCTTTATTGAGCGTATATTGGCAGAAGGTGCTGCTTTCACTGGCGGTTTTTGCACTCCTGTCCATCAGCTGGGATTTGCTGTCCCAAAGCGGGATGATATCCTTGGGACAAGCCCTCTTTTTCGGTATGGGCGCCTATCTATCAGGTATCGCAGACCATTATTTCGGTCTGTCGCCGCTGGTTGCCATTCCCCTGGCATCCTTTCTGGGCGGCGCGATTTGCACCCTGGCCCTACTGCCGGTTCTGCGTCTTAGGGGGATCTATTTTTCAATGGTTACACTGGTCATACCCCTCATGTTGGTGCGCATCATCGAGGCAACCCGTATATTCGGCGGTACAGAGGGCTTGACCGGCATGACCCCATTCCCGTCCAAATGGATAGAACTTTACCTGGTGATCACGGTTCTTCTATGCCTGCTGTTCGGATTCAGACGCATGATGGCTTCGGATTACGGACTGGTCCTAAAAGGGATCTGTGATAATGACCGTTCTGTGACTAATGCCGGCATCAACATCTATTGGTTTAAAGCCCAGGCACTCTTCATGGCAAGTACCGTCGGAGCTTTTTCCGGTGCGTTCATGACCCATGTATACCTCTTTGCCGGCATGCCGGTCTTTGCGCTGGACTATTCGATTCTCCCGATTGCCGCCGCAGTTGTCGGCGGACCGGGAAGCTTTGCCGGTGCGACCCTGGGCGCTGCCATCCTGGTACCTTTGTCGGAACTGCTGCGGGGCATCGGGGGGCTGCGCATCGTTTTCTATGGAATATTTCTGGTCGTCTTTATCGTGGCCCTGCCCGAAGGCATTTTTCATTACGCCCGACGCAAATATCACCAATTTGAACGTTGGGTCGAGGTTGAAAAATGAATCAGACACCGCTGCTGCAAGTCATCGATCTATGCAAATCCTTTGGGGGGATCCAGGCGGTGCATTTTGTAAATTTTGATCTTTACGAAGGTGAACTGCTGGGTCTCATCGGCCCCAACGGATCCGGCAAAACGACCTTAGCCAATCTGATTACTCGTTTCGTCAAACCCAGCAAGGGGAAAGTCCTATATAAAGGCCGGCCGATTCAGCACCTGCCGCCATTTGAAATTGTGCGGCTGGGAATTGCCCGAACCTTTCAGATGGTACGCCCCTTTTACCAGTTGGCGGCCTATAAAAACATGATCATTCCGTTGTATTCCCCTCGGGTTAAAAAAATCGCGGGGGGCGAGTATGGAGACCGGAATGCCGTCGCCCTGGATTTGCTGGAAGAAGTCGGTTTTGAGCGCGATGCAAATGTCGCCTACAAGCCTGCCGGCGCCCTCCCGCAGGGATATCTCAAACGCCTGGAACTGGCAAAAGCCATCGCCCTGCAGCCGGACCTGCTGATTCTCGATGAACTTTTTTCGGGTTTGAGTCTGGCCGAGGTCGCCGGTATGGTTCCAATCATCGAAAAGCTCAGGCTTCAGGGCAAAACCATCATCATGATCGAACACCGCCTGAAAGAACTTTTCAGGATTGCCGATCGTGTGCTGGTCATGAACTACGGAGAAACAATCGCCAATGGAGCGCCCAAGGATGTGATGGAGATGGACGCGGTTAAAAACGCTTATTTGGGAAGCGAGTAGCTTCACGCGTGATAAAGTTTGAAACGGAGTAGCTGTGCTGATTATCGACAATTTAATGGTATTTTTTGAAAACGCTCTGGCTGTGAACGGGCTCAGCATGACCGTCAATCAGGATGAAATTGTGGGGGTCATCGGCCCCAACAGCGCGGGAAAGACCACATTGATGAATACCGTTTCAGGACTTATCGTTGATATGCGCATCAAGGAAAAACGCAAGGGCGGAGAGCGCATTACCGTATATGGATCGATAACCTACAACGGCGAAGAGATAACCGCGCTTCCTCCGGAAGCCCGGGTCCGAAAGGGGATCGTGCTCTCTCGGGAACGGCATCCGGTCTTTCCGGAAAGCAGTGTCCTTGAAAATTTCAGAATCGCCGGATACTTGCGAAAAAAACACGAAATCGCAGAATCCATTGATTACGCCTTTGAACTCTTTCCCCCCCTCAAGAAGCTGCAAAAGAGAAAAGCCGGTTTTTTAAGCGGCGGCGAGCAGCAGATGCTGGCCATCAGCATGGCCCTTGTGGTTCGCCCGAAGCTGCTCCTTCTGGATGAGCCGTTGCTGGGTCTGAGTCCGCTCTTGCAAAAGGCCGTTGTCGATGCCATCGTCAGGCTGAAAGACGCTTCTGGTATCACGGTGGTCATCTGTGAGCAGTTCGCCAGACCGGTCCTGCCCATCATCGATCGGGGTTACGTCGTTGAAAACGGCATGTTGACATTGAGTGGAACCGGAGCAGAGCTGATGAACAATCCGGAGATCAAGGCGGCTTATTTCGGGGTTTAATCCATGCAGGCAAATGACATATACGCTACCTTTGAAAAAACGGCTGAAAAACGGTCGACCGCCACGGCCGTGATCTATCTGGGTACCCGTTTCAGCTACAACCGAGTAAAGGATCTGTCCCAAAGGTTTGCGGCCGCACTGATCGATCTTGGGGTAGCTCCTCGGGAAAATGTGATTATGTATCTTCCCAACAGCATCCAGTGGGTCATCGCCTGGTTGGGGTTGCTTCGCGCCGGGGCGGTTTGCGTACCGATCACCCCCATCTATACTCCCCAAGATCTGAGCTATATCGCCAAAGATTGCCATGCTGAAACCATTATCTGCAGCGATGCCAATTACGGGTATGTTCAAAATGTGCTTTCCTCAACCTCCTTAAAACGGATCATTGTCGCCCGCATGGCCGAACTGCTTCCCTGGTGGAAACGGCTTTTCGGAGCGCTTTTTGATGTCGTTCCCACAGGCAATGTGGCCTGGGACGAGAAAACCCTTTCGCTCCGGAGGCTACTGGCCCAATACAAGGGGCGGAAACTTTCGCCTGTCGATGTGGTCGACCAAGACACGGCCGAGATTCTTTATACGGGCGGAACCACCAAGTTTCCCAAAGGAGTGCCCATTACCCACAAGCTGTTTTTGATATCCGCCCTGGAGCAAATCCGAGTCAGCGAACCCCTCGTGCCGTTGGAACAAAACGTTATCTTCGGCAACGCTCCCCTATTTCATATTCTGGGCCAGACCTGCAGCTTGGCAACCCTTTTGGTGGGCGGGTCGCTCCTAATTCAGCCGAAGATAAACCTGGATGCGTCCTTTGACGCTATCCAGCGATTTAAAGCCAAAACCATGATCGGCGTCCCCACCCTGTATCGCATGATGCTGGAACATGACCGCCTGGATCAATATGATCTCAGTTCCGTTGTTTACTGGTACAGCGCCGGCGACGTTCTCCCGGTTGAAGTCGGCAAGCGCTGGTTCGAAAAATTTGGAAAATGCATCTACCAGGGATACGGTGCCACCGAAACTTGCGGCGGCGTGTCGATGTGTCCCACGGATTGTGAAAACCCGCCTAAAAGTGTTGGAAAAATCGTAAAAAGTAAGCAGGTGAAAATCGTTGATCCGGCCTTCTTGGAGCCGGTGCCGCCGGGGGGGCCCGGAGAACTGATCGTCCATTCCAACCCCATGGTGTCGGCCTACTTGAATAAACCGGATGATACCCGCTCAGCCTTCATTGAGCAGGACGGCCGCCTCTGGTACCGTACTGCGGACATCATGCAGATGGACGCTGCCGGCAACCTGTTCTTCGTGGACCGCACCGTAGATACCATCAAACACAAAGGTTACCGGGTCTCCGCCTCAGAAATAGAGGCGGTTCTACAGGAGCACCCGGCCGTGATCAGCACCTGCGTGGTAGGTGTGCCGGACGAAACAATGGGGGAGCGAATCAAGGCCTATGTGGTCTTAAAAGAAGACATCAAAGGAATCACCGGGTACGATCTCATCAAGTGGTGCCGCCGAACCCTCGTGGCTTACAAAGTCCCTCAGTACATCGAATTTCGCGACATGCTTCCCAAATCTAAAGTCGGCAAGCTGCTGCGCCGTGAAATACGCGACGAAGAAAAAAGAAGAAAAGATCTATAGCTCTTATCCACTCAGGTTTTGACGGGAGTGTCAAAATAATCCGGAATTTTTGCGGCGGTCACTCTCTAATAAATGCAACGGTTCCGGCATAAATTTCAGTTTACTGTTTATTGTTACTGCTGCTGGAGCCGCGATGCCTGATGAAGAATTTGACGAAGTTCGCCGTCGTTCGGTGTCAGCTGCAGCGCCCAATTAAAATGGTCAACCGCCGCTTTAATATCGCCTTTACGTATCAAAACAATACCCAGATTCTTATGGGCCAGCGCATACCCCGGTTTTTTCCCCAAGGCTTTCTGATAATGCTCAACGGCTTCGTCCAGCCTTCCTTGGGCAGTAAGTGCATTTCCAATATTCAGGTATACGACGGCATTATCTGGCTGGCTCTTTAAAACATATTGATACTGTTCAATCGCCTCGTCGAACCGCCCCTGTTCAACATATGCCATGCCCAGATTATTATGTACCAGCGCCAGATCAGGCTTTATCTGCAGCGCTTTCTGGAAATGACGAATGGCCTCATCCAGTTTCCCCTGTTTTAATAACGTGATCCCGAGGCTGTTGTGTGCCTCCGCATATTCAGGTTTTATCCGCAGGGTTTCCCGATAATACCGGATGGCTTCATCCAGCAGGCCCTGTCTTGCCAGCACATCTCCCATGTTGTTGCGCGCTTTGGCATATCCCGGTTTGATACGCAAGGCTTCCTGATAATGCCGGATCGCATCATCCAGCAGGCCCTGGCCCGCCAGGACATACCCCAGATTATTGTGCAGCACCGCGTTCCTGGAGGTTGCTTCAATCGCATGCTGATAAAGCGATAGGCTGTTTTTCCAATACCCGGCCTGTTTCCAGGTCGTTGCCGCGAGCAATGTCAAAAGGACGGCTGCTGATGCGGATAGCCATATCTTTCTTAACCGCCAGCGTGCCATTAGCTCAGAAACACCCCAGGCAATCATGACAAACAGCCCGATCAGCGGCACATAGGTATACCGGTCGGCCATGGCCTGGCCGCCGACCTGAACCAGTCCGATTACCGGTACCAGCGTCCCCAGGTACCATAGCCAACCCACAATCAAATACGGGGCGTGCTTTATCGCTCGGATTGCCATAAAAGAGATGGATAAAAGCAGCAGGCACGCTCCCGCGATCTTCCACACCGGCAGCTTTTCAGGATAGGGATAAAAGACAGCAAGCTTGGCAGGATAGAGCATCTTTCCGATGTATGTTGCATAAGAAACAAGTGCATTGGCGGCTCTGGCTCCAAACGGAATCACCTCCAAAGACGCCACCGCCCCGCCTTGCTTCTGGGCATGGATGGTCATCGCAACCGACAGGGCTGCAAGCACAAACAAGGGGATTTTTTCCCCTATCAGGCGCAACGCGGTCGGCCGCTGCTGAGAGCTTGCGCTGCCGCTTGAAGGTTGAAGCATAAAACGGTTCAATGGATAAAAATCCAGCAGGAGCAAAACAAAAGGCACGGTCACCAGCATCGGTTTGCTCATGAGCCCCAGAGTGAAGAATACAACCACCCAAAGATATCGATGAACCGCCGGCCGCCCTGCATACCAGACATAACTGCTCATCGTCAGCACCCAGAAAAAAGTGCTCAGCACATCTTTTCGCTCCGACACCCAGGCAACCGACTCAACATGCAGCGGATGGAGCGCAAACAGGGCAGCGACAAAAGCGCTCTGCCATAAACCGCCGGTCATATTTCTGAAAACAAAAAATAATAGTACGGTGTTCGCAATGTGAAAAAGCAGATTGGTCAAATGGTGCCGGCCCGGGTCCATTTCATAGACCTGGCAGTCCAGCATATGCGACAGCCAGGTCAGGGGGTGCCAGTTGCTCGCATGAAAAGTGGTAAATGCCCAGCGGATACCCTCTAAAGTCAACCCGCCCTGGACCCGGCGGTTATCCGTAACATAAAGATCGTCGTCAAAATTCACAAAATCATGCTGCAGCACCTGCCAGTAAACCGCAAGGGTGGCAAGAACAAGACATAAACATATCAATAGATGATGCCTATTTGAAGCAGCCTGCTTTTGAGTTTTCTTTTTCGTCATTTATATATGGGCTCTGCGTGCCAGCCATTTAAAATCCGTCGGGAACAGACATTTTTGACGGACAATCGATGTTAAGAGCATCTCCATGAAACCAAAGGCGGCGTCATTCATCAGCTGATGATGAATCATGATGCCGCAGATGCCGCTTTTTACGGCATTTTCAAGATCAGCCAGCAAGTGAATCCAGCTGGAATCGGGATCGAGATCCCGGCGGGTATGCAAATCGACGCTAACCTGAAAATCGGGGAGCCCCTCCGGCGGATGCGGCAGGCTGCCCTTGCTTCGGGAAACCGCGCGATAGCAAAATTCACCCAAAAGATTCAGCGTATCTATTCCGCAACGATTCCAGGGAGGGGTAAACACCGGAAAAAAATCTTTGTCCAGCAGAGATTCGAGGCGCTGCCTGCCCCGGACAAGATCCTTCCTGATTGCGGCCGCCGGGCGCCCGGGACCGAATTCCTGTTTTTTTCCCTTTTTTTCATGATCGGCATGTCGCCAGCCATGCTGGTGCCAGCACCACAGCTCCGGGGTTCTGGCCCCGATGCTTTGTAATTGCCGCCAGCGAGGTTCGCTGAGCCATGCCGGCACGACCGCCAGAGACAGCGGAACGCGAAAAGAAGCAAAAAGGGTCATCAACCTGACGAACTGCCTTCCGGGAACCGCCACATCATCGGCCCTGAAAAAAAGAGGCACCGGCGCGTTGACCTCACTCTGTTCACAGGCGCCGGCCAGACAGCGATCGATTGTAGGACCGATATCTGCCGGAACCGAGCGCCACATTGAAGCGATAGGACGAGGCATGGTAATCCTTTAAATTAGGTGGAAGGTTGAAGGCTATAAAACAACATATAAACCGCAAATCAAGCGAATCATGATCTTCTCAGTTTTTTCGCCGTTTGGTTCAATGTTGTTATGTGATTCCTTATTATTACCCTTCATCCTTCAGCCTAAACCCCTTTAGCTTGTTCCACTTTCATCCAGTTCTCTATCCACTTTGCCGTATTCTTTGCGCCGTTTAAATCAACAGGGGCCTTAGACCGCCCCGGCTGTGACAACGTTTTTTCCATGATGTCGGCAAGGCGGCCGGGATCGATATCCTTATCGGATAGGACTTTCAGACCGCCGCCGGAAGCCAGTCTTTCGGCGCGCAGCCGCTGTTCACGATTCTGGGAAAAGGGCCAGACCAGTGCCGGCACGCCGGCCGCCAGAACGTTCATGCAGGTGTTGTACCCGGCCATGCTGACCGACAGATCGGCGGCTGCCAGGTATGACAAAAAATCAGGGGTAAAGCGCGCCACTTTGATCCGTTCATCCGCAACCGCCAGAATCTGCTCAAATTTTTTGGAATTCATCAGCGGTCCGGTAAAGACTTGAAGAACCCCGCTGTTTGATGTTTTTAGAAGTTTAAAAGCCTTTATCACCGTTTCCAAAAGCGATTCGCCCACCCGTCCCCCGCCCAGACTGGCCACAACAAAAGGATTTGAGTCTTTGATGCCCAATTGTTTTCGAAGCCGTTCCCCAGCGCCCGGCGGCGGAGCGGGGGTTACAAAGCCGGTGTAAAAAACCGGTATGGTAATGGCACCGCCGCTCGAAAAAGTTTCATCCAGCTTGAGCACAGACGGATCCGCGTGAACCAGCAGAGCGTCAAAATAGCGATTAAGAGACGCCACCACCCGGTCCTCGTAAGACGGGGTGTATTTTTTTTTGTCGACCAAGATATCGCGCAGGCTGCAGACAACCCGGGCCGGTTTCAAAAGATCGAACCGAATCCCTTTCAGCACCGGATCTATTTCAAAAGAAAACGCGTTGCGGCCAAACGGGTACAGCTCAATCATGAAGATATCGGGGGCCGTTTCCTTATAAACCTTGAAAAGCGCCCGGCGACGCTTCTGCTTGATCGCTTGAACGGAAATTCCCTTTTCGCCGGTTGAAAAATTTTTAAACTCCCTGTCCATGGACAGGCTCGGCAGAGACACCTCCTGAACGTGGCCCGGCAGGGCGATGTCAATCCTGGCGCCGCCGGTCACCAGAACCACCTCATGATCTGAAAGCGCCCGGCATATTTCAAGGGTTCTGAAAAAATGTCCGATTCCGAGAACATGCTGGCAGTATTGGAGAATTTTCATGTCGTTGAGCCGGCGCCTATCGTTAGTTTATTTTGAAAATAGGTATCATGCAAGATAAGCTCTTTGCGGATTTGTTTCTTGAACGGGCTGCATTTGGTCGCGCAATAGCGGTTCAATTTCGACTCCGAGCGAACAGCGCTGAAATAAGGCCCGCTAACGATTTCGGCAAGGGGGCGGGTCTTAAAATTGATTTGGCATATATTCTGTTCAATTAACGGAACAATGAATTGAAACAGGCGGTTGTGCTGTGTAATATACATGCAGTGGGCAAAGCAGCAGGGGTGCACGCTGCCGTCGGCGGCAATATAGATGGAACCGTTGTGCCAGGGTTTGCACCGGACGGGGGCCTCATTTGAGGGGTGCTTCTGGCGATAAGCGGAAAATATCTCCCTTTTGATCTTAAAATCGAATGTTTCCGGACGCCGGCACCTCTCATCATAATCCCGGGAGGAAATCACAAAAAAGCGTGCGCAGCCGATATCCTCGGCAAGGGTTTCGGCCGCCTTTATTTGGTGTTCGTTGTGCTTAAAGGCGATGAATTTCCAGTATGCGGTCCCGCCGGCAGCCGTAAACGCCTCAATATTTTTGATGATTTTATGAAAATTTGTTCCGCGGCGGTGAATTGCGTGGGTATCGGCCAAGCCGTCCAGGCTAAAGACAATGCCGCCGTCATGAAAAAACGGGCCAAGGTCCTTCCACCAGGACGCATCCCGCAGGGAGCCGTTGGTATCACCCCCCATTTTTACTGAGGGGTTGAGCTTTTTAACATATCCGGCAATTTCCACAAACTCAGGATTGGAACAAAAATCGCCGAAATTTCCCGCAAATGTTATCCATTCAAGCTGCCGGATAAAATCGGCCGGCAGTAATTTGAATTCGGAAAATGAAATGAGATGTCCGCCATAGGGCCGCACCTTCTGCTGACGGCTGCAGAAGGGGCATTTGCCGATGCATTTCGACGACACTTCAATGTTTAAGGCGGTTATGTCTTGCAACTGCAGTAGCTGGTCTGGACTCATATTTATTTGCTTTCGAATGGAAATGGAAAGAATAATCCTCAACTTCTCAGGCGGTTAGGCTGAAGACTGAAGGCCGAAGGTAAAAAAACGACCGGTAAGTCACCAATCAAATAATTCCAGATCCTCGACCTTTCTTCAACCTCTTGTTCAATCTTCAGTCTATCCACCTTCAGCCTTCAGCCTAATTACCTTCAGCCTTTAGTCTATTTTACGTAAATCGCAAAGCGGTTTTTTCTACTATTCCAGTCTCAGGGCGTTTATTTTCTCTACGCGTAGTTCCTGCCGGTCGTGAGCCAGCAGGTGAAGATGCCACGGGCGAATCCGCAGCGGCTCATTTTTTAGTAGCTTCCGGCTGTTGAACCGGTAGACCAGGCTTTTGATCACACCCTCATGGCTGATAACCAGAATTTTCATGCCCGGCCATTTGTGAGCGGCATCCAGCAGGGCCTGGTTGCTTCTTTGCCAGACCGTTTCTAAAACCTCGCCGCCGGGTGGACAGAATCCCCAGCCGTTGGCTTCCTGCTCCGCCAGCAGCGGAGTCTCCTGCCGGAGTCCGGCCACGGTCTTTCCGGTCCAGAAGCCCCAGTCCTGCTCGCGCAGCCGCGGTTCCGGATAGATGGGTATCCGGAGGGCCGCGTTGATGATTTCAGCGGTTTTCAGGGCGCGGCCGGTATTGCTTGAAAGGATCCGGTTCCAGCCGAAGGATTTCAGGAGCTTTCCCCATTTTTCAGCCTTCTTTTCCCCTTCGGCCGTGATCGGCGCGTCCTGCCGCCCCTGAATCCGTTTTTCAAGGTTCCATTCGGTTACGGCATGGCGGATCAGGCCGAAGCGGGTTGTGGGGTGTTCGTGAGTCATCATCTTAGAGTCTATACCTATCGGTCGGTGGAGAACTTAAATGCGAAACGCGAAACCCGTCTTGTTTCAAGGCGGCAGCCGCAAATTTGAAACAATACCAAATGACAAATATTCTAATAATCCAAAATGAATATGATTTTGTTTGTATCATTAGGGTTTTTGATATTTGAATTTGTTTCGAGTTTCGATATTCGACATTCGAATGTTACCGTTTATGTTCCCGGGCGATTGTTTCCAGAATTTCCTCGACCTTACAATAATTGGCATTCAGGTCGTGGCGTTCACGAATATAAACCCTGGCGGTTTCGCCCATCTGTCTTCGAAGAGCGGTATCTGTCAAGAGCTTTTCAATCGCGCCGGCAAACCGGTCTGAATCATACATGGGGACGAGCAGGCCGGTTTCTCCGTCCCGCACAACTTCCGGAATCCCGCCGTTATCAAACGCTACCACCGGGATGCCGCAGGACTGGGCCTCCAGAAAAACCATGCCGAGGGATTCCCGAATGCCGGGAAATACGAAGACATCCCCCGCGCTGTAAATACGGTACATGTGCTCCCTGGCGATCTTTCCCAGAAAGGTGACTTTTCCCGGAAGGTTTTCGGCGGCCAGCCGGTAAAGTTTATCTTTTTCGACGCCGTCTCCGGCAATCACCAGTTGAAAACGTTTACCGTTCCGGAAAAGCTTTCCGCAGGCGCGGATGACCCAGCTGAGACCTTCGGTCTTAACCCCGGGCCGGAACATGGCGGCCGACAAGACAACAGGATCACCGCCGATATTCCATTGCCGCCGCAGATCAGACCGGGCTTCCTCGTCAAAAGAGAACGCCTGAGGATAAATCCCGGGAGCCACGTAACTGACCCTCTCTTGCGGCAACAGTCGGCCGAGGTTCAACAGGTCCATCTGTCGGTTGCTGAAAACATGGCGGGCGGCGCACAGGGATTTTTTGTTTATCAGGTAACCCGGCAGGGTCTTGATCTTTTTTCGCCGCTTGGTGCTGAAAGCACCCTGAAAAATAACATAGGGTGTATCGAGGCGTTTTGAGATCGAAGGTCCCAGCAGGTCCGGGGCCTTGTAGTATGCATGATAGGTAAGCCAGATATCCGGTTCAAACTGCCGCGCCCGTCGAACCGCTTGGAAGGCTTTGTTCACCAGCTCAGGCCAGCGCCAGGGGGTCCAATAAACCCAGCGGGCACGGAAGTCGCTGGCAACCATCAGTTGATGCCCGCGTTTTTGCAAATATTCATACAGGCCCGTGCCGATCACCAGGTCTCCGGATGGATGGGCGTGGCCCAGGGGTTTAAAAGGGGCGTAAAAACTGATGCGCATTTTTCTCAGGATAATCCCCACCTGTGATTAAAATTAATGATCAATTGCGCACGGTTAGTTGCTTTGAACAAATGCATGGATTTAAGCTGAAGACTGAAGGCTAAAGGTTAAGTAACATCTGGCATTCCCTTCAGCCTTCAGCCTATACACCTTCAGTCTATCCGCCTTCAGCCTGATTACAATCCCGCCGCCCGGAAGTGACCGGCCAGGTCTTCGATTAAGGTCCGGTTGTCAAATTGCTCGATTATCCGTTTGCGGGCGGCGGCAATGATCTGAATTCTCATATCGTCATCGGTCAACAGCCGGTCCATGGCGCGGGCCATTTTTTCGGGTTCCCCAGGTGGAACCAGCAGACCGGTTTTGCCGTCTACGACCAGTTCGGGTATGGCGGAAACATGGGTGGCGACCACCGGGACGCCCATGGCCATGCATTCCATCAACACATTGGGAATGCCGTCGCGATCGCCGTTTTTGGCAATTTCACACCCCAGTACAAAGAGATCGGCTTTGCGATAATGCTCCAGGACCACCTCGTGGGGCTGGGTCCCCAGCCATTGGGTGACATCGTTGAGTCCCAGCTCGTTGATAAGTTTTAAAATTTTCCCGCGGTCTTCCCCGTCGCCGATCAGAATGTGACGCAGGGCGACCCCCTGGTCGCACAGCAACCGAAGGGCTTTATACACGGTGGCCAATCCTTTTTTCGGGGTGATGCGCGCCACCGTGACGATGGTGAAAGGCGGTCCGTTTTTTTTACGGGATTCGATATCATTGGAAAACAACTGAAGGTCGATACCGTGATAAATGCGATGAACCGGAGTGCCCCCTCCATGGGCGGTTTCGAGCAGAAAGCGCTTATTGTATTCGGTGCAGGTAACCACAAATTCCGCCCGTTCGACCTTTTCACGAAGCTGCTCTGAGTCCGATGTATATATGTCTTTGGCATGGGCGGTAAAACTGAACGGCAGGTCCGCCAACTGGCTGGCAAACATGGCGACCGAAGTCGGTGAATGCGCAAAATGGGCGTGCAGGTGGGCAACCCCGCTTTGGGGAAGCAGCTGATGAGCCAGATAACCGGCCTGCAGCAGATGCTTGATGGTGGCAATCCGGCGATTGCGCAGCAGCCGCCTTAACGCAATTTTGGCTGCCCGCTTGAAGTTGCCGGGCCTTTTAACAAACAACAAAAGATTGTGATACAGCAGTATCGGAAAATAAAGCAGCAGGCTGTGTGGCAGATAATCCACCGGGGCCTGGATCTTCTTGACGCTCTCATGGGTAAAGCGTTCACGGGGCCGGCGCATGGAAAACAGCCTCAGGCGAACGCCCTTTTGTTCAAGCTGATGGATTTCATTGGAGATGAAGGTTTCGGATATGCGCGGATATCCTTTTAATATCATTCCCAATACAGGTTTGTCCGTAGCGTTTATGTCTGTCTTTTGCTTTGGCATGGCACCGGTCATTTCGTTAGTGGCCCGTTGTTGGTGCTATTAGGCTGAAGGCTTTTAGGAATTGAAGGTAGTCATGATTATACAAAACATTAAACAATAAGGTGAAGAAGCATAGAAGGTGCTGAATAGCTTAATTCACACCCGGGCGTTGTTTCATAGCTTTCAGCCTATTCCCCTTCAGTCTTCAGCCTAAATTAAAGATACTCAACAAGCTTCTTTGCTGCATTTTCAGCCCCGTCCAGATTTAGGCGGCTGTCTTGCGGCCAGACGGTGCGGAGCAGATTTTCAAGGAACGCCTGCAGCCTGTCCGCGGAAACATTTGTCTCCGGCATGACTTGCATGGCCGCCTGGCCGGAAGCGGCCAATTTGGCAAGATGATCTTCCTGCTCCCGGTCGGCCAGGTCTCTCAGAAGTACCAGGGCCGGGACTTTCGCGCTGAGGATATCGGTGATACTGTTGTATCCGCCATAAACCAAGGCCGTCTTTGAGTTTAAAAGCGCATAGAGATACTCCGGACCCAGCTCTTCAAACCGGCAAAAGGACAGGTCCTTAAAAATTTCTTTCCCGGAGTTTGAAAAGATCCGCCAGATTCCGTATTGCTCCCCCATCCTGGATAGAACCTGCCGCAGGCTGGTCAAAACAGACATTGCCGCCGGGCTGTTCCAGGAGACAGCAATGGTCCCGGCATAGGGCCGATCAGCCTGAACGCCTGGCGCCGACCAAAACACCATTTCTTTCAGGCGTGACACATAACCGGCAATGAAGGGCTCAACCCCATACCGGTTTTCAATGGCTCGGAGGGTTTCCCGCCCCAGTACCGATTCGTCGCCGTACCAGAAGAGCGCGCGATAACGCTTTTTAAAAATATAAAGCGCTTCCTGCGACCAGACATCCTCAACCCCGCCGATGATGCCCCGCAGTCCCAGTATCCAGGATGTGTCCGGATTCGATTCGATCGCAGGTACCAGTTCGGCTCTTTTTCCCGGGGCTTCATGGTCCACCAGAACGCAGCGGGGCCGGTATTCGGCTACGATGGCCTTAATCAGTCGCGTACGGGACTTTACCAGGCGGGAATTTTTTAAATTGGTCTTTCCGACGCGCGCCTGCGGCCCTCCCCGGATAACAACCTTTTCATAGGCGGGCAGCTTGATCCAGTCCAGGGGAATCGGCCCGATCAACGCGTCGGTCTGTCGGCATCCCGAAAGAAATAACACTTTTAATTCCGGATAAAGGCGCCTGACGGCTGCCCCGACGGCAATGCCCCGGCTGGCATGCCCCAGACCGCGGCCGTCATGGGCATAAATGAGCAAATCTAATCTCGGGTCGGAAATTGCCATTTCATTCGGGAGCGTTATTAAAAGCCTGGAGGCGGCTATGGATTGTCTCAAGCCCGGTCAGCTCAAATCGGGAAATGGCATCCTGGTAGATCGTGGGATTCTCAAGAATCGTGAATATTTTTTGACGCATGGCTTCCGGCGTACAGGCATGCCAGGGAATATAATCCACCAGATTTTTGCTATGAAGCACCTCTGCGCGAATCAACTGCTCTTTGCGCGGATTTTCCCGGGGGACCAGCAGCGACGGAATTCCCGGTGTCAGAATTTCACAGACGGTATTATAGCCCCCCATGCTGACGACCAGATCCGCGGCCGCCTGGATTTCTTCCATCCAGCGGTAGAAGCGGTAGATGCGGACACCGAGCTTTTTGGCGCGGTCAAAAAGCTTCTGGCGATCTCCCCTGGGCATGAACGGCCCGGTGATTAAAACGCTTTTAAAAGGCAGCGGAGAAGGAAGGGATTCCAGCATCGACAGGTAGGTGTCCATTACGGGAAACCCGTCGCCCCCGCCGCCGGTGGTAACCACCAGCAGTTTCTCACCATCTTTGAGGCCGTGCTGTTTGCGTATTTTTTTGACTTTCTTTTGCTCGGGGACCTCCCGGGGGATATAACCGGTAAAATGTATTTTCGAGCTGATAGCGGCCGGGATGTCGTATTCCTTGATGGGATCGTAAAACGCCTGGATGCCGTAAACCCAGATTTCGCTGTAATACCGGGAAAGCACCTCGTAAATCCCCCTTTTTTTCCAGTCTTGCCGGACGGTTTTGCGGTCATCCATGATATCCCGCAGCCCCAGAACGGTTTTGGTTTCCGGCAGGTGGTTCCGGAACCATTTGAGGGTAGGGAGCACCTCGTTTTTCAGGCCCAGGGGTTCCTTGTCGACAATGAAAAGGTGGGGCTGAAAAGTTTTGGCAGTGGCGGTAATGATGTTCTTGCGAATATCCAGGGCGCATTTGGGATTGATCCTGATGGAAAGAGGCTGATACTCATCATTGGTTTTTTTGATCATCCCCGGTATCCGCACGAAATCGATCTGGTCCGGAAAGGCATACCGCCCGACAATGGGAGAACCGGTCAATATCAGAATGTTGATATTCGATCCCCGCAAATGGGTGGCAATGGCCATGGTCCGGCGAATGTGCCCGAGACCATAGGTGTCATGCGAATACATCAGAATGTTATAGGTTGAATCGGTAGACATAAATCAATAAATCCGAAATTCGAATCTCGAAATACGAAACAAATTCGAAGCACGAATATCGAAAAACGAAACAAGTCTGAAATTCGAATCGTTATATTAACAAAAATTATTAACTCTTTTGAAGAATTGCACCAAAAATATTCATTAACTCAGTAGATTCTTGAATCAGGCCTGCCCGATCTTTTTCAAAATCTTTATTTCCGTTTGTATCAATCAATTGAAGCCAATATCGACTTTCCTTAGCTTCCTTTCGGCAGATCTTAATTCTCATAATGAAGTCTTTTTTGCTTAACGCTTCATTTGCTTCAATATAATTCGCGCCCACCGATCCTGAAGATTTAACCAATTGCCTACCATCTTCTATGCTTGCTATCGATTTTGGAATGCTTTTAACAAATGATCTAACACTGTTTGCAAACGCCAATGTTCTGTCTTCCAAATCATATGGTTTTGAATTTTGTCTTTTTGTCATTCGAATTTGTTTCGAATTTCGGTATTCGGATTTCGATTTTCAGAAAGTAAAAATCCTTTTCGCTTGACACGTTCACGTATTTCTATATCACTGATATCTTCGCGCACTCCGACTTTTTTAGCCGGATTTCCCGCCCAGATTTCATATGGGCCCGGATTTTTCGTCAGGACCGATCCGGCTCCGAGCACGAACCCATCCGGCAGATGGGTCGCCTGATACAGCACAAAAGCGCCGTCGTGAATCCAGACGTCTGCGCCGATATATTTATCCTGCCAGAGGACCCCGAACTTTTCCTCCAGTTCGAGGAGCGGTCGTGTTCCCATGTGGATCGTATCGTGGGTATAGATTCGGGTGCGGGCGCCGATATTGCACCACGGGCCGATATGGATCGAACCGGTACAGTCCAGAATTGCATATGGGCTGATGACCAGATTGGGTTTCCTTCCTGGAGACTGATAAGCTTCAGGGGATATGAGCAGTCTTCCCTTGTGAACTTTTTTATGCGGATAGCGGACAGACTTTGCGATGGCCGCCTTCAGCTGCGCATTGGACATGGTCGCGCCGTAATTTCTCATTCAGTCTTTATAATTAATATCAGCGCTTTTAGTCAAGTTATTTAATTTCAAGAGTTTAAACAGCAGCTTAAATGGCTTGACTAAAAAGGAATTATCGGCCAAGATGCTCTAAACAGGCTGAAGGTGAATAGACTGAAGGGGTTTAGACTTAAGACAAGTTGAAGGAATGATCACACAACAGTTAAACCACAGCGCGGAGAAGTTAAGAAAGACTCTAAATGGTTTAATTTTCGCCAGCGGAGCGTTTCATAACCTTCAGCCTTTAGTCTTCAGCCTATTCACTTTTTAATTTATCTACACTGAACCGAGAAAAATCGTTAAAAAAAATTTGACCTGAATACGCTCTATCTTTATGAAATATGAACCTGTTATCGGGCTTGAAGTTCATGCCCAGCTTAAAACCCGGACAAAAATCTTTTGCAGCTGCTCGACACGATTCGGGGCTCCGCCCAACACCCATACCTGCCCGGTCTGCATGGGAATGCCGGGAGTCTTGCCGGTACTTAACAAAAAAGTGGTGGATTTTACCCTGCGCATGGCCCTTGCCACCCACTGTCAAATAGCCGGCGAAAGCCGCTTTGCCCGCAAAAATTACTTCTATCCCGATCTTCCCAAGGGATACCAGATTTCCCAGTACGAACTTCCCGTCGGCTCCGAAGGATTTGTGGAGATCGAGGTTGACGGCGCCCGCCGGCGCATCGGCATCACCCGCATCCACATGGAAGAAGATGCCGGCAAGTTAAGCCACGACCCCAGCCGGCCATTCAGCCTGGTGGATTTTAACCGCACCGGGGTACCGCTCATCGAAATCGTCAGCGAGCCGGATCTGCGTTCTCCGGAAGAAGCCGGCGTCTATCTGCGCCGGCTGCGGGCGATCTTGAGGTACCTGGACATTTGCGACGGCAACATGGAAGAAGGCAGCTTTCGCTGTGACGCCAACATTTCGCTTCGGCCCAAAGGGACCGAAGCCTTCGGCACCCGCACCGAGCTTAAAAATTTAAATTCCTTCAAACACGTGGAAAAGGCCCTGTCTTACGAAATTCAGCGCCAGGAGGAAATCCTGTCCGAAGGGGGCCGGGTGGTCCAGGAAACCCGCCTGTGGGACCCGGATAAAAACCGGACCACCTCCATGCGGGGCAAAGAGGAGGCTCACGATTACCGCTATTTTCCGGATCCGGACCTGCTGCCCCTGCTGATTGACGCAAGCTGGATCGAGGCCGTCCGAAAGACCCTGCCGGAGCTCCCGGATGAAAAAAAAGCGCGGTTTGTCAAACAGTATGATCTGCCGGTTTACGATGCGGAGCTGCTCTCCTCCAGCAGGGAGCTGGCCGCGTATTTTGAAGAATGCGTCCGGCTGCTGCCGCAGCCCAAAACCGTCAGCAACTGGGTAATGGGCCCGCTCTTAGGGCTGCTGAACACCGAGGGAAAGTCCATCGAGCAGTCCCCGGTCTCAGCCGCGGACCTGGCCGGCCTGCTGGCGCTTCTGGAAAAGGGGACTGTCAGCGCCAAGATCGCCAAAACCGTTTTTGAAGAGATGGCCCAAACCGGCCGGCCGGCGGAAGCGATCGTCAGGGAAAAAGGCCTGGTGCAGGTTTCGGATGCCGTCGCTATCGAGGAAGTCATCGCTGCGGTCATTGAAAAATTTCCCCGGGAAGCAGTGGACTACAGAAACGGCAAGACCAAACTGATCGGTTTTTTCATGGGACAGGTCATGAAGGCGACCAAAGGAAAGGCCAATCCGCAAGTTGTCGGTGAGGTGTTAAAGAAAAGGCTGGAGGCTGAAGGGGTCGGGGGTCAGGTGACAGGGAGTCGGGGATCAGGGACAAGAGGTCGGAAATAGGAGTTACTTGTGACGCTGAAAAGTTATCGCGATTTGGAAGTCTGGGAAAAAGCGATGGATTTGGTTGTTATATGTTATCAGACAACTAAGAAATTCCCTAAGAATGAGGTTCATGGTCTTGCCGGTCAGCTTCAACGTACGGCCGTATCAATACCGGCAAATGTTGCAGAGGGCCGGCAGCGTCAACACGCTAAAGAGTTTCTCCAACATCTATCTATTGCATATGGTTCGCTTGCTGAGGTTGAAACCCATGTTCACGTTTAAACTATATAGATGAAGAGCAAATAAATAATCTATTAAATAAGACTGCGGGAATCGGATGAATGCTAAATGGTTTAAGAAAGTCAATCCTTAAAAAAACTGAACCCCGATCCCCGACACCCGATCCCTTCAGCCTTCAGCCTATTAACCTTCAGCCTAAAAAAAAGCCCGCCTTTCGGCGGGCTTTTTTTGTTTCACTTACGCTTTATGCTGCAAACGCGGTCTTAGAAGCTGACCGACAGCTGCGCAGCAAGTTCGATCGGGTCGCCTTCATTGGCGCCCGTGTAGAAGGCATCGCCTGAGAACATATAGGCGCCGATAAGGAGCAGATCCAGACCGTCGATGACTTTCCCTTTAAGTTTCAGGGAAATTTCATTGCCGATGTCTTTGTTGCCGGCTGCATCGTCTTCGGCCAGATTGATGTTCCAGAAATCCAGCTTCGCCGACCATGTCTTGGTGATACTGAAATCCAAACCCGCATTAAAGGCCATCAGGTTTTGGGCTGACTTGTCGCCGGTGGTGCCGGCACTAAAACCCGCTTTATCAATATCGCCCTTGGCATACCCTTCCGACCAGGAGTATGAATAACCCGGAGGAGGCGTCCAGGCATCCACCGTGTTGTCGGTGTTGTCGTCGCCGGTGCCGTAAATGGCCTCGCCGTGGATTCCGAAAGCGCCGAATTTCGCGCTAACAAGGGCGTTCAGCATATAAGCGGACACATCCACCGTATCGGAATAATCGCCGCCCTGGTAGATGCCGGACAGGGTGAAATCGATCGGTTTGAATTTCATGCTGACGTCCGCGCCGACATAGTACACTTTCGCCGCATCTCCAGCAGTACCAAGCCCGCTGGTGCCGGTGTCATTGGAATACCAGTAGGTGACATGCGGTACGATCTGCAGGGTGTCGGTCTTTACCACCACCATTGCGTGATAAATGTCATCGTCTTTGCCGTTGTTGTTCCCCGACCCGCCTTCCTTGTAACGGACCCAGTAAAGGGCCGGAACGATGTTTTTATTGCCGCGCCAGATGAGGGAGACGCCGGTGGCGTCGTCATCGAAAATGTGCCCGCGGCCGAACACAAAGCCCTGGGTGCCGACGATAAAGTTAAACTTGCTCAGATTAAAATCGATGTAGGAGTTTTTCACCTGGAAATCCTGGCCGTCAGCGCCGACCGTACCGTAAGCGGTGCCGCCCCAGGTGGCGTCATGTTCGCTCTTGAATACGAACTTCAGGTTGTCATTGATAAGGGCCGTGTAATAAAGACGGGTCCGGGTGTCGACGAGTCTGTTATCGCCTGTGCCGTCATCCAAGCCGTTGGTGTTATAATAGGTCATAAACCGTGTGCGCATGTAGCCGCCGAGCTTGTTCTCAAGAGCCGATGCCGGCAGGGTGAAGGCGGCTACCAGAAAAATCGCTAACCCAAAAACCAATAGTTTCTTCATCTGTTTTCCTCCTAAAGTTAACATTGTGAAATCAAAAAATAGAGTGCTGCATGTGTCAACTTATTCCAGCTGTGCTTTCCGCCCATCACCCCCTTTCAAGGTTACAGCTTTTCAGGACCAAACCGCTTCTTCCAGAGACCAGGCCCAAAAAGCCTTTAAATCAAACAGCTTATACAGCCTAATGACAGTTGGCTTCTTTTAGCAACATGCGGCTGAATTGTCAAGTATTTTTAGCAATATTAGCTAAATGGGGGGGTGCCAGGTGCCAGGTGCCAGGTGCCAGGTGTCGGGGGTCGGGGGTCGGGGGTCAGGTGTCAGGGGGGGGCGAGAAGCGTTGCCCATCGTCCGTCGTCCCTCGTCCCTCGTCTCCAGCATCACAACCGGTGAGTCGCGCACAGTCAAATAATTCCTTTTAATGCAAACATCTTCGTGATATGAAAATAAAAAATTTGTCTTTTATTGGATTCATCACAATTTTTTTAATTAAGGAGCGACAACTCAATTGAAAGTAAACAAACCGACCCTATGGCTGATGCTTTTTGTGGCTGTCTTTTTCGGTTTCTCGGTCCGGGCAGCTGCAGCCGACAACCTTTCACGGGTGCTGATTCTTCCCTTTCAGATCCATGCGGAAAAAGACCTTGGCTTTCTTAAAAAAGGAATCGTTGACATGCTCTCCAGCCGCCTGGCCGTCGAGGGCAGGGTCGAGCTCATCAATCCGGCGCCGATCCTGCAGGCCGCAGGGGAGCCGGCCACCGAGGGGGCGGCCCTTCTGCTGGGTGAAAAACTGAACGCCGACTTTATCGCCTTCGGCAGCCTGACCATCTTCGGGGGCAGCATCAGCACCGACGCCAGGTTTATCGATGTGAAACAAAAAAAACCGGCGGTGCTGTTCAATCAATCCGGGAAAAGCCACGATGACGTTATTTTTCACATCAACCAGTTTGCCGACCGGGTCAATAGTGAAGTGTTCGGGCGCAAAGTCGCCGCCGCCCAATCGCCTTCAACGGAACCTCCCAAGCCCGTGAGCGAAAGCCGCCGGCACCCGGAAGCGATTTTCAACGAAGCGGGCGGAAGCGATTCGGAGTATGCCTACGAATCTTCGCCGGAAAAAACGCCCAGGGATTTTTCCGTCTGGCGCAGCAGCAGTTTTGCCATGGGAGTCAAAAGCATGGCGGTGGGCGATGTGGACGGCGACGGTAAAAATGAAACCGTGCTTCTCGGCAGTGACACTCTTTTGATTTACCGTCACAGCGACGGACGATTTCAGAAGCTGGCGGAAATCAAGGCGCAAAAAACCGAGGCCTTTTTCAGTGTGGACATTGCCGACATCAATGCGAACGGCAAGGCCGAAATTTTTGTCGGCGCCGAGGATATCCGCAGCAATCCATCCGTCGGCTCTTATTCCGGCAGGCCCCTGCGATCCTTTGTCCTGGAATGGTCGGGCGCCGAGTTTGTCAGAATTGTCGATCAGGAGAAATGGTATTTTCGGGTGATCCAGGTTCCCAAGCGGGGCCAGCTGCTCCTGGGACAAAAAAGAGGATTTCAGGACCCTTTTGCGGAAGGGGTTTACCTGATGGCCTGGGAAAACGGAAAATATGAGGCCATTGAACTCCAGCAGCTTCCCAAGGACCTGAACGTGTTCAGTTTTGCCTATGGAGACGTGATGAATACCGGCGAGGAAATGACCCTTGCCTTCAACCGGACGGACGATCTTCTCATTTTCAACCGCGACAGGGAGCAGGAATGGAAAAGCACCACCCCACTCGGCGGCAATCTGACATATTTTGAATACCCCATGCCGAATACTTCTTCCCAGGGATCTCCAGTTGCCGGCGAAAAGGAGATGGACACTTTCTACATCTCCGCACGCATCCTGGTAGTCGACATGGACCGGGACGGCAAAAACGAAGTGCTCGTGGTCAACAACAGAGAAAGCACCCTGGGAAAGGTATTTACCCGCTTCAGGTCCTATAAAAGCGGGTATATCGAGTGCCTTTTCTGGGACACCCTCGGGCTTTATCCCAAGTGGAAAACCCGGACGGTATCGGGCTACATCAGCGATTATGCCGTGGCCGACTTTGACAACGACGGCAGCCCGGAGCTGGTCTTCAGCGTTGATCCCGACCCCGATCCGCTGCTGAAACAGCCCAAAAGTTATCTGGTTTCCTGGAAATTGAAACCAACGGCACAGAAATAGCTATTTGAATCAGGGGTATGGCGGACCTGCTCTAAGATTAGAGGTCAAGGTATTACACATTTGAAAAAATTCGAAATGCGAATATCGAAATACGAAGCAAATTCAAATAACCAATGACCAAATCAAAAACAAAGAAAATGAATTGCGATCTTAGATCCACCAATGATTTGGATCATTTGAATTTCGGTCATTCGTTATTGTTTCGGATTTCGAATTTTGTGCTTCGTATTTTAATTTAATTGACATTTAAATTTTGGAATTATATACAAATAACCATTTCCTTTCCTATTAAAATCTCAATAATAAAAAATGAATCAGGTTGCCGAGCACATCGGGAGCCAAAATGTAATAAGTGGTCTTTTACTGCTAACCATTTTACAGATAGGAGAAAATGCCATGAAAAAACTATTTGCCTTTCTATGTGTGATCGGTATGGTTTTTTGTCTGGCCGCTCCCGCTGCGGCGGGCGGCATCGACAACAAGACCAACTGGAGCGCTGAGTACATCCGGACCTTTAACCGCAATGCCGCCACGGACTATGCAGACATCGCCGCATATAATCCGGCCGGCACCGTAAAGATGGCCGACGGGCTTTACTTCAACGTCTCGGCCCAGTTCCTTGCCAAAGATTATTCAAATACATATCTGGGGACCAAATACGAACAGGACGAACCGTCCATCATCCCCGGCGTGTTTGCCGTTTATAGTAAAGACAGCTGGGCATGGTACGCCGCTATTACCAATACCGGCGGCGGCGGAGCAATAGATTATAAACAGGGAACAAAATCCTCGATACAGCAAGCCGCGCTAATTGCTGCAGGTCTCCCCTTCGCGTTTGTGCCTCCCGGATGGAGCATTACAAGTACAAGTGCCAAAGGTGAAAGCTTTTACATCAGTTACACCTTGGGAGGCGCTTACGAAATCAATAATATGTTTTCAGTGTCCTTAGGGGCCCGTTTTATCAACGCGTCTAAAGAACAGGAGGTTAATGCCTCTTTCATACACACAGGCCTTGGTGGCGCTACGGCATCAGTTAAAGCGGATTATCAAGAGGATGCCGACGGCTGGGGAGGGATTATCGGCCTGAACATTTCACCCAATGACGACTTGAATATCGGTATCCGCTATGAAACCAAAACAGAACTTGATTTTAAAATGAAAATTAAAAGGGACGATACGGGCACGCTGGTTCAAGGATCCAAGAGCACCAGAGATCTACCGGCCCTTTTAGGGATAGGCGTTTCCTACCGGTTTTTTAAGAATTTCAGGGCTGAAACCAACTTTACCTACTATTTAAATGAAAGTACCGATTGGGATGGCGATGAGGAAAGTGTGGATAACGGCTTTGATCTGGGTCTTGCTTTAGAATATACGGTTAATCCCCAATGGAAGTTCAGCGTGGGTTATCTGTATACGGACGTCGGCGTGCCGGTGGATGATATGAATCCGGAGGTGCCGGAGCTGAATGCCAATACCATCGGCGGCGGGTTTGCATACTCACCAACCCCCAAACTGGACCTGAACTTCGGGGTCGGCAATACCTTCTATACCAAGGAAACCCAGTCCGATGGAACCGATCTGGAAAAGAACGTGTTTTTCATGTCATTCGGCATACAATATAAGTTCTTCTAATCAAAAAACCCTGTAACGCCTATTCTTGAAAAGGGGCGGGTAATACCCGCCCCTTTTTTTTAATTTCGGCGCCTGCCCCCTGAAATGAATTGAATCGTCCAAATCAACCCTTTGATTCCGGGCTTGACCCGGAATCCGAGTTTTGACCGGATTTCTGCCACCCGGGCATTGAACCCTGCCCCAACCGGCCTTCAGCCTTCAGCCTAACCCGGATATTTCACGTTATGCATTCGTTCATTTGCAAGGCACTCCGGGGTGCAGCTGTACTTTGCGTACCGCAAACCCCGGATAACGCAGCAAATGGGCGAATGCATTTCGCCCACCGGGTGA
>JBFLWU010000039.1:0-47762 GCA_040757625.1 Thermodesulfobacteriota bacterium | reverse complement strand
GAAAAATTTTCACCCTGGGGGCGAAATGCATTCGCCCATTTGCTGCGTTATCCGGGGCTTGCGGTACGAAAAGTACAGCTGCACCCCGGAGTGCCTTGCAAATGAACGAATGCATTTCGTGAAATAACCGGGTTAAGCGTCAATAAAACATAGAGACCTTTGCAAAAGGTAATGTTTTGCAAAGGTCTCTTATTTTCCGAGGCAACATTTCTTGAACTTCTTGCCGCTGCCGCAGGGGCAGGGATCGTTGCGTCCGGCTTTCGACGCTGAGCGGGACCCCTGAACGGGAATGGAGGGCAGGCGCTGGGGCGGATGTCGCTCCCGCCACCGGGCGGACAGCGCGGCCACAAACGGACGGCAGTGATTAAAAAATTGTTTGTAGCCCGCGCACAGACAGTTCAGTCCGGACTCCCCATCCGCTGTCTGCAGGATGCGATCCTTGGGACAGCCGCCATGGCACATTTCCCGAACTGTGCATTCTCGGCAATAGCGGGGCAGCGACTCCAGCTTGACCCGGCCAAAAGCTTGCTGCCGTGAACTTTCAAGCAGCTTTACCAGGGGGGTTTTCATGATATTTCCCAGGCGGTTTTCCGGGCCGACATAATGATCGCATGAATAAAAATCGCCGTTATGTTCGACAACGGGTATGTCCCCGCAGGTCTTGCGGAAAATGCAGAGAGCATGTTCCTGACCAAAGGCGGTCCGGGCCGCCTCTTCGAATATCTGCACTTTGAGCCTGCCGATATCCAATCGTTTCCATTCATCAAAAACAGCGCACAGAAAATGTCCCCAGGCTTCAGCCGGCACGCTGCGTGCACTCACGCCGGCCGGGGCGTCCGACTGCGGTTCCACCAGGGGCAGGAATCCAATATAGGCCGCCTTGATCTGTTTAAAGAAGCGATACACCCGCAAGGGGTGTTGGCCATTGACGGCGTTGACCACGCAGAGAATATCGCAGGGAACCCGGTGCCGGCGCAGGCGCTCATACCCCCGCAGCGCCAGCCGGTGGGTGGGCTTTTGGTCCCGGGTGAAGCGGAACTGATCGTGCAGCTCTTCCGGACCGTCCAGACTGAGGCCTACTGAAAAATTTTCAGCTGCCAGAAAACGGCACCAATCTTCACTCAGGAGCGTTCCGTTTGTCTGCATTCCATTGGTGATCCGGCGGTTGGCGGGCCGATGTTTGCGCTGCAGAGCGACAATTTTGCGGAAATAGTCAAGCCCCAGGAGGGTGGGCTCCCCCCCGTGCCAGGAAAAATTGATGACCGGTCCGGGAAACGCCTCGATATGCTGGATTATATAGGCTTCGAGAATCTCATCGGTCATCTGCAGCGACCCGCCTGCTGGATAAAGAGCCTTCTTTTTCAGATAGTAACAATAGCGGCAGTCCAGATTGCATAGGGAGCCGGTCGGTTTGGCAAAAACCTGAAACTCGCGCGAGGCCTTGGGCAGCGATGTGGTTTCCATCCGCTATGAAATATACACGATGCTAATTTGGATTTATAAATATGCGGTTATCTATATAGTTCCAGTTCGGTCTTAGGCCGCCATAACCATCCGATTCTGAGCGAGTGAATCCCACGTTCCCCTTCGGGTCAACCTGGCGGCCGCAGTTTTATCAGCTTGGGTATTGTAGATAACCGCGCATGACCATACAGCGCGCTGTCGCGCTGTTGCAAAAAATATACGGGAAACGGCGCGCCGGGGCAAGGAAAAAGGCGGGCGGGCGAGACAAGATTTGAAAAATCCCCGGCCCCTGAAATATTTAAAATATATCTTGACAAATAGATGAACTTATCGTATTTAAACGCACAATGAATAATACAATTCTTTCAATAGGAGTTATAACCGCTGATGCTCAACCAGACCTCAATCTATGCGCTGCGGGCCATGGGATTTCTCGCCAGACAGGGAGACGATACGCCAGTTCTATCTTCCGTGATTGCCGACGAGATGAAAATACCGAAAAATTTCCTATCTAAAATCTTAAACCGGCTTGTTCAGGCCGGACTGGTTCAGGCTCTGCGGGGCAGGAACGGCGGGGTGTCCCTGGCCCGGCCGGCCGCCCAGATCAAGCTTTATGACATCGTGAATCTTTTCATGAAAATGGATGATTTTAAACGGTGTTTTCTGGGGCTTACTGAATGTGACGGAAGCTGCGGGCTTCATATCCGCTGGAAAATCATCGCCGAACAGTATGAAAAAATGATGAATGAAACCACGGTGGAACAGCTGATTTAATTTTTTGGGTTAAACAAGACAAGAGGATGAACTTATCTTTTTATCAACCCTTATTAAAAGAGGTGTCAAATGAAGCTTAACACGCTTAAATGGGCGGCAATCATCAGTTTTGTGGTAGCCATGGCGATTCTGCTGGGGGGCGGCGTCGTCATGAAAAAAGATCTGCCCCCTTACCCGGGCAAGGTGGTGGGCCCCGACGGCGCGGTTCTCTTCGAGAAAAAGGACATTCTGGCAGGCCAGGATGTATATCAGCGCTATGGCCTCATGGACCACGGCGCCGTCTGGGGGCACGGATCCCAGCGGGGACCGGAATTTTCTGCCGCCTCGCTGCATATCATTGCCGAGGCCGTGGGAGATGTTCTCGCCCAGATGGACTATGGCAAACCCTATAGCGATCTTGATGAGCTTCAGAAAGGAATCATCGATGTCAAAACCAGGCATGAGATAAAACCCAATCGGTATGACGCGGCCACAGACACCCTTACTTTAACTGCAGCCCAGGTGGAAGGTTTAAAGCGGGTTTCGCAGTACTGGGAAAAAACGTTTAAAGAAGGCCAGCAGCGCTACGGCCTGCTTCCCGACACCATCGGCGATGAACAGCAGCGGCTGCAGATTTCTCGCTTTTTCTTCTGGTCCGCCTGGGTCGCCTCGACCCTGCGTCCGGGTACGGACTACACCTACACCAACAACTGGCCGGCGGATAGAAGAGTGGGCAATATCGCCAGCACCGAAACGTTTTTCTATTCCATCGCCGGCATTTTGGCGCTGCTGGTGGTCTTGGGGCTGTTTGTATACTGGATTCACCGCTACGGCATGTGGTACGGGGAAGCCAAAGGCGTCGCCCTGTCCGAAAAGCTGATCGCCATGCCCCTGACTACAAGCCAGCTTCATGCCGCTAAATTCTTTGTGGTGGTCATTATGCTGTTTTTGCTCCAAACGACCATGGGAGGCCTGCTGGCGCATTATACGATTCATCCGGGCAGCTTCTTTTTGCCTTTTGTGGCACAGCTTGTTCCTTACAGCTGGGCCAAAACCTGGCATCTGCAACTGATGGTGTTCTGGATTGCCACCACTTGGCTGGCATCCGCCATCTATCTGGCGCCCATCATCGGCGGCAAGGAACCGGCCAAACAGGGCCTTCTGGTTCAACTTCTTTTCGTTGCGGTCCTGGTCGTCGCCCTGGGAAGCCTGACCGGCGAAGTTCTGGGCATCAAAGGCCTGCTGGGGGATCTGTGGTTCTGGTTCGGCCATCAGGGGTGGGAATTCCTTGAGCTGGGACGAATCTGGCAGATCCTGCTGTTTGTCGGGTTGATTTTCTGGCTCCTGGTTGTTTACCGGGCTGTCGGCAATCATCTAACACGCCACAAGGATGAATTTAGCGCCTTGATCTGGTTTTATGTGTTCAGCGCCGTCCTGGTGGTGGCTTTTTTCGGTTTCGGGCTTTTTTACGGCAAGGGCTCTCATCTTACCCTGGCGGACTACTGGCGCTGGTTTGTCGTCCACCTCTGGGTGGAAAGTATCTTTGAATTTTTCGGCATAGCGGTCATCGCCCTGCTGATGGTGGCCATGGGTCTGGCGACAGCGACGGCGGCCCTAAGAGTGGCCTATTTTACCGCGGCCATTACCTTTTTAAGCGGCATCGTAGGCACCGCGCATCACTATTACTGGTATGGGGGGGCCTCTTTCTGGATCGGTTGGGGGGCCATATTCTCTTCCATGGAACCCGTACCGCTGATGACGCTGGTGGTTCGGGGGCTGATGGAGTACCGGGACATTCGCAAGCAGGGGAAAGAGTTCAGCTACAAGTGGCCCCTGTACTTTCTGGTGGCCGCTTCCTTCTGGAACTTTCTCGGCGCCGGAATCTTCGGGTTCCTCATCAATCTTCCCCTTATCAATTTCTATGAGCACGGAACCTACCTGACCATGCACCACGGCCACACCGCCATGTTCGGGACTTACGGCATGCTTTCGGTTGCGCTGCTGCTGTTTTCCTGGAGGGGTCTGGTCGAAAAGGCTTACTGGAAAGACGGCATTCTGAAACTTTCGTTCTGGGGACTCAACGGCGGACTGTTTCTGATGGCCATGGGGACCCTGCTGCCGGTGGGGGCGATGCAGGCCTGGACGGCATTCAGACACGGCCTCTGGGCGGCCAGAAGCGCGGATTTCTTCGAGCGGGGGGCCGTCGTCTTTCTCGGAACCTTTCGCGCCCTGCCCGACACCATCATCATTGTTTTAGGGGTTCTACCGCTGGCCTACTTTCTAATTACGACTTATCCGCATTTGAAGGCAGCGGAAATCAAGGATGGTGAGTCCGTGTGGGAGAAGCTCGGACTTGAATTATAGAAAGTCTTCCCGGTAGATCTGCGTGATGATTCTAGCAATACGGCAGGGCCGTAGCGGCCCTGCCGAAACTTCCATGGAAACATTCCGCGATGCCTGCCCCCTATTAAATCAAAGCATTTACCCGACACCCGGCGCCGCAGGCAATGGGCAATGCGGGCGGTCTTATCACCGAAGCTGTCAGGTTCACCCGGCTTGCCGGCACAGTGAAAAATCAGAGGGAAGCAACCAATGAAAATACAACCCGCGGATTCGTGCCTTTTGGATATAGCGGATGAAGATATCCTGAAAGCCATGAAAGACATTAACGGCTACCTGGACATAACGCCCCGGGATTTTAAAGAAGTGTACCTACTGGCCTATCGGCACGCCGTCGAACGCTTGATGCAGAGGGTAACGGCCGGAGATATCATGACCCGGAAGGTCGTTTATGTTGAAAAGGACACACCCCTGGAAGAGGTGGCCGACATAATGAGCCGCCATGGCATTTCAGGGGTCCCGGTGGTCGACAAAGATAAAAAAGTAGCTGGAATCATTTCCGAAAAGGATTTCTATGCCGAAATGGGCGGCCGGAAAGAGGGCACCTTCATGGGGATTGTCGCGCAGTGTTTGAAAAACAAGGGGTGCCTGGCGGTATCGTTGCGCAAACAGCAGGCGCAGGACATCATGACGGCTCCTGCAATTGCCGTATCCGAGAGCGAACCGGTTTTTAAGGTCGCTGGAATTTTTACCGAAAAAAACATCAACCGTACCCCGGTTACCGATGAAGGGGGCAGGCTCTCCGGCATTGTTACCCGCAGCGACATCGTTCGATCATCCTGCGCATTGCCGGAGTAGTCCGGTTATTTTCAAAACGCATTGTCCGATATTTGAAGGTTTGCAGGCATTAATTACATGAGGGGCCGGGGAGTTTTATTACAAGTGTCTACTGTTGCGTCCCGGAAATAACTTATAAAAGTCGCGGCCACATTTTGGATACGGCCGGCATGAACCCTATGGTACCCCGGTGTCCGGATTCGAATCGGCACGACAAAAAATTTGTTGAAAGATTGTTTGCCATTATCCGATCCAAATTTTGGACACCGGCCTAGATCTTGCTGACTGAAACGCATGCCGGCCTTCTCCAAAACATGTCCGCCTACCCTTATGAACGGCAAATAGAAATTGAATCTACTTCCCGATCCCTGAATTAAATAATCACTCGGCCCGGAAAGTAAAACCATCATGGAATATTTCAAAAAGATGAAAGGGACGACAAAAAGCCCGCCGGGCGTCGCACCTTCCGAATGGATCCTCTCCTGGATCGGAGCGTTCGCGGGGATCGCTGCGGTGGCCTGGATCAATTTCAATTTTTTAAGTGGCACCGATCTCGTCATGCTCATCGGTTCTTTCGGGGCTTCGGCGGTACTGATTTACGGCGCGGTCAGAAGCCCGCTGGCCCAGCCGCGGAACCTCATGGGCGGACATATCTTTTCCGCCATTATCGGCGTTGCGGCTTTCAATATTTTCGGAGGACATATGTGGCTGGCGGCGCCTTTTGCCGTGGCAACCGCCATCGCTGTGATGCATGCCACCAGAACCCTGCATCCCCCCGGGGGCGCAACCGCACTGATCGCCGTTATCGGGGGTGAAAAAATCCATGACCTGGGCTACCTGTATGCCGTGATACCGGTGGGGGCGGGTGCACTGATCATGCTGATTATAGCGCTCCTAATCAATAATATCCCCAAAAAGCGGCAATATCCGGAATTCTGGTTCTGAAAGCGAAGGGGACGCATGTATGTTGTTTTCCGTTTTGGCTGAAACTGTGATATAGGAGGGATAGCATCAAATCAGCAGGCGGAGGACGACATGGGTAAGGAATATCTGACCTTTCGATTTGGATTTGTGGCGGTAAAAAAAGGCTTTGTCACCCCGGAACAGGTCGCCAGCGCCATGGAAGTTCAGATCAAAGAGAATGTTTCCGTTAACAAGCACCGCCGGATCGGTGAAATTTTGATCGCAATGGGGTTTATGAATACCGATGAAGTCCGGGACGTTTTGAGCGCTATGTCCATCGGAGCTTGAAATCTGTATGGCCCGCCTCGTTTTTTGTCCGGATTAAAAGAGTATTTCGTACGCCATCTTCCTGCGGTTTAACCCGGAAACCAGCCGCTCTTTCTGCTCCTGAAAAAACGGACCGGTCCATTCCCGACTGAACCCCGCCTTCTGATAGTATTGTTTCAGAAAACCGGCATAATTCAGCTTATCTACAAGGACACGATCCACAAGGCCGTTGAGGTTTTCAATCAGCTTTTGGGGGTCTCCCGGCAGGATCGGGCCTATAAAGGCAAAGGTGGGTATGCCGGCGGCGTGCAGCTTGTCCAGCGCATCCAGGCGCTTTGCCACAGCGGCGGCTCCCGGTTCAAAGAACCGGGCGATTTTTTCATCATCCGTGGCAAGAGTGAATCCCACCTCGACAGCTTTTAAATCTTTCAGGATATCCAGATCTCTTAAGACCAGAACGGATTTGGTCTGGATAGTTACGGGAAAATTATTGCGGGCAAAGACCGCAAGGCATTTTCGGGTGAGCCCATATTCTTTTTCAACCGGCTGGTAAGGGTCGCACACCGAAGATATCCAGACGTTTCCTGTTTTGGCTTTTACGAGCTGTTTCTGCAACAGCTCGGGGGCATTGACCTTAACATCCACGAAGTCTCCCCAGGCTTCCTTATGGCCGGAATAGCGACGCATGAACAGGGCGGCATAACAGTAGCGGCAGCCCACCTGACACCCGGTATAGGGATTCAGGCAGTAGTCGAATATTTTTGACTTGTTGAGGATGCTTTTGGCTTTGATTTCCGCGAGTTTCAGCATGAATAGCCATCCTGTCAGGCTTTTGGAAAACTGCGATCGAGGCCGCCATGCGGTGTTGCGCATCAATAGCCAATACTCTCATATGCTTGAATATGCTGCGCTTGTCGAATCGCCGCGCATCTTGCCTGACGACCTGATCCTTGTTTTACAAGGGCCTGATCAATATGATAACGTTTCTTCGTCGCAAAGAGTATTCAATTATTTTGCTCTCCGCCCAAAGGGAACGCCCAGCATTTTCATTCGATGCCGAAGGGTTCCCGGGTTGATTTTCAACAGTTCAGCCGCTCCTTCTTTTCCTTCCACCCGACCGGCGGTGATTTGGAGTACCTTGCGGATATGCCGCGCATTTACTTCATCCAGCGATAGGGGCTGCTGCCTGTCCTGTTCGATGTTTTCCTGAAGGGACAAAGCCGCTGGCGGCGATGCGATATCATCGAATTGCAAGGGCTTTCCTTCACACAGAATCAGGGCTCTTTCAACGGCGTTTTCGAGTTCCCGAACATTTCCCGGCCACCGATAGGCAAGCAGTCGGTCCAAGGCGCCGGGAGCAACCGCCGGCATCCAGGGTAGCCCCATTTCCTGTATTTTTTTTTGGATAAAATGATGGACCAGGATTGGAATGTCGGACTTGCGGTTGCGAAGCGGCGGAATGATGATAGGGAATACCCTGATGCGATAATAGAGATCTTCGCGAAAATGTCCCTCTGAGACCATGGTTTCAAGGTTCCGGTTGGTTGCGGAAATAATGCGGATATCCACTTTAATGGGAGCCGTTCCGCCGACCCGTTCGATTTCCCTTTCCTGAAGAACGCGCAGCAGCCGGGTCTGGGCATGCAGGGGAAGTTCTCCGATTTCATCCAAAAATATGGTGCCCTCATGGGCCCGTTCAAATCGTCCCCGCTTCAGGTTCAACGCGCCGGTAAAGGCTCCCTTTTCATGGCCGAACAATTCGCTGTCCACAAGTGTTTCCGGTATAGCACCGCAATTGACCTTAATGAAGGGGCCTCGACTACGGAGGGACAAGTTGTGAATGGCGCCGGCAATTAACTCTTTACCCGTGCCGGTTTCACCGAGCAACAGGACCGGCGACGGCAATGGGGCAACATGACGAACCTCCTGCATCACTTCCTTTAATCCGAAATTCGCACCAATAACTTCCTCACCGACCTTGTGTCTTAACTCTGCCTGCAGGTATCGATTATCGTCGGATAGTATTTCCTTGAGTCGCAGCAGTTCCCGATACTTCAGGCTGTTTGAAAGCGCCACAGCAGAAGGTTCATTGACCAGTGCCCAAAGCCTGGCGTGATCCGGGGTATATTTTTCCCTGCCGCCTGAGCGAACACACAACGCTCCGATGATTTCCCCTTCGATGATCAACCGGCCGATCATAACTTGAGAGCGGGGCGCTTTAAACGTCTTGGCCACCAGTTTTGTTACAGGGTCTTCATAAATATCATCAAGGATACGGACGTCCGGGTCATGCCTGAGGGATTCAAGATGTTCCCGTACTTCAGGCGGGATCGGCGTTTTTATAGTTTGGGCCACCCCACCTTTCATATCGGCCGTAACTACAACATCCACGGTTCCCAAGCCGGGATCATATACGGCCATAAAAAGTTCGTCGGTTGGAATGACGTCTCTAATGTATTGAAAGCAGCGCCACAGGGCTTTTTCAATTTCCAGGCTGCTGCAGATGCGTAATGTAAACTCCCGGAAAAATTCTTTTTCGTCGATTTTCATGATTTTATCCCCAGTCCATCGAGTTTAATTCTTACATATTTAACAGATAATATGGTTTTCTGATATATTTGCAAGATATTACTGTTAAATTTTTTAGATTTTAACGATTGTTTTTATAACAACTTGAATTTTATGTGTTTATTATTTGGCATGGTTTGCGCAATATGTGTGGGTAACCAATTACGGATTCAAGAAAGGAAGAATTATGAAATGGATTGAAATGATCAGATTGATCGGTCAAGACGATTCACACCAGACCGTTGATGGCCTGATCGTCTCTGAAAAAAATCTGATTCGGGAACAGGGGGCATTGAACGCGGGGGTTTATGCCAATCCTTTCTATGCGAATGATTTGTGTCTGTATTTTCTATGGGACACGAATAATCCGCAGCTGAGAGGGAGTCGGGCCGGTCTCAACATTTCAGAAACCTTGAAGGGGTTCGGGCTGGTGGAGCACTCGGTCTGGGTCCCACGAAAGCAAATTCTATATGCATGTTATTAAGCAAAGTCTTTAGAAGCAGACTGCATAGAAAAGAAATCATAAAGAAGATTCAATAACAGGGAGGTGAAATTATGAAACAAAACATGAACTCCATGCTCATTTAGCGGTCGAAGAATGAAATTTACCCGGAAGTGGTAGACACCCAGTATAAAGTTGATCAAACAGGAAATTATTTTAAAAATCTTGATAACAACTCATGAAAGGAAACAGGAAATAATTATGAAAACCAAAAAACTTATCATTACTATAGCGGCCGTTATGTTGGTCAGTTTCTGTATAACCCCGGCAGCCAATGCAATTGAACCGGTAAGTTTAACAATTTTAGCCATATCCGCTGCGGTTTTATCAACAGGTATTGTTATTGATAAGACTGCCGATAAAGTGAATGCAGATCAGCAGAAAGTCGCAAAGGCGGCATATGATTCTACGAAAATGTCCAGTAATAAAACAAAACCCGAAAACAATGTCATCAAATAAAAATCATAAGGGTGGATGCTAATGATCACGATCCGGCTTCAACAATAAGCGAAAGCAGCCGATGGTGGTAATTCATAAGAGAAAAGGGATTAACCAAGACAAAGATTAATCCCTTTTCTTGTATCACAGACCAAGAAAGCAACCGAATAATGTGGCGGCGAGATTACAACAACGATGACTATTAACTTTCAACTCCACAGGGGTGCGTGTTCGAGGATGGAAAACACTTTCAATTGGCGGATCCAGAAAGTGGCGCTGCTTTTTTTATGTTATGGCATCGGTCAGGACTGTTTCAAGCAGATCAAGGGCGCCGGAGTAAAAATGATCCGCCCCTGGTATGATTTCAAAACTGGCCGCCGGATTCCAGCCCGGGAGGTATTGTCTGATCATATCCGGCGGTCCGATGTCGTCCCGGTCGCCGGCCACCACCAGCGCCAGGCGCGGCAGGGCCGAAATCTTGCGAAAATCCATAAAGGCCACCGGCGGCGATATCATGACCATCCGTTCATAAACAGCCCGGCCGGTATCCGCATGCGCATTGACCCAGGCGCCGAAAGAATAGCCGGCCAGATCGATACGGGCAAATCCCATATCGGAAAGATAGGACAATGCGGCAAGGACGTCCTGCTGTTCCCCTATCCCGTCGTCAAAGCTTCCCCGGCTGGCCCCCACGCCCCTGAAATTAAACCGCAGGGAGGTATAGCCGATTTTCCGGTACGCGCCGGCGACAATCTCCACCACCGGATTGTGCATTTCACCGCCGTAAAGCGGGTGCGGATGCGTCAGCACCACGGCCCGGTCGTTCGATTCTCTGCCGATCAGGCCTTCCAGCTTGAATCCCTCCGATTCGAAAAAAACGGTCTGTTCCATGCTATTTGCCCGTTCCTTTTAAAGCGGCAATGATTTCTTTGCCGAACACTTTTTTCTGCCAGTTTTTTATTTCCTTAATGTTTCCGAGGTCGCGCGGCGTCCGGGGATTTGCCCTGGCCAAAACCCCCATCAGACCCTTGCTGCAGACCAGCGCCGGATCAAGTTCCAGCTGCGCCGCGGTGGTTTCGCGCCAGTCTTTCAGGGCCTCTAATCTTCTGAGGGCCGCCGGCCGCAGCATGGGAGCGGACTGGCGGGGGTAACGCGGCAGGTTTTCCTTGGGGACGGCAAGAGCGGTTGTTACAACTTCAACCAGGTCGCGGCCGTACATATCGATCTGTTTCGCACTCAGCGGCTGGATCTTTTCCAGGTCCTGAACGGTTTGGGGCCGGTTTTTTACGATTTCCAGCAGGGTCGTGTTTCCCATCACCTTGAAAAGGGGCCGGTCTTTCTTGGCCGCGACCGTCTGGCGAAACTGCAGGAGGGATTCTAATATTTCAAGCTCCTGGGGCGAGAGCCGGCCTGCCCCTTTAAAATTCAGATAGAGCGGAGCCTGCCGGATCGAATTCGGCCGGACCCTGCTTAAAATCCGGTTCTCTTCCTCAACCCAGAACATCCGGTCCTTTTGCCTAAGCTCCTCTTCAAGGAATTCTGCCAGGGAAATCAGATAAAAGACGTCCCGGGCGGCATATGCCAGCATTTCCGGCGGCAGGGGGCGGGCGGACCAGTCCTTTTTCTGATATTTTTTTTCCAGCAAGACGCCGAACCGGCTGGCCAGCACCGCGTCCAGACCGGTTTCAGCGGCGCCCAGAAAGCGGCTGGCCAGCTGGGTATCAAAAAGATGGTTGATTTTAATATGAAAATCCCGATAAAGTGAACGAATATCATAATCGGCGCCGTGAAGAATTTTGCGGATGTCGGGGTTTGCAAAAACCGGTTTCAGGGGGGACAAATCAGGGATCGCAAGGGGATCGATAATCATTACGTCCTGGCCGGCCGAAAGTTGAATCAGACAGACCTTCTCCTTAAAGTGGTACATGGAGTCGGCCTCCAAATCGACGGCGACTGTTTTTTCAGCTTCCAGGGCTGTTGCCGCCTCCTGAAGCTGTGCCGTCGTATCAATGACCCGGAAGGGTAACACTGTAAGGGGATGCATTTTTTTTCTTGACCCGTAAGGTATTTTGCAATTAAATCAAATTTTTCGGTAGAATATTTTGTTTTCCAATCAAATGACTTTTAAAATTGCGAGACATCGATGATTAACATAACACTTCCGGACGGCAACATAAAGCGTTTTGATAACCCGCCGACCGGCCTGGATGTGGCCAACAGCATTTCCGAAGGACTGGCCCGCAACAGCGTGGCCATGGAGATGAACGACGCCCTGGTGGATTTAAACACTCGGATCAGCGCGGACGCCCGGGTCCGGCTTCTCACGACCAAAGACAAGGAAGCCCTTGAGGTCATGCGCCACAGCGCCGCCCACGTCATGGCCCAGGCGATCCAGCGCCTGTACAAGGATGCCAGGCTGACCATCGGCCCGGTGGTTGAAGACGGCTTTTATTATGATATCGAGATGGAGCCGGTTTCGGAAGCGGATTTTCCCAAAATAGAGGCGGAAATCGAGAAGATCGTCAAAGAAAAACTCCCCTTTGAGCGGCGGCTGGTTTCCAAGGACGAGGCCATGCAGTTTTATCGTGATGAAAAATATAAACTTGAAATGATTTCGGACCTCGCGGATGGGACCATTTCATTTTATAAAAGCGGCGAGTTTACGGATCTGTGCCGGGGGCCGCATGTGCCGCATACCGGCTTTGTCAAAGCCGTTAAACTTTTGAAGGTTTCGGGCGCCTACTGGCGGGCAGACCAGAAGCGCGAGCAGCTGCAGCGCATCTACGGCACGGCCTTTTTCGACAAAAAAGAGCTCAAGGCCTATCTCACCTTCATCGAGGAAGCCAAAAAAAGAAACCACCGCAAGATCGGCGAGGCCCAGGATCTGTTCAGTTTTCATGAAGAAGCGCCGGGGATGCCTTTTTTTCATCCCAAGGGAATGGTCCTCTGGAATACCCTGCTGGAATACTGGCGCGAAGAGCACCGCCGGGCCGGGTATGTTGAAACCAAAACACCGATCATGCTCAACCGCAGTCTGTGGGAACGCAGCGGTCACTGGGAAAATTACCGGGAGAACATGTACACCTCGGTGATCGACGAGACCGAATACGCCATAAAACCCATGAACTGCCCGGGGGGCATGCTGCTGTACAGCCGAAGGCCGCATTCCTATAAGGAGTTGCCGATTCGGGCGGCTGAAATCGGCCTGGTTCACCGGCACGAGTTGAGCGGTGTGTTGTCAGGGCTTTTCAGGGTGCGGGTGTTTCATCAGGACGATGCCCATATTTTCATGATGCCCAGCCAGATCGAAGCTGAAATCCTGGGGGTTCTCAAACTGGTTGAGCGCATCTACAGCACCTTCGGGCTCGGGTTCCATCTGGAGCTGTCCACCCGCCCTCAGAAGTCCATCGGAACGGACGAGCAGTGGGAAAGTGCAACGGGCGGGCTGCGGTCGGCCCTCAATGCATACGGCAAGGGTTATAAAGTCAACGAAGGCGACGGTGCCTTTTACGGGCCCAAGATCGATGTGCATATTCAGGACGCGCTGGGTCGGACCTGGCAGTGCGGAACGGTTCAGCTGGACATGTCCCTGCCCCAGCGCTTTGACCTATCGTACGTCGGCGCGGACAACGAAAAACACCGCCCGGTCATGATTCATCGGGTGATTTACGGATCCATCGAGCGGTTTCTGGGGATACTGATCGAGCATTTTGCCGGAAAGTTTCCCTTGTGGATGAGCCCGGTCCAGGTGGCGGTCCTGGCGCTTAACGACGAGATGGCGCCCTATGCCGATGAAGTCAGCGCCACCCTGCAGGCGGCGGGATTGCGGACCGAGGTCGATACCCGCACCGAAAGCCTCAATAAAAAAATCAGAGAGGCCCAGCTTGGCCAGATTCCGTTGATCCTGACCGTCGGGGCCAAGGAAAAAGAATCCGGTACCTTTTCCGTCCGGACGCTTGATGGAAACGTGAAGTTCGGCATATCCCCCGACGAGTTTATCCATACCGTTCAGGCCCACATCAGAGAAAAAAAGCTGGACCCGGCGATTTTTGGAAAATAGGGGGAGTTGCACGGACATGGCCGATAATGCCGGAATTCGCACCCATCGGATTAAATGGTGCGATATGCGCTGTGAGTACGCGGATGTTGCAAGGACCGAGGCCCTGGACGGAAGCTGCCGGACCTTTCAGTCGCTGTGGTGCGCCAAGCTAAAAAGCCATGTGACCAAAAATTCTCCCTGCCAGGTCAGGTTCGGAAAGCGCCGGCCGACTACCGGCTGGTAACGCCTGTTGTCCCATAAAAAGAGTCAAGCAGGCGACCCGGTGATAATTGATGATTGACCACGGTAAAATGAGCGGAATATGCAGCAGGAACTGAGAACAGACAACCGCCAGCGGACGGTTTAGCGATTTTCTTCTTAATCCCGGACTATTGGATAATGTACAGGTCCTTCCCATCACGTTATAAAAACTTCTTTTATTACTGGTTTCCCGTCATCATCTATTGTGCTTTAATTTTTATTCAGTCTTCCCGGCCGGTTCCGGCAGGCATCCCCGATTGGCCCTATATTGACAAACTGCTGCATGCCGGCGCCTATGCCCTTTTGGGGGCGCTGTTTTTCAGGGCATACCGGACCATGCGGCTTGGAGCGCGCCTTTTTACTGCCACCGTCCTCAGTATTCTTTCGGCCGGACTTTACGGAATCAGCGACGAGCTGCATCAGTCTTTCGTGCCTTTCCGCAGCGCCGATATTCAGGACGCCTTGGCCGATTTCATCGGGAGCGCCGCGGGTGCTTTTGCGGCCGCCGCTGCAGGAAATTTGAGGCTTAGCGGATTGACAAACCCAAAGGCTTTATATACAAAAAACATTTCGGAGTCGATACGGACGGATCGGGAATTTTGGCGGGTTTAGCGAATGCAAGAGAGAGAAAGGGACACGATGGACGCACACAACACAATCAACCTGAACGGCAAGGCGTATGAATTTAATCCGGGAGAAACCATTCTGGAGGTCGCCCGGCGCAGCGGGATCGATATCCCGACCCTGTGCCACCTGAAAGCGATCACACCCACCGGGGTCTGCCGGATCTGCGTGGTTGAAGTGGCCGGCGCTGCCGATCTGATGGCCGCCTGCGCCACGCCGGCCGCCGCCGGCATGGTCGTTCAGACCGAATCTCCCCGGGTGATTGAAGCCCGCCGGCTGATCCTTCAGCTGCTGCTGTCTTCCAGCAACCACAACTGCGCCATCAGCGGGCACAGCGGCGAGAGCTGGGAAGATTTTCAGCTTCGGGTTCAGCAGGACGACGCAGCCGCGGAGCTGTGTCCGGTCTGGGGGGACTGCCGGCTGCAGGATCTGGCCTATCGCTATCAGGTCACCGGCGACCCCAACCTGGAGACCAAGGTTCCATACCCCATGGAAACGGTCAATCCGTTTATCGTGCGGGATTTTTCAAGGTGTATTTTATGCGGCCGGTGCGTGCAGGCCTGTAATGAAGTCCAGGTGAACAACGCCATTGAGTTCGGCTATAAGAGCGCCTTTACCAAGATCATTACGCCCAATGACAGGCCCCTGCGGGATTCCGACTGCGTTTTCTGCGGCGAGTGCGTTCAGGCCTGCCCGGTGGGGGCGCTGGTTGAAAAGGACGTTCGCTACCGGGTACGACCCTGGGAAACCCGAAAGGTTAAAACCACCTGTTCCTACTGCGGGGTCGGATGCCAGATGTTTCTGCACGTCAAGGACGGCAAGGTGGTCCGGGTGACCGGGGCTGAAGAAACCGCCCCCAACAATGGCAGTCTCTGCGTCAAGGGAAGATTCGGTTTTAACTTTATTCATTCCCCCGAGCGCCTGACAGCGCCCCTTATCAAGGAGAACGGCGCCTTCAGGGAAGCCACCTGGGATGAGGCCCTCGATCTGGTGGCAAAAAAGTTTAAGGATATCCGTGACATCCAGGGACCTGACCGGATCGGCGTGTTAACTTCCGCCCGTATCACCAATGAAGAAAACTATATTGTCCAGAAGTTTACCCGGGCGGTGCTGAAAACCAATAATATCGATCATTGCGCCCGTCTCTGACATTCCTCCACCGTGGCCGGTCTGGCCGCAGCGTTCGGAAGCGGTGCCATGACAAATACCATCGCCGATATTGAAACCGCCGATGTGATTCTCATCACTGGATCCAATACCACTGAAAACCACCCGGTCCTTTCCAGCGTTGTCAAGCGGGCGGCAAGATTCAGGGGCGCTAAGCTTATCCTGGTGGATCCGCGCCGGATTAAAATTGCCGATTTTGCCCATATCTGGCTGCGCCAGAACCTGGGAACCGACGTGGTCTGGATCAACGGGATGATGCATGTCATCATCAAAGAACAGCTTTATGACCGGCAGTTCGTTGAAACCCGCACCGAAGGGTTTGAAGCGCTCTGCAAGATGGTGGAAAAATTTACGCCAGAATATGTGGAGGCCATCACCGGGATCCCGGCCGATGACCTTGTCGCGGCCGCCCGGCTTTACGCCGGCGCTAAAGCCGGGAGTATCCTTTACTGCATGGGTATCACCCAGCATGTCTCCGGGACCGACAATGTCAAGTCTCTGGCCAACCTGGCCATGCTTTGCGGCAATCTGGGAATGGAAGGCGGCGGTGTCAACCCCCTGCGGGGGCAGAACAACGTCCAGGGAGCCTGTGATATGGGCGGACTGCCCAATGTGTATACCGGCTATCAGCCGGTTACCGATGAGTCCCTGCGCAGTAAAATGGAATCGGCCTGGGGCGTGACCGGTCTTTCGGCCAAACCGGGTCTTAAAGTCACCGAGATGATACCAAAGGCTGCCGACGGCAGCCTGAAAGCGCTTTATATCGTCGGTGAAAATCCCCTTGTCTCGGATCCGGACCTGAACCATGCCAAAAAGAGCATCTCAAAGCTTGAGTTTCTGGTGGTTCAGGACATTTTCCTGACGGAAACCGCCCGGCTGGCGGATGTGGTTCTCCCGTCCTGCTGTTTTGCCGAAAAGGAAGGTACCTTTTCCAACACGGAACGCCGGGTCCAGCGGGTCCGCAAAGCGGTGGAGCCCCCCGGTCAGGCCAGAGACGACTGGTGGATCACCTGCCAGATTGCCGAGCGCATGGGATCTCCCATGTCATATGACGGCAGCCGGGCGATCATGGAAGAAATCGCCGCCGTTACCCCGTCGTATGCCGGCATAACCTATGAGCGCATCGAGACCGAAGGGATACACTGGCCCTGTCCGGTTCCGGATCATCCGGGAACTCCGGTACTGCACCGGGAACGGTTTACCCGGGGAAAGGGGCTGTTTCATGCCATTGATTACGTCCCGCCGGCCGAACAGGTAGATGAAGACTATCCCCTGTACCTGACCACCGGACGGCTCCTATATCAGTATCACACCGGCACGATGACCATGAAGACGGACGGTTTGATGGACCGGGCGCCGGAGTGTTTTGTGGAAATTTCTTCCGCCGATGCCGCCAGGTTTAATCTCAAAGACGGCAGCAGCGTGACGGTTGCTTCCCGGCGGGGTCATATTGACGCCCGCTTGAAGGTGTCGGACAGAGCGGTGTCCGGGACGGTGTTTATTCCGTTTCACTTTGCCGAAGCGGCCGCCAACGAACTTACGCACGCCGCCCTGGATCCGGTTTCCGGCATTCCTGAATACAAGGTGTGCGCCGTAAGGATTTCAGGGCAATAACAGAAAGGTGGATAGGCTGAAGGTGGAAGGCTTTTAGCCCTGCCTCCGGCGGAATTGAAGGCTCCGGCAGCAGGCTGAATTTAGTATTGTAAGGGTGCTCTACGTTCAGTTTTCAGCCTAAATACCTTGAACTCGGCATGTCGGCAGAAATTGATGAAAACCTAATAGATTGTAAAAGCGATCTTAAAAGAAGGAAGCAGAGTAACCACTATGAACGATATACTTTTCAGCTCATGGGGCGATCAGGTGGTGGACAATCGCGGCCGGGATCCTCAGGTTTTTAAACCGGTCCAGAGGGCGCCGCTCCCGGAATTTTTCAGGCAAAACGAAAAAATCAAGGCCTTGATTGGCTGGTACGGCATCGTTCTGCGGTCCGCCGAGGTCAATGTGGTGGACCTGTGCCGGGAATACATGGCCGCCGTTCATAAGGCTTCCTGCGGAAAATGTGTCCCCTGCCGGACCGGGACGGGCATCATGACACGGATACTCGAACGGATTTGCGGGGGCAGCGGGAATCCCCAGGAGCTTGAACGCCTGGCGACCCTGGCCCGCACCGTCAGCGCCGCAGCCAAGTGCGGCATCGGTCAATCGGGCCCGGTGGCGATTCTACATGCACTGGAGCATTTTGCCGGGGTGTTTCAGACGGCCATCAGCAGTCGCGCGCCCCTGGCCAAGGGGTCGTATCGCTCCAGCGTAACGGCGCCCTGCATGGATGCCTGCCCGATTCATTTGGATATTCCCGCCTATGTCGAATCCATCAGGGAAGGGAGATACAAAGCGGCCCTGGATATCATCCGGCAGCGGCTGCCGCTGCCGGGCATTGTTGGACGTGTCTGCGTGCGTCCCTGCGAGGCGCACTGCCGGCGGGCCATCCTGGATGAACCGGTTTCCATTAAATACCTGAAACGCTTTGTGGCCGATGACGAGCTCTCCCGGAGAGGAAAACCGAATTACGGGATAAGGCCTGCGGATAAAACCGGGAACGTGGCCATTGTGGGCGCCGGACCGGCCGGTGCAACCTGCGCCTTTCACCTGGCCCGCAGGGGGCATCGGGTCACTGTTTTTGAACGGCTGTCGGAGCCGGGCGGCATGTCGGCGGTGGGCATTCCGGACTACCGGCTTCCCCGGCCGGTTTTACGCCGGGAGGTCGAGCAGATCCAGAAGATGGGAGTCCGCATTCAATACAATACCGTCATCGGCCGGGATATCACCCTCGCCCAGCTGGAAGCGGATTATGACGCCGTTTTCATCGGCATCGGTGCGCAGAACAGTTCCGCCATGATGGTGGAGGGGGAGGATAAGGGGTATCAGGGATTTATCCCCGGGGTAAAATACCTGCTGGACATCAACGAAGGGCGCGATCCTTATCCCGAAGGTAAGAAAGTCGTGGTCATCGGCGGCGGCAATGTGGCCATTGACTGCGTGCGCAGCTCTTTTCGCATCGGCAAGAAAGATGTCCACCTGGTCTACCGCCGGACCCGCAAAGAAATGCCCGCGGATGAAGTCGAAATTCACGATGCCGAGGAAGAAAAGGTTCAGTTTCACTTCCTGACCACGCCGGTCCGCATCCTGGCGGAAAACGGCCGGGTGGCGGGACTGGAATGCATCCGAATGAAGCTCGGGGCGCCGGACGCCAGCGGCCGGCGACGGCCCGTTCCCGTTGCAGGGTCGGAATTCGTATTTGACTGCGACACGGTGGTTCCCGCCATCGGTCAGCAGATCGACCTGTCTCTGCTCGCGGGCATGGACAGCGTCAAAACATCCCGCTGGAACACCATCGAAGTGGATGCCGTCACCAAACAGAGCGGCCGGCCCAAAATATTTTCCGCCGGAGACTGCGAGACCGGTCCGGGCGCCCTGATCACGGCCTGTGCCGGCGGGCGTCAGGCGGCCTTGAGCATCGACCGCCTGATCAACGGCAAGCCTCTCGAATATGAAGAAGGCGACTATTTCGACAAGCTCTTTAAAGCCGTCAAGGTGTATGACGGCGATGAGAAAATCGGCATCATCGGGGGCAGGGCCCGCAAAGCGCTCCGGATGTTGCCGCCCGAACAGAGGAAGTTCACCTTCGATGAAGTCGAAGAGGGGTATTCGCCTCCGGAGGCTGTTGCCGAAGCGGCCCGCTGCCTGCGCTGCTACCGGGTTGCAACGGTGGCTGTGTGACGGCGGTTTTCGGAATAGATGAACAGGTTATATTAACATAGGTTCTGTACAGGAGAATAGACGTGGTAGAAGCCATAAGTGTGATGGGAATTCTGGGGCTGGTGATCGGCGTGATGCTGGCGGTGGCGTCAAAGGTTTTTTATGTCTATGTCGATCCGTTGATCCTTGAGGTGGAATCGGCGCTTCCGGGCGCAAACTGCGGCGGCTGCGGTAAACCCGGCTGTTCGGCCAATGCCGCAGCGATTGCGGCCGGCAAGTCGTCTCCGAGCTCATGCGTGGCTGCCGGACCGGATGTGGCCGAGGCGATTGCGGCGATCATGGGTGTTAAAGTCGAGGCCAGGGAGCCGGACATCGCCAAACCGGGATGCACCTATGGTGTTGCGGCTGCCGACCAGAAATACATTTACAACGGTCTAAACGACTGCCGGGCGGTGACGCTTTTAAGCGGCGGCATGAAAGTCTGCTCCATCGGCTGCCTGGGACTGGGGACCTGCGCCCGGGCCTGTCCGTTTAATGCCATTGATATGGGGCCCAAGGGCCTGCCGGTGGTGAATGCAAAACGCTGCACCGGCTGCGGAACCTGTGAGCGTGTCTGCCCGAAACATATCATCACGATGTCTTCGATTACCCGCCGCATCATGCGGGAGTACACCACCGCGGAATGCACCACACCCTGCCAGCGGGCCTGTCCGGCGGGCATCGATATCCGGGAATACGTCCATCAGATTGCCGTCGGCGATTTTCATAAGGCGGTCCAGGTGATCAAGGAGCGCAACCCGTTTCCCACCGTGATCGGACGGATCTGCCCCCGTCCCTGTGAACAGGACTGTCGGCGGCAGTTTGTGGATGAGCCGGTGGCCATCAATTTTCTCAAGCGCTATGCCGCCGATTATGAAAAAAAACAGAACAAACGGATTTTGCCATACAGGGCCCCCGCCACGGGGCGCAGGATCGCGGTTGTCGGCGGGGGGGTTGAAGGGCTTTCAGCCGCCTTTTTCAGCGCACGGCTGGGCCATGACCTGACGGTTTTTGAAGCTGCCGGCGAGCCGGGGGGACTCTTGCGCAGCGCCATCGCCGCCTACCGGCTTCCCCGGGAGATGCTCGATTGGGACATCGACGGCATCCGTGAAATCGGCGTTCGAATCGAAACCGGAAAAACGCTGGGAAAGGAGTTCTCTGTAGCTTCACTGCTCAGGGAAGGCTGCGAGGCGGTTTTTCTGGCCACCGGTGGCTGGGACAGCCGGCTTTTAAGAAATACCGGGCCCGAACCCCGGCCGACGATTCCCGGCACGCACCTGCTGATCGATTTCATCAGAAACCGCAGCGACATTCCCTGCGGGCCCCAGGTGGTGATTTGCGGCGGCGGCAGACTCGCTGCCGACGCCGCCCGCAGGTGTCAAAAGCAGTCGGCGCAAAATGTCACGATCCTGTTTCAGGAAACCCGGGAAAAAGCCGGCCTGGAAGATGCTGAAATTGAGGCGTTGGGAAAAACAGGCGTTACGCTCCGGTTTGCAACCGCCATCAGGCGTCTGGCCGGCCGGGAGGACCGTCTCGCCGAAATCGAGTGTACGGGTCTTACGACCGACATAACAGAGATCATTCCGGCCGATACCCTTATTCTGGCTTCCGGAAGACTGCCGGAATTCATCTTTATTAAAACAGCGGAAAAAGAAGCCGGCGAAAACGATCTGACGGCAGACGGAACCCTTGGCTGGCAGGCCCTTGAGGCCTACAAGGCGCCGGCCAACAAAGATGCGGTGGGTATTTTTGCACCGGGCGACGCCAGAACGGATTTTAGCGCCGCCATCCGGGCCATCGGCGCCGGCCGCCGTGCGGCCGCATCCATCCATCAGGCCATGTACGGCCTGCCGGTCTCCCTGCCGGAAACGGTGGTCACGCCGCAATCGGACATTCAAAATGTGGATCGCGTCGAGAAGGTACCGTCCGTCGGGCGCGAGATCATGCCGCTCAGCAGCCCGGTCGAACTGGCTGCAGGCAGGGAAATTGAAAAGGGCTTCAGTGAGACAGCCGCGCATGCCGAAGCCAAGCGCTGTCTCCAGTGCGGCCTGATCTGCTACCTGCATGACGGCAACCGTCAGCAGGCGGCTGGCTGACAGGGAACGAGAAGACTAGAATCTATCTAAAAAAATATTATTATTTCAGGAGGCGGGCGGTATGTTAAATGCTCTCCGGTCCGACCGGTGATGTGGCGACGACTCATTTCATTGACATTTGAAATAAAACTCACCGACCTCTCACTTATTACGTTTACGGTTTTTTGAGATGACTTCTAACCGTCATGTCCACGTTCCGGCGGCTGGAACGGAATATAATTTTAACAGCTGTTTTTGGATTGAAGGACCCTCGGATTCAGGAAGAAAAAAGCCCCGAGTATTGCTCGGGGCTTTTTTGTGACAGGTACAAGGCAGCGAGTGTTCGGCCGGCCTTACCTTGCAAAATATTTATGCGGCAGCCACAAAGCGATTTCAGGAAACAGCATGACGATGGCCAGACCGATGCACATCACAATGACAAAGGGAATGATCGAACGATAGATGTCCCCCAGGGTTACCTCTTTAGGGGCCATGGCCTTCATCAGAAAGAGGTTATAGCCGAAGGGCGGCGTCAGGTACGCGATCTGGCAGGTAATGGTATAGAGCACCCCGTACCAGATGGGGTCATAGCCGAGCTTGATGACCAGGGGAACATAAAGGGGCGCCACAATAATGAGCATGGCCGTGTCGTCCAGAAACATGCCCATGAGGAGGTAGGTCAGCTGCATCATGACGATGATGCCGAAGGGGCTGAGCGCCCACTTTTCAAGAAAGAGCGACTCGATTGCATGCACGGCGCCGAGGCCGTCGAAAACGGCACTGAAGCAGAGCGCCGCCAGGATTACCCACATGAACATGCAGCTGACGCTGAGGGTATTGCGCAGGGTGTCTTCGATGACCTGCCGGTTCAGCCGGCCTTTGACAAGGGCGGCGAGGGTGGTGGCCGCCGCGCCAGCAGCCGAGCACTCCACCAGGCTGGTAATTCCCATCAGGAACATTCCCGTCATGGAAAAGATAATGACCAGCGGAATGATGCCGGCCCGGAGCAGGCGAAACTTCTGACCCCAGCTCATCTGACGCTCTTCCGCGGACAATGCCGGTCCCAGGCTGGGATTGAGTTTGCATCTGATATAAATGTACGCAACAAACAGGCCGGCCAGCAGCAGCCCGGGAAAAACACCGGCCATCCACAGATGGCCGACCGGCTGCCGGGCGATCATGCCGTAGAGCACCAACACGACGCTGGGCGGGATCATGATGCCCAGGGAGCTGCCCGCCTGGATGACCCCGCTGATCATGACCTTGTCGTACTTGCGTTTGAGCATTTCCGGTAGGGCGAGGCTGGCGCCGATGGCCATGCCGGCGACACTCAATCCGTTCATGGCCGCGACCGCGGTCATCAGGCCGATGGTTCCGATGGCCAGGCCGCCGTTGATGGGGCCCATCCAGACGTGGAACATGTGGTAAAGGTCGCTCGCGATTCCGGACTCGGAAAACATATACCCCATATAGATGAACAGCGGCAGGGTCAGGAGCGGATACCAGTTCAACAGGATAAAGCTGGCATGAAACGGCATCCCTTCGGCGCCCTCTCCCCACAGCAGCAGCGCGAAAACAGTCGCAACCCCCCCGATGGCGCCGTAGATGCGCTGCCCGGTGAGCAGCATGACCATCATCGAGGCGAATATCAGCAGGGCAATCAGTTCATAACTCATGTAATCTTCTCCCCTCTAATTGTTGCCAGATCCTTGAAGAATATCGCAATCACCTGCAAGAGCATCAGCAAGATTCCGAGTGTCATAATAATCTTGATAGGGGCCAACGGCGGCGCCCATGGGGTATAATTGACCTGTCCGTAGGTTACGGCATATCTAACGCCGGAAACGCCGCCGAGGAGGAGAAACACCAGGTAAAGCATAAGGAGGAAAGCGGTAAAAATATCCGACAACGCCTGTCGCTTGGCCGACCAGCGGCCATAGAGGAGATCCATGCGAACATGCCCGTCGAGGATCATGGAGTAGCCCCCACCGAGCAAATAATAAGCGGCCATCAAAAACTGCGCCGACTCCACGACCCATATATGGGGCCGATTAAAGATGGTTCGGGATAAAGACTCATACAGCAGAATGCCCATCATGGCAAAGACCAGATACTGTGAGAACTTTCCCACCTTCGTATTCATAGCATCGACATATCGCACGTAGAGTTTTATAACTTTAGGCATGCTTGCCCCTTTTTTTGTCGAATTTGCAAAGATCCGCCTTCCCCGGCCGATTCAGTTTCGAATTCAGGGAAGGCGGATCATTTTTCAGGCTAAACGCTCAGGGCCAAGTCCATCAATATCGGTAAGGAGGACCGGCCGCTTTCATGGTTTGGGCATATTCTTTAAGAATTTTTACCACCTTGGCATTCGCCGGGCTCTTGGCGGCAATCTCGTCCCAGAACTTGAGGGCTTCATCTTCCACCTTCTTCCACTCCGCATCGGGGATGGAGGTCAGCTGCAGCTTTCCACCCTTGGTGCGGTAGTGGGCTTCTCCCCACCAGTACCAATGAAGCCTGTAATAATGGGAGCTGTCCATGGACAGCTTGAATAGCGCCTGCAAATGTTTCGGCAAAGCCTTCCATTTCTTGGTGTTTACGAAGTACGACCCTGCCCATGCGCCGGAGATGGGATTGGTGAGATAATATTTGGTGACATCCGCCCAGCCGACCGTATAATCCTCGGTGATGCCGGACCAGCAAACGCCGTCAAGCTCGCCTGTTTGAATGGCCATCTGCACGTCCGAATAGGGCAGGGACATGGGGACAACGCCGAATCGCTGCATGAACTTGCCGCCGGTGGGGAACATGTAAATTCTCAGCCCCTTGAGGTCTTCAAGATGGCGGACCGGCTTGACGGTGGCGAAATTGCAGGGGTCCCAGGAGCCGGCGCTCAGCCAGGTGACATTGGGAATTTTGGCGTAGGCTTCCTCCCAGATCTTGTTGAGCCCATACCAGTTCCACAAGACGGGCACATCCAGCGAGTAGCGGGACGCAAAGGGGAAGTAGGCGGCAAACACGGATACATCCACCGGGGCGGCGATGGAGTCGTCGTCGCTCTGGACCGCGTCGATGGTTCCCTCCTGCACGGCTCGGAACAGCTCTCCCTGGGGTACCAGCTGATCTGCATTGTACAATTCGATTACCATCTCGCCGTTGGCTGCGGCATTAAACGCGTCGATGGAGTTTTTAATGACATGCTCGGCCAGGGCGGGACCGGCATACGTCTGCATTCTCCAGCGGATGGCCGTTTTCTTTGCCGCAATGACGTAGGGTGCTTTGACCGCTGTGGCGGCTACTGCAGCGGCGGTTCCTACTCCTGCTTTTTTTAGAAAATCGCGTCGTTTCATACTCCCTGTCTCCTTTCATGGTGTTGGGGTTGACATCCAGCCAAATGGAAAAAAAGAGGATGTTGGCTTTCCGGTCTTATCAACAGGGGCCTAAAGAGGGTTGGCTTGCCGGCAGTTCTAATGCCGCTAAAACCGCTCTCCCCGGAGAAATAAATATATTAAATGCTAAATCAAAATATTCAGATGGCCCATGCCTTCGGCGCAATGCCGGCATGGGCCTGCAATTGTATCGATCAGTCTGTTTTGCAGCAAGGCGACTGCAAAATAAAAGATGATAAAATCCAGCGAACAGCAGAGGATTTTAGCCCGAAACCCTGATGGCGACTTAGCCGGACGTCGACGCTTTCGGGGATGATTCAATTTTTACTACATCGCCGCAAGAGGTGCTGTCAAGTTATTTATGAAAAGGACTGAACATTCGATAGAATGAGCACTGGCAGTGTTTCGTTCAACGGAACAGCTCTTGGCGCTATGCCTGATCGAAGATTTTTATTAGGCAAAAAAAAGGGATTGACTCAGTTAAATCCCCGCCGTTATATTGAATCGCTGTTGAAAAAATAATAGTTCAGGGGTCGGGGCGTTTTTTCGAATGTTGTATTGTCCAGCCGGTGACAGCCCCCGCGGGAGCCGTAATCATTTTAGACCATTAGACCACAGGAAAGGAGATCGACATGAACACGCCGACACGCCTTTTGGATCGGGATTTTACCCCGGAAGCCTGTTATGAAATTCTACCGGAATGGAAAGGAAGCGATGTCCGCATCACGCAGCTCAAGGGCGGGATAACCAATAAACTCTACCGGATTCAGTCTGAAAGGGGCGATTACACCGTTCGGATTTACGGCGACAAGACCGACCTCTTCATCAACCGCGATTATGAAGCCCATGCCTTGAAAGAAATGGAAAAAATCGGCGTATCCTCAAGGCTGGTTAAATATCTGCCGGAAATCGGTGTCACCATTGTTGAATTTATCGACGACTGCATTGTCCTGACCAATAAACATTTCCTAGACAAGTCACTATACAGGAAGATTGTCGGCCCCATCCAAAAAATTCACGACAGCGGCATCCGACTGAAAAAAATCTTCAACCCCCTTGTGGAAGTCAAAAAAATGGCCTCCATACTGCGAGGCCTCAATGCCAGGTACGATGAATTCGATATTGACGGAACCATCCGGCGTCTGGACAAGCTGTCGTCGCTCATTAACATCCCTGAGGCCGAATATACCGCCTGTCACAACGACCTGCTGGCGGACAATTTCATCCTGATCAATGAAGATGCGCTGCACAAGTATGCCTCGCCCATGTACATCATCGACTGGGAATATGCCGGGATGGCGCCCCGCTACTACGACATTGCGGATATGTTCCAGGAAATCCTGGTTCCGCGGGATGCTGAAAAGCGGATCGTTCGGGAGTATTGCGAAGACAAGGAGTTTGACAAAAACCTGTACTTCATCGATCTCTTCAAGCCGTTCCCCGATATTTACTGGTTTCTGTGGAGTTTGATTCAGCTCAACGTCTCTACAATCACTTTTGACTATTATACCTATGGGAAAGTCAAATACGACAACGCCCGGGGGAATTTAGCGTTCATAGGAAAGGAGTATGGCGTTAGGGTTTAACAGGTTGTTGAAAAACTGCGTCTGGGGATGTCATACGGTGTTGCGCGGCTCTCGCCAATGCTCACATATACTTGAATATGCCGCGCTTGTCGAATCGCAGCACACCTTATCTGGCGACCTGATCCTTGTTTTTCAACAGCCTGTCAATGAATGATTGTTCGCATGTAAGGTAAAATTTTCAAGAACCAAATTGAAAGATGCCCGTATAATTTTCCGGCGTGATTTTCAGCAGTTCTTTTTTAACGGCTTCTGAAACAGATAGGGATTGAATAAATCCGGCAATGGCCTGCCGGTCTATTTTCGCGTGAGTCCGGGTCAACGCTTTAAGGGCCTCATAGGGATCCGGATATCCCTCACGGCGCAGAACCGTCTGGATCGCTTCTGCCACCACCGCCCAATTGTTTTCCAGATCCGACCGTATCATTTCCTCATTCAATATCAGCTTTCCCAGACCCCGCAGGAGTGATTTCCAGGCGATCAGGGAATGGGCGATGGGCACGCCGATATTTCGGATGACGGTTGAATCCGTCAAATCTCGCTGCAGGCGCGAAACCGGGAGCTTGGCTGAAAGGTGCTCAAACAGGGTGTTGGCGATACCCAGGTTCCCCTCGGAATTTTCAAAATCGATGGGGTTGACTTTGTGAGGCATGGTGGAGGAGCCCACTTCGCCGGCCACCACCTTTTGCTTGAAATACTCCATGGCAATATAAGACCAGATATCCCGGTTCAGATCGATGAGAATGGTGTTGATGCGTTTCAGATTGTCGCAAAAGGCCCCCAGATTGTCGTAATGCTCGATCTGGGTGGTGACCCGCGAGCGTTGGAGCCCCAGGGTGCCGTTCACGAATGTGTCGGCAAAGAGGATCCAGTCGATGCCGGGGTAGGCAACGTGGTGGGCGTTGAAATTGCCGGTGGCCCCGCCGAACTTGGCGGAAAAAGGAACGCGTTTAAGCTGCTCCAGCTGTTCCTGAAGCCGGTCGACAAAAACATAGATTTCCTTGCCCAGAAAGGTCGGGGACGCGGGCTGGCCGTGGGTACGGGCCAGCATGGGAATGTCTTTCCAGGCGGCGGCTTTGGCCCTGAGCGCCTCGGCAACCTCAACCATAAGAGGCCCCAGCACCTCCTTCCAGGCCGCCTTCAGGGAAAGCGGGATGGCCGTATTGGTGACATCCTGGGAAGTCAGGGCGAAATGCACAAACTCCCGGTATGAATCCAGCCCCAGTTCCTGGAATTTATCCTTCAACAGATACTCCACGGCCTTCACGTCATGGTTGGTGATTTTCTCAATATCTTTTACCCGCCGGGCGCTTTCCAGCGTAAATGTCTTGTAAAGGCTGCGCAGAGGTTCGAATTTGGATTTGTCAACGGATTTCAACTGGGGCAGCGGCAGTTCGCACAGGGCGATGAAATACTCGACTTCCACCAGAATGCGGTATTTTATCAGTGCGCTTTCCGAAAAGAAATCCCCGAGCCTTTCGGTGACCCGGCGGTAGCGTCCGTCCACGGGAGAAATTGCCTTTAAAGCTGAATTGTCCATCACCCTTTTTCTCCAATCATTGCGAGTTATACCCGATTCGATCTGTCAGAAATATTAATCTCAGATACCGGATGATTGCAACAGATTTTAGACCATTTGATGAATTTACTTTTTCCGGAAACATCCCGCGGAATAGCAATAAAAGGCCGACAGCGCTGCCGCTGTCGGCCCATACCCTGCTGATCTTCAGTCCGGGTCCGCTACCACCTTTCCTGCTCGAGGCGGGCTTTGAGCCAGGCGAGCAGGCGGTCATCCAGGGGATAGCCCAGCCATTTTTCGATGGCCGCAATGTCTCCGGAGGCAAGCGCCGCGCGCTGCTCCACTGTCAGCGGATAGGATTTCAACGCCCGTGCGGGGTTTGCGGCCAGCGCGGCCAAAAAGGCGTTGTCTCTGGCCGCCCTTGCCAGAACCGCCAGGGTGGCGTTCACGTACGAAACCTTGAATTCCGGTATCTTGGCCAGGGGGTCGACTTCCGGATTGGTCAACAGATTGGCCGGTGCGTCCCCCCAGTGAAACGCCATAAACGCAAGGCCGGGAAAGACCCGCAGGGTTTCCTTGACCCTTGTTTGCAGCTCCCCGCGTTTGGATCTTAAAGTAATAATATCCCCTTCAAAAATGCCCAGCCGATCGGCGTCGGCAGGACTTATTTCCACCGAGCTTTCTGGAGACAAGGCTTCCAGCACCCGCGAGCGATGGCTCATGCTCCCCGTATGCCAGTGTTCAAGAATTCGGCCGGTGGTCAGCAGCAGGGGGTAATCACCGGAGGGCTGCTCTGCCGGCGGTTTGTCATGGACAACGTGAAATTTTCCGCGCCCCCGGGTGAAGCTGTCCAGGTGCAGTATCGGCGTGCCGGGATCATCGCGGGTTCGGCAGGGCCATTGCAATCCGCCGGTTTCGCCCAAGCGCTTGTGGGAGATGCCGCCGTATATGGGCGTAACCGAAGCGATTTCATCCATGATATCGCTGCTGGATTTATAGCTAAACGGGCGGCCCAGTTTTTCGGAAAGCGCATCAATGATTTCCCAGTCCAGCCGGGCTTCGCCGGGGGGCTCGACAGCCTTGCGAACCAGCTGAACCCTCCTTTCGGTGCTGGTAAAGGTTCCGTCTTTTTCAGCAAAGCTGGCGGCCGGCAGGACGACATCCGCCATCCGGGCCGTCTCGGTGGGAAAAATATCCTGGACAACCAGAAAGTCCAGTTTGGCAAGAGCCGCCTTGGCGTGCTGCAGGTCCGGCTCGCTCATCATGGGATTTTCACCGACAATAAAGAGGGCTTTTATCCGGCCTTCATGAGCGGCGCGGAACATGTCCGTAAGGGTCAAACCGGTCTCCCCGCTCAATTCACCCCCCCAGGCGCTTTTAAATTTCGCTAAAACGGCGGGATCGTTGACGCGCTGATAGCCCGGGAAAACATTGGGCAGGGCGCCGAGATCGCAGGCCCCCTGGACATTGTTCTGTCCCCGCAGGGGTGAAAATCCGGTTCCTTCGCGGCCGATATTTCCGGTCAGCATCAAGAGGTTGGCAATGGCCTTGACGTTGTCGGTCCCGGTGGTGTGCTGGGTGATCCCCATTCCGTAAAGGACCATGGCGCTTTTGGCCCGTCCGAACAGGATGGCGGCCTGCTGGATTTTTTCAGCGGAGACCCCGGTAATCTTTGAAACTCTTTCCGGCGTATATAGCTTTAAAGATTCCAGAAAAGGTTTAACGTCTTCACAGCGATCATTGATAAAGGACAATTTGTGAAGACCCATCTGAACGATCCCGTTCATAATGCTGTTTAACAAAGCCACGTCCGTGCCGGGTTTATGATTGATATAAACGGCGGCGCGGGTGCTTAATTCAATGGCGCGGGGATCCGCCACAATCAGCCCGGTCCCGTTGCGGCTGAGCGCCTGTTTTATTTTCCGGCCGATAACCGGGTGGCATTCAGTGGTATTGGATCCGATCACAAAGAGCAGGTCGGCCTGATCGATGTCGGCGATGGAGTTGCTCATGGCGCCGTCGCCAAAGGCCGCCAGGGCCGCCGTTACGGTGGAGGCATGGCAGAGGCGGGCGCAGTGATCCACGTTATTGGTGCCGATGACGGCCCGGGCGAACTTTTGAACAAGGTAATTGTCCTCATTGGTGCACTTGGCCGAACTGAGGACCCCGATGGAATCGGGACCATATCCGTCGCGAAGGGCGGCCAGCTGGCCGGCAACCACTTCCAGGGCTTCGTCCCAGCCGGCTTCCCGGAAAGCATTTAAGGTGTCGCCCTGGGCGGCGGACCGGGGAAAATCCTTTTTGCGGATCAGGGGACGCGTCAGCCGGTCCCGATGATTGACGAAGTCCAGGCCGAAGCGGCCCTTTACACAGAGCGCCCCCCTGTTGACCGGGCTTTGATTATCGCCCCGCACCCTGACGATTTTCTGCCCGCGAACGCCCAGGTAAATACCGCAGCCGACGCCGCAGTAGGGACAGATGGTCTGAACCTCTTTCTGGGGCTGCAGCACCGCCCTGGTCATCAGGGCGCCGGTGGGACAGCGCGCGACGCATTCCCCGCAGCTCTGGCAGGTGGAGTCGACGATGGGTCCTGCGCCAAAAGTGCTGATCCGGGTCTGGTACCCCCGGAAGGCGAAGTCGATCGCCCCCACGCCTTGCAGTTCGCTGCAGGTGCGCACGCATTTGCCGCACAGGATGCATTTGTCGGGATCAATGCTGAAGGCGGGGTTGGAGGCATCGACAGGACGTGAAAGCGTTGTGCGCCGGAAACGGTCCACGGCGCTTTTCCTGGCGCCGAGATACCTTGCCACGGACAGCAGCTCGCAGTCCCGGCTTTTATCGCAGACCAGACAGTCGTAGGGGTGATTAGCAATGGCCAACTCGACGATGGTGCGGCGCACCTCCTGAATTTCATCGGTTTCGGTTCGGATGACCATGTTATCCTGAACCGGGGTGGTGCAGGCGGTGGGCAGGCCGCGCAGGCCTTCGACCTGAACGATGCACAGGCGACAGGCCCCGAAGGGCTTGAGCTCCGGATCATGACACAATGTCGGCACATAGATGCCGGCAGCCCGAATCGCCTCTAAAATCGTACCGCCCATGGGCGCCTGATGTTTCTGCCCGTCGATGGTTACCTGAATCGTTTTCACAGGAATCACCTCCTATGTTTAGATGGACTCATTTATAAAGTCTTGCATCATTATCTCAGGGGCCGGGGTGGCTAAATGTTGTTCGGTCCTCCCGGGGGCTATCCCCGAAAGGACTGCCGACAAACGATGAAGTTGCACCGGCGCACCCCATAGGCATTCATAATAAAACTCCCCGGCCCCTCTATTATCTTGAGATTCCGGATCTCCCGCACCTGTCCGATCATGACGATTAATAACACCCCGAAATTAATGAATCCCTATCGCCTGAAACTTGCAGGCCTGGTAGCATTCACCGCACTTGACACAGTTGTCCTGCAGGATCCGGTGCGGCGCCTTTTTTTCTCCGACAATCGCCCGGGACTGGCATTTGCGGGCGCACACCCCGCAGCCGTTGCATTTTTCCTGATCGATTTCATAATGAAACAGCGGCTTGCACACCCCGGCCGGGCATTTAGCGTCGCGGACATGGGCGTCGTATTCGGAGCGGAAATATCTCAAGGTCGACAGGACCGGGTTGGGAGCGGTCTGTCCCAGACCGCAAAGCGATCCTTTCTGAATGGTTTTACACAGCCCTTCCAGCAGTTCCAGGTCTTCCGGTTTACCCCGGCCCTTACAGATGTCTTCAAGGATATCGAGCATCTGTTTGGTGCCCAGGCGGCACGGTAGGCACTTGCCGCAGGACTCGGACTGGGTGAAGGTGAGGAAATAGCGGGCGATGTCGGCGATGCAGGTGTCTTCGTCCAGGACCACCATTCCGCCGGAGCCCATGATGGAGCCGGCCGCGGCCAAAGACTCATAGTCCACCGAAAGATCCCTGTGGCTCATGGGAATACACCCCCCCGATGGGCCGCCGGTCTGCACCGCCTTTAATTTTTTACCCTTGGCTCCGCCGCCGCCGATGCCTTCGATTATTTCGCCCAGCCTGATGCCCATGGGCACCTCAATCAGGCCGGTGCGCTTGACCTTGCCGGCCAGGGAGAAGGTTTTGGTACCCCGGCTTTTTTCGGTTCCGAAGCCGGCGTACCAGTTGGCGCCTTTTTCCAGGATGGCCGAAACATTGCTGAAGGTCTCCACGTTATTGATGTTCGTAGGTTTTTCCCATAGACCGGAATGGGCCGGAAAAGGGGGGCGAGAACGCGGCATTCCCCTGGACCCCTGAATCGAGGCCATCAGAGCGGTTTCCTCGCCGCAGACAAAGGCCCCGGCGCCCTGCTGGATGTGGACCTGAAATTTGAATCGGGAGTCCAGGATGCCTTTTTCCAGGAGGCCGTAGGTTCTCATCTGCTCCAGAGCGGTTTCAATCCGCTGGATGGCCAGGGGGTATTCCGCCCGAACATAGATGTAGCCCTCGGCCGAGCCGATGGCATAAGCCCCGATCAGCATCCCTTCAAGGACCGCATGGGGGTCGCTTTCCAGGAGCGAGCGGTCCATGAAGGCTCCCGGATCGCCTTCGTCGGCATTACAGACGATATACTTGGTCTGGCTCGGGCTTTTAGCGGCAAACTCCCATTTGAGACCGGTGGGAAAACCGGCGCCGCCGCGCCCTCTCAGGCCGGAATCCTTGATTTCCCCGATGACATCTTCAGGCTGCATCTGCAGGGCGCGCTCCAGGCCGCTGTAGCCGCCCCGGGCGATGTAATGATCGATATTTTCAGGATCGATCAGGCCGCAATTTCGCAGGGCAATCCGGACCTGGGGCCGAATCATGGGAAGTTCATGAAACCCGGGAATACCCTCGACGGATGCATCCCCCAGCGTACAGGCAGCCAGGCGGGGGCTGGGATCGTCTTCCAGGATATAGCGGCTCAGAATTTCCTCTGTTTTTTCAGGGGTCAGATCGCCATAGTAAATGAAGGGCCGGCCGGGTTTGCGGACCGCCATGAGCGGCTCCAGATAGCACAGGCCGATACAGCCGACTTCCATTACCCGACCCAGGTAGTGGATTTTTTTAAGGGTTTGTTTGACGGCATCGAGGACCGCAGCGGCGCCGGCAGCCTTGCCGCAGGTTCCCATGCCGATTTGAATGAGGGGCTGGGGCAGATTTTCCAGAAAATTCCACGTCCGGCCCGCCTTGGCTTTCATGGAAAGATAGTCCATGATATCCTCCTTATAATTCAGCGATAACAGGGTCAGGATTTATCAGATTCCTTTTTGATATTCTGCAATGTTTTGACGGTTTCAGATGGATTCATGCGGCCCTTGACCGTATCATCCACTACGACAACCGGCGCTAAAGCACAGGAGCCGAAACACGCCACCGTTTCTAGGGTAAACAGGCGATCATTGCTGGTATCACCTGGCGCCAGATGCAAGCGACTGTCGATTTCATCCAGGATCTTGTCCGAACCGCGCACATGACAAGCGGTTCCGCGGCAGACGCGAATGGTATGTTTGCCAATGGGATGAAACCGGAACTGCTCATAAAAAGTCGCCACCCCAAAAACCGTGGCGGCGGATAATTTGGTAAAGCGCGCGATTTCCAGCAAAACGTTTTCCGGCAGATAGCCCAGTTTTTTCTGGGCTTTCTGCAGCACCGGGATGAGTTCATCGGGGCGCCCCTGATATTCCTCCTGGATCTGCATCAGTAATTGTCGTATTTCAAATGAATCTTCTTTTGTCAGGGATTTAAATCGGCTTGCTTCCATAAACCCTCCAAGAAATTTTGATTATGAGATGAACCGGACTACCAGCGCTCCATTTCCAAACGTGACCGGATCCACTCAAGCTGCTTTTCGGTGAGCTTGCCCACATTGCGGTGGATCCAATCCAAATCCCCGGAAATAATGGCCGCCTTGGCCAGGGGTGAAAGCTTGTAGTCCTTTAAGGCCGCAGAACCATTTTTCAGTAAATCCTGCCAGAAAGCCTCATCCTGGCTGGCCCGGGTCAATACCCGGATGACTTCCTGCTTCTGGATCAGCCGGCCTTCTTCTGTATCGACCTTTTCAATAAAATCTCTGGCAGGGGCAGTCTTTTTGGCTTTCAAGGCGCCTTCGACGGCCGACTTAAACTCCTCATCGGTAAAGGGCTTGGGCAGATAGTCGTGGGCGCCCAGCTTCATGGCTTCAATGGCCGAAGTTACAGTTGAGTAGCCCGTGATAACCACCACGCTGGTTTGCGGCCGTCGGGCTTTAACTCTTTTGATGACCTCCATGCCGTCAATGTCCGGCAGCCGCAGGTCGGCCACCAGAAGGTCAAACCCTTTTTGCGTAAAGCGATCCAGGGCGCTCTGCCCTGTCATGGCCAGGTCGACTGCGTAACCTTCTTCGGTGAGGACCATCTGCAGCCCTTTGGCCACACTGGGCTCATCCTCCATCAAAAGTATCCGGGGCCAATCCTGGGGATCCTGCCGCGTTATTTCCTGGAGCTGGCTCATCACCTTTCCTCCTTATAAGAGTTTTTCCTGAAATAGACTGTTGCTGCAAAATTCCCCTTGCAATCGTTGTTCCAGCAAATCCGTATTTGCTTTTCGACCGGTTTAATTTTCTATTCGTCTGTTTTTATTTGTAAAAATGAAAAAAAGGATTACTGCCGCTTTGCCGGGAATATGATAGAAACGTATCAATTCTTATACGCTACGGGCGGGTTCAGGAAGATTTATATGAGAAATTCAGGTTGTTGTATGTGTATATAAATTTATCATTCTGAAGGTTGATTTTGACAAGAGGCCACGGGCTTCGACTGGGCTCAGTCGGAGTCTAAATCAATACATTTCGCATTTGCCAATTGAAGAACCAAGGGAATTAACCCGGTTGATCGGACTCGTTTTTTATGGCGGATATGTGGTGTTTTTTCATCAGGGCATAAAAATTAGGCCGCTGCATGCCGACTTTTTCAGCCGCTTGGCTGATATTGCCGCTGCAGTCTTTGAGTGCTTTAACAACAAACGCTTTTTCCGACTGCCCATAAGTTTCTGCAACAATCCGTTTTTTTAAAGCTTTGAGTTCTTCCAGCGTATTTGGGACCGAATTTTCCTTCCAGGATTGTTTCACCTGCAGGTGGTCCATCAGGTATAAAAAATCTAGAATATTATGGTCGGCCAGAATCACCAGGCGTTCAATGACGTTTTTGAGCTGCCGGACATTCCCCGGCCAGTCATAATTTATCAGTATTTCCAAGGCGTCATCCGAAAAACCCTCGATCTTTTTACCGGTCTTCCTGCAGAAATGCCGCAGATAGTAGTAGGCGATCTTGGGAATGTCGTCTTTGCGTTCACGCAGCGGCGGAATGAAAATGGGAAACACATTTAAACGATAAAAGAGATCGTCCCTGAATTTGCCCTGACCCACCATCGCCTTCAGGTCCTTATTCGTCGCCGCAATGATCCGGATATTGGTCTTTTTAAAATGAGAAGCGCCCACCGGTTTGTATTCGCGAGACTCAAGCACCCGTAAAAGTTTTCCCTGAATTTCCAGGTTCAAATTGGCGATGTCGTCCAGAAAGAGGGTCCCCTCATGGGCCATCTCGAATATGCCGGTTTCTTCCTGAACAGCGCCGGTGAAGGCTCCCTTGACATGTCCGAACAGTTCGCTTTCAAGCAGGTTGGGTGAAAGGGTGCTGCAGTCCAGCGCGACGAATTGGCGGGCCGCCCGCTCACTGTGGGCATGAACGGCCCTGGCGAAAAGCTCTTTGCCGGTGCCGCTTTCCCCGCACAAGAGGACCGTGCTGTCGGTGGGTGCCACTTTCGTTATATTTTCGAATATTTGAACAATCCGTGGATTTTGTCCCACGATATTGTCGAAGCTGTAGCGCCCGAAAAGTTCCTTGCGAAGGGAAAGGTTTTCATCTTCAAGCTGTTTTTTCTGAATGGCTTTTTCAACCGTTAAGATCAGCTCATCATCCAGAAAGGGCTTGGCTAGATAGTCGAAGGCGCCCCGCTTCATGGCTTCGACCGCAGTGGCTACGGTGGAATAGCCGGTCATCATGATGATATAAACTTCCGGTTTTTTCTTCCGGACGGTTTTCAGTATTTCCATACCGTCCATGTCGGGAAGTTTTAAATCCAACAGGAGGATATCATAGGGATTTTGTAGAATTGAATCGAGCCCGGCTATGCCGGTTAAAAAGGTATCAATGATATGGCCGTGTTCGGAGAGCGCCAGGCGGCACCCGTTACAGATTGAGGGCTCATCGTCAATGATCAGAATTTTTACCGGTTTCATAATTGCAATTCAGCGTGTTGGGAGCTGACTTTTTCGTGAAAATGGGCAGCTCGATGGTAAAACAAGTCCCCTTTTCCGGCTGGCTGGTTACCAGGATCTGGCCGTGATGGTTCCGGACAATTCCGTAACTGACCGACAGGCCGAGGCCCGTTCCCTTTTGTTTGGTCGAAAAAAAAGGTTCGAAGATCTGATTGATTTTTTCCGGCGGGATGCCGCAACCGGTATCCGCAACTTGGATTTTTATCAGCTTTTTACCAGGGTCCAGTTCACTTCGGACCGTGATGGCCCCTTCTTCATAGATGGCTTCGATCGCGTTGAGCAAAAGATTGATAAATACCTGCTGCATCTGGTTAGCGTCCAGCAGGATATCCGGCAGGTCGCCGGACAACTGTTTTTCGATTTTAATGTGTTGGAGGCGAAATTCGTTTTCCAGAATGCTGAGGGTTCTGGTGATGATATCGTTGATATTTGCTGGAACCTTTTCCGGCTCTCTGTCCCGGGCAAATTCCAGCAGTTCCTGGATGATGCTGCGGCAGCGAATGGCTTCATGGATAATGATTTCCAGGCCTTCCTTGAAGGTGCCCTCCGAAGGGACTTTTTTAACCAGGTTCGAACTGTATAGCAGAATACCGGTCAGCGGATTGTTGATTTCATGGGCGATGCCGGCAGCCATCCTTCCCAAGGCCGCAAGCTTTTCAGTCTGCAGGGCCAGCTGCTGATACTGGGATTGATGGATCTCCACCATCCGGGCCTTGTCGATGACACAGGAAGACTGTTCGGCAATAAACACCACAAAATTCAATTCTTCGTCGGTAAATGTTCTTTTTTTGTCGAAAAACACCCGGATGACCCCCACCACATGGCTGCCGATGGTCAGGGGAAGATCCAGCACCATTCGGATTCCCTCCTTCCACGCTTCCTGGGGATATTGAATGCGGGGATCCGAAAGAACGTCATCGATGATGATGACCTTGTTATGCCGGCACAGATCGGTGATGATTTTTTGACTGGAGACCGGTCCTTTGGCAAGGTATTCTTGGCTCAATCCATAAAAGGCGCCCAATTCCAGCTGCCGGGTGTCTAGGTTGAGAACCCTGAGGATCGTTCCCCGGGCGCCCAACACCTCGGTTGTTCTTTTTACCAGCAGATCCAACACCTCTTTTATACCGCTATCGGAGTGAACGGAAGTGCTGATATCCCGAAAAATCCGATAAAGCGATTCGATGTTGAGCAGTTCGTTCATGTGACCTCGATGGTCGATTTGATTATCTCAAATATCGATAAGAGGCCAGAAAGCAGCATCGGCTGGAAGATGAATTGAGAGGGGCCCGCTTCCCTTTCGGACAGCTGCAGGGGATGGCTGGGACCGCTCCGCAGTGGAACTGCAGCAGGCGGTGATGGCGTTAAGTTCTAAAACATATTACCAGAGCGGTAACCGGGTGTCAATGTGAGGGATTATATGCAGCAAAATCTGAAACATTACTGTAGCTGTCAACAGTAAGGATCCGAAAAAAACGGTTAGTTTCCAATATCGGATTTTCGCTTGGTATATTCATAAAATAAGCCCCGGGGCGTCAGCCGCCGGGGCTTATTTAAACAATTATATAGGGTGAATGTATCAGTCCACCTTGGGGCGCGGCAGCACCTTGGCCCGTTCGGCGATTTCCGGCACCTTGTGCTCCCATTCGATGGCCATCAGGTGAACGCCGGCCACGCCCTTCATCTCCTTGAACTCCTCGATCTGCTCAATGGCGATCTTGATGCCCTCTTCGGCCTGTTTATCCTTGGCAACGCCCTGCAGGCGGGTGATGATTTCATCGGGCACGTCCATGCCGGGTACCCGGTTTTTCATGTACTTGGCCATGCCGACGCTCTTCATGGGGGTGACCCCGGCCAGGATATAGGCTTTTTCGGTGAGTCCCATGTCATTGGCCTGCTGGATGTATTTGCGGAATTTTTCCATGTTGTAAATGCACTGGGTCTGAATAAAGTCCACCCCGGCGTTTATTTTTTTGGCCAGGCGATGAACCCGCCATTCAAACGGGTCGGCAAAGGGGTTGGCAGCCGCACCGATGAAGAGCTTGGGCGGGTGCTCCAGATCGGCGCCGCCCTGAAATTTGCCTTCATCCCGCATTTTTTTAACCATGCTGATGAGCTGCATGGAATCGATGTCGAATACGCCCCGGGCCTGGGGGTGGTCGCCGAACTGGCAGTGGTCGCCGGAAAGGCAGAGCATGTTGCGGATGCCGTGGGCATAGGCGCCCAGGATGTCCGCCTGCATGGCCAGGCGGTTGCGGTCGCGGCAGACCATCTGGAAGTTGGGTTCAATCCCTTCCTGGATCAGGATGATGCAGGCGGCCCAGCTGGCCATGCGCACCACGGCGGTCTGATTGTCGGTGATGTTGACCGCGTCCACGTTTCCCTTGAGAAACGCCGCCTTTTTGCGGACTTCAGCGCCGTCGGCGCCCCGGGGGGGGCCCAGTTCACCGGTAAACGCGAAATGACCTGCCGTCAAAATTTTTTCCAGATTGCTTCCTGCTTTCATATTCATTCCCTCTAAACGTTGCAATTATAGGTGAGTTGATTATTTTTCAGGTTTTTTGTAGCCGGGCTGAACCAGTGTCCGCGGGGTCTGGTCCTTCCACTCGTTGGCCGGGTGAACCCGCATCAGGTTCTCCAGCCGCCCCTGCTTGGACAGGCGTTCGTAAATCATGTACCAGGCGCAGGGCTGATCCTTGTTGATTTCACAGCTCCCCTTGTTGGTTCCCCCGCAGGGGCCGTTGTAAAGACCCTTGGCGCACATGGTCACCGGACAGATGCCGCCGGTCCATCCCAGAACGCAGCTTTGGCAGGAACGGCAGCGCTCTTCATACCAGCCAACCGCCTGGTTGACCGCAAGACCCGAGGTATCCACCGCCGGAAAGACCGGCTTGTGGGGGAATCTTTCCGCCAAGAACTGAATGCCGACACCGCAGGCCATGGAAATAAGGGCATCGTAGGCATCCACCTTTTCATCCAGTTCGGCCAGGTATTCACGGTCGCACTGGCGCTCAACGGTATAGCCTTCGATCCGGATGGGGCTGTCGTCCAGCTTGCGGGCCATCTCGATTTCAGCGTTTAAGACCGCGACCTCTTTTTCACCCCCTGCCAGACAGACCGCCACGCAGGTGCCGCAGCCCACCGTCAGAACTTTCTGGTAGGGCTTGAGCATTTCTTTTATTTCATCAAAGGGTTTTCGTTTGGCAACTATCATTTTCCCTCCTGTTGAACATCGTTCAATCCGAATATTTAGAGTCCGAGTTCCGCCAGGTCCGGACCCAGATACGCACGTTCATTTTCTCCCAGAATACCCATGGAAAGACAAATCAGGGTCCACAGGTGGACCGAATGGTAGCCGCCCCCATAATGCTCGCTGAGGTCATGAATCTGCGAATGGCAGTTGTGACAGGGGGTAATGCAATACTGGGCGCCGGTCCGCATCACCTGATCATATTTGAGTTTCCCGTATTCCCGCCGGGCTTCGGGCAGGCCGGACTGTAGAAATCCGCCGCCGCCGCCGCAGCAGTAGTTGTTGGAGCGGTTCGGGGTCATGTCGATGTAATTTTCTTCACCCACGACGGATTTAACCACAAAGCGCAGATCCTCGGCGATGGGGTCGCCCAGCGATTTGCGGACAAGCTGACAGGGGTCCTGCACCGTAAATTTTACCTTGAGATCCTTATTCCAGTCCGAGCTGACCTTCAGCTTGCCCTCCCGGATCCATTTGGCGTAATATTCAATGATGCTCTTTGTCTCGAAGTTGTGTTTGATGTTGAACTTTTTCAGTCCGACCCGGACTGCAAAGAATTCGTGCCCTCACTCCGTGTTGAGCCAGACCTTGCAGCCGAGGTCGTCCACCGCCTGGGCCTTTACCCTCACGATGCGTTCCCAGTTTTCAAGATCCGCCAGGAACAGGCAGTAGTTTTCAGCGGCCCAGCCCTTGGAGCCGTAAGTCCAGTCCGCACCAACGAGGTGCAAAATTTTCCAGAGCGGCACCATCTCGTCGGGTTCGGTCACCGGCTCGCGCGAATTCTGGTTCAGGAAAAAATAGGCGCCCTGTTTGTCCATGGGCGCCTGCAGTTCTTCAAATCCTTCCTGGTTTTCCCGGACCTCTTCGAGAACATCTTCGACCACAAAACGCCAGTCCTCTTCGGTAGCGCCCATGGCGCTGCAGGTGTCGTTTTTCAGGGCCATGTCGCAGGAGCCCCGGATCCCCTTGGGCTGGGTCTCTTTCGACCAGTGGTTGCGCACATTGAAAACAAGCTGAGGGATATCGATTTTCATGGGGCAGGCATAAATACAGCGCTGGCACATGGTGCACATCCAGGCCCAGTTTGAAGACAGAATTTCGTCGTCCATCCCCAGGGAAGCCATGCGCAGAAACTTCCTGGGATCCATCCCCTCCAGGCCCGTGGCCGGGCATCCGGAGGAGCACAGGCCGCAGGTCAGACACATGTTCAGGTTCCCGCCTTCGGGAAGCAGGGACATGACCTTGTCTTTGAAAACACTTTTCTTTTTTCTTCCAATTTTAATTGCTTCCTCAGCCATATTGAATTCCTTCTAAACCTATTTGTGTTTACCCTTTTTAATCGGGTTTGGGCCCAGCGAACGAATCAGCTCGGTCATCTCTTTGGCATAAGCGGCAAATGTCGGTCCTTCGCCGGAGGTAAGGTTGTACATCCGGACGCGGTCGCCTTCAATCCCGACTTCTTTAAGCAGCGTCTTGACATACTCAACCCGCTCGCGGGCGCGGATGTTGCCCTCATTGTAATGACAGGCGCCTTCCAGGCAACCGACCAGATAGACGCCGTCCGCTCCTTTTTGAATCGCATGCAGCATATGGATGACATCCACCTTGCCGGTGCAGGGAACCCGGATGATGTTGATGTTTGTCGGGTAATCGAGTCGCATGGAACCTGCCAGGTCCGCGGCAGAATATCCTCAGTAATCGCAACAAAAGGCAATAATCTTCGGTTCAAACTCCCCCATTATTTTTCCTCCGCCAGCAACGCGTCAATTTTGCTGATAATTTGCTCATCTTCATAGTAGTTTAACTCAATCGTCTGCCGGGGGCATACGCAGGCGCACACGCCGCACCCGTGGCAGAGGGCTTCGTCGATTTCGATCACTTTTTCCTTCTCGTTGAATACCGGCACGCTGAAGGGACAGGAGCGCACGCAGGTCAGGCATTTGACACAGTGGTCCGTGTCCACGGTTGCGGTAATGGCCGAGAGTTTGATTTCGGACTTGGAGAGAAATGTCGTGGCCCTGGAAGCGGCCGCCTGGGCCTGGGCGATGGTTTCCGAAATCAGCTTCGGGCCGTGGGCCGTGCCGCACAGGAAGATGCCTTCCCCGGCCATGTCCACGGGCCGCAGCTTGACATGCGCTTCAATGAAAAATCCTTCGGGGTTGCGCGCCAGCTTCATGATGCCGCTCAAAGCGCTCGTATCTTCGGCCACGACGCCTGCGCTCAAGGCCAGCAGATCCGCTTCAATTTCTATGTCTTTTCGCAGAATGTGGTCTTTAACCGTAACGAATATGCCCCCGTCCTTGCGCGTGACGACGGGCGGGGTTTCACTTTCAAAGCGGATAAAGATCACCCCCGCTTTTCTGGCGTCTGTATAGTAATCTTCCAGAAGACCATAGGTCCGGATGTCGCGATAGAGAACATAAACTTGGGTTTCCGGGTTTTGTTTTTTGATGGCCAGCGCGTTTTTAACGGCATTTTGACAACAGATCCGGGAGCAGTTGGGGTTCTCCTCGTTGCGGGAGCCCACACACTGGATCATGACCACGCTGGAAAGGTCGGCCGCGCCTTTTTGCGCCAGTCGATCGCCCAAGCCGACCTGAGTCATGATTCTCTCGTCCTCGCCGTATAAAAATTCTTTCGGCTGGTATTCCTTTGCTCCGGTGGCAACGATGATGACGCCGTGTCCCACGGAACGTTTTTCCTTTTGGGGTCCTGCTTCGATCTGGGTGGTGAAGTTGCCTTTGTAACCGCTGAATTCCGTGATAACGGCGTCCGTCAGAACTTCGATGTTAGTATCGCTGCGGACTTCCTTGGCCAGCTTCCTTATATAGGCCTGAATATCGGCGCCTTCGATGGTATGGTGAAGCTTGCGGGCCATGCCGCCCAATTCCGTTTCTTTTTCAACCAGCACCACCTTGAACCCCTGCCGGCCGAGATTCAGCGCCGCATTCATGCCGGCGATGCCGCCGCCGATGACCAGGGCCTGTTTGTTGACGGGAATCACTTTTTCTTCAAGCTGTTTCAGCTTGGCGGCCCGTGCCACCGCCATCCGGACCAGGTTTTTGGCCTTTTGGGTGGCGATTTCCGGGGACTTGGCGTGGACCCATGAATTCTGGTTGCGGATGTTGGCCATTTCAAACAGATACTTGTTGATGCCGACGGCCTCCATGGTTTCCATGAAGATGACTTCGTGGGTCTTGGGGGTGCAGGCGGCCACCACCACCCGATTGAGGCGGTGCTCCCGGATGATCTCCTTCATTTTTTCCTGGGAATCCTGGGAGCAGGTAAACAGGTTCTGGGTGGCGTAAGCGACCTGTGGAAGTGTTTTTGCGTAAGACTCAAGGGCGTTGACATCCACCACTCCGGCAATATTGACGCCGCAGTTGCAGACAAAGACGCCGATGCGGGGTTCTTCGTCGGCAACATCCATCCGGTCGGGACGTTTGACGACTTTGGTATCGGTTCCCCGGGCCGCCGACAGAACGGCGCCGGCTGCGCCGGCAGCTGCGCTGGCTTCGGTGACCGAGGACGGGATATCCTTGGGTCCCTGAAAGATACCGCAGGTATAGACACCGGGCCGGGAAGTGGAAACCGGCGCAAACGGGTCGGTATCGACAAACTTGTATTTGTTTAATTCGATCCCCAGCCGTCCAGCCAGGTCCACCGAGCTTTCAGGCACCTGCAGGCCGACCGACAACACCACCATGTCGAAATCTTCTTCCTGAATCTGACCGCTTTCGTCGACAAACCGGAGCCGCAGGTTGCCGGTGTCGCCCACGTCGGTGATGGAATGAATTCTGGATTTGACAAAGCGAACGCCGTCCTTGTCTTTGGCGCGCAGGTAATATTTTTCATAGTCCTTGCCGAAGGAGCGGATGTCCATGTTGAAGATGGCGCAGTCCAGCTTGCCGTGGGCATGCTCCTTGGCGACCATGGCCTCCTTGATGGCGTACATGCAGCAGACCGACGAGCAATAGCCGTTACCGCATTTGTTGGTGTCGCGCGAGCCGATGCACTGCAGCCAGGCGATCTTTTCAGGCTCTTTATGATCGGAAGGGCGCACCAGATGGCCCATGGTGGGGCCCGAAGCGCTCAGGATTCTTTCAAATTCAAGGCTGGTTACAACGTTGGGGTTGCTTTTATAATGATAAAATTCCTCAAAACGCGATGGATCGAAGGCTTCGCTGCCCGAGCTGAGGATGATCGAGCCGATTTCGATTTCCCGCTCCACCGGTTTTTCGGCGTGGGTTTCCAGGGTGACGGCCTTGGCCAGGCAGGCCTCCACGCATTGATAGCACTCGGAACAATAGCCGCAATTCAGACAGCGGCCGGCTTCCGACTGACCGGTGGCGGAATCATAGCCCAGCTCGACCTCGTTGAAGTTGCCGGCGCGTTTTTCGGGCGCCAGCTCCGGCATCCGGGCGCGGGCTTTGCGCGGCTGATCTTCCGGAATGGGCCGATAGGCGGGGTTTTCATTGGTAACGGGCTTGCGGCCTTCGGCCAGGTCCTTTCCGTCCAGAAACCGGACAATGGATTCGGCAGCCTCGCGGCCGGCGGCAATGGCGCCGATGGCGACCCACGGGCCGGTCTGCAGGTCTCCGCCGGCGAAAACGCCCTCACGCTCCACCGCATAGGTAATGGAATCCGTTTCAACGGTTCCCCAGCGGGTAAAACTCAGGCCGGTCACGTCTTCGAGTGATGAAAGATCCGGCACCTGTCCGATGGCGGGAATGATCTGGTCGGTATCGATATCGAATTCGGTCCCCGGAATCGGTATCGGCCGCTTGCGACCGGATGAATCCGGCTCGGTCAGTTCCATGCGAATGCAGCGCAGCCCGGTGACCTTGCCGTCCCGGGTCAAAATTTCCTGCGGCGCCGCCAGGTAGGTAATATGGGCGCCCTCGGCCTCGGCCGCCCGGATTTCTTCTTCCCAGGCCGGCATTTCCGCGCGGGTCCGGCGGTAAATGATGTGGACTTCTTCGGCGCCCAGGCGGACCGCGGAACGGGAGACATCAATGGCGACATTCCCGCCACCGATGATGGCAACCTTTTTGCCTACCGCAGTCTTGCCGGTCAAGTTCACTTCTCTTAAGAACTCGACGCCCTGGCGGACGCCGTTTGATTTTTCCCCGGGGATGCCCAGTTCGATGCCCTTGTGGGCACCAAGGGCAAGGTAGACCGCTTTGAATCCCCGGCTGAAAAGGTCCTCCACGGTCATATCCGGACCAAGGGGGGTGCCTGTTTTTATTTCAACGCCCAGGTTGGTAATCAGTTCGATTTCCTGATCCAGAACGGCGCGGGGCAGACGATGTTCCGGAATGCCGACCCGCAGCATGCCGCCGGCTTTGGGCAGCGCCTCGAAAATGGTTGACAGAACCCCATTTCGTGCCAAGTGATAGGCCGCTGAAAGTCCGGCCGGACCGGAACCGACAATGGCCACTTTTTCTTTTCGGGTCGGTAGGCAGTCAATTTTGATATTGCGGGGGTCGAACTGATCGGCCGCCAGGCGCTTGAGGTCCCGGATGGCAACGGGGGCATCCACTTCGCAGCGGCGGCAGGCGTCTTCACATCCGTGCGGGCAGATACGTCCCAAGACTCCGGGAAGCGGAAGCTCTTCCATGATGATTTGCAGGGCTTCTTTATATTTTCCCTGTTTGACCATCTGGACGTAGCCCTGGACATTAAGTCCGGCCGGGCAGGCAAGGCGGCAGGGGGCCTTGTCTTTTTTTTCGACGGCAAACGCGCCGGGGATGGCCTGGGCATACAGCTTGAATGCCGCCCTGCGGTCGGACAGCCCCTTGTCGAAATTGTTGGGGAGCTCAACCGGACAGACTTTGGCGCAGTCGCCGCAGCTGGTGCATTTTGACAGGTCAATAAAGCGGGGGTTCTGACGGATTTTTGCCTTAAAGCGGCCTTCTTCACCGTCCAGGCTTAAAAGTTCGGAATTGGTTATTAGCTCGATGTTTAGATGCCGGCCGACCTCGACCAGTTTGGGGGAGATAATTCACATCGTACAGTCATTGGTCGGAAACGTTTTGTCCAGCTGGGCCATCAAACCGCCGATGGCGGTTGATTTTTCCACGAGGTATACATAATAACCGGATTCCGCCAGATCCAGCGCGGATTGCATACCGGCAATGCCGGCGCCCACAACCATTACGGATCCGCTGATGTTCGTTTTTGCCGATCCCATTCAGACTCCTTTCAGGTTTTTTTTAAAAGATCCGCAGCAAAAATCAAAAAGCCGAAAAATAAAATAAGGTGACAATATGCCACCAAAATAAAAATGTTGTCAAGGGATTTATCCGTCGGCATCCGGGTCTTTTCGGATGGGATTGTGATTTCAAAAATACAGGGTGATTCATCTAAAAAATTGAACTTGAATCAGATGCGCCTGCGTGATAAAAGTCTATTTTTCGAAGATATTTTTCTACTTAAAAGGGAATCGAAGCGCCGGCGACCTTTTGTTTGGTAGAACGATCCGTTTCTCAAGCCTTTTCCCAGTTTTTTTGGATCAGATAAATTTCGCATCAATACGTCCCGCTAAAATCGAAAGAGAAATTTATGCCGCCCAAGAAATCTTCCATTATCAACATCGCGCTTGTCGGAGGAGGGGATTTAAGCAGGGAAGTGCTTGAAAAAACATTGTTCGACGACCCGCAGGAGGGCGTCAACGCTCCCATTCTGGCGGTGGCGGATCCGAATCCGAAAGCCCCTGCCATGGTGCTTGCCGGAAAGCTGGGGCTGCTGACATTTTCCGACTATCAGGCCCTTTATGATCCGCGCTATAGCATTCACCTGATTATTGTTCTGGACCCCCGCAAAAAAATTTTTGAGGATATTCTCACTACCCGCCCCATCCATATCCGGGTTCTTTCCTATCATGTGTTCAAGGTCTTTTGGGAAACCATCGGCCTGCAGGAGCGCAAACTCAGAGAAAGAACCAAGGAAATGGAGACCATCTTGAACGGCATTCAGGACTTTATATCGGTTATTACACCGGAGATGGCCATCGAGGAGGTCAACGACGCCTTTTTAAAGCAGATGCGATGCACCCGCGAAGAGGTCATCGGTCGAAAGTGCCACGAAGTGTTTCAGAATCTCGACGAACGCTGTAATTTTGAAGTCATCAACTGCCCCCTGGATGAAGTGATTCGTAACAAGCGGCCGACTCGGCAGGTGATGACCAGAAGGGATGCAGATGGCGATGAGTCTCATTTTGAAGTTAACGTTTATCCGATCTGGGAGAAGGACGGCAAGATCTCGAAATTCATTGAAATCAGCCGGGACATCACCACGCGACTGAAAGAAGAGGAAGAAATTACCCGGCGGCTGGAGCAGATGGTTGAAGAAAGGACCCGGCAGCTGGAGGAGACCCATGCAAAGTTGATCCACAAGGACAAAATGGCGTCTTTAGGAAAACTTTCCGCCTCGGTGGTCCATGAAATCAACAATCCCATCGCCGGAATTTTGAATCTGATCCTCCTGATGAAACGAATTATCGAAGAAGATGCGCTAAAGAAAAGTGAAATCAAGCAGTTCTGTCAGTATCTGACCCTGATGGAAACAGAGACCCGGAGA
>JBFLWU010000038.1:0-47859 GCA_040757625.1 Thermodesulfobacteriota bacterium | reverse complement strand
GGCACTCCGGGGTGCAGCTGTACTTTGCGTACCGCAAACCCCGGATAACGCAGCAAATGGGCGAATGCATTTCGCCCACCGGGTGAAAATTTTTCAGGCATTTGCCTTATGCAATTGAGATAACAAAGAGTACCGCTTGTTTCTGCCTTAATTCTGAATCTAACCGTGTATTATCAAGGTCTTTTTAAAACTTGCTGAAAAATTTTCATGAAATATCCGGGTTAGGCGCAGTTAGGCAGCAGTCTGGCAAAAGTTATTTGCGCTTGACCGAACACCCCTCTTTGATGTCCGTGCCTGAGATTCGCACGGCTTCGGACCGGTTGGGATAAACCGCGGTGATTCTGATTTCTCCGATTTTAAGCCCGGGCAGAAAAAACTGCTGGCCGGCATGCCCACGGACGGTGCCGCCGCTGTTAAAGACTTCAAGGACGTCGCCCGGAACCAGGCCGGTGTCCTTGCTGGAGGAAAGAACGATTTTGTCCGCCGATACGGAGATAATATATCCTTTCCAGGGCTGATCGTTCACGGCGTCGCAGATCGATTCGCCCACATCGTCGGCAATCTGCTGAAGCGGCTTGATCAGTATCGTAAAGGCGGTGTTTTCTTTGGAGCGCAGCGATTCAAACTCCTCCATGCGGATTTTGATTTTCCGGCTGAAGCGCTCGTCCAGGATTTTGGCGCCGGTTTCGGTGTCCAGCAGTTCCACGCCCACCTGCAGTTCGACGTACGGGCGGGAGTTCTTGAACCACCAGAACCCGTAGGCTTCCTCATCTGTCTTGACGTCCAGCAGATTTCCGGTGACGATGCTGTTGAAGCCGTATTTCCGGCCGGTAACGGCAAACGCATAATTATCGACCAGGCCGGAGGGCAGCCGCGGCATATTTTTCAGATACTCCGGAAAAGTTTTTTCTTCAGGGGTCACCAGCAGCGCGTCCGAGCAGCCCCGGGTCAGTTTGGCGGCGAGCTGCCGGTGGAAAGCGTCCATCAGCTCATTCGCTTGGATCCGGGTTTTATTTTCAAAGAAGGTGACGGCCACTTTCTTCTTCAAGTCGCCGCCGGCGCCGGTGACATCGCGGGCGATTTTGCGGACGGGCGCACAACCCCCGATAACAAGAAGCGCCGCCGTCAGCGCCAGCAGCGGGAAGATGAGACGGGTGCTGGAGAGACCTTTGTAAAACACGCCCTTTCGCTCAATTTCGGCGCCTGCCCTGTGGAATGCGGAGTCATATTCCACAGGGTAAAGCCCAAATGTTAATCCTCGAAATACTCCGTGTATTCCTGTGGTTAAAATTTTTACCATCCTTGAACTTGAACGGAATCGGGCATTTTTTAAAGGTCTCACGAAAGCGGCCGGCGGCGGATGTTTTTTCATTTTTTACCCTCGTATACGGCCGTAACCTGGGTGGTGATGCCGCCCCTGGCGGTAAAGTCCCCGGTGACCTCCATCCGGCGGGGCGCCAGTACGGCAACCAGATCATCGAGAATCCGGTTGACGACATGCTCATAGAAAATGCCGACGTTGCGGTACTGCAGCAGGTAGAATTTCAGGGATTTTAATTCAACGATTTTTTTGCCCGGCCGGTACCGGATGGTTATACAGCCGACATCCGGCAGCCCGGTCATGGGACAGACCGAGGTGTATTCCGGCTGGCGGATGGTAATGTCGATGGGCCTTCGGCCGTGATACGTGTAAAGAATGGTTTCGAGTACGTCCGTTTTGACGATGTCCGGGCTTTCGATGGTATAGGGGACCTTGCGGTCTGATGGTTTAGGCATTTGTTCCTCATTAAGGCCGTTGTTTGTGAATGCATTCATAAGTGATACTTGCGCAGCTGTCAATTATTCTGTACGCCGATCAGGAAGAATCTTATTTGCCGGATGGGCGGCTTGACACCGCCTATGGTTTTTGTTAACGCTTCTTCATTAACGACCATCATTCCAAACAGGGGTGAAACCCATGAGTTCCATCGACGAACAGATTCTCAGGGCAACCAAGGAGATCCTGGTTAAATTCATCGAAGTCGGCCGGGTTTATCCGGCCACCTTCAACGATACCTTCACGAACGTGTACCGTACCATCGCCAGGGCGGTCAAGGATCCTGAAAACATAGCAGAGCGGCCGGCGGGCAAAGCAAAATAAGACCTTTGCCTGATGCTCCCTTTCACTCAATTTCAACGTCAGGCTCAAAAGCTAATCCTTGAAATACCCCAGGTATTTCTGTGGTTAAATTTTCGCCTTTCTTGAACGTCGACGAAATTGAGTGTTTTTCAAAGGTCTTAAAGCAGCCGCCGGAGGATCAGGACCTTTTCAGGATACGGATGACCCTGGGGCGGTATTCATCCTTTTGGGCCAGCCGGTTTCCGCGCAGCCGGATCAGCCCGAAGGCAAGTCCGAAAAAAAGAAATCCGCAGACCACCGACAGGATGGTGGCGTCGACATGCAGATAGGGGGCGACGGTTTGCCCCAGCAGCGCGCCGGCAAACATGGCCAGGATCGGAAAAATATAGAGCAGAAAAGAGAGTTTGAACAAGGAGGCGGTTTCAAAACTGATGACGACCCGGTCCCCCACCTGCGCGCCGGCGGTGTTGACGGCCTGAACCTCCATCTCCGTGGCGCTGCCCAGGGTGTTGCAGGATTTTTTGGACGCGCAGGATTCGCAGGCGCTGGACCGCGTTGTGGTAATCCATGCAGTGGTTGCGTCTGTTTTGCAGACAATGCCTTCTTCAGTTGCCACCGGCAAGCTCCTCGTACAATAACTTTTTGGACAAACTACTTTTCACAGTCGGTATGAAAAGTCAAGCAGCGCAAGTTCCTGGGAGGGGAGGGCGATGATATCGGAAAACCGGTCCCGTGTTCTGGAAGCGGCGGATTTCGTCAAAACCCGGATCGGCAAACCGGCCGCCGTGGGGATTGTAACCGGGACGGGACTGGGCGACAGCGTCGGGGCCATGCAGGTTGAGTCGTCCCTGGCCTATGGGGAGATTCCCGGGTTTCCGGCGGTCACCACTGAAAGCCACCCGGGGCGGCTTCTTGTCGGCAGGCTGCAGGACAGGCGGGTCATCGCCCTGCAGGGACGACTGCATCTGTATGAAGGCTACACCCCGGCCGAAGTGACGTTTCCCGTGCGGGTCCTGCAGGAGCTCGGTGTTCGCTGCCTGATTGTCACCAACGCCGCCGGGGGGCTGAACCCCGCATTTGGCCCCGGCGACATCATGCTGATAACGGATCATATCAACCTGACCGGGACCAGTGCCCTGATCGGCCCGCATGAAGCGGCCTGGGGGGAGCGCTTCCCCGACATGTCTGCGGCTTACGATCGCAAGCTGATGGAGCTGGCGCAAACGGCGGCGGGATTGCCCCTGCGGCGGGGGATTTATGCCGGTTTGAAGGGGCCTGCGCTGGAGACCCCGGCCGAGGTGCGGTTTCTTAGAACCATCGGGGCGGATGCCGTGGGGTTTTCAACGGTTCAGGAGGTGATCGCGGCGGTGCAGGCCCGCATGCGCATCCTGGGGCTGTCGGTCATCACCAATGTGCACGATCCCGGTCGGCCGGTTGCGGCAGCGGCGGCTGAAATCATTGCCCTGGCCCGGAAAACGGCACCCAGACTGGGCGCGGTGATTAATGGAGTAGTTAAAAGTTTTGGTTCTTCTCCAAATTAGTTGGGAGAAAGGATTCCAGGATTCAAGGGGTCAAGGGTTCAAGAGCCTTTTTTCTAATGAATTTATTAAAGCTTTTATCATCCTCTCTCCGGATAATAACACTTGGGTTTCAAGTTCACCTGTTGAACCGTAAGCCATATGTAATGAACGTAAATACTCAGGGGTTGTTTTTCTGCCATATCCTTCGGCAATGTTGCCCGGAATAGACAAAGCCGCTCTTCTTATTTGTGAAGTCAAGCCAAAATTCTCTGTTTTCGGAATATTTTCGTTGCGTTATAAATTGACACACACAATGGATAAGGCTTCTGCCAAACCTATAATTCCTTATAGGTGTTCAGCATTTCACTTGACCCCTCGAATCCTTGGCCCCTTGACCCCTTACAGGATCATCAACTAATCTGGAGATTATATCTCAATGAACACAAACAAAACGGCTTCTAACCGCTTTCGCTCAATTGGGGGGTAACAGTCTGTCAAAAAAACTTCCGCAGATATTCCTCCTTCTCCATTCCGGTGTAGGCCGACAGGTCCGGAAGGCCTAAAGACGCTTCGGCAAAATCCAGTACGCGCCGGTAATCAAAGCGCATTTCCATTTTTTCATAGTAGCGCTGCAGGATCCGCTTGGGGCGATAGTCCTTGAATTCGCAGGGAATCGACAGAATCGGAATGGCTTCGCGGGCGATCAGCCCCAGAATGTCGGCATTGTTGTACCGGACCAGGGGCCTGAAGATCGAATAGCCCTCCTCCATTTTGACCAGGGGATAAAACCGCTGGGCGGTCTCGATGAACCGCTTGCTGGGGGGGGGATCGATTTCAGGGCCTGCGGGGGCATAAATATCCGTCAGCAGGTGCTCGATGGAGTAACTGACAATGTCCCACAGGGAAAAGCTGACCACCAGAACCAGCCGCTGCCACTCTTTGACCGAGGCGGTTAGAATCTTATTGAGAAGTTTTCTGCGGACATCCTGGCACGGCAGGCACGGGTTGGGGGTCGCCCGGATTTCCGCATCGGTGATGTCCATATCGTACCAGGCGACGGCCGCCCCCCGTTCCTGCCAGAAAGCGCCGATGCGTTCTTTTTCAGCGGCAGTATAGCGGTGCACCGGAAACGCGCCGGCATGGGCTTCGACCTCGAACCCGAATTCAGGGGCGGCTTCTAAAATGAGGCTCAGGGCGGCGGAAGAATCTTTGCCGGCTGAAAACAGCACAAACAGTTTTTTGCCCTTAAACTGGGAAAGGATCGGGGCGTAGTCCTTTTTCCAGGCGCTATACGTCAAACCGGTATTCATCGTGTCCTCCATAAGGTGTTCAGGGCCGCGACAGGGTTTCCCGGTCCAGGCCGCGGCCGAGCCGCTCAATCTGTTGGGGGTTGACCCGGACACCGAGGCCGGGAGCGGTCAGGGGACCGGCCAGGCCTCCGGGGCCGAAAGATACATTCTCGATGGTGAGGTTTTCCTTTAACAGGAGCTTATCGTAGGAACCATCCACATACAGGGCGTCTTTGCATAACAGGGCCAGGGTTCTGCCGGCGGCGGAAAGCAGGCCGGATTCGCCCAGCTGACAGCCGATCTGAAAATACAGGCCTTGGCGCCGCAGAAAATCGATGATGGCCAGGGACCGGTGAAATCCGCCGCATTTGGACAGCCTGACGTTGATCATATCGTAAAAGCCCTCCGCAAGAATCCGATCCATGTCCCCCAGGTCGCAGGCCGATTCATCCGCCATCAGGCGGATATCGGCCGACTGCATCTCGGCGGCAAATTCGGGCAACGCGGCGCTTGCGGGCCCCAAAGGCTGTTCAACCACCCTGACCGGCCCGGCTTTCAGCAGGGGGATATGCTTGAGGGCCAGCTCGTCGTCCCAGGCTCCGTTTACGTCGATTCGCAGGTCGCAGTCCGGCCCCAGTATGGCAAGGACGGTTTCGATGGTTTGGCGGTTTCGATGAAGATCGCGATCCATCTTGACACGGACCTGTCGGATTCCCAGGCGCCGGATGATGCGGCAGCGTTCGCTGATGGTTTCAGGGGTACCCAGATGAATGGCGGCGCCGTAAACGACCCGGTCCGTCCGGTGGCTTTTCGGGAAAAATTCGAGTACGGGGACCCCCCGGATTTTTCCCAGGGCATCCAGCAGGGCCGTTTCAATGGCGCATATAGCCGCATTCCGGCTTTTAGCGGCAGGCAGCGCCGCTACAAACGATCTTACCTGCGAGATGTCTTCCAGGTCCCAGGGAAAGTCGGGCCGGTGGGCCAGGCGCGTCAGCTGCGCTAAAACGCTTCGGGGTGTTTCCCCGGTGACATAGGGCCGCGGCGCCGATTCCCCATACCCCCTGGGGCCGTCTTTGCCGCAGACCACCTCGGCGACGACGTTGGCGGCGGAAGCCCCCTTTTTCAGCGAATGCGAAAAATCACCGACAAACGGTAAAACAACTGAATAGAGATTGATCCTACGTATCTGCAAAACTGGGTTCTTTCCGGAGTTCGACGCCTGCTGCCGGCGGCTTTAAGGGCATCGTCAGGATGAAGGCTGCGCCCATATCGGGTTTGCTGTTGACCTCAATGGTCCCGCCGTGATCGACGATATTCTGGTGGGCAATGAACAATCCCAGGCCGGTGCCGTTATGAATGGTGCTTTTGTGCTTGGTTGTGAAATACGGGTCGAATATTTCATTGATGGCGGCGGCAGGGATGCCCGGGCCGTTATCTCTGATCTCGATCTGGATTTCGGCGGTGTTTCCGCTGGTGAGAACCTGCCGGGTCGTTATGTGAATCTTGCCGCCTTCATAACTGAAATCGACGGCATTTGAAAGAATGTTCAGCACCGCCTCTTTCATCTTTTCGGTGTCCATCCATACGAACGGTATTTCAGGACTGAACTGCCGAACGATTTGGATTTTTTTGGAATTGCTCTGGGGCGACACCAGCAGGACCATCTTGTCGATCAGGGCATGCAGATCGCCCAGTTCAAAGTTGGTGTCGCGGGTCTTGACCAGATCCAGCAGCTCCGTTATCAGGTTGTTGACCCGGCGGGTTTCCTCGGTGGCGATCTGATAAAAGCCGTTTCTGAATTCCTCGTCGTCGTATTTTTTGGGCAGCATCTGGATGAAGGTGCCGATGGCCGTCATCGGGTTTTTGATTTCATGGGCCAGGCGGGCCGCCAGGTTCCCCAGAAAGGAAAACTTTTCCGCCCGTCCCAGCAGGGCCTGGGAACGTTTAAGCTCGTTCATCTGCCGCTGCAGCCGCGTGTAAAGTCGTGCGTTTTCAATGGCGATGGCGATCTGGGAGGCAAAGATCTCCAGGGTATCCCGCGATTCGCTGGTAATGCCGGTGCGTTCATCCGCATCCGTTGCGATGACCCCGATGACCCGGGAACGGGCGATCAGCGGAACCACGAAGACCGATACGGGCTTGCCCTGGCTCAATACGATATTGTCTTTTCGCAGGGTGGAATTGTCGACGCTGGGGACGTATTCGGGCTTGCCGGTGTGGGTGACCCGGACCAGGATGTTGCTGACCCGGGCAAGCGGTACTTTATAGTCGTGGATGGTTTCGCGCAGATCGTCGCCGAAACCCACCCCATGGATATATTCGAGATACTTCTCCTCTTCATCCACCAGCATGACAATGGCCCGGCTGATGCGGCAGACATTGGAGAGAATGTTCATGATGACGGCCAAAAGCTCTTTGATGTCCAGGACGGACAGGATCGCCTTGCCGGTTTCCTGCAAGGCCAGCAGTTGTTTGATTTTCTGGTTCAGTTCCTTGTTGAGGCGGTTGACCTCTTCATATTTCTGTTCAATGATTCGTTTGTCCTGCTCCATTTCTTTGATCGTATCCATCAAGACAACTCGGGAAGTAAAAAACCTTGAGTAGATTTCGAGCAGCCGGTTTCTTTGCGGCCATCTTAGGCTGTATTCACAATAGGGAGCGCCCTCGAAATAACAACAATTCTCTTCCAACCGCAGGGGCACCCCGTCCCAGACCAGCGGCATGAAGGTATACGCCCCCTGATTGTAAAGGCAGATATGTTTGCTCACTTTCATATGGGGATGCCAGTGAAGACGGATGATGGCCTCGTTTCTTTTGATGTCGCGAAGCTCTACGATCTTGCTTCGATTAAACTTGTCGTTTATTTTCTGGACATGCTTCAAACCGCTCTTATAGGACCAGAATCCTTTTACAAAAATTCGCTGTGCATATCCCAGCGAAGCTTTTTCAATCGCATACCTGGCGACCTTATAGGGGGCCATCTCATCACCGAGGAGCGTGCAGACGCGTTCGTATAGCTTTGATATGATATCGCAGGGAATCCAATTGTTGGGGTCTTTGAGAAAGCTTTCGGGATCGGGCAGGTTTTCAAGTTCAGGGTGCAGATCTTTCAACAGAACCTGGTGGTCCCCGACATAGTGATGTTTAAAATATTCTATAACCGCCCTTGAATTGATGCAGCTGGTTTCTTTTTTCATCATTAAAAATTAAATTTTTAATTGACGGGAAGTTCTTTGGTCCGACATTTCTTTTTTATATTTCCGGGCTAATTTCGGAATATATTTTTTTAGGGTTGCGAGGCTTTGGCCCTTGACATCCAGAACCGTTCGGCTTTTGCCTGAATAACAGCTTTCGGGTATCAACGGGTCATTCAGCGCCTTGACAGGTAAACGAAACAGCGGCATCATGTTCAAAAAGGTTGATTGCAACTTAGGCGTCAGGTTGGAAAGATCAAAAATTTCCTTGTTGTAAGCGAGCACGGTTTCAAAATTCAGCCCTTTTGACGGTTCTCTGACGACATTCTGTCCGAAGACGCCGTCATCGTCAAAGACCACGTCGCCCAGCGAAAGGGCCAGTTCATAAATCTTCGTCCGGGGATACACATGGCATTCGCCGATCTTAAATACATGTCCGCCGGGGCCTTTATGTTCAGACAGTTTCCTGGCGAATGCAAGGCTTTCCTTCAGGTCGGCCTCGGTATCTCCGGGGTATCCGCCGATCATGAAAACCATGATCGGCAGGTGGTTTTCTGTGGCCTGCTTAAAAATGGCGAGGGTATTGGCGATATATTTTTCATAATGGGCCCGGTCCCTGACCTTGTTCATGCGCCGGAGCGTACCGTAGCTGGCGGATTCAAAACCCAGCACCAGCATGCCGCAACTCGCCGAAATACGCGGAATCAAATCCGGATCCATGACGTCGCAGCGGGTTTCAAAATTTATCTTCAGGCCCAGTTGTTCAAAAAAGGGGAACAGATCGAAGGACTTAAAGAGCGCATCGCTGACCAGAAGCGTGTGAGCGCTGCTACCGGCCACCAGGGCCTGAAGGTCCCGCTTAACGGTTTCCCGGGGCACTTCGCGCCGGTGGGGCCTGATGTAATCTTCCATGCAAAAGTTGCACTGATAGGGGCAACCCCGGCTGAAGGCATAAGGGAGAATATCATATTCTCCGGGGTGTTTTAACAAATCGAGGTTCAAGGGCGCCTTGTCCCGGAGATTGAAGCGAATCGGCGAGGCGCTGTGTTCAATGTGTTGATTGTGCTTCCAGACCAGCCCGGGGATGTGCGACAGCCGGGGGGGGCGGCCCTTTTCCAAATCCCGGATCAGTTCAAGCGCCGGGATTTCCCCCTCGCCTCTTACAATGACATCGATTGCCGAGGTCCGGGAAAATATTTCCTCGTAATAAATCGTCGGGAAATATCCGCCTACGAAAATGAACAGGTCGGGTTTGAGTTTCTTGATCATTTCGCATAAATGGATGACCTCTTCAGCCTGAGAGATGGCGGTGCATGAAATGCCGATTCCGGCGGGATCCAATTTCGTCAGGTCGTCGAGCAGTTGACGATGAATATGGTCCCGGCCGGCAGGTGTCAGCGGTAAACCATAATCCATCGGCATTGAAATAATCTTGATCTCGGTTTCGTTGATCCTGCTGGAAACATAACCGGCGATTTCCATAAGCGGAAGCGGGTAAGCCGGAACATACATGCCGATATTTTTTGAAACCGGTTCGATGAATACGAACAACTCAGCCCCCTTCCATGATGTTTAGAATGTTATAAAGCTTTACCCAAAGAGGGTTCCATAAACGAAACCGGTGAAGTTTCCTGTGCAGACGTAACAGCCGCCGGAACCGTTTCAATGGCAGGGTATTTTTTCCATTGATACCATTCTTCGGGATGAATGTATATATATCGTTCCAAAAACTTCAAAAGGACTTCGCCAGCGGTCGTTTGAACGGACCGCTGGAATTGCCGGGACATACTTTCCCAGGATGTCGCAATGAATTTATAACGCTGGTTGCCATTGCGGTTCATGACGGCAAAAACAACCGGCGCCGCCGCCCGTTTCAACAGCACATTGAGGGTCTTATCCTGGAAGGTTTGTTTGCCCAGGAAAAAAATTTTATCCTGGCGGGAAAGCCGCCATTCGTCAATTTCATCACACTGGGTGATGACGATTCGATTTTTCTTAAGACTGTTTATGATCGCTTTCATCACGTTGGGGGTTCTGTCCGGATCGATAACTTCCACCCCGAATGCCGCGGCCTGTGCCAGCGACATGGAGCGCAGTTTTTCGGATGAAAATTTAACCACCATGCTGACCGGATATTTTTTAAAACCCAGATAAAGGGGGATGTATTCAACGCCGCCAAAGTGTCCGGTTACCAGCAGAACGCCGCGGCCGGCGGCCAGGGTTTCGTCCAGTGACCCTCGGCCTTTGATTTCGAAATTGTTTTCGAAAAAATACCGAAGCGTCTCCGGCGGAGAAAAGGCGTTAAAGATTTTTTCATAATAATGGGCGATGATTCCCCGGTAAACCGCTTTTTTGAGAGATTTGATTTCAAGCGGGTCTTTGCGATCTGAAAAAACAGACTGAAGGGACTGAGCGATTTGGCGTTGTTCTTTTCTCTTGAAGAAGAAGTATAATTTCCCCAAAAGGTGAATGTATAGGTAGGTCAAATCCCATCCCATCTTCCGGATCAGATAAAAGTTAAACCGCATCTGTAAAAAGGAACTTAAATTGAGCCGCATATGCTACCTCCTGAAAAGTTGATATTCACCTGTCATTTATTGCTATTCTCAAGATGTGTGCCAATAGCAGCTTTTTTTTTAAAAAAAAATTATTTGCGCCCGCCTTGCACGACAAAACAGGGAATTGATTTAAAATGAAATGGTTTTAAGTGGTTAGGTTGAATCGACGCGGTTCTCTGCCGCGCCGGGCGGAAAAGGAGGAGATTATTTAAATCGTCATCTTCAGGTGCATGCACAGAAATATGTGCATCCCATGCACAATTTTCTGTGCATGGGGGATTTGAGCCTTCTTTTTTTGACGGAACAAATTGACCCCTTGACCCCTTGTCTGAGATATGTCAGTTTGGTGCGCGGCAGCAAGCGCAATCGGCGGCTGCGGGTATAATCTGCAGGTTCAATTTGCTTTACGAAAAGCGCATACGGGGTGTTATGATGGATACGATTCTGGTAGTCGACGATGAACGGGGTGTCAGAGAGTCCTTCAACATGGTATTAAAGGACCACTATCAGGTGCTGATGGCCCAGAACGGTAGTGAAGCTGTTGATATTTTTTCAAAAAATCATATCGACCTGGTCCTGCTGGACATTCGCCTCCCCGATGTGGACGGTGTGGACCTGCTGCGGAGGTTGAAAGAGATCGACCCCGACGTGGAGGTTATCATGGTCACCGCCGTAAAAGCGATTCAGACCGCCGTCCAGGCCATCAAATCCGGTGCTTATGAATATATTATCAAGCCCTTTGATGTGGAAGAGGTGCTGACGGTCATCAACCGGGCGCTTGAAAAAAGACGGCTGGTGAAAGAAGTCACCTACCTCAGGGATGAACTGCAGCGGGTTCAGCCTTTTGAAAAAATGGTGGGAAACGATGTTAAAATGAAAGCGGTTTTTGAATTGATTACCACCATATCGCGGGGGGACGGCGCCGTTCTGGTTCAGGGTGAGAGCGGGACCGGCAAGGAGCTGGTGGCCCGGGCGATTCACAACCGCAGTCCGCGGAAAAAACAGCCCTTCGTGGTCATCAACTGCGCCGCCATACCCGCTGCGCTGATGGAGCGTGAGCTTTTCGGCCATATCCGGGGGGCCTTTACCGGGGCCGTCGATTCGCGGATGGGCAAACTGGAGATCGCCAACAACGGAACGGTTTTTCTGGATGATATCGATTCGCTCGATACCGGCATGCAGGCCAAGCTCCTCAGGGTGATTCAGGAAAAGGAATTTGAACGTTTAGGAAGCACGAAAGTCATCAAGGTCGATATCCGGTTTGTGGCGGCTTCCAACAAGGACATCCCTAAGCTGATTGGTAAAGGCGAATTCAGGGAAGACCTTTTCTACCGGCTCAATGTGTTTCCCATCAAACTGCCCCCCCTCAGGGAACGGCACAGCGACATTCCCCTGCTGCTCGATCATTTTTTAAAGCAGCAAACCCAGCATAAAGGCATCCCCCCAAAGAGGTTTTCGGAAAAGGCCCTGCGTTCCCTGGTAAATTACGACTGGCCCGGAAATGTCAGAGAGCTCCAGAACCTGGTGGAGCGGCTGGTGACCATCTCACCGGGGACAGTGATTCACCTGAGGGATATTTCCGTCATCAACATCCCCAAGAGAGGGGTCGGGCACATGCCCCTCAAGGATGCCGTCACGGCGTTTGAAAGGCAGTACATTAATGAATTTATTGATTTTTATAACGGAAACCGAAAAGTCGTTGCCGACAAACTCGGGATCCATCGCAATACGCTGCTGGCCAAATTAAAAGAGTTTGAGATAAAATAAACGGCAACATTCCCCCCGGGTTTTCTATCCTTCAACCATCCTTCCGGCAGCCCGCTGTGTTTGCTTCAATGTTCACCCTATTGCTTCATCAACAACATGGCAAAGAATGATAACCAGTGAGATATTCTAACAAAATGCATTAAAATAACATCAATTGGAAGATTAAACCACGGGTGCATTCGACGAATGGGGTCAATGGTTGCCATGTGGTTTACCCTCCGGCTTTTGCAACGATAGGGTTTCAGATGGTCCAGTTCGCAACTGGACGCTGATTTCAGACTGCAGCATGCACAGAAAACTGTGCATCCAGATTCATTTCCGAATCGTATCGCAGGCTTTTTTGCGGCGAAACGGCCGTTTCCGAGCGCTACTGCGATGGCACGAAGATTGCTTAATAAATATTGACCTGATGAATGACCCGGGGGAACCGGTGGTATCGGTTTTGCGCCCCGCGGCTAGAACATTTACCGGGACATTACCCTTAACCATCATACGCAACAAGGATACTTGGAAACAACATGAAATCGGAAGCGCATACGGAATGGCAGGACCGGATGAACGCACACCAGCGGGAAGGGACGCCGGATCAGCCCCAAAGCGGCGGGATAATAACCCGGGGAGGGAAAACGATCCTGATGGTGGATGACGAGGTCGATATCTTGAATATCGGCAGGGCCGTTCTTGAGAAATTCGGCTATCAGGTCATTACCGCCCAGAGCGGGGAGGAGGCCTTAACCCTGTATTCGGAAGAAGCCGTCGATTCCGTGGTTCTGGATCTGGGGATGCCCGGCATGGGCGGCATCAACTGCCTAAAGGAGCTGCTCGCCAAACACAAATCCGCCAGGATCGTGATCAGCAGCGGTTATGTTTCCGATGATCATATGGCTGAAATCATGAGCCAGGGGGCAAGGGCCTTTTTATCAAAGCCCTTTCATATCGAAAACCTGGTGAAAACGGTGCGCCGGGTACTGGATGAATAAGATGCTCCCGCAAAGGGGAGCCGGGTTTCAATCCCGGGCCGAACCGTAGAACATTTAAAATCCTCCCCGACTTCTGAAATAATACTGATATTTATTTTTGAGATAGCTTCAAACAAGTCTTCCGCTCAAATCCTTCAATGATTCAAATGGATTTGGACGCAACACGTTTTAACATTTTGAAGTTGTTTGATATTTGAAATTTATGGTGTGCAAATTCAAGCAGCGAACAATGGAACTCCCTCCGGGTTTCGACTAACCCCAACGCCGCCGTGGCCGGGGGTTTATGTGCGTTCCTGTGGCAGCATCAATCGGTAGGTCCGGGTGAAAGACCGGTTCATTCCTTCCCCCGGAGGCGCAAAGGTCCGTTCGGCAATCGTTGACCGTCCCGACCGGTTGACGATCAGGGCTGTAGCCGAGCGGGTTCCATACGTCCGGCCGGTGATAAAGACCGGTGACAGCAGCCGTTCCCACTCCAGGCCGACGCCGGTATCCGGCAGAAGGTGATCCGGCGGCAGAGACCGGTCCATAAGAATGTCGAACAGGTCTGCCGGCAGCACCCGCTTTTGACGCTTTAACATGGCTTCCAGGGCATCTTTTCCCTTCCGCACTTTCGGCCAGGGGGTATCCAGCAGATGATTGCTGAGTCCGTAGAGGCCGGAGTCCAGGCAGCGGATCTCGTCGCTTCGGTTTGAATAGTAATACAAACCGGATTGGTCGCCCGCCAGCAGGTTGAAAGGATTATATCGGCGGGCGCTCGTTCGGATCCGTTCAAGATATTTCCGGGGCGATTCCACTCCTTTCAGAAAATTTGCGACAAGCACCCCTCTTGACGGTGCATTTTCCTTGAGCGACGAGGGATCTCGGTAGTTGGTCAGAGCGCCGATGCGGCCTCCGGGGGCAATCCCCATCCAGGTTCCGCCGCCCCGCAAATCCCTGCCGGCCAGCACCTGCGGCGCCTCGTACCAGAATGCCAGCGGGCTTGCCGGACGATCGTAAAATTCATCCCGGTTCGCCGCCACTATCAGGGGATTGTCGGCATGCATGCCGATCGACAGCAAGATCAGACACATCGGAACTCCATTGACCGGCCGTGTATGAATGTGTTAGAAAAATTTTCTGGAAGCCCTCTCAATAAAATGATGTCTAACTGATTGAGAGGTCGGGGAGTTTTATTACAAGTGCCTATCCCGGGCCGGAGAACATCAAAAATACTCTCCGACCCCTGAAATAATTATACTTTTTTGAGGTAGCTTCTAGTCAATATCCCGCGGCGGATAATGTTTTCGACCGACTGGAAGCTTACGGCCGATGGCCGATATTGTCCCATGTCCGTATCTTTTTCAATTCTTTTTTTATAGGGCGGCTACCATTTTCATTTAGGTTGTGATCATTTAGGGTATAAAATCTATTCCAGAGGAGGAAAAGCAATGAGAGAAGTGGTGATTGTAAGCGGCGCGAGAACGGCGATCGGCAATTTCGGCGGCGGCCTCAAGGATATTCCTGTGGTTCAACTCGGTGCCGTTGTCATCAAGGCGGTGCTGCAGCGTGCCGGCCTCAGGCCGGTTGCAGGCGACACGGCCATGGCAACCTGTCCGGACAAACTGAAGGATCAGGGCATGGTAGAACTCGAAAAAAAAGGGTATCTGTGGAACGATGCGGCGGCGCCCATCTGCATCGATGAAGTGATCATGGGAAATGTGCTGCAGGCGGGCCAGGGACAGAACCCCGCCCGGCAGGCGATGATAGCCGCCGGGATTTCAAAGGAGACCCCGGCCTTTACCATTAACAAGGTGTGCGGATCCGGCCTGAAGGCGATCGCCCTGGGGGCTGCCGCGATTATGGCCGGGCAGGCCGACGTAATTCTGGCGGGCGGACAGGAGAACATGAGTTCGGTCCCGATGGCCCTGCCCAAGGCGCGCTGGGGTCATCGCATGGAACTGACCGGTATCGGCGAAGTATACGATCTGATGGTTTTCGACGGGCTTTTTGAAATTTTTTACGGGTATCATATGGGCGTTACAGCGGAAAATATCGCCCAGTTGTACGGGGTCAGCCGGCAGGAGCAGGACGAACTGGGGGTTTTGAGCCACAACCGGGCCCGGAAGGCCATAACGGACGGCATTTTTGCCGGAGAGATCGCACCGGTCAAAATCAAGACCCGCCAGGGAGAAGTCGACTTTGATACCGATGAACGGCCCATGGATACAAATATGGAAAAAATGGCGAAACTCAGACCGGCCTTTAAAAAAGACGGCACCGTCACCGCCGGCAACGCCTCCGGCATCAATGACGCCGCCGCCGCCGTCTTGCTGATGAGCGCTGAGAAAGCCAGGGAAATGAATCTGACGCCGATCGTCAAGATCAAGGCTTTCGCCTCAGGCGGGCTGGACCCGGCCTATATGGGCCTGGGACCGGTTCCGGCCATCCGCAAAGTCCTGAAAGCGACCGGTATGACGATCGCGGACATTGATTTGATTGAATTAAATGAGGCTTTTGCCTCCCAGGCCATCGGTTGCATGCGTGAACTCGGCATAGCGATCGACCGTCCCAATGAGCTCGGCAGCGGCATTTCCCTGGGTCATCCGATCGGGTGTACCGGTGCGCGCCAGATGGTAACGGGCATGTATCAGATGCAGCGCAAGGAGTACGCAACGGGCCTGATCAGCATGTGCATCGGCGGCGGGATGGGAATGGCCATGATCGTCGAGCGCTAGGCCGGGATAGAACGGCAATAGGTCCGGCCGAAGGGGCGCTTCCTCACGATTTTTTTCTTTACTTGACGGACAGGAATTGCTATTTGTCAAAAGAAATTAAAGGCTTTTTTATCTTTTCAGGAGGTTCGGAACGGGAGAATCGGGTATGGATTGGAGTCGGAAATTGGGGATACTGGTTTTCTGCGGCGTTCCCGCCATTGTCGGTGGCGGGATCGTGTATGCGTTGTTCGGCAGCTATATCGCCGTATTGATTTACGAAATTCTGCTGTTGTTCGTGGCCGGCGGATTTGTGAGCAGGTGACAGAATCTGGAGAGGTCCGGGTCTCGCAAATCGCCGCCGGGGCCGCCGGATGGATATGCACGGCCCGGAGGCCGTGCGTTCCGCCTGGCCGATTCCCGGGCGGACATGATCCTATTTGAAAAACTCCAGAACCCTGAATTAAATAAATGTTAGGACATAAGCGCTGTACAGTGGGCCGCTGTGATTCCAGAATACGATCAGCGGCCCGTTGTTTCACAAGTGGATGGTTGTTGCATCGGATAGGTGGGAAAATTTGCATGAATCTGCAAACCGGTTTGTCACTTTTGGGGGGCTGATGGAAGATAAGTCCTCCCGGGATATGATCCTGTGGTTTTTCCTGGTGCTTTTTCTGATTTCCGCCCTATTGCTGGGGTGGCTGCTGTGGCCGTTTGTTTCCATCATCGTTATGGCGTTTGTGGTGACAGGGGTGTTCAACCCCATCTACGGCGCATTAACCGCCAGAATTAAACCTCAACCGGCCTCCTTATTGACCTGCGTCGTTATTTTTATCGTCCTGTTCGTGCCGATCGTTCTGTTTGTGGGCATTTTGTCAAAAGAAGCCTATGGGCTGTATCTGCTGGGAAAAGGCGCCCTGATCAACGACCGGATTAAAAGCCTGCTGGCCGGCAGCAGCATCCTGGATCGGGTCAATTTGCTTCTGACAAATTTTCATGTTCAGATCACCAGCGACCACCTGAACCGGATACTGTCGGAAATCAGCAAGGCCGTCGGCATGTTTGTTTACGATCAGGCCAGCGCCATCGCTTCGAATGTGTTCGCCTTTATCGTCAATTTCTTTTTCATGCTGCTGATCACTTACTTTATGTTGATTGACGGTCATAAGGTCATCGCCTTTATCACCCAGCTTTCCCCGCTGCCCAAGGAGCAGGATGATAAGCTGATCCGCAAATTCAAGGACATGTCCGGCGCGATCCTGGTGGGCAACGGACTGGGCGGATTGATTCAGGGCGTGTCGGGCGGGCTCGTTTTTGCGCTCTTCGGCTTGGAATCCCCATTCCTGTGGGGGGTGGTCATGGCACTGCTCGCCTTTTTGCCGATAGTCGGCATCGGGGTTGTGTTCATCCCGGCAACAGTATACCTGTTTTTAACAGACCGATTTGCGGCCGGTGTGTTTTTCGTTGTTTTTTACGTTATTCTGTCCGGTGGGGTTGAATATATCTTAAAACCGAAACTGGTGGGCAAGCGGGTGAAAATGCATACCCTCCTGGTTTTTATTTCCATCATCGGCGGGTTGAAGCTGTTCGGCATTCTGGGTATTATCTACGGTCCTCTGGTGGCGACCGGGTTTTTGACATTAACGGACATTTACCATACCAGCTACCAACAGCTGGTAACACCAATAAAAAACTGAATTGTCCGTATAAGTTTAAATTGAAGGTGTTGATATGATGCAAGCTGAGAATTTTCCTGAAATCAGTATCGAGAGCGAGATGAAAAAATCCTATCTCGATTATGCCATGAGCGTCATTATCGGCAGGGCTCTGCCGGATGTTCGCGACGGCTTGAAACCGGTTCACCGCCGGATCCTGTATGCCATGCGGGAGCTTAAAAACGACTGGAACAAACCTTACAAGAAATCGGCCCGCATTGTGGGGGATGTCATCGGTAAATTCCACCCCCACGGCGATACGGCGGTTTATGACACGATCGTCCGAATGGCCCAGGACTTTTCAATGCGCTACCCGCTGGTGGACGGGCAGGGCAACTTCGGCTCGATCGACGGCGACCCCCCTGCAGCCATGCGGTATACCGAAATCCGGATGATGCCCCTGTCTCATCAGATGCTGGAGGATCTGGACAAGGAAACCGTCGATTTCGTGCCCAACTACGATGAATCCCTTTCAGAGCCGGCGGTCCTGCCGGCTAAAATTCCGGCGCTCTTGATCAACGGCTCATCCGGCATTGCCGTGGGCATGGCCACGAATATTCCGCCGCATAACCTCTCTGAAGTGGCCGATGCGATCTGTGCCCTGATCGACAACCCGGAGCTTACCTTCAAGGAATTGATGGATTATGTTCCGGGGCCCGATTTTCCCACAGCCGGCATGATTTACGGAACAAGCGGGATCCGCGAAGCCTATCGGACCGGACGCGGAATCATTCGGGTACGGGCCCGGATCATTGTGGAAAAAGATAAGCGCACCGAGCGCGAAACCATTGTCGTCACCCAGCTGCCTTATCAGGTCAACAAAGCCAGACTGATTGAAAAGATTGCCGAACTCATTAAAGACAAGCAGATCGAGGGGATTCAGTACGTCCGGGATGAGTCCGACCGCGAGGGGATGCGCATCGCCCTGGGGCTTAAAAAAGACCAGATGTCGGGGGTGATCGTCAATCAGCTTTACAAACACACCCAGATGGAGACCAGTTTCGGGATTATATTTCTGGCGGTGGTCAATAATCAGCCCCAGCTGCTCAACCTGAAGGAGATTCTGGAGTATTTCATCCTGCACCGCAAGGAAATCATCATCCGGCGGACCCGATACGATCTGCGCAAGGCCGAAGAACGCGCCCACATATTAGAAGGCCTCAAGATTGCCCTGGACAATCTGGATGCCGTGGTCGCCCTGATCCGGGCATCGCAGTCACCGCAGGACGCCAAAAAAGGGCTGATGGAGACCTTCAGCCTTTCGGCTATCCAGGCCCAGGCGATCCTGGACATGCGGCTGCAGCGGTTGACCGGCCTGGAACAGGAAAAAATACTGGAAGAGTATAAAAATGTGATCAAGGATATCGCCCGGTACCGGGAGATTCTAAGCAATGACCGGCTGGTCTTGAATTTGATAAAGGAAGAGCTTGCCGGGATCAAAACTGAATACGGGGATAAACGCCGGACCGAAATAGTTGAAGAAACCAGGGAAATCACCATCGAGGACATGATCGTTGAAGAGGACATGGTGGTGACCGTATCCCAGGGGGGCTACATCAAGCGCAACCCGGTTTCGCTCTATCAAAGCCAGCATCGCGGCGGCAAGGGCAAGACCGCCATGGTGCCCAAGGAAGAGGATGTCGTTCAGCACCTTTTCGTGGCTTCCACCCATCATACGTTTCTTTTTTTCACGAACCAGGGACGGGTCTACTGGTGCAAGGTGTACGACATCCCCCAAGCCGGGCGTCAGAGCCGCGGCAAGGCAATCATCAATCTGCTGAATTTCGTGGAGGGTGAAAAGCTGTCGACGGTTCTGGCCGTACCGACGTTTGAACCCGGCCTGCATGTGATCATGGCCACGCGCCAGGGGATGATCAAGAAAACGGATCTGATGGCCTACAGCCGCCCGCGGGCCGGCGGCATCATCGCGATGGGACTCGGCAGCGGTGACGAACTGATCGCCGCGAGGATCACGGACGGCACCCGCAATGTTTTCCTCTGTTCTGCCCTGGGAAAATCGATCCGGTTTCATGAGTCGGATGTCCGTCCCACCGGCCGAATCGCCATGGGGGTCCGGGGGATGCGGCTTTTAAAGGGCGATCGCATCGTGGGCATGGAAGTCCTGCATCACGGCCAGACCGTGTTCGCTGCAACCGAAAATGGATTCGGCAAGCGGACCTCAATCGACGAATATCCCGTTCAAAAGCGGGGAGGCATGGGGGTTATCACCATCAAGACCAGCGAGCGCAACGGTCTGGTGGTGGCCCTCCTGCTGGTGGATGAAAGCGACGATCTGATGCTCATGACCGACAGCGGCAAAATCATCCGCATACCGGTGAGCGGCATTTCTGTGATCAGCCGCAATACCCAGGGTGTCAAGCTGATCGAGATGGACTCGGGCGAAAAGGTGGCAGGGGCCGTGGTCGTGGTGGAAAAAGAAGATTGATGGCTTCGTAAAAAGTCCAATTTCTGTGTTGCGCCGCATCTCGTTGTGATTGCGGCGTACTTTAACTACGCCTCATCACACGAGATTTGCGCGCCTTGAACTTGGAGCTTTTTACTTTGCCATTGAAATTTTGGCTTTTTGCGAGACTGCCAATATTTGGTGTCAATTTAAAAGGTTTGAAACACTCGCAGAGACTGCAATGATGAATGTGAAAACGAATCCTAAAATGTTAACCATCGGCGTGGTGGGGGCCGGCAGCTGGGGGACCGCCCTGGCCAACCTGCTTGCAATAAAGGGGTTTAACGTCACCCTGTGGGCGTTTGAACCGGAGGTCAGGGACCGGATCCGGAGTACACGGGAAAACACCCTTTTTCTGCCGGGGGTTAAACTTCCGGAGAGCCTGGCGGTGTCGAGCGATCTGGCGGAGGTGGCCGGCGCCAAGGACCTGCTGCTGGTGGTGGTGCCGTCCCATGTCATGCGGGCCACGGCCAGAAAAATGGCAAAGGTTGTTTCCCCCGGGACGATTGTGGTTTCAGCCTCCAAGGGAATAGAAATTAAAACCCATCTGACGATGTCCGCCATACTCAAAGAAATCCTTCCGCAGGTTGATCCCGGGAAACTGGCGGTTCTTTCCGGACCCAGTTTTGCGCGCGAAGTCGCGCGCAACGTTCCCACGGTGGTGACGGTGGCCTGCAAGGACCAGCGCGTGGCCGAGCTGGTGCAGCATACGTTTGCCGCCCCGTTTTTCCGGGTTTATACCAATGACGATCTGGTGGGGGTGGAGCTGGGCGGGGCGGTCAAGAATGTCATCGCCATCGCTGCCGGTATCATCGACGGCCTCGGACTGGGATTGAACACCCGGGCGGCCATGATTACCAGGGGATTGGCCGAGATCCGTCGTCTGGGGGTCAAGCTGGGCGCCAATCCCCACACCTTTGCCGGCCTGGCCGGGGTGGGCGATCTCGTCCTGACCTGCACCGGAGATCTGAGCCGGAATCACAGCGTCGGCAAAAAGATCGGCGAAGGCAAGAAGCTGGCTGAAATTCTGGCGGACATGCGGATGGTTGCCGAGGGCGTCAGGACCGCCAAGTCCGTGTACAACCTGTCGCGGAAGGTCGGGGTGGAAATGCCGATTTCCCAAGAGGTCTATCATATTCTTTACGACGGGCTCGAACCTCAAAAGGCGCTTCACCGCTTGATGACCCGGGACTTGAAAAATGAAATAGACGACTGATGGCCAGAGCCGAATCACATAAGGGGGCGGGCCACCGGCAGCGGCTGCGTGAAAAATTCCTTAAGTCCGGGCTGGACGGCTTTCACGATTATGAGGTTCTAGAACTGCTGCTGACCGTCGCGACCCCCCGCAAGGACTGCAAGGATATCGCCAAGGCGCTTCTCGGGCGCTTCAAGACGCTGCAGCGCGTTCTGGAGGCCTCCCCCCGGGAGCTTCAAGAAATTGAAGGCGTCGGGCCCACGAACCAGTTCGGCATCCGGCTGGTGAAAGCGGTTGCGGATCGGTACCTTAAAAAACGACTGATTGAAACGGACCCCCTCAACAATTCCAAAGAGCTTTATGCGTATCTGCGTCACAGCATCGGCGACAAAGTGCGCGAGTATTTCAAGGTCGTTTTCCTCAATGCCAAGAACAGGGTGCTCGCGGTGGAAACGCTCTTTAAAGGAACGTTGACGGCAAGCTCCGTTTATCCCCGCGAAGTGATTCTGGCCGCCTTGAACCATGATGCCGCCGCCCTGATATTCGCCCACAACCATCCGTCGGGCGACCCTGCCCCCTCGCCCGAGGATATGCGCATCACGCGGCAGCTGATTGTTGCCTGCGCAGCAGTGGGGATTACGGTGCATGAACATATCGTAATGGGGAACAATTCTTATTACAGCTTTGCGGATCACGGCCATATCGCCCGGATCTACCGCGAACATCAGCAGCGGGAAATTTCCGCCGGCTGAAGCACTGCGTCAATTTGATAACGGCCATTGACATGAAAAACGACGACCCTGAACATCCCGCCTGTTTCGGCATCCTGGAACAGGTTTTCCCAAAAGGCGCGGACGGACTGCGGCAGAGCCCTGAACGCTGTATGAACTGCGGCCTCAAGGTGGACTGCCTGCGCGAGGCCGTTTCCGGGTCCGATGGGGACCGGGTGCGGGAAGAAGTGATCGACCGGGCCTATCGGACCGGGGTTATTTCCTTTTTTGAAAGGTGGTCGAAAAAAAAATATTTTCGAAGCAAGTTGAAAAAAGAAACCGAAAGAAAACCAAAAGAATAATCTGTTTTATTCCGGCAGAGAAAATTTGCTCCCTAAGTCCAGAGGTGGATTAACCGGTTTTGCCGTGGATTTTTGTGTTTAATAATCCAAAATCCAAAAACCAAATTACAGACAAATCATAAATTTCAATATTCAATGATCAAAAATTTCCAGGACATGGGTTGGTCTTTGAATTTTGGTCATCGGGATTTATGTGATCTTTGGGATTGGTGATTTGGAAATTCAATAAGCGAATTCAGCAAATTCTATCTGGGGATAATCGTCGCCCGGCCTTCCGGGCCAGGGTTCTTAGATTCTATAAAAAAAGAAACAGAAGGGAGGGGTCCATGAAGACGATTAAAGATGTCGATATTGCCGGCAAACGCGTGTTTTTTCGAGTCGACTTTAATGTTCCCTTGGATGCAAACCTGAAGGTCGCCGATGATTCGCGCCTGACTGCAGTCCTGCCGACCCTGGCGTACGCCCGCAAACAGAAGGCCCGTTTGATCCTGTCGTCCCATCTGGGACGTCCGGACGGCAAGGTGGTTCCCGAGATGAGCCTTGCGCCGGTGGCAAAGCGCTTGGGCGAACTCATGCATGCGGATGTCCGGATGGCGCCGGACTGTATCGGCCCGGCCGTCAAGATCCTCGTGGACGCCATGAAGCCCGGCGATATCCTGATGCTGGAAAATCTGCGGTATCACCCGGAAGAACAGAAAAACGACGATGCTTTTGCCAGGGCGCTGGCCGAACTGGGAGACGTCTATATCAACGATGCCTTTGCGGTATCGCACCGGCCGGATGCATCCGTGGTGGCCGTCACCCGGCATGTGCCGGTATGCGCAGCAGGGTTTCTGCTGGGGAAAGAGATCGATTATTTTGATAAGGCCATGTCCCACCCCAAACGCCCTTTTGCGGCGGTGGTGGGCGGCGCCAAGGTTTCCGGAAAGCTGGGCGCTCTGGAAAACATGCTGGCGCATGTGGACAAGCTGCTCATCGGCGGCGCCATGGCCAATACCTTTCTGAAGAGCCGCGGGGTGGCGGTGGGGAAATCGAAAATCGAAGCGGACCTGATCCCGGTAGCCGAGACCGTGATGAAAAAAGCCCGGGAAAAGGGAATTGAGTTCTTTCTTCCGGTGGATGCGGTGGTGGCCTCGCGGATGGCGCCGGACGCCGAAACAACAGTCGTATCCATAGAGGATTTTCCCGCGGACGGGATGGCGCTGGACATCGGCCCGAAAACATCGAAGCTTTACGCAAAGGCGCTCGGGGATGCCGCCACCATTATCTGGAACGGCCCCTTGGGGGTATTTGAAATGGACGCCTTCAGTCGGGGCACACTTGAAATGGCAAAATGCCTGGCCGCCTCAAGGGCGCTGACCATTGTCGGCGGCGGCGACACGGATGCCGCCATCCACAAAGCCGGTGTTGCCGATAAAATTACCTATATTTCCACCGGCGGCGGCGCTTTCCTGGAACTGCTGGAAGGAAAAATTCTGCCGGGCGTTGCCGCTTTGCAACAAGCCGATTCCCGGCGCTGAACCGGAATGATCCAGAACAGAATCTCCATAAAGCTGATCCTGGTTCTCGCAGGGGCTGTTTGCGGGCTGGCTGCCGCCGTTTATTTATACAGGGATTTTCTGGGGGAATTCGCCGTCCGATATTACGCCCTGTTTACCGACCGGGAAGCGGTGAAAAATTTTATCACCTCCTTTGGCGTGGCCGCACCGCTTGTGTTTATGACGATTCAGATCCTGCAGGTGATTTTTGCCCCGATACCGGGGGAAGTGACCGGTTTTATCGGAGGATATCTGTTCGGCGCGGCCAAAGGGTTTTTATTTTCCAGCCTTGCCCTGACAGCAGGTTCCTGGCTGAATTTTTCCATCGGCCGTTTTCTGGGACGGCGGTACGTCAGAAAGCTGATACCCGGCGATGTCCTGGAGCGTTTTGACCGGGTCTTGAAACACCAGGGGGTGATCGTCAGCTTCATTTTATTCATCATCCCGGGCTTTCCCAAGGATTACTTGTGCCTTTTTCTGGGATTCAGCACGATACCGCTTAAAATTTTAATCATACTGGCGGGCGTCGGGCGCATGCCCGGCACCCTGTTGCTCAGCCTCCAGGGGGCTTTTGTTTTCACGCAAAACTACTGGCTGTTCGCCTTTATTTTCGGCTTATGTCTGCTGGCGGCCTTTCTGGGGTATCGTTATCGTGAGGGTATTTATGGATGGGTTGAAAAGTTAAACAATAGATAATTAATTGTTTTCGTTGACAGAATTTAGAAATTATGGTATAAGATTCAACAAAATTCACCCTGTTCCGCATCATGTTTTGGGAAAAGAGGTTATTCTATCCGTTAAATTCCAACAGTTGAGATGACAAATTGATCAAGCAGGAAGGCAGACTAGCATTCTGGAGTGTCCGGGAAGAGCTCAGCCAGGAGAACCGTTTGCGGCGGTCTTATTATGAGCTGTTGAGGGACGAATTGGATCAGTATCTCCTGCAATACTGTCTGCTCGATTCGTATTCAAATTTTCTGTCCCAGAACATCCCCTATCCATTTGTCGAAAAGCGGGAGCTGAAACCCCGGGCGCGGATTCCCGGGGTGGAGTATGATGCACAGAATTCGTTTCTGCTGCTTTTCGTCGAAGATACCATCCCCAACACCCATAAAAAATACATTCGTTTTTTTGACGATAATAAGACCGTCAAGAAAAACCTGCACCATCCTGAGATCATGCCCCTGTCGGTGAAGTTTGACAGAAGTCACAAGTATCTGGAATCGGTTCATTTTTTTGATTTTTTAAAAGACCTGCTGCCTGTGGATTATGCCCTGCTGATCCAGCGGGACCCCACCAGTGTCAACCGCAACCGCTACTGCCTGTCCCATTTTCATGTGCGCGTCGACTGGCCCATCGCCAATGCCGCGGAAGACATGGCCCAGGCGCTTCGCTATATCTCAAAGGACATATATGAAAAAGGGGATAAATACGCCGAGGATATTCAGAAGAAGTTTTTTGAGTACTACTGCGCTCCGTTCATGGTCGGCGGCAGGCGCACGGCTGCCATTGTCGCCGCCCAGTATCTGAAGCGCATCGCCTGCATTGCAACCGTATATGCCGGCAGCAGCGAATCCAGGACTTTGATACGGATTTCGGAAAGAGGGGTGTCAAAAGCCCTGCTGATGAAATTCAGCAACGCCGAACTGGATGGGATCGCCCAGACCTGCGGCATCGGACCGCGGACGTTGCGAAAGCACTATGTGTTGGCCCGTGAAAAGAAATCCAGCATTTGCATATTACAGGTGACGTACGCCTTAACCGACCATGCCCGTCCGCCGGACGACGGCAAGCTGCGGGAGATCAAGTCCGAAATGAACTGGCTCTCCGTGGGTGCCGAACACCTCCTGCCCAGGCCCGGCGAGTGGCGCTATCCGCCGATCCCCTTAAGCGTGATTTATACCTGATCTTTTTACAAACCGCCCCGACTCCTGAAATAATAATGGTATTTATTATTGAGATAGCTCACCATATGGAATGAGTTTTTTCATCAAGGCGATTTCATAGAAATGCTTGATCGGCAGCAAGCGTGACCTGTCCGGTTGGATTTTGACTCATGCAAGTTAAGAGGGGCGATTTAGCGGCATACGGTTAATAGCAGCCTCTATCTGAGTTCCTTCATCATCGCGATTTCATCGCAGTCGGGGAACTTGACGCACGACAGGCAGTCTCCCCAGATCTTCAGGGGCAGGTCCGAAATTTCGATCCGGCTGAATCCGTATTTTTTAAAAAAATCAGGCTGGTAGGTCAGGGTGAAGACTTTATCCACGTTGAACGTCTGTGCATCGGCAAGGGCGGCTTCCACGAGCTTTGCGCCGATTTTCTTTTTCTGATGATGCGGGTGCACGGCCAGGGAGCGGATTTCAGCCATGTCCTCCCAGCAGATCTGCAGGGCGCAGCAGCCCAGCAGCGTCTCTTCGGGACCGTCGACGTAAACCAGAAAATCCCTGATGTGATCATAGAGCTTGCTGAGCGGCCGCGGGAGCAGCTGTCCCTTATTGCCGTATTGCTGCAGCAGGTTGTGGATGGTTTTGATATCCTTTATTTGGGCTTTGCGAATCATGGCGGTTCCTATAGCATTATTTGCGGTTAAAGCAAATGTTTTTAACAGGCTGTTAAGGATTCATCCGAGATCCACCTGATTTTCAACGTCGCGGCTCCATTCCTTTCTTGAACATTGCGGCAACGGCCTTCGGCGAGTTTTCCGGGGCCAGCATGCCGGTTTGCGGATCCATCCACGCCGACACCACGTCGTCGGGAATGTCGAAATACTGATAGGGCCGGTCCTGCAGGGTCCGGCTCATAAACTCGATCCAGGCGGGAAGGGCGGTCCGGGCTCCGGTTTCGCCCTTTCCCAGGGGGGTAAAATCATCGTTTCCAAACCATACGCCGGCTGCCACTGAAGGTGAAAAACCGATAAAAAGGGCGTCCTTGAATTCATTGGTGGTCCCGGTTTTGCCCCCCAGGGGAGCGGAGAGGCGGCCGGATGTTTTGCCGGTCCCTTCTCTGATGACGCCCTGGAGCATGTCGGTGATGATCGCGGCCCCGGTTCGCGACATGGCCATGTGCACCTGGGGCGGCGCCTCCCAGACGACCCGGCCGGCCGCATCCGTCACCTTCAATACCCCGAAGGGTTGAATTTTTCTGCCCCGGTTGGGAAACACCGCATAGGCGGAGGTCAGGTCAAGCAGGGTGACTTCCGAAGTTCCCAGCGCCAGGGAAAGGTTCGGCCGCAGCGGGGAGTGAACACCCAGGGTAAAGGCAAAATCGGCGACGGCGGCCGGTCCCAGCATTTCAATGAGCCGGACGGCCGGAATATTTTCCGATAAGGCCAGGGCCCTGCGCAGTGTGAGCTCACCCTGGAATGTTTTTGTAAAATTTTCAGGCCGCCAGTCATTGCCGTCCTGGGCCCCTTTAAAAATCACCGGCGCGTCCAGGACCGTCTGGTTCTGTGAAAAGCCCCGTTCAACGGCAAGGGCATAGACGATCGGTTTAAAGGCCGAGCCCGGCTGGCGCAGCGCCATGGTGGCCCGGTTAAACGGGCTTTGCACGAAATCCCTGCCGCCAACCATGGCCAGGATGCCGCCGGTTTGAACATCCAGGGCAACCAGTGCGCACTGGGGCTCCGGACGGACCGCGCCGTTTTTTTTCATACGGGCTTCAAGGGCCTGCAGGCCGCCTCGGGCCGCATGTTCCGCCGCTTTTTGCAGTTCACCAGAGAGGGTCGTTGTTACCGTAAGCCCGCCCATATAGAGCCTGGTGGATCCAAGGGCGTCTTCGAGGAAATTTTTGATGTATTCCACAAAGTAAGGTCCGCTGGGGGCAAATCCATCCCGGTCCGGCGTCTGCACCGGTTCGGCAATGGCCTGCCGGTATTGAGCCTCCGAGATGATATTGATTTCAAGCATCTGCCGCAACACAAGGTTCCGGCGTTTTTGGGCAAGGGGTTTATTGATCAACGGTGAAAACCGTGAGGGCGCCTTGGGCATGGCCGCGATGAGGGCGCACTCCGCCAGGGTCAGTTCCCCCAGCGGTTTTCCAAAAAATAGGCGGGCGGCCGACGCGACTCCGTAGGCGCCGCTGCCGAAATAGACCTGATTCAGGTACAGCTCCAGGATTTCATCCTTGGTATAGCGGCGTTCCAGCTGAAATGCCAGCAGGGCCTCTTTAGCCTTGCGGATGATGGTTTTGCGGGGTGTCAGAAAAAGGGTTTTGGAAAGCTGCTGGGTGAGCGTGCTGGCGCCTTCCACAAACTCCCCGGCCCAGATATCTCTTACAATGGCCCGGAGGATGCCCTTTATGTCCATGCCGCTGTGGCGGTAAAAGTTTCTGTCTTCGGTGGTCAGCAGGGCGGCTTTAAGGCTTTCAGGGACCATTGCAAGGGGCACCGGGTCCCGTTTTTCGACAAAAAGCTCGGCCAGCAGAATATGGTCGGCGGAAAATATTCGCGTAACGGCCGAGGGCTTGTAGGTTTCCAGGGATCGGATCTGGGGCAGGTCGTGGGTCAGTGACAGAAACACCCCCACCGTCATCCCGCATAGGACGCCGGCAATGACCATCAGGAGTATGAGGAGTTTGGTTTTATGTAAACCGATTTTCGCCATCTGAATGATTTCCAAGAAAATTGAGCTTTCATGGGAAAATGGTAAGTCCCATACCGGGCGGGCCGATGCGTCACAGTTGCTTGGCCCCATTCACTCGCTTCGGCGAAAGATTTTACCGGCGCCCATGATTCCGGTTATTGCATCGTCATGTTTTGAGCAGTTTGACCAGATAGAAGGTTGTGATGGCAAAAACAATGATCCATATGCTGATAATAATCGCCCCTGCAATCCAGTTCTTTGGTTTGCCCCGGCGGAAGGCTGTTTCGGCTTTTTGCCGGCACTCCTCCAAGATATCAGGCGGAATCAGCCTGACAACCAGCGCAATCCCGAGGGGTACGAGCACAAGATCATCCAGGTAACCCAGGATCGGGATCGGATCAGGTATCAGGTCTATCGGACTCAGGGCGTATCCCACCACGCAGGCGGCCAGCAGTTTTGCATACCAGGGAACCCGCGGGTCTTTATAAGCGAGATAAATGGCAAAGGTCTCTTTTTTGAGGCTGTGCGCTTTTTGTTTCCAGCGATCGATGACAGTATTCATAAAGTCAACCTTCTCTTCCGGCAGGCTGGACGTCTTTAACGATTTGGTTTACAGATCAATCAAAATTCGATTGTAAAATAAAACTATAAACCTATTCTTCTGTAAATAGCAAAATGATAAATGGTTTGCGCGCCGTCACGCAATGATGCCTATTTCAGCTCAAAACGTATCGGCACTTTCACCCACATTTCAATTTTCTCCTCTCCTTTCATGCCGGGTTCAAACAACCAGTTCTCAACGGTTGTCCGGGCGGCTTTATCAAGAATTGAGTAGCCGCTGGATGAGGATGTCTTCATATCTGTGACGCGGCCGTTTTTATCGATGAAAACATCGAGAACCACGGTGCCCTGGAAGCCCCTTCTGCGGGCCAGGATGGGATAGGGCGGGGTGGGATTATCGCGATATCTGGGCTTTGCCTCCCGGACTGGCGCCGGTGCCGGAGGCGTTTCGATCGGATGCGCCGAAACCTGTTGCTTCTGTTCATCCGCCTTTAATAGCGTGCGGGGCCGGGGCTCCGCCTCGATAAGCGCTGCCGGGAGATCCGGTTGTTCTTTCCCTGTTAGCGGTTCGGTCCGGGAATCGAACACCGGGCGGGTTTCGGGTAGAATCAGGGAAGGCTTCGACCCCACCGGCGGAGGAGCGGCGATCTCTATCTCAGGCTTTCGGACGCGGGCGGTTTCCGGTTGCGGCTTGGGGTCGGGCTTCGGTGTCGGTCTGGGCGCTGGTCTGGGTTCCGGTTCCGGTTTGGATTCGGGTATCGAAACGGGTGCCGGTGCCGGCGGCATCGCCGGCTTAGAAAGCGTCGGCGCGGGTTCGGCTTTGGGCATAGGCCGGGATACCAGCGTCAGGATCACGCTGCGGGATTGGGGTTTAGAAAACGATTTTCTCTTAACCCAGCCGAAATCCGTCCACAGGAGACAGGCATGGATTCCCACCGCGAGTATGGCTGCCGGCAGCAAGCGTTTCAACTCGTGCTACTCCCATTCAGCCTGAAGCGACATCCGGTTCAGGCCGGCAGATCGGATTTGATCCAGGACCCGGAAGAGTTTCTGATAGGTCAGGCTGCGGTCGGCAAACAGCAGCACGCCGGTCGGATGGTCGCCGGCGGCCTTGGCTTTCAGGGCGCCGGCCAGTTCCGAAAGGTCAACCGGTTCCTTGTCTAAAAAGATCGAACCGTCCGCTTTGACGGTAACGGACAGGGTCGTATGTTTTTCAATCCCCGTAGCGGTCGATGTGGGCAGTTGGACCGGCAGACCGCGATGAACTGCCATGGAGAGCATCCCGTAGATGAAAAAAACCAGGAGCAGGAACACGATATCGATCAAGGGGATCATTTCGATGCGGATTTTACTGCTTTGGTTAAGCTGGACTTTCATGCTGAGCCGCCTTTTTGTATTTCAGGGGCCTGGAGCAGCTTTTCGTAAACAATTTCCAGGCTGGTGGCATATTTTTCAATATCCAGAACGGCGCCGGTGACGCGGGAATTAAAATAGTTATAGGGAAAAACCGAAAGAATGGCGATCCCGAGTCCGGCAGCCGTGGTGATCAGGGCCTCGGCGATGCCGGCGGTGACGGCTTCCGGGTGTTCAATGCCGGTGGTCCCCAGCACGTCAAAGGACGTAATGATCCCGGTGACGGTTCCGAATATGCCCAGCAGGGGGGCAACCGTGATCATGGTGTCCAGCACCCCCATGTAGCGGCGCATCTTTTTGACTTCGTCGGCTGCGGCCGATTCCATGGCCTTGGTCATGGAAAATTCGCGGTGCAGGATGCCGCTGACGAGAATCCGGATCAGGTGATCCCTGGAGCCGGACACCTTTGTTTTAACCGCTTCCCAATCGGCCGCCCGGCAAAGTTCCAGGACTTCGTTGACCAGCGGCTGATTCCGCAACATGTCCAGGCGGATCCAGAACATCAGCCGTTCGATGACAACGGTGAGCACGATGATGGAGCAGGCCAGCAGGGGATACATGACCGGCCCGCCGCTTTTAAATAGTTCCAGCATGACATTCGTTCTCCTAAAAATAAACGGATATGATGATTGAGTTAAGGCGCTTCCATTTCGACCACATGGTTCATCAGTGTCAGAACCGGGGTCTTGTCATGGAAGAGGCATACATTCAGCGCGCTGAAATCCTGTTCGATCTTGAAAAGGTTCCGCAGGGGAATGCCCAGCAGTTCGCACAGGATGATACGGTTTACCCCGCCGTGGGCGACCACGGCAATTTTTTGGCCTCTTTTTTTCGCGATGATGTTGTAAAATACCCGCATGACCCGGTTGCGGACATCGATGGCGCTTTCACCGCCGACCGGACAAAAGGCAAGGGGGTCGGTGACCCATTCCTGAAATTCCCCGGGGAATACCTGGTTGACCTCATCAAAGGTCATGCCTTCCCAACTACCGAAGTTGCGTTCTCTTAAAGCGGAAACCTCAACCGGCTGCAGCCCGAAGGGGCGGGCGATGATTTCAGCGCTTTTGCGGGCGCGCTGCAGATCCGAACAATAAACGTACTCCAGAGCACTGTCCGCTCCTTCCGAGAGGCCTGGGCCTGTTTTTCCAATGAGATGACGGGCCAGGCGTTCCATCTGTTTTTCGCCTTCAGGGGAAAGCGGTACGTCCAGATGGCCTGCGTATCGCTTTTCTGCGGCGGCGGCCGTCAATCCATGCCGAATGATGTAGACTGTCGTGATCATATGTTAGTCGGATAAGGCCCTATCATCATGAACAGAAACAGCACCTCGCTCATTTCCGTAATTGCACCCAGGTTGTCGCCGGTGAGCCCGCCGAACTTTTTTTCAAAAAAGCGCGCCGCCCAAAAAGAAAAAATGTACATCGAGATGAAGATGACGATTATTTTCGGCAGAACGATCAACTGGGGCGCCGTTAAAAAAATTGCGGCGATGATGCTCCATACCAGGCCCGTTGCGATGAGCAACTCCCGGGCCCCCGTCCGTTCGATGAAAATTTTTCCCAGACCGTCACTCCGGGTGCTCTTGGCGCAGAAAAGGGCCGGGACCATGCTCCAGCGGGCGACAGTAGGGAACAGGATCAGCGCGACGTAAGCCTTCAGGTCCGGCGGTGACATCGCATGCTTGAGCAGAAGATATTTAAACAGGATGATGACAACAATCGAAACAACGCCGATAGGGCCAGCGGCGCCATCCTTCATAATGGCGATCATTTTTTCCTTGCTTTTGCGCGATGCCAGGGCATCAACCGTATCGGACAGTCCGTCGAGATGAAAGCCGCCGTTGCTTAAGGCAAGCGTCGCAACCTGCAGGGCGGCAACGATATCACCTGAAAACAAAGGGGAAAAGATCGCTGATACCAGCGCCAGCAAGACTCCCTGTAAAAGGCCGGCCAGCGGGAAATAGGCGCTGCACCTGCCGAGGTCGTCTTCGGCTGCATGAATAGCCTTAACCGGCAAGGGGATAATCGTCAGGAACTGAATGGCGCTGATGATTTTTGTCAACACCTTTTTATCCTTTAGCCCTGGTTTGAAACTCCGGCCTCGCTGAAGGTCGCCATTTCCCGGTAAATTTTCAGCCCGGCGTCGATGACCGTCATGGCCAGGGCCGCTCCCGTGCCTTCCCCCAAGCGAAGATCCAGGTCCAGGATCGGTCGCAATTTCATATGCGCCAGCATGGCCTGGTGGCCTTTTTCCACGGAATGGTGGGCGGCAAACAAATAATCAACAATATCCGGATTGAGGGTATAGGCGATCAGCGCGCCCGCTGTGGAAATGAATCCGTCGATTAGCACCGGGATTCCTTTTTCGGCTGCGCCCAGGCATAGGCCGGCGATGCCGCCGATTTCAGCCCCGCCGATCCTGGCCAGAATCTCCAGCCCGTTGAGTGGATCGGGCCGATTCACGGAAATGGCCCTGGCGATGATCCGGACTTTATTATCAAAGGCGGCATCGTCGATACCCGTTCCTTTGCCGGTTACCTCCGCTACGGATTTTCCGGTAATTACCGCGGCAATCGCCGATGAAGGGGTCGTGTTGGCTATGCCCATTTCGCCGGTGGCAAAGAGCCGATACCCCCTATCCGCATATTCCTGCGCTAGCTCTCTGCCGACCGCGAGACATCGGACGGCCTCGGCAGGCGTCATGGCCGGTCCTTCGGCAATATTCCTGGTTCCGCGGACGACCTTTTTTCTAACCAGTCCCTTCAGGGCGTCAAAATCATAATTCACTCCGATGTCGACGACAACCACATCCGCCCCGGCGTGCCGGGCCAGCACGTTAATGCCGGCGCCGCCGCTGATGAAATTCAACACCATCTGAGCGGTGACTTCCTGGGGAAACGCACTGACGCCTTCCACGGCAACGCCGTGATCGCCTGCAAAGGTGAACACCACCTTTTTGGGGATTTCAGGCATTTCCGTTTTGTAAATCGCAACCAGCCGGCGAGCGAATTCTTCCAGCCGGCCGAGACTGCCGGGTGGTTTTGTCAGGTTGTCAAGTCGTTGCTGGGCGAGTTTGTAGAATTCGGCCTTTACAGGTTGTATGTTTGCAAATAACTCTTCCATTTTCATAAATTATCCTTTGTTTAAACCTTCAACATGTCATTTTATCTGAAGCGGCAGTCCGCAGACCATGAGATAAACCTCATCGGCAATCCGGGCGACTTTTTGATTGAGTCGTCCGGCCATGTCCCTGAAAGTTCTGGCTGCCCGGTTGTCTGGCACGATTCCCATGCCGACCTCATTGGAAACGATATATATAGAAGCTGAACCAATAATCCGTTGCGGAGGCCGCTGCATATCCAGCAGGCTGTGAACCAGCGTGTCGATAGCTTCGACCACCCTATCGTCCCCATCCCCTGTTTCAGCCGTCCTCCCCATCATGTTGGACAACCAGAGCGTCAGGCAGTCAATCAGGATAATCTGATAAAATACGCCTTGATTTTTCAGCGTCTCAGCAAGCTTCAAAGGCACTTCAGCGGTATCCCAGCCCGGGCCGCGCTCATTTCGATGTGTTTCGATCCGTCTTTGCATTTCCGCGTCCAGCGGCTCCGCCGTTGCAATAAAAAGTTTTTTGCCTTCGAAAGTTCCAGCTTTGCCAAGGGCAAACGCACTTTTGCCGCTGCGGGCGCCGCCGGTAATTAAAATGATCCTTGATTTGCGGCTGTCTGAAATGGTTTCCATCAGAAGTCCTTTAATGCTTTTATGGCGGGCAGTCCGGCCAGATTCCTACGGATGTGTGCCTATTATGTTTCAAAGGGATTAAAAATCGAAGCGCACACCGGCAAGGATGTTCCTCTCTGGAGAGGGATACCAGGCCTTCTCGCGCGGGGACGAAAATAGGCTGATAACTCCGTATTCCGAATATTCTTCATCTGTTATATTATTAATATCCAGATAGAACGTAAACATTTTCCAAGGGTATTTGAGTTTGGCGTTAAATACCAGATAATCTTTCTGATAATCGAAGGTGTTCTCAAAATCGCTGATGAAGGGCCGCCTGCCGATATAGATACCGTTTACCGCCAAAGAGGCCCCTTGCCAGAAGAACACGGTCCCCAGGACGGCCTGATGGTTGGGGACATCCGGAATATCCTTCTCCTTGAAGCTGCCGCCCCGGATCTTGGCATAAGTATAGGTATAGCCGCCGTGTAAAGCGATCCATTTTTCAATCGCGGTATTAAATGAAATTTCCACTCCTTCCCGCCGGGTTTCCCCGTCCATATTGTCGTTTCCGGTAATGCCGAACCCTTTTGGAGTGGGATTCAGAAAAATTTCATCAACGGTGTCCAGCCTGAATAGATTCAGATGAACGTAACTGTCCCCATTGAAAAAGTAGCGCATCCCCAGTTCGTAGCCGTCCGATTCCTGGGGTTTCAAGGCGGTGTTCACGGTGTTGCTGGTAAAGTCAAAAAATTCATCAAGCACTGGATACCTGAAGCTGCGGGAGAAGCTGAAATAGGCATATGATTTTTCGGCAAAGGTGTAGTTTGTCCCGGCGGTGAATGCATCTTCATCTGCTGAAACATTTTCGGCCGGAGCTGTGAACGAATCGAAATCGAAGTCGGCCCGGTCGCGGCGGAATCCTACCGTCACCGACAGGTCGGACAGCGGTTTGAAATCGTCGTAAAAATAGTATCCGTAGCTTTGCCTTTTCAGTTCAAACTTCGCTATGGAGGAGAAGGGCGGAAAGACCAGATCGTTTACGATATTTTCGGTTATATTTTCAAAATCGAATCCGATCGAAAAGGTATTGGGCATGCCCAGGAATTCCTTTTTCAACACCAGACGGGGCGAAGCGGATATTGTCTCAATTTCCGTGTCGGCCGTAAAACTTCCGCCCACAAAAGAAGCGAAGCTGGAAGTATTCCTCACCCGGTAAGCCAGATCGAATTTAAAGACATTGTCTCCGAGAAAGAAGAGATCCGGACCGCCTTTGAAATAGTAATCTTCGGTCTCGGCAAAATCGTTGGGATTGATGGTGCTGCGGCGATGGGCTCCCCCGGCGAAATCACTCTCCTTTAAAGCCCCCGGCAGACCGGTATCGTCTCTATGATAGCCGGTGCTCAAATTGAGCTTTAAAGTGTCCGAGGGATAATGATTCAGGTTAAGACCGATATCCTTGGCTTCCTGCCTGCTGTTGTCCCGATAGCCGTCCGTATCCAGATAACTCGCGGAAAGGGAATACGAAAAACTGGTTAAGCTTCCGCTGATATAGGCGTCGCCTTTTGAGGTGTCATAACTTCCGGCGGCGGCTCCAAGTCCGGCCTTTAAGCGCTCTCCTTCTCGGGTGATGATATTGATGACGCCGCCCGACGCATTATCGCCGTACAGGACGCTGCCGCGTCCCCCCCGAATAATTTCGATTTTTTCAACCCGATCAAGAGGGATCTGAGCCCAGTCCGTTCCGCTAAGATCCGCCTGGTTGACCCTCCTGCCGTCAACCAAGACGAGGGTGTTCAAGGTCGCGGTTTCGCCGAACCCCCGCAAATCCACGGTATAGGACCGGCCGCTGCCGTTGATATCGTTGACCTTTACGCCGGCTTGGATTCTCAGAAATTCCGGGATGTTCCGGGCACCGGAATTGTTGATGTCTTCCGCTGTAATGATCGATACATTAGCCGGAACGTTCCGGACTTCTTCCTCGTAACGGGTGGCGGTAACGATGATTTCGGGCATTGTCGGAGCGGATTGTCCGTTTTCTTTTTTTTCTGCTGCCGGAGAACCACCGGGCAGATACAGAACCGAAATTATAGCCGCAATTGTCAACCATCTTTTCATTTCGCTCAATCCTCCCTCAAAAATAGTAATTGTCGAGGGTCCGGAGCAAAAAAAAATCCCCGGACCGAAACTGATTCGATCCGGGGATGTCCCTTTTTTATCCTCTGATCATACGGTTGCCTCTGTCCGCGGAGGCGCATCAGAACCTTTGCATCCCGCCCCATTTTGCTCAATTCCCGCGTCAGGCTCAAATGTTAATCCTCGAAATACTGTGTGTATTCCTGCGGTTAAAATTAGCGCCTTCCTTGAACTTGAACAAAATTGTGCAGTTTGCACAGGTCCCGCATTTATTCCTTCAGGCAGGTCTTCTGACTCTCGGATCAACCCATCGGCCGCACCTTCCCGACCGGATAGAACGGTCAGTGGCAGTCAGAGAACATTTCAAAAAAACATGAATCTCAAAATATTCTCGGCGGCGATGGTCCCCGATCACAGCGGCGGGCCCGTCCCCATTTCCAAGGGAGTTCCCTTTTAAACTCGAACGAGTACCTGAATGATGAATCATATGCTGTAAGAATATCGTAAAGTCAACAGAAAAATTGATAGGAGTCAGGTGTCAGGTGTCGGGCGGGAAGGCTAAAGGGGATTAGGCTAAAGGCTGAAGGAAGAGATAGGGGGGTAAGCTGAAGCTGTCGCACCAGGAGAAGACTGGGCCTGTAACCTGCAATCAAGGATCAGTGGTCAATTCCGGCAAAGGACAACGGGCCACGGGCAACTGATGCTTAGTCTTCAGTCTATCCACCTTCGGTCTATTTGCCGGCCCCCGGTACCTGAAACTTCTTAGGCACCAGGGTAATCCGGGGGAAGCGGCCGATGGGACTCTCGTCGACCAGCAGGGTGCAGCCGTAGATTTCTTCCAGGACCGCATAGTCGAGCACGTCCCGGGGCGGCCCCAGCGTTACGAGTCGTCCCCGATTAAGCAGGAGCAGACGCTGGGCGTACATGGCGGCCAGGTTGACGTCGTGGGACACCATGACGATGGTGATGTTCTTTTCGGTCCGCAGCTTTTCCATCAGATCCATGACTTTGATCTGGTGGGCCAGGTCCAGGGAGGCGGTCGGTTCATCCAGGAGGATGATTTTCGGCTCCTGGCAGATGGCCCGGGCAATGAAGGCTCGCTGGCGCTCGCCGCCGCTCAGTTCGTTAAGCCTGCGGTGCGCCAGGTGTTCGGTCTCGGTGAAGGTGATCGCTCTTTTAGCGATTTCAAGATCGTCGGCCTGCTCCCATCCGAGTATCCCCAGGTGAGGAGAGCGGCCCATCAGGACAATTTCCGTTACCGTAAATGGAAAATCCAGCGCCGTCAGCTGCGGAACATAGGCCACCTTTCGAGCCAGTTCCTTGCGCGGGTACGACGCCAGCGGGCGGTCAAACAGCGTCAACCGCCCCTGCTGCGGTTTGAGGATGCCGGCGAGGATCTTCAGCAAAGTGGTTTTGCCGGAGCCGTTGGGCCCGATCACGATGAAAAATTCCCCGATATCAATCGAAAAGGAAATATCCTGCAGTACGTCGGGGCCGCCGTATGCATGGCCGATTTCGTTTATGTCGATGGCGGTGGTCATCGTTTGGATGTTTTCATTAGAAAGATGAATAAAGGCGCGCCGATCATGGCGGTGATCACGCCGGCCGGCATCTCGCCCTGTTGAGGCAGGGCCCTTGCCAGCAGGTCGCAAAGAACCATGTAGGCGCCGCCCCCCAGAATGCAGGCCGGAACCAGCACGCGATGGTCCGGTCCCAGCAGCAGGCGCAGCAAATGCGGCATAACCAGTCCCACAAATCCCAGCAGGCCGCTGCGGCTGACGGAAGCGCTGACCATGAACGAGGTGGCGATCAGCAGCGTCACCGTTACAAGCTTTACATGGACCCCCATGGACTGGGCCGTTTCCTTTCCCGCCAGGAGCAGGTTCATGGGATGGGCAAACCAGAAAATCAGAATCAGGCCCGGGAGCAGCGTCGCCCCCAGGATCGCAACCTGCCGGAGATCCGCCATGGAAAGATCCCCCATCAGCCAGAAAATGATATTGTGCAGTCGGCTGTCCTGGGTCAGCGACACCAGGAACATGATGACGGCTGCGCAGAAGGCGTTGACCATCACACCGGATAGGAGCAGCGACTCTCTTTTCAGGATCGTCTGCCCGGAAACCATCAGCAGGATCAGCAGGAGCGTGGCCATGCTGCCGCTAAAAGCCAATAGGGCGACCCCGGGAAAGGGCGAAAAGCCCAGCAGAATGCCGATAATCGCTCCGATGGCCGAGCCGCCTGAAATCCCCAGGATGTAAGGTTCGGCCAGCGGATTGCGAAGGAGCGCCTGAAAAACCAGGCCGCCCACCGACAGCGTGGCGCCCACCAGGGCCGCCAGCAGGACCCGCGGCAGGCGGATGCGCCAGATGATGGCAGCCAGGGTAGGGTCGGTCTCCTGATTGCCCCAGATGGCCTGAAGCGTCGCCGTCAGGCTGCTGCCGGTGGACCCGGTCGACAAACCCAGCAGCATCGCCGCCAGGAGCAGCAGGAACATCACGCATGTGACGACCACCAGACGCTTGAGTATGACAGGAGGGTTCACGGCGATGGGTTTTCCTTTTTAAATTCAGGGTGGATCAGCGTTGTCAGCACTTCAAGGGCTTCCACCAGGCGGGGCGACGGACGGTCGAAGAGGTTTGAATCCGCGATAAAAATTTGCCGGTTTCGGACCGCGGGCATGTCGGGCCAGCGGGACCACTCTTCTTTGACGCGTTCGAAAACAGCGGCACGGGTCATGGAGGTGATAATGATGACCTCCGGCGAAAGCCCCAGAACCTGTTCCCGGCTGAAGCGGGGATAGGGCGTGTCTCCTGCCGCCAAGTTTGTTCCCCCCGCTTTTTCGATCAGCTCATGGATGAAGGTGTCCGTCCCCACGGAGACGATCGGGGAAATTCCGATCTGAAAAAAGACTTTGGGCCTCCCGGCGGCCCGGGAAACGGCTGCCTGAACGCGCGCGATCCGTTTCTGCATGGCCTGTACCAGGTCCCGGGCGGCAGTTTCCGCCCGCAGCACGCTGCCGATGGCCAGGACGGTTGCCATGACCGAATCTAAATTGCGGGGATCCACGGCGTAAACGGGGATTCCCATGGTTTCGAGCCGCTGCACCACCGTTCGCGGGTTTCCGTCCTTGATCGCAATGCAAAGGTCCGGTTTTAAAGCCACAATGCGTTCCAAATCCAATTGGACATAGGACCCGACTTTGGGAAAATTCCGGGCTTCAGCCGGGTAATCGCTGAACTGGGTGACGCCTTTCAGGCGGTCTTCCTGTTTCAGGGCAAAAATGATTTCGGTAATATTGGGCGCAAGGGCGATGACGCGTCGGGGGTCGGCGGGCACCCTGACCGGACGGCCCAGCGGGTCCGTGACATCCGTAAAGGTTGCGGCATAGCCTGCGGGGAGATGGCAGACACCCAGCAGTAAAGAACAAATGGCAGAATAACAAATTGATTTAATAACTGTTTTCATTGTGACCGCAGGCTTCTCAAGACATGTCGCAATAAAAAAACCCGGACTGATGTCGATCAATCCGGGATATCCTTTGTTTGTCTTATTCATCTCAGTTCACGGAAAAAATTTTTTTTCATGATAGCCTTCTGACTAATGAAAAAAAGACGATCCTGTCAAGGGAATTATTTTCGGGCGTTCGGCAACCCCGTGACTGAAATTTGCACTTCCTGGATCTTGCCGCTGAACGACCTCAATTCATTCAGAATTCATTGGCGACGTTTCCAGGCGCCGACTTTCAATTCCGGGGCCTCCCGTTGCGCATGAAGTTAAATCCTTGACAAAGGCACCTGTTTTTGTGTAATCGAACAGCCAAAGATAAATGTTTTAAATACGTTCGAGGGTTCATCCGCTTCCGGCCGGCGACGATTTTATTCCAACCTTGAGAAGTCGGCTTTGTCCTGATGAAATACAACAACTGCTTTTATGGGGCATGCATTCCCCGGGGCAGAGGCAAAATTCGGGCAATAGGTGTTTATCATATGGTCTCGGATCGTTTCTCTCAATCTGATTTGAGGATGTTGGTTTGAATAGATTGCGTATTCTTCTTCCAGTCGTTCTGGTGATATTCTTATTAAGTGGCTGCCATCAAGTCGTTCCCAAGCCGGTGGCGACGCAGAATCAACAGGTGTTGCCAGCTCCGCAGAATCAACAGGTATTGCCAGCTCCGCAGAATCCTCCGGCTGCACCTGTAGATAATGATGTCGTTGATAATAAGGTTATCATCGAGGACATGAGCCCGGAAAAGCCGATAAGGAGCGATCCGTCTCAAGTCGATAGAAAAAAATCGACTCCTCAAGTGGCGTCGGTTGCCCCGACAGCCATCGATAAGCCCAAAACCGTGTCGGCGCCCTCCCCCAAGAAGAGTGAGCCGACGCCGCCAAAACAGACTGTATCCACTGCACCGGACAAGGGTGAAGCCGCACCGGTCGAGAAACAGCCGATCGGGGAAACAGCGGCTGCTGAACAAGAGGCGGCCAAGGAAGTTCCGCTGACACCCAAAAAAATACAGTCTCTGCTGGATGAGGCCCTTGATTTCTGCCAGGCGGCCCAGGATTTCTGGCAAAAGGGCGAATTGGAAAACGCGGTGGAGGCGCTTGATCAGGCCTATTCATTGATTCTTAAAATCGACAGCCCGGACATCAAACCCGAACTGGTTCAGCAGAAGGAAGACCTCCGCCTGATCATATCCAAGCGCATCGTTGAAATTTATGCCTCGCGGAATATCGTCGCCAACGGACAACACAATGCCATCCCGCTGATGGTCAATAAATATATCCAGGCGGAAATCGATTTGTTTACCACCGGAAGAGAAAAAAATTTCTTTATTGAATCCTACAGGCGCTCCGGCCGGTATCGTGACTATATCGTTTCGGAGCTCCGCAAAGCCGGACTTCCTGAAGAGTTGTCCTGGCTGCCGCTGATTGAAAGCGGTTACAAGGTCAATGCGCTTTCCCGGGCAAGGGCCCTGGGACTTTGGCAGTTTATTCCGTCGACCGGCTTCAAGTTCGGACTGAAACGGGATGTTTTTATTGATGAACGCCTGGACTCTGAAAAATCGACCCAGGCGGCGATTGCTTATTTAAAGGAGCTGCATCAGATTTTCGGCGACTGGACGACCGCCCTGGCCGCTTACAACTGCGGTGAAGGCAAGGTGCTGCAGGTCATCAGAGGCCAGAATGTGAACTATCTCGATGATTTCTGGGATTTGTTCCAGCGTCTTCCGTTTGAGACGGCCCGTTACGTTCCCAGGTTTCTGGCCACGCTGCAGATTCTCAACAACAAGGAAAAGTATGGTTTGGACGGCGTAACGGTGGATCCGCCCTTTGCGTTTGAAATAGCCACCGTTACCAAGCAGATGCATTTGCGCGATATCGCCCAAACGTTGGATGTTGACCTGGACAGCCTGACCGAACTGAATCCCGAGCTGCGGTATAAAATATTGCCGCGCGAGCGCTACCAGCTCCGGGTGCCGGTCGGAAAGGCGGGAGATCTGCTGGCCAAGCTGGATGATATTCCCGTATCTTCAAGACCGCAGCCGGCTTATGTCAACCACCGGGTGAGGCCGGGCGAATCGCTTTCCACCATTGCCCAGCAGTACCGGACCAGCATTAACCAGATCGTCCGGGCCAACGACATCCACAGGCAGAATTACATCGTTGCCGGCCAGGTGCTGAAAATTCCCCTGGGCGGGTCCTATCAGCCGCCCGCGCAGACCATCGTACCGGAAAAGCCGCCGGCAACCCATACGGTCCGAAGCGGCGATTCGCTCTGGAATATCGCCAAGCGTTACGGCACGACAACCAAAGATATCCAGGAGTTGAACAAGCTGAACTCGACCGCGCTGATTATCGGGCAGGTTCTACAAATACCGGGGCATGTTGCCGAAAGCCCGCCCAGCCAGGATTTGAAAACCTATCAGGTCAAGCACGGCGACAGTCCTTTTAAAATTTCACAACAGTTCAAAATGCCTCTGGAACAATTCCTTCGGATTAACCAGTTAACCCCCAGGAGTAAAATCTACCCGGGTCAAAAACTCTATATCGAATAAGTTTCGCCCCCGTAGCTCAGTGGATAGAGCAATGGATTCCTAATCCATGCGCCGCAGGTCCGATTCCTGCCGGGGGCACCAATAAGGATGTTATATGAAAGGAATCGTTCTGGCCGGCGGCTCCGGCACGCGCCTATATCCGATTACCCGGGTGGTCAGCAAACAGCTCCTGCCGGTTTACGACAAACCGATGATATATTTTCCGCTTTCGGTCTTGATGCTGGCGCAGATTCGTGAAATTCTGATCATTTCAACCCCCGATGACCTCCCGCTGTTTAAAAAACTTCTCGGCGACGGCTCGCAGTGGGGCATTTCCTTCAGTTATGCCGAGCAGCCGCATCCCGGGGGCCTGGCCCAGGCATTTATCATCGGGAAAGACTTTGTCGGGCAGGATCCGGTTTGCATGGTTTTGGGGGATAATATTTTTTACGGCCACGGCCTGACGCCCCAGCTTGCCAAGGCCAAGTCCAGAAAAACGGGCGCCACGGTTTTCGGATACTGGGTAAAATATCCTGAACGCTACGGGGTGCTGGAATTCGACAGCGGCGACAATGTCGTCGGCATCGAAGAAAAACCCAAACAGCCCAAGTCCAACTATGCGGTGACCGGCCTCTATTTTTACGACAACCGCGTCCTTGATATTGCCGCCGACTTGAAGCCGTCGGCCCGGGGCGAACTGGAGATAACGGACGTCAACAGGGTCTACTTGAAGCTGGGATCTCTGTTTGTGGAAAAACTGGGTCGCGGGATTGCCTGGCTGGATACCGGAACCCATGAGACCCTGATGCAGGCTTCGAATTTCATCGCAACGATTGAAAACCGCCAGGGCCTGAAGGTGGCCTGCCTGGAGGAAATCGCCTATCGCATGGGTTATATTGACGCCGCCCAGGTCGAAAAGCTGGCCCGGCCGCTTATGCAGAACAGCAACGGGCAGTACCTGATGGATATGTTGAAACACGAAAAGAAACCGACATGAAGATTATCCCGACAAATCTGGCCGGCGTCCTGATTGTCGAGCCCGACGCGTTCGTGGATCCACGCGGTTTTTTCATGGAAACGTATCAGCGCCGGAGATACGGACAAATGGGAATCGGGTCGCAATTCGTGCAGGACAATCTGTCATTTTCGGTCAAGGGCACCCTGCGGGGGATGCATTACCAGAAAACGCATCCCCAGGCCAAACTGGTGCAGGTGATAACCGGTGAAATATTTGACGTGGCCGTGGACATTCGACCGGGATCGCCCGATTTCGGCCGCTGGACCGGCGTCGTCCTGTCCGATAAAAACAGGCGCCAAGTGTTGATCCCGGAAGGATTCGCGCATGGATTCTGCGTCTGCAGCGAAACCGCCCATGTATGGTATAAATGTTCGGATTATTATCGCCCCGACGACGAGGGCGGCATCCATTGGAGCGATCCCGACATCCGGATTGACTGGCCGGTAAAAGAACCCGTTCTGTCGGATAAGGATCGGCGATTTTCCTTCCTGCGGGATCTTTCCCCCGGGCAGCTCCCGGTTACGGAGGCGTGACATTGAGGATTCTGATCACCGGGGCAAACGGCCAGCTCGGCCGGGAACTGCTGTTGCAGGGACGGGAAAGCGGGTTCGAGCTTTTCGCCACCGATATGCAGGAGCTGGACATTACCGCTGCAAATGATGTTGAAAACGCCATCGCCCGTTTTAAGCCCTTTCTGGTGATAAATGCGGCAGCCTATACCCAGGTGGACAAGGCTGAAACGGAACCAGCTCTTGCCTATCGGATCAATGCGGAAGGTCCGGCAAATATAGCCGGCGCCTGCAGGTCGGCCGGTATCGGGCTGATCCATATCTCGACGGATTATGTTTTTGACGGCGGGAAAAATACCCCCTATTCGGAATCCGATCCGGTCAATCCCGCGGGGATCTATGCCCGCAGCAAGGCGGACGGCGAGGCGCGCGTCCGGTCGATGCTGTCCGCGCATATCATCGTGCGGACATCCTGGCTTTATGGCGTATTCGGTCACAATTTCGTAAAGACCATGTTGCGGCTCGGGCGGGAAGGAAAGGTCATCAGGGTCGTCAACGACCAGTTCGGATCTCCCACCAGCGCTGTCGACCTGTCCCGGGCGGTTCTGAAAATCGCCTCGGATATTCACAGGAATTCCACGGTCCCGTGGGGAACCTATCATTACTGCGGCAAGGGCATTACCTCCTGGCATGCCTTTGCGGAAAATATATTCAGCCTGGCGGCCCCCTATCGATTGTTTGAACCGCCCGTTGTCGAGGCGATTTCCACCGATCAGTATCCGACACCGGCCAAAAGACCGCGATTTTCAGCGCTGGACTGCAGCCTGATCCACCAGGTTTTCGACATTTCCGCCCGGCCCTGGCCCGAGAGCTTGGCCAGCGTTATGAAAAGAATCATCCATGCGGACAAACCCTGAGAGGATCGAACTGCTCGCACCGGCAGGCAATTTTGAAAAACTCGAAATCGCCGTTCATTTCGGGGCGGATGCCGTCTATCTGGGGGGTAAGGATTACAGCCTCCGGAACTTTTCGGGCAACTTTACCTTTGATGAACTCAGAGCGGCCGTAACATTCGCCCACGCAGCCGGCGTTAAGGTCTACCTGGCGTGCAACATTTATTCGCGCAATGCCGAACAGCCGGAGATTCGGCATTATCTTGAAACCGTGGGCGCTATTGAAATCGACGGCCTGATCGTTTCCGATCCCGGCATCATTGCGGCGGCCCGTCAAATCGTTCCGCAGATCCCTCTGCATTTAAGCACCCAGGCCAATACGACCAATTACAACAGCGCGCTGTTCTGGAAGAACCAGGGAATTAAAAGGATTGTCATGGCCCGGGAACTGTCTCTGGCTGAAGCCGGAGAAATCGCCGCACGCTCCGGCCTGGAAGTGGAAGCCTTCGTGCACGGGGCCATGTGCATTTCGTATTCCGGCAGGTGCCTGCTGAGCAATTTTATGGCAAACCGGGACAGTAACCGGGGCAGGTGCTGTCACCCCTGCCGGTGGAAGTATGCGGTCATGGAAGAAACGCGCCCCGGAAAATACATGCCGGTCTGCGAAGACGGGCGGGGGACCTACATATTCAATTCCAGCGATCTGTGCATGATCGCCCATATTCCCGAGCTGATTCAGGCGGGGCTGGCGGCGCTGAAAATCGAGGGGCGTATGAAAGGGATCCATTATGTCGCCGCAACGGTCAAGGTATACCGCGAAGCCATTGACGCGTATTACAAGAATCCGCAGGAATATGAGTTCCGGCCGGAATGGATGGCGGAACTCCGCCGTGTCAGCAACCGGGGTTACGGTACCGGTTTTTATTTCGGCGAACCGGACGGAGCGGCGGCCTGCGACCCGGATCTGAAAAACGAAAACACCCCCCTTTTCATCGCCAAGGTGCTGGAACCCGCCGGCAGGCAGCAGTTGAAGGTGGATGTCCGCAACAGGTTTTTTAAAGGTGACCGGGTTGAGATTCTCAAACCGGGGAGCCCGGTGGTCGCCGACACCATCGCGGCGATTTTCGATGAAAACGGGCAGACGCTTCCTCTCGCTCAGTCCGGTTCAAGGGCATGCATTTCCCTCCGGACGGATTGCGGATGCAATGATCTCATCAGAAAGGCGGATGGAAATCCATGAAAAAAGGTTATATTCAGGTCTATACCGGGAACGGCAAGGGCAAGACTACGGCCGCACTGGGGTTGGCCCTGCGGGCGGCCGGGGCCGGTTTAAAGGTCTATATCGGCCAGTTCCTGAAGACCGGTGCGTATAGCGAGGTTCAGGCGCTGAAACGGTTTTCGGACCTGATTACCATCGAGCAGTTTGGAACCGGCAGGTTCGTAAAAGGCGCTCCGGCAATGGAAGATATCCAGGCCGCCCGCAGCGGGCTCGAAAAAGCAAGGCGGGCGATGGAGTCCGGCCAGTACCAGGTTGTCATTCTGGAAGAAGCCAATGTCGCGGTGAATATCGGGCTGTTTCCGGTTGAGGAACTGCTGCGCCTGATTGCGGGCAAACCCGATGCGGTTGAAATGGTCATCACCGGTCGCGGCGCCCGTCCTGAAATTATCGATCGGGCCGACCTGGTGACTGAAATGAAGAGCGTCAGACATTATTTTGATAAGGGGGTAACCGCCCGGGTCGGTATCGAGATGTAGATGATGATGGGGCCTGTCGAGTCAAACGGTAACGGGTCAGATGCAATGCGGGTCTTAAAGGTGAGAAAAAGCATCGACGAATGGGATGGCGTCTTGGATTTCGAACAGTATTTATTATTATAATCGATGAAAATATTCAAAATAAGAAGAAAATAGACAAAAATATAATAAATAAATTTATATTTGTTGATAATTATAAAAAACAGACTATAATAACATAATTTCAGGGTTGATATTTCGCGAATAGATCGCTAAAGAAGAACGTTCTGTTTTAGGTTATCTGGCACCAATTATTTAGTTAAGCATTTAGAAAAATTAAAAAATTTGTGTATGCCAGCGTAGCTCAGCTGGTAGAGCTACTGATTTGTAATCAGTGGGTCGGGGGTTCGAGTCCCTCCGCTGGCTCCACTGATTGTTTCGGTTGATGGGTGGCGGGAGTTTGATGCGCCCACCCTATTCCGATAAAAGGGTGGGGTTCCCGAGCGGCCAAAGGGAACAGACTGTAAATCTGTCGGCGATGCCTTCGGAGGTTCGAATCCTCCCCCCACCACCATCCCTATTGTGAGTTGAATGTAGGAGATTTCGACCTTGGATCGAAATCGGGATACTACATGGCTTCCTGCATGTTTCTAACTGCGGTTAGCGCTATTTTGCGGAAACTTGATATTATCTCCTGAATTCTTCACAGGGGTGTACGACAGTATATTTTCCCTGGTAACATGAGCGGGAGTAGCTCAGTTGGTAGAGCTTCAGCCTTCCAAGCTGAATGTCGCGAGTTCGAGCCTCGTCTCCCGCTCCAGACAATCAGGAATTTTTACCGGTCATACGGATTACCCGTCAGCGCCCACGTAGCTCAGTAGGTAGAGCGCTTCCTTGGTAAGGAAGAGGTTCACCGGTTCGATTCCGGTCGTGGGCTCCACCGTCCAGGTGGGGTGACGGGACAGAAATTCGCGCATTTGACGGGAATAAGGAATAAGATCTGTAACTTAAAAAATTTATTAATATTTAATAAGGGGAGGAACGAGAGATGGCGAAGCAGAAGTTTGAGCGGACCAAACCGCATGTAAATGTGGGGACGATCGGTCATATTGACCATGGCAAGACGACGCTGACGGCGGCGATCACCAAGCATATGGG
>JBFLWU010000037.1:0-49252 GCA_040757625.1 Thermodesulfobacteriota bacterium | reverse complement strand
GACCCCAAAGGGAACGATAATTTCAATGCCCCTTTCCGGATACTCGGCCGCCATCGCGTTCCAGCCGCCTAAAAGCAGCAGGCTTGCAACCAGTAATCCCATTCCAATCAGTTTTGCTCTTTTCATGGCCACTCCTCCTTTTGAGTTGTTTTGTGGTAAACGGGAATGAATGATACAGTGACAAAGTCACAACAGGACGTTGTGGGCTGCCTTTTTCAAAGCAATCTGCATGCCAACAATGGAGACCAGGGGGAAGGAAGAAGGCAATCGCGCGGTTTAAATTGTTATCCATCCGAATTTATTAATAAAAATATATTAGAGCCAGATCCTTACGAACGCTGGGTTTGATATTAGAACAATGGTTTGGGTCAGTTTTAGGCAAATGAACGATACATTTTCTTGACAAATAGGCTCAAAATTGAAACAAATTGTTACATTTTGAAATCTTTTTCTTCGGAGGTTATGATGTTGGAAAAGAAATACGAAATTGGCGTAGTTATCTCCACCTTTTCATTATTGGAGCAATTCAAAGAAATTGCCCATGAACGCGGCCTGAATATTCATACAACCTATAAAGGCCTGGATGAGGCAGTCGAGGCCGGGAAAAAGATGGAAGCCGACGGTGTCGATGTCATTATTAGCCGTCGCGGTACCGCCCACATGCTCCGCGAGAATTTACGAATACCAGTAATTTCAATCCCACAGGCCTCCATTGATATCGTTAAAAGTCTTAATAAAGCTTGCCGGCTCGGTAAAAAGATAATCCTTACCACCTTTATGAACCGACTGCCTGGTATCGATATCCTTGAAGAACTTCTCAATATTGAAATTATCCAGGGCGTCTATACCGATATTGCCTCCATGGAAAATAGTATCCTTTCAGCGAAATCTCATGGTTGTGAAGTAGCCGTGGGCGGGGGGTCAACCCTGCGCTTTGCAGAAAAATATAATTTAAAGAGTGTTGAATTTGAAATTAATGAGGAAATTCTTAATGAAACATTTGAAAATGCGATATCTGCAGCTCGATCAAACCGAGAAGAACAAGAAAGAACCTATCATTTTCAGTGTGTTATTGATGCAACCACTGAAGGCATTATCGGTGTGGATAATTTTGGTCGAATCAAAACAATCAATCAAGTTGCAAGAACTTTGCTAGGAATCGAATCTCAAGAATTAATAGGACAATCGGCATCCCGATATATAAACAATGAATCGTTATTGCAGCTTCTGAATTCCGAAGCACCTATTCGTCACAAGCTCGAAAAGATAAATAATGAACTGTATGTTTTTAATCATTTGCCCATCCAGATGAATAATGAGGTTATAGGGGGTGTTTCGACTTTTAAAGATATCGCCAACGTCATGAAGGCTGAAAACGTTGTCAGACATTCGCTTTCGAAAAGGATGGCGGCCAGATATTGTTTTGAGGATTTGATTCATGAAAGCGCTATTATGCGAGATATTGTTTTAAGGGCCAAACAGTTTTCTAAGACCGATTCGACCATTCTGATAATGGGAGCAACCGGTACTGGAAAGGAGATCCTGGCTCAGAGCATGCATAATTTCTGTCATCGGGCTGCAAACCCATTTGTATCCGTTCACTGCGGTGCCCTGCCGGAACAATTGCTTGAAAGCGAGCTTTTTGGATACGAGGAAGGGGCTTTCACCGGTTCAAAGAAAGGAGGTAAGCCGGGCAGGTTCGAGCTGGCCCACAAGGGAACAATTTTTCTGGATGAAATTGATACCACCCCTCTAAATGTTCAAACACGGCTGTTAAGGGTCCTGCAGGAAAAAGAGGTGATGCGGCTCGGAGCCGATCGTACAATCCCAATAGATGTTCGAATCATAGCTGCAGCCAGCAAAGATTTGAGTTTATCGGTTCAAGAAGGAAGATTCCGGGAAGATCTTTTCTTCCGGCTGAACGTACTTAGAATTTATATTCCGCCTTTGAAGGACAGAGCCGAAGATATTCCTGTTTTGTTAGATCATTTCCTCCGCAGAATTTCCGACAAACACAAGCTCAAACCGATTGCCCTTCCAAATTCTTTCGTCCAGAAGCTTGGGCGATATTCGTGGCCAGGGAATGTTCGTCAACTTATCAATTTTGTGGAACGGATAGTTCTAAATTGTAATTTGCGTTGCAGCATTGATTCAATCGAAGAATTATACGACGAATTGATTCAATACCTGCCGGACAGGCAGGATTCACAATCTGTTCATCAAACGAAACCTTCTGAATCGGATATCAGGGTTAAAAAGAAAAGTCATGAATTGACGATAATAAAAGAAGCCTTGGAAAAAACGAGATTCTCAAAAAATAAAGCTGCCAAAGAATTAGGCATCAGCAGGACCACGCTCTGGCGTAAAATAAAAGAAATGGGTTTACAATGATTCTAAAAATTATTTTTCAAAGATGATAGAAAAACCTTTACAACAGCCGGAAGCTGATGGGTCGGAACGCTCCGGAGGGGTGTACCTCTGCCAGGTGGGCGGGCAGGTTTCCTGCGGGGCCTGCTGCGGTCTTTACAATGTTCCCGGCCTTTCGCAGCCGTCCCTTGAAGCCATGCTGGCCGAACGGACGGAAGCATTTGCCCGAGTCTCCCGGACCGCCGAGGGGATCGAAGCCTTTCAGAAAGCGATCGAAGGCTGGACGCCCCCTAAACGGCCGTTTCCGGATTTTTACCACTGTCCGTTTTTAGGGCTGATCGGAACAAACGACCGGCGGGTCGGCTGCCTGCTGCATCCGGCGGCAGCGGGCAACGACGGCGTTGACTGGCGCGGGCTGAGTTATTACGGCGCCATGGCTTGCCAGACCTACTTCTGCCCGAGCGTGCGGTATATGCCGCAGCCGCAGCTGCAGATCCTCCGGCAGGTGATGGACCACTGGTACCCCTTCGGCCTGATCGTGACCGAGCGGCTGCTGCTGGGGGCTTTTTTCAGCGAGGTCGAAAGCCGCATCGGTCGTCCGCTAAGAGCGGCCGACTTTGCGGCAGGGTCCGGACCGGCAAAACTTCTGAGCGAATTCGCGGACCTGAAGCTGGCGTGGCCGTTCCGTAATGCTGACGCCCCCGGTCCGTGCAACTATTTTTTTGAAAACGGAGATTACCCGCGTCCGTCGGTTCAGCGATTGGGTGAAGATATCCCCCCCTCCCGCTACGAGAGCATCTTCAGGGAACTGGAATCAGCCTTTTTATCAACGAAAGACCTTCGGGCCGCCGAAGAGCTGCTGGACGATCTTTTCAGCCGGTTCTGCCTTGGATTATAAAAATACATACGCAAGGCGCTAATCTCAGACAAATCTCCTGCGGGGACGACCGGAGGGGTCCGGCGATCCGGGGCGGGCATCCTTACGAGTTGTTTTTTACCGACATGGCCTGTCGCAGCTTTTCAGCCAGGTCGCTGACGGGTCCGGACGCTTCGGCCTGGGCGAAATTTTTCCAGGCGCCTTCGTCGGCTGCATCTCCCGGGGCCAGTGAGATTTTTCGTTCCAGCGGACGGATCGCCTCAATGGTTACAGTCAGCGGGTCACCGGTCTTGAGTCCTTCGATGACCGCGGGCTTTTCAGCGGCGGCAATTTTCGATTTCGGCAGAAGCCCGGTAATGCCGGGTGCCAGAGAGATGAAATAACCGAATTTTTCTTTCTTTTCCAGGGTCCCGCTGACGACCTGGCCGTTGCGGAACTTCTGCGAAACCTCCAGCCAGGGATCCCCCTCGGCATCACGGAGGCTCAGGGAGATCCGCCGGGTATCGAGATTGAGCTCCTTAACCAGGACGGAGACCGTTTCTCCCGGGGCGACCACGTCGTCGGGTTTGACAATCCGTTTCACATAGCTCATTTCGCTGACATGAACCAGACCTTCGATACCGGGAGCGATTTCCACAAAAGCGCCGAAATCCATGCAGCGGGTAACCTTTCCGTTGACCTTGTCGCCGGCGTGAATTTTTTCCGCCACGGTATCCCAGGGATCGCCGGAAACCTGTTTCATGGAAAGGGAGATTTTTTTCTGTTTTTTCTTGTCTGAAGTACCGATGTCCACCACTTTGACCGAGACGGTATCATCGACCTGGACGATCTCGTCGGGTTTCTGGACGCGGGACCAGCTTAACTCGGAAATATGAACCATTCCCTCCACACCCGGGGCCAGTTCCACAAACGCGCCGTAAGGCATCAGCCGGGTAACCCGGCCATTTAACAGGTCGCCCTTGTTCAAGGTGCTTAAAAAGGCTTCTTTTTCTTTTTCGATGGCCTGCGCCAGCAGTTTTCGGCGGGAGACGACGATGTTCCGGCCTCTTTCCTCCAGCTGGGTAATCAAAAATTGAAACGTCTGCCCCACGTAATCATCCGGGTTTTCCACAAAGTTGACGTCAATCTGGCTGATGGGGCAAAAAGCGCGCCGCTGCAGGAGTTCCACGTGGAAACCGCCTTTGCAGGTTGCGCTGACTTTACCTTCCACCGGAATGGCGCTGGCAAAGGCGTCTGTTAAGAGTTCGATTCCGCCGAGGCCGGCAATGGCCTTGGAAAGCCGGATTTCATGCTCGTTTTGTGAAACCACAAACAGTTCAATCTGATCGCCCTCGTGATAGGGCATGTTGCCGTTCTTGTCCAGCATCTCGGTCCTCTCCACAACCCCGTCGACTTTGGAGCCGGTATCAAGAAAAACCGAATCTTTTCCGATGGAAATGATCCGGGCCGATATCTTGTCGCCGACCTTTAAATCGTCTTTCATACCGGAGCTGTAAGATTCAAAAAGGTCTGCGAAACTTTCTTCTTCATGTTCTTTTTCATTGTCGATGTCGTCTGACATATCTTTACTCCTAAAATAAGTATCAGTTAACCCCAGTCTTGCAGAGGGGCTATACATGATAGGGATTTTTTTTGCAATTTGTTTTTAAGAATGTTGCGCTTCAGGTTATTGGCGCATGATTGACATCCGATTTATCGGATATAGCTTTCTATAAGCCATCTCAAAAAAATACAGGAGTCGCAAAGAAATTACATGTTCTCCGGTCCGCCCCTGGGGGCCTATCCCCGGGCGGAGCGCCGGCAAACGGTCAAGTGACGACGGCTTACGTATCAAGCGGGTCCATTTTTTGAGACGGCTTCTCACAAGGCTTCTTTCGGAATTGTCTGCACCACAGGGCGCCCCTGCTGGCCGGCGCGCCGATTCCCTTTTAGGGCAGGCAGTTCACGATTTTCTTTAACCGCATGCAAGGAGTCCGCGTCATGTTCAACTATATATTCGGTCTAACGATTGCCGGAATGCTCCTGCTGGGGACGGGGTGTGCGACGACTGCTCCCGCACCTGATGTCGATACCGGGTCCGTCGACCCGGGGGGAATGGTCATGCGCAGGGGACAACCGATGAAACTGCTGGGAAAACCCATTCAAATCGGCACCCCGCTCCCCTCCGCCAAACTGGTGGAAGCGGGCAGCTCAAAGCTGATGGATCTTTCCCGGGAAAAAGGAAAAGTGTTGTTTCTGAGCATTGTTCCGTCCCTGGATACCAAGGTCTGTGAAGCCCAGACGCATTATCTGGGTGAAAAAGGCGCTGGCCTTCCTGCCGATATTGAGCGGATCACCATCAGCCGGGATACCCCCTTTGCCCAGCAGCGGTTTGCCGATGAATCTAAATTAAACAACATCAAATACTTATCGGATTATCGCGAAGGGGAATTCGGCCTTGCCGTCGGGCTTTTAATTGATGATCTGCGACTGCTGGCCCGATCGGTGATACTGGTGGATAGAGACGGTATCGTACGCTATATTCAGGTGGTGCCGGAAATTACACGACTGCCCGACATGGAGAAAGCCTTTGCGGTGGCTGCGGCGCTCGCGCGCTGACAGCCGAAACACGGGTTGCCGCCAATTTGAGTCGCAGCCGGCGGTCCTGACAGTAGAAGCGAAAAAGACGCCCGCTTTTTAGCCGGAGACAGTCGGTCTTCGCCAATAAAGCGGGCAAGTCAGATTGATTAAAAATATATCAGGACAGTTTAAGACTGTTTCGGCGGTCCTTGTCTATTCGATGGCCGTATCGCCGGCTGCGGCGGTCTAAACCACTCCGTCTGTCCAGGCCGGACCTTCTCTCAGGAACATGGAAGAGGCTTGAAATGGTTCGTCGCTCGGCCCCTGTTCTTCTGCCGCCGTTATCCGCCATTAATTCAAACTCCCTGATACAACGACCCATTGTTGGATTTAACAAAATAACACGATACCCCCCGGGTTGACAAATAGAAATTCTGAATTTGCCGGGGATTATCCCTGTTTCGACGTTTTCGTTTATTCAGTATGTTGATGCGGTTACCAGTGATGCATTATGTCACTCGAACATGGCCGCCATGGCAATCCGGCAGCCCGCTCTGTGCGGCAAACCTGTTTTTTTAATGATGACGCAGGGTTGTGTATCCGCGCAGCACCCCTTTGGGGGAAAGCACCAGTTGCCACAGCTGATTTTTTCTGGCACGGAAAGCCCCGGCACAGGACAGCAGATAATAGGTCCACATCCGGTAAAAGCGATCGTCATAGGCGGCGCTCAGGACATTCCAGTTTTCATCGAAATTACGGAACCACTGCATCAGGGTCCGGTCGTAATCCGTGCCAAAGCTGTGCCAGTCTTCCAGGACAAAGACGCCTTCGATGGCGGCGCATATCTGCCTGGCGGACGGCAGCATGGAGTTTGGAAAGATGTAGCGTTCGATCCAGGGGTCGTTGACGGTGTCCGATCGGTTGGTTCCGATGGTATGCAGCAAAAAGAGGCCTTCGTCACCCCTCAGGCAATTCCTGACGACGCGCATGAAATCGGCGTAGTTCTTGTAGCCGACATGTTCAAACATGCCGAGGGACAGAACGCGATCGAAAGTGTCATCAAGTTTTCGATAGTCCTGCAGGCGGATTTCGACGGGGAGCCCCCGGCAAAGATCCCTGGCATAGGCTGCCTGCCGGTTCGAAACCGTGATGCCGACCACTTCGACGCCGAAGCGTTCAGCGATAAATCTGGCGGTTCCCCCCCAGCCGCATCCGATGTCCAGGACCCGCATGCCCGGCTGTAAACCCAGTTTGCGGCAGACGAGATTCAGCTTGTTTTCCTGGGCGTTTTCGAGGGTGGTCGCATTCTCCCAGAAACCACAACTGTAGATCAGCCGGTCGTCGAGCATGTGTCGATAGAGGTGAATGTCCCTGTCGTAGTGATGCACGCCGACCTGAAAGGCCCGCGACGGCTTCTGGGGATTGAACAGCCTGGCTTTAAGGGAGTCGAGGAGCCATGTCCGGGCTTTGACGACCGTATCGAGCTGCGCCCGTAGGATTCGATAGAAAAATTCGTCCAGCCTGGGGCAGTCCCACCAGCCGTCCGTGTAGGATTGGCCCAGAGCCAGCGAGCCGCCCGCCAGAACACGGGAATAGAGCCCCGGGTTATGGACGCTTATATCCCAGGGGCGCCTATCGCCGATCTGAACATCGGCAAGCGTCAGCAGTTGTTCGAATTTTTGAGTCAATGCTTTTCCGGCCATCGTCATTCACCTCCAGAAAAATTTTTCGTTTAATTGAAGGCGATTATCAACAATACAAGTTGACTGAAACGCGGCTGTCATGGTGATCCGATTCAGAGCGCCTGATTGTCTGAACGCATTGGGGTGCGTAATATGGAACCGTATAAAAATCGTTTCGGGTGTCATCGGCTTTCGATTCATCCGCTGACAGTTATGATGCGGGTTCGATCCGGTTTCCGTGCTACAAACACTTATGCGTGAGGGGCACACATCCGGAATCGGATTATGATAACGGTCAATCACCTGCTCGAGAACGAGGCAACGGGGGCGGAAATAGCTTTTACCGGGAAGCGCGCAATTTTTCAGGGGCAGGTGCAGACGGCATGTAACGCTTAATTTTTAGCGGGGAATTCCGGATCCGTCAACAAGAAAGCATACTTTAAAGCCATACCGCATGTGAACGGGTTTAATCCTTGACATTCCGGCGCGGGTTCCATAAAAATCCCGACTGCATATATTTTTTCCTCCCGGCCGCGCCGTCGGCGGCTGCGGGGGCCACCGAGAGGGTGCCTCCAGATGAGCATTGAACTTAAACATTCTATCAAGCCCCGTCCGGGCGCGTTGTCCGCCGGGCTTGATTTCATAAACCGGCAGCAGCGCGACTGGAAAGTCACGGTGGGCCGGACATCGCTGGACAAGCTGGCCTACCAGATGGTTTTCCCCTACCTGTCCATCTATATTGTGGCGCTGGGCGCTACCGCCACCCAGCTGGGGCTGGTAAACAGCATCGGCATGATTTTCGCCGGCGTTGCCAGTCCGCTGGTGGGCTGGTTCATCGACCGGACCGGCCCCAAAAAGATCTACCTCGCCGGGATTTGCATGATGGCGATTTCGTATTTTACCTACAGTACGGCCAGGGGCTGGGAGATTACCATCTTTGCCATGATAACCTACTGGATGGGGCAATCGGTCAGCACCCAGAGCTGTGCGACGGTTTGCGGCAACTGCCTGCAGAACCAGGACCGCGCCACCGGCATGACGATCTGCGAGACCGTTGCGGCCGGGCTGCTGGGGATGATCGGCCCCATGCTGGCGGCCGGGCTGATAACGTCTTTCGGCGGGGTCAGCGTGGCCGGCATCCGGCCCTTATTCTTCGTCACCCTGGCGATCAGCATCGGCAGCCTGTTTCTGGTTTACACGCAGCTTTCAGACCGGAAGTGGAACAACGTCAGCAGGCCCCCCCGGAATTTTTTCAGCGACCTTTTCGTCATCATCAGGGAGGGGCGTTTCCTCAAGCGCTGGCTGCTCCTGGCCGCGGTGGGCAACCTGCCTCTCGGCATGATTTTTCCATTTTCGCAGGTTTTTGCCAACGAAGTCAAAGGCGCGGACGGGTTTATCCTGGCCGCCATGGTCACCGGCGCATCGCTGACATCCATTGTCCTTGCGGTGCCATTGGGACGGCTGGCAGACCGGATCGGCCGCAAGCGGGTCTTGTATCTGACCATGCCGCTTTTCTGGGCTTCCAATGCCATCCTGGTGCTGGCTACAGGCACGGCCTGGCTGGTTGTCGCGGGTGTTCTGCAGGGATTTTACTGGATCGGATCGCCCATCGCCATGGCGATGGAGCGGGAGCTGGTGCCGGCCGACCGGATGGGTCGATGGCTGGGAATCACGCGTTGTTTCCGGATGCTGTTAAATGCCATCCTGGCGTTCCTGGCAGGGCTGATCTGGGACAGAATCGGCCCCCAGTACGTGTTCGTGGCATTTGTCGCCTTCGACCTGCTCATACGGATGCCGCTGCTCATCTCCATGCCCGAAACGCTTAAAAGCCGTTTTCGCGATCAGACCTGACAGGGAGCTATCTGGGAAAAATATAACCATTTCAATTGTCGGAGAGTATTTTAAATGATCTTCAGCCCGTCCGGGGATATCCCCGGACGGAACGCCTGCAAACGCTGAAGTGACGACGACCCGCCCCATAAATATTTGTAATACCCCCCGCCTCCCACTCATGTATCGATAATTTTTTTGAAATGGCTGCAGGGCACGGGAGGCAGCAACCCCGATTTTCTGTTTTAACGGCCAGTTTTTCTTTGACATTGGTTATGAAAATGCACTATAGATGTCGCATTTTAAATGGAAATGCAATTTGCTTGATAAGAATCCTATAAATTTGGAGGTGACAAAATGGCCGATGCTTATATCAACATCTTTCTCAACGATGAAAAAACCAAGCAGCTTCAGGAAGCTGGACTGGCCGGCCAGGTCAAGATGATCGACGGCAAACAGGCGCTTCAGGTGGGCATGACCTCAAAGGACCAGAAAAAACTGGTCAAAGGCTATGAAGGGCTGGCCTTTGACGCTTCAAACGCCTGCGTGCTTCCGGAGAAAGGGGAGCAGATCCTGTGGAAGATTATCATCGACATGAAAAGCGTTGATGTGATGAAATTCGCCATCACAAAGCTTTACAACCCCCTGGCGGGACGTGACGTTTTCGGCCGCGGAACCGGCGGCCGCTAACCTTTTTAAAGAGAAATCCAATTAAATTCAATGAGAAAGAGCGGATGATCCCGGGCGCAGGCCCGAGGCCATCCGCTCTTATTCGATGAGGTCGACAGACTGCTGAGCGAAATAGCGCCCCTGAAATCACTCTGTTTCCTTCCAGACGAACGCCCCCTTCCATCGCAGGAATTTCCAACATATCGAGGTACAGGATGAAAAAATGTGCAACCATCGTAACGGTTTTTCTGATTACGGCCATGACGGCGTTTGCCCAGGCAAAACCGCCCGAAGCTTCCCTCAACGGGTTCATGGTGTTCTCGGGCGGAAAGATTCATAACTATGTTCTGGGGGCGGACAAGAAATTCACCCTGAAGGCCGTCGCCAAGGCCGAAGAAGACTTTGAAGATTATGCAGCCTGCGCCGGGAGCCTTTTTTCGGTGAACGGCCTACTGGGGACCATCACCAGACTGGACGGCGACCTGAAAGAAACCGGCCGGATAACACTCAAAACGCCGGGAGATGTCACCCGGCTGCTGGGGAGCGACGGAAGCTATCTGTTTGTCCTGGCGAACAATCGGGTTACGGCGCTGACCCCGGCGCTTGACACGGCCGCGGCAATCGACCTGAAACCGGAAACGCTGGGCGGCATAACGCCGGTGATCTCTCCGCTCGATTTTGACATGCATGAGGGCAGACAATACCTGCTGGCAAACACCGGGGATATTTTCATTACCGATATCAGCGATCCTAAAAATCCGACGGCGGTAAGAATAACCGTGATTGACCGGGAAAGGCCGTCGGAACTGCGGGCCTTGTGGATCGATCCGGACACAAAGACCCTGAATGTTCTGGCGGCGATAAAAACCGAGGAACACGATTCCGCTCTTGAACCGGGTGAAACCCGGATCATCGAGCGTCAGTATGTGTATACTTACCGCCTGGAAAACATGGGTCAAAAACCCGCCGCGGCCAGAATTTATGAAAAGCGGCAGATATATAAGCCCTTTACCAGAGAGTTTTTGAACTACATGCACCAGCAGAATCAAAGCGGCGTCATCATCGACCCGATTCCGCCTTACCGGCCCGACGGAGTACCCTGGGGGGCCTATATCAGCAAGCTGAGCAAAGGGACCCCCTGCGTTGCCGATGTGTTTTTTCAGGAAAAGGGTTTGCTGGGCGGTTTCGATTATGTAATCCTGGAAGGCGAGGGGAGGCTTCAAAAACTGGAAATCTTCCGGGACATCAAAACCGACGTGTTATGGTTCCAACACAAAGGTAAAGTCAATCTTGTCTACACGGATCCGCAGCGGTGGATCCTCCATGTTTATCCGCATATCCTCTATAACCTGCTTGGCGAAGAGACGGCCAAGGCAAAGGATGCGCGCTTTCTGGCCTATTAACAGCCCGACAGGCGTGTCCATCCAACGCGCGCTAATGCGTTCAGGCAGTCTCATACGCTCTGCATCAAATCGCCATGGCGGCGTTGTAGTCGAACAAACGTTGTCGATAGCTGCAATTTATTAGAGATGACTTTTAGAAGTTTTTTCGCGGTAGCCCGAATCGACCGTGCAGCGCGGCAACAAACTGCCGGTCGGCTTTTTGTGAAAACAGCCCCACAAAGGAAAATCCCCTCTTCCATGCCAGATAGCAGGAAACCAGAATGGAAAGCGCCGTGATTAAAAAATTGGGCCAGGCATTCAGGGCCCATTGCCCCGGCCATGCCAGCTGCAGGGAATCGCTGAAAGGCAGCAGATAGGGTATCGGCCACTGATAGCCGTCGGGCCCGCGGGCGCCGGCAAGATCCCCCAGCAGATGCAGATGAAAGGTCAGCAGCGCCAGCAAAGCGGTCGTGCGGCGACGCGCCCCCAGGGAGAAGGCGAGAACGGCGGCAGCGAGTCCGAAGCCGAGACAGTGGCCGAAGACATGATGAAAGCGGTCCCACCAGTTCAGGGGATTGGCGGTGTCGCTCGTGAGAAGATCGGCCACGATTCCCAGACCGTCCACATCCGGGGCGACACCGGCGGCCGTAACCAGAAACCGGTCTCTGCGGGACAGGCGGCCTGCGCTGGCAGCCGACCAGCTGATGAAAAAATGGGTGAAGGGGCTCATGGGATTTCTTGCCGTGCTAGATTCCAGCGATTTTTGATTTGGGTTCCGGTTCAGCCGCCGGACGATTCCGTTTTCAACAACCACCCGCTTCGGATCGGATCTCCATGGCGGACGTATCGAGGTTATGTTTATCAGCGCATTCAACCATTACGCTAAACCGTTATTTTCCAGCAGCGGTGGATCGTTTTTTTTTTGCTGGTGTAGTCCTCAGGGATCGTCATGGATGTGATTTCCTTCAGATCGGTTATTTTCAGCTTTTCAAAGTTTGGACTGAAATCCTGATGATTTGTCGAGAAAAAGATTACGGCCCCCGTCCGCATCAATTCAAGCACGGACTGGAGCAGGGCCGGGTGATCCCTGGCAATGTCAAAGTCATGTTTTCGGTTGCGGCTGGTTGAAAAGGACGGCGGGTCCACCACCGCGAGATCGAACAGCTGATTTTTGCGTTTGGCTTTTTCAAGAAAGTCATAGGTATGCGATTGGATCAGAGTATTTCCGGCTTCCGGGATGCCGTTCAGGTCCATATTTTCCTTTACCCACCGGATGGCCGTCTCGGATCGGTCGACGGAAACCGTGGCGCGGGCGCCGCCTTTGGCGGCGTAGCAGGTGAAGGAACCGGTATAGCAGTAAAGGTTCAGGAAGTCTTTGCCGGCGGCCGCCTCCCTGACCATCTGACGGGTATTGCGGTGATCGGAAAAAAGGCCGGTGTCGACATAGTCATTCAGATTGACACTAAAGCGCAGGTCGCGTTCGGAAACCACGATCTTTTTATCGGTGAAATCGAGCCGTTCGTACCTGTTTCCGTCCTGATATCCCGCTTGACGCTCTTTCAGGTGAACGTTTTCCTCGGGAACTCCCAACGCTGCGGCAACAGCGCAGCCCATCAGCGGCAGCCACTCCGGAGTCGACTGCCGGCGCATGTATTCTGAGACGACCAGATGCCCGGCGTACCAGTCGACGACGGCCCGGATTTCGGGAATATCCCAGTCGTAGAGCCGGAACACGTCGATATTTTCTCTGGCAAAACGCTTGCGCAGGTGGGCATGGCGTTTTTTTACCCTGTTGGCGAGCATGTCCGCCTGGCCGCGGTATTTTACCAGTAAGTCCGTGTCTGTCATCGCGATAAGCTCCATTTACGCAAGTATTCTAGCGGCCTCCCGCATGCAGCTTCCGATGGCCATCTTCTGGGGGCACAAACGTTCGGCCCGTGTATAATCGGCGCGGTCTATCCGGACGCGGGTTTCCGGCGTAATTTTTCTGAACAGCGCCACGGCCCGGCCCCGATCGCCGTAACCGTGATAGTACATCAGAAATCGCATCACGTCATGAATGGGGATATCGCCGCCGACTGCGGACGTGCAGACGGCGGCACAGCCGCTACAATACCCCGGAGAAGTGATCCGGGCATACTGTTTCAGGATGCGCATGTCGCCGCTGGAGAGCTTTTTCGAGTTTAAAGCCGCGGCGACATTGGATTCCAGGATCGTCATGCCGGGCATATAGGAACAGATGCTGGCGATATGGGGGTTCTGCCAGACGGCTATCAGGCGGGCTTGAATGTCGGTTAAGCCCCTGCTCAGAAATCGTCCGGTCAGCTGCGTCAAACGTTTTATTTCCGCTTCCGTCATCTGCGGCGCTCCCTGAAAACGGTCCCGGGATTCATTGCCAACGGTTTTCATCGCCGTTAAACCGATTCCTGCGTCAACACAGGCTGCCACCGCTTTTTTCATCGTGTCCGCATGCATCGTCCTGAAGTTGTAAGACATCTGAATGCCGTCGATGCCGCCCAGCCTTGAAGCCGCAAGCATCGATGCTTCAATGTCCTGATGGGTGCTGAAGCCGAAAAGCCGGATTTTTCCAGCGCCCTTCATCTTTTCAACCCATTCCCGCACCGCCGGGGTGTAAACGGATTCCAGCGAGTCGATGCGGTGCCAGAGATACAGGTCGATATAAGCGGTATTCAACCGCTGCAGCGATTCTTCCAGGGCACTGGTCATCTGGTCGGGGCGGCGCGAAGCCGTCTTGCTGGACAAAAAGACTTTTGCGCGGTCTCCGGGATATTTCTTAAAATAATTGCCCAGCCCCTTCTCCGAGCGGCCATTCCGGTATCCCTCGGCCGTTTCCCAGTAGGTGACGCCTAAGTTCAAGGCCTGGCGCAGCAGGAGCTGGCCTTGTTCGGTATCAAAAGAACCTCCCAGGGCGAGCATTGAAACCGCCACTCCGGTTTTGCCGAAGGGCCGAACCGGAAGCGGTGCCGGGGTGGCAGTTGTTGATCCGCCGGAATTGTCGCTTCGCGCAAGAACCGGCAGCAGCGAGGCTGCCCCGGCAGCTCCGGCGCTTTTAAGAAAATCCCTGCGGGACCACGTTTTATTTTCTGAATCCATGGATATCTCCGTCAATAGCTGATGGAGCGGCTCATGCCGCCGTCCACGGCAATGCTCTGGCCGGTGATGGCGCCGGCATGCGGCGAGGCCAGAAAGAGCACCAGCGGTGCGATGTCGGCCGGTTCGACGATGCGGCCGATGGGAAACATGGCCGCAAAGGAAGCCTCCGCTTCGGCTGCGCTGATGCCGCGTTCCCGGGCCCGGGCGGCAACACGGGCGGGAAACCGGTCGGTTTTGCAGAAAGACGGGTGCACGACGTTGACCCGGATCCCGTCGGCGGCGACCTCGTCGCTGAGGTGTTTGACGAAGTTTACCATGGCCGCATTGCCCAATCCGGAGGGAAGACTGGTTTTGCCGGGATTGCGCGCGGCCAACCCTCCGATGCAGATGATCCGCCCGCCGCCGGCCTCCCGCAGGTGCGGGATCACCGCCCGAGAGCAGCGTATGGCCGCAAGGGTTTTCCCCAGCAGCCGTTCCATCAGAGCATCGTCGCCGGACGTGAGCAAAGAGCCGGACACGTTGGTGGAGGCGTTGTTGACCAGGACGTCCAGGCGGCCGAAAGCCTCTCTCGTCAGCTCCACCGCGCGCCGGCAGTCCGCTTCCTGAAACAGGTCGGCCACAATCATCAGGGTGCGCCCGCCCAGGGCGCTGAGTTCACGGCCCGTCTGGTTGAGTTTTTCCTCGTTGCGTGCGCAAACGGCCACGTCCGCGCCCTCCCCGGCAAAGGCAAGCGCAATCTGGCGGCCGATGCCCCGGCTGCCGCCGGTGACCAATACGGCTTTACCCCGCAAAGCAAGATCCATCGATCCTTTCCTTTCAACACTGTAATAAAAGCGTTTTCAGCGGTCCGGGAATTTGCCCGGCGCACTGGTTTTATTCATCAGGCCGGTTTCAACACCCGGATTCTGATTTTCTGGAACATATCTTTGACCTTTTCCCGATAGGCGAGCATGTGCGGCTCGGTAAAGTGTTTCTTGAGGGCATCGACGCTTTCCCAGGCCTCGATCAGGGTGACGACATTCTCCCCGGCTTTTTCATGGATGGGAATGTCCGTATCGGTATCAATGGTCGGCGTGTAAGCCAGGCATCCCTTTTCAGCCTTCACGTTGGGGATGTTCCCGCGCACGATGTCCAGATATTTATCGCGGCAGCCGGGTTTGAGTTCGATCGTAGCGATTACATGAATCATGGTTTCCTCCTATAAGCTGTCTTAAAAAAAACATAATTATTTCAGATGACGGTGAGTATTTAGATGCTCTCCGGTCCGGCCTGGGATAGGCCCCCGCCCCCGGGAGAGCCGGAATCAAAGATTACTGATAGCCGTCACGCCCCCTAACTTTTGCGCTGATTCGGAACAGGCAGAGTCGATCTCCATTGCCGGTGGAATCTGCCTGTGGGGCTGGCTCAAAGGAACTTGAGCGGGATCGCTGCCGAGCGGCGGTGATTCGGTAAGGTGGTTCCGGGTCTCCCGGGGGCGAGAACCTATCCCAAGCCGGATCACCGGTAAACAATGAAGTGGCGACGGTTCACTCCATAGACATTTGTCATAAAACTCCCCGGCCTCTCACTCATTTAGCGTATCGTTATTTTTCAGATGGTTTCTATAAAGGTTTAAAAGTCTTTCAGTGTGTCGCCCATTGCTCCCCGTTCTTCTGTCCCGCTATTTTCCGATGTCAGACGGAACGGACCGTCAGGGGAATATTTTTGATGCAGCGGAACCCCAGCCAATGGGCGCCGTTGACGGTATCCTCCGGGGTCCAGCGCCGGGTGACGCGCACCGACACCGGCGAACCCAGAAAGCATCCTCCCCGCATGGGGAGGCGCCCCTCCAGCCAGCTGCCTTCGCACATTTCCCATACATTGCCGCACATATCGTAGCAGCCGTAAGGGCTGATCCCCTTGTCGAAAAGACCGATCTCTGAGGTGCGTCCCAGGCCATAACCCTTGTAATTGCAGTGGTCCGGGTAGAACTCATGTCCCCATGCCCAAAAACGGCGGTCGGCCCCCCGGGCGGCTTTTTCCCACTGCGATTCAGTGGGAAGGGATTTTCCGGCCCAGAGGGCGTAAGCCCTGGCGTCATCCCAGCCCACAAAGACCACCGGCTGCATCGGCGTGTTCCAGTCCGGATCATTCAACAGCAACGGCTTTCGATGACCGGTTTCTTGAATGAACCTGCGATATTGGTAGTTCGTCACCGGGTACCTGTCGATGTAATAGTCTTCCAGATAAACACTGCGGGCGGGAACCTCGGTGGCATAAAGCGGATTGATGCGCTCATCCAGAAGGGTAATCTGCACCAACTCTTCTTCCGATATCCCCTGCGTAAAGGCGCCCTTGGAGACCAGTACCATTTCCGCCCCGTCGATGGGGGACACGATAGCTGCCGGCAGCGGCCCGACGCCGATCTGACGGTTTATGTTCCAGCGATCTGACACAATGAAAAACTCCTTTAGGAATCCTTTATACCGCGACGGCTATGACTGGTTTGAGGGGTCCGATACTATCGTTTTTCCTTTTTTATGCCGTCCGCGTCAAAAGTAAGGGACTTCAGGTTAAAGTTCCTGATAATTCTGTCGAGTTCTTTTTCGTGAATTTCCGGCAGGGAGGTGCGATCCGGCCGCAGGTTTTTAGCTTCGCGCAGGTAAACATGAACAATTTCCCCTGCGGTGCGGGGGGTGTTCCAGTGGATCAACACGCGGATGCAGCGCGCAAGGCCGTCGGGTACCTGCATCTCGTGGCCGCAGAGCAAGGCGACATCATACCAGCCCAGCTGCCTGGCGGCCAGGGCCGGATAGGTTGCGTTCAGGTCGAGGGTCGTCGTGAAATATGCGCTGGCCACGTCTTCAGGGCGGATACCGTTGACCCGGATGATGATATAGAGCATTTCGCGCGTGGCCTCCAGAATAGCGTCACGCGTATTTTCCGAAACGGTGGTGGCGCCGCGAACCCCCCGGCACCTGGTCGGGGAAATGTCTGCTCCGGACAGGCCTTTCTGATTTTTCATGAAGCCTCCTTCTCGGGCCGATCTCAAATTTTAGGTTGAACTGCCTGTCGGGGCAGGATGATATGATTATTTTTTTGCGGTCACCTGTAAAACACAAATTGACAAAAACGCAGCTGCCCGGGACCTTTGAGACAACCATAAGGTTTACTTATAACGGGAAAGGCCGGTAAAGTAAAGAGGTCGCCATGGAAGTTGAATATAGGGTTCGGGCTGAAACCGGCCGGGTTATTTGGGCCGAAGCCAAGCCACAAGGCGACGAACTGCCGGAGCTGTCCCCGGGCGGACCGGAGAATATCTAAAACTCCCCGCCTTCTGAAATAATTATATTTTTTTGAGATCGCTTCTAATAAACCCCATGGCTCCCCCGCGCTTTTGACATCATCAAAAGGTGTATTAATTTATTCCTATCACGGCCTTCATTATCCAGCCAGCTGATGCTTCGATTCCGTGGTATAATGGACAACAACGCCGGGATGGATCTAAATACATGCTGATTTTCTGGCATAAGGAGGTGATTCTTATGTCGATTGAGGATAAAGACATAAAAAAAGATGACAGAAACGAGGGCAAGGAAGAAAATTCGGAAACCGATCTGCACTGCTGTTATGTCGCTGATCCGTGCGGTTGCTATGTCGATCCGTGCGGCTGCTATGTCGATCCGTGCTGCTGTTAACTTCCGGTAAATACTGATTTGTCTCTCATAATATTAAGGGATTGAGCCTTCGGTTCAATCCCTTATTGTTGCCAGGTTCCTATCGGTTGTCATGCGGCAACCCGCTTTTAGGCCAAGGGTTTTACCCGCCAGATATTTTCGGCATAATCCATGACGGCCCGGTCGCTGGAGAATTTGCCCATGTGAGCGGTGTTGAGAATGGAGCGGCGGGTCCAGTCGTCGGGATTTTGAAAGACTTGGCTGACCTCCTCCTGGGCGTTGACGTAGGATCGATAGTCCGCCAGCAGCATATAGAAATCGCCCTGATCGAGAAGGGCGTGGACCACGGGCGCAAACTGTTCCGGCTGGCCGGGAGAAAAGAAACCCGAACCGATCACGTCAAGGACCCGCTTGAGTTCCGCGTCCGTTTGGTAATATCTTCCGGGATCGTAGCCGCGGCAGCGCAGGTCCGCAACGGCTTCGGCCGTCAGGCCGAAAATGAAGATGTTTTCAGGCCCCACCGCCTCCATGATTTCAACATTGGCGCCGTCCAGGGTCCCGATGGTCAGGGCGCCGTTCAGCGACATTTTCATGTTTCCCGTTCCGGAAGCCTCCATGCCCGCAGTTGAAATCTGTTCGGACAGGTCCGCGGCCGCAACGATTTTTTCGGAATTGGAAACACAGTAGTTGGGCAGGAAAAGGACCCGTAGCTTTTGCCGGACCTCCGGGTCGCTGTTGACCACGTTTGCCACCGAATTGATCAGGGTGATGATCCGTTTGGCCTGATAATAGGCCGGGGCTGCCTTTCCGGCAAAAATCACGGTGCGCGGCACCACCGCCGCCGCAGGATCTGCTTTGATGCGGTGATACTGGGTGATCACGTGCAGGATATTGAGCAACTGGCGTTTGTATTCGTGGATGCGCTTGACCTGCACGTCGAACAGGGTGTTCGGGTCCACTTCCTGACCGGTTTTGCGCAGAATATAGCGGGCCAGCCGCTTTTTGTTTTCCAGTTTCGACTCCGCCCAGGCGGCGCGAAATTCAGGGTCGTCGGCATACGGCGCCAGCTTTTCGAGCCGGTCAAGCGCATTGATCCAGCCCGGTCCGATAACCGACGTAATCAGTTCAGATAGGGACGGGTTGGCCTGAAGCAGCCATCGGCGCGGTGTGATGCCGTTGGTGACGTTTTTGATGCGATCGGGGAAAAAGCAGTCGAAATCCCTGAACAAGCCGGTTTTCAGAATATGAGAATGCAGAGCGGCCACCCCGTTGACCGAATGGCTGCCGACAATGGCCAGGTGCGCCATGCGCACCAGCTGCACGGGCCCTTCCTGGATAAGGGAAAGCCGGGACGGAAGCTGCGGGTCCTCCGGGCAGCTTTCTCTGACTGCCGTCAGGAAACGATGGTTGATTTCGTAAATGATTTCCAGATGCCGGGGCAAGAGCCGGCCGATCAGTTCCACCGGCCAGGTTTCCAGGGCCTCGGGCAGGACCGTATGATTGGTATATGCGAAGGTTTTTTCACAGACGGCCCAGGCGTCGTTCCATTCCAGCGCGTGGTCATCCATCAGCAGGCGCATGAGTTCCGGGACGGCGATGGCGGGATGGGTGTCGTTGAGCTGAATGGCCACGAATTCGGGAAAATTTTCAAACGAATCGCTCTGTTTTTTAAAACGCCGGAGGATGTCGGCCAGCGTCGCCGCCACGAAAAAATACTGTTGTTTGAGCCGCAGCTCTTTACCTGCTTCGATTTCATCGCTGGGGTAGAGCACCTTAGAAATGTTCTCGCCCATCACTTTGGACTGGACCGCGCCGATATAATCGCCGTGGCTGAAGTTTTCCAGATTGAATTCCCGGCTGGACTGCGCCGCCCATAAGCGCATATTGGTGACATAATCGTCGCCGTGGCCGGGGATGAGGATGTCGCAGGCCATGGCCATGACGATTTCCCCCCCGACCCAGCGGTAACGGAGCCGTCCCGCGCTGTCGTGGTAAGGTTCGGATCGGCCGTAAAACCGGATCGGCATGAGATGCTGGGCGCGCTTGATTTCCCAGGGGTTGCCACGCCTGCGCCAGTTGTCGCAATGCTCGCGCTGGCTGCCGTTTTCAAGAACCTGATGAAAAATGCCGTAGTCGTACAGGATGCCGTATCCATACCCCGGCAACTTGAGGCAGGCCATGGAATCCATGTAGCAGGAAGCCAGGCGGCCCAGGCCGCCGTTGCCGAGGCCGGCATCCCATTCCTCTTCCTCCAGTTCGTCCAGATCGATTCCCATTTCCTGCAGCGCCCGGCGGGCCTCTTCCTCCATATTCAGACTGATGAGGTAATTTTTCAGAAACCGGCCCGGTAAAAATTCAAGGGATAGAAAATAGACCCGCTTGGCCAGCGTATCGTACAGAGAGCGCTGGGTTTTGACCCAACGCTCCAGCAGGCGGTCGCGCACGCAATACGCCAGCCCCATATATATGGAATACAGATCGGTCTTATCCGGATCGTTGCCCAGGCTGAAGAGAATGTGACGGCGGATATCATTTTTTAGAGAGTCCGGTGCAATGGGTGTGGGGATGGGTCTGCCGCTCAGGTCTTGAACATTTGGGTTCATGAAGAAACCTCCCGACAGAAAAAGGGTTTAGCGCTGGAATGCTGACGAAAAGATCTCTCACAGAATCGGATCACCATGACGGCCGCATCTGAAACCTGGAAACTGAAGACAACCGCATGATCTATTTAGCCGGATTATTACATGGAATCAACAAAATTCAACGGCCTGGATCCCGGGGCAAGCTTTCAGAAGGGGGTTCACTCCATAGACAGTTGACATCAAACTCCCCGGCCCCTCAGTCATTTAGAGCATCATTTTTTTTGAGACGACTTCTAATATGCCATGGGCCGGGGGTCTATTTCAGGGACGCCCGCCGTTTCCCTTTTTCGGATTTAAGCCGGTTCAGTGCGACCACGCTGCCGAAGATCATGAGTCCGCCGGACCAGAACTTCAGGGTCGCAGGATCCCCCAGACAGACAATTCCCACAACCGCGGTAAAAACAACTTCACTGGACATGAACACCCCGCCTTCCCATCCTTTGCAGTAAAAAAAACCCTGGTTCATAAGGAGCTGCGCGGTGGCCGAGGTGAAAATGATCCCCAGGACCATGATCCATTCCAGGGCAGTGGAGGGAAATACCGGGTGCATGATAAAGTTCGGAAGGGTTATGATGGCGCCCACCGTACAGAAATAGAGGTAAATGATCACCGGGCCATTCTTTTTTCTGAGGGCCTGAATCAGGGTGACGGTCAGCCCGCCGAAAATGCTGCCCACAATCGCCAGAACGTGGCCCAAAAGCTCCCCGCCGACCTGGAAATCAAAGAGTACGCAGACACCGATCACGGCCACGACAATGCATGCGGTTTCAAGCTTTCCAATCCGCTCCCTGTAAAGCAGAAATGAAAAAATGGCAGAAAATGCGGGAAAGGAATAGAAAATGACCAGCGCGGTTGAAATCGGCAGCATGCGAATCGCTGTTACAATGGCGATAAAGGAGGCCGTACCCACACAGCCTCGAATGACGAGCAGGTGCAGATCGTTCCCCCGATAGGGATTTCCCTGTCGGCCGAAGACGGCCAGCAAGACGATCAGGCCGCCCGTGAATCGGTAAAACCCGATGTGCCAGATTGTAAAATCCGGACCGATCAGCTTGATAAAGAGGGTGTGAAGCGTGAACAGCAGCGCGGCCGACAACATGAAAAGCGGACCGGCAATGGTCGCATCCAGCTCTACCGGTCGATTCGCCTTGTCGGGATCGTCCATGGTTATCCCCCGATTACCGGACAGCGCGTCCGCCGGTCTTTTCCCTGCGGGAGGCCGCCGTGCGGCGCGCGATCAGGTCTCATCGATGCCGCACAACCTTTTTGCGGCGACCTGTTTTTCCTGCATATTGACCTGCCTGGAGATCATGACCCGCTGGGCCTGGGGTGAACCTGCTCCGTGCAGCGATTCCGTCAGATATCCCACGGCGGCGGTTCCCAGGGTGAGGTTCTCGATGAGACGGAGAATCCGCAGGCGGTGTTCGGCGGGAACATCCGCACGGGTCTTGAGATATTTCTGGAGCCAGCCGGCGGTTTCCGGAGACCGCAGGTCCTGTTCGGACGGCAGCGTCACCATCAGGCCGCCGGCAATATCCTGGGCGATACGGGCGATTTCATAGGGAAACCGGGTGATATTGTGCTTGTGGACGTTGGCAAGCAGGATGTCCACCAGGAAGGTGCCGCCGGCTTCCCGGCGGCCCTGGGATGCGCAGGCGATAGCACCGCAGTAAAGGGTCTCGTTGAGGTGATTCATTTCGACGATTTTATCCCTGACGTGAGCGGCCTTTTCGACGCCGTTGTATTCCGCCACGGTCTGGGCCGCGCCGATGAGCACGTCGCCCACCCCCACCTTGCAGGCATAGCTCTGGCGGTGATAGGCGGCAAAACATTCCACCAGCAACCCGGTAAATTCATACTCTCCGTTCATAAAAACACGTTCCCAGGGAACGAACACGTCTTCGAAAATCACCAGGGCTTCGTGTCCGCCGAAGATCACATTGCCCCGGTCCAGACTGCCGGCCTCGAGCTTGCGGGTATCACAGGATTGTCTCCCCATGATATAGACGATTCCTTCGGTGTCGCTGGGCAGGGCAAAGGAAACGGCATAAGCGCTGTCTTCGGCGCGCATGCTCAGGGTCGGCATGACGATGATCTCATGGGAATTGACCGCGCCGGTCTGATGGGCCTTGGCGCCGCGGACCACAATGCCGTCTTCCGTTTGCCGGATTACCCGAAGGTACGCGTCCGGATCCGGCTGACGGGAAGGAGGCAGACTCCGGTCTCCCTTGGCATCGGTCATGGCCCCGTCACAGGTCAGATCGTTGGCCTGCACGTAATCAAGGTAATTTAAAAAACGGTCATGGTAGGAAGTTCCGGTTTTTTGATCGACGGCATGCGTTGCGATGGACAGGGCGTTAAGCGCATCCATGCCCACGCATCTTTGAAAACAGCATCCGGTTTCCCTGCCCAGCAACCGACCCATTTCGCTCTTTTTGACCAGGTCGTCGACGCTTTGATGGATATGCGTGAAGCGATTGATCCGGTTTCCGCTGATGTGAGAGACGGCGGTCATGATGTCCGCATGCTCGGGGCAATGGGCCAGTTCATAGGTTTTGGCCACCGCCAGCATGGATGGCCGAATGATGGGATCGTCCACCACGTTTGGCACGCGTTTTCCGAACTGGTATACGACCAGCTTCAGCTTGCGCAGGCTTTCCTCGTACTGCACAGCCGTCATCAAGCCCATAATACCTCCTTGTCGGCCTATTTATTCAGGCTTTGCAAGAGGGCGTCAATACCGGCCCGGGCGACGTCTTCGTCCTGGTCGGGGGTGCCGGAACTGCAGCCCATGCCGCCCACGATCTGGTCGTCCCAAAAAACCGGAAGGCCTCCGGCGATGATCATAAAGCGCCCCCCGTTGCTGGTATGGATGCCAAAGGCCGGACCGCCCGCCTTGCCGGTTTCGCCGTATGCCCGTGTGGATTTCCTCGCGGCCGCTGCAGTAAAGGCTTTGTTGATGGCGATGTCGATGCTGGTGATGCGGGCATTGTCCATGCGATGAAACATGATCAGGTTGCCGCCGTCGTCGGTGACGGCAATATCCATGTCGACGCCGATTTCCGCGGCTTTCTTTTCGGCGGCCTGCATCATGATGGTTGCATCTTTCAATGTCAGCCTGGGAGCCATTTTCATGGGGCGAACCTCCTTATGTGAATGGATAAACACCGCACGGGCAGTAAAATCCGGAAATCAACAGGGTGATGTATATCAAACCCTGGTGACGATAAAAAGTGAAATGTTGCGTCGGCAGGGAAGCTTTCTTACCCAAAGACTGAATTTTATGATAACTAGTGTCGAGTCCCGGAAATAGATTCGATTTCTATTTGCCGCTCATAAAGGGAAGCGGACATGTTTTAGAGAAGGCCGGCATGCGTTTCAGTCGGCAAGATCTAGGCCGGTGTCCAGAATCCGAATCGGATAATGGCAAACAATCATTCAACAGATTTTTTGCCGTGCCGATTCGAATCCGGACACCTGGGTACCATAGGGTTCATGCCGGCCGTATCCAAAATGCGGCCGCGGCTTTTACAAGTTATTTCCGGGACGCAACAATAGATAAGCCAAGGCAAGCGGAGTGCTGACGGTTATCGCCGGCTATCGCACGAAACCCGGGTCAAGGCGGCCGCAAAACTGAACGAATCTTTCGATTGAACATAAAGAGCGATATGCATCTTCGCAGAACCATCATCCACGGTTTTCTTTATTTGCCGTACCTTTTTCATAAAATTACCGGCAGCGGTTCCTTCGGCACCGGCGGCGCTGCCTACCTCCAGGAACCGGTTGGCGGCGGCCACGCGCTCAAGGCGGCGCTTTTCAGACACTTCGTCAAGCAGTATCATGAAGCGTCCTGCTCGGTGGCAAGCGTTGTTACAGTCGTCAATGCCATTCGGGATATTCAGGGCGACCGGTCGCATCCCATTACCCAGATGGATATTCTCCAGGATGTCCGGACCGGATACTGGAAGGAACGGATGAGTTCCCAGGGACATAACGGCAGGCGGGGCTTGCCGCTGCCGCTTCTGGGAGAGATCGTCAAAAGCAGCCTCGATATATACGGCATCGCCTATCAAGCCGTAGAGATCGTTCCGGGCGCAAAGGATGACGGATCGGCGCAAGAGCGAAGACGGGAGCTGCGGGCCCGGCTGACCGATTTTGAAATAAAGGGCGACTGCCTGATCGTCGCCCATTTCGACCAGGGTGCTTTTGTCAGGACCCTGAATATCCCGCATATTTCACCGGTGGGCGGATTCGATGATAAAAGCGGTGATGTAACCGTTCTGGACGTGGACCCGGACCAGGACCGGCCCTACCGCGTCCCCTTCGATACCTTCTGCAGGGGTCTTTTCAGCAGCTATCACCCGGTCCTGCGGCTTTTCGGATACCGCACCGGCGGGTATGTTTTTATAAAATTAGCATGACCGTTCTAAAATTTTTCTGCCTGCTTTTTTGACCGCAGTCGTCAAAACAGCATCACGAACAGTATTTATCGGTATGTTTCGGCAATAATACTGAATGGCTTCCGTGGATATCTTAGCAGAGGTCTCCGGCCTCCCGGGAGATATGCACGTCCGGGTTGCCTTTGCGGCGGCGGATGACCCTGACGTTGCCGGCGGTTTTCGGGGCGGCGGCCTTTTGCTTGCCGCCTTGATCGAGCTGTGCCAGCAGTTGAAATAATTTCGCTTCAATTTGTTTTAATTTCGCTTCTTCCATTAATGCATTAATCCTTTTCTTATCGGTTATTCAAAAAAAACTGCCGCCCTTTTTCCCGCTTTACCAGCGTGCGCAGGTCAATCAGCGTTCTTGGCGTTTTCACCGCCTGAAGTAAACGCTGAAACGTTAGAATCCATTTCAAAAACACACCGAACGTTCGATGGCTGCGCTTTCTGCCGATCCAGAAAGGATCTGCTCTCGGCCTGCGACGAGCTCAACCGAGCCGCAGGAGCCTTGCCCGCGAACCCCGCATTTTGGGATGGATTTAAAACGAACGCGCAAAATGGGAAATAAACCAGGAAATAAATACCGCCTGCTAAGGAGGGTGGCTGGATTCCTATTTAGGACGAACTATTCCGTCGCACCGGTGTCTATAACACCTTTCTTGGTTTGGCAAGCATTATTTTTACAGATGGTTTTTTGTCTGAAAAAACATACGCGACTGCAGCAATTGTCAGAATAATATTATGTTTTACCGCCGGACAATCCGGTTTCCAACCGCAATAATCCGAAAATAACCGTTCGAAATACTTGATTCATTCTCGATTTTGCAATAGTGGTTGAACCCGGACGTGATTCAACGTCTGAGTGAATGGCCCGGAAAGTCATAGAGGAGGTTACATGAAACAGCTTTGTCTATTGGTCCTAGTCGTAATGATCAGCCCGTTTCTATCCATTGACCACTCAAGCGCCATGACAGCAGTATCCCTTGAGCTGGACCGTGAGAACATTCTTGAAGCTCCCGCGGAAAAACTTGACAGGGGCGGCGCTCCCAAACTTCTGTACAGCCAGTATCGCGCGGACTACTCGCCCTATATCAAGGTGTACCGCTTCAGGGTGGAGCCCGGCAGCAAATATACCTTTTACATGTTCCATCCGGCCGACGGGGTTTACCTGAACGCCTATCTGCGGGGCGACAACCCGTTGAGCGACTATACCTACAGCTATGGCCCCGGCGGTTTTCTGCGGGGGTTTGTGAGCTGGGGACAGCAGCCCGGAAAAGAATCCTGTGAATACCAGGTACGGCGGTATAATTTTACAATCGCCCCCGAAAGCCAGCAGCCCTGGCTGTACCTGGTCGCAACCTATGCCAAGCCCGGGACACAGTTCAAGGTGCTGCTGAAAAGCCGGGCGGACGACGATGAGGATGTCAGCGGCAACACCGCCAGCCCTTACTGCCCCAAGCGCAAAGGGCATACCTGGGGGCAAGTCTGGAAACAGAAGTTTCTGCTGACAAAAATTCCTGAAAAATGACCTGGTGCACGCCTTGCCGTCACTCAGGGCAGGCGTCTAAGTCCATTTTGCCGGGATTCAGGATATTTCTGGGATCCAGCGCCTGTTTGATCCGGCGCATCACCCCCATGGCCACCTCGCTGTGTTCCAGGGACATGAAGGCCGCTTTGCCGAGACCGATGCCGTGTTCGCCGGTAAGGGTCCCGCCCAGTTCGATGGCCCGGCGATACAGCTCGACCCGGGCTTCCGCCACCCGGCGCGACACTTCAGGGTCGGTGCTGTCGTATGTAAAGTGCGGATGCAGGTTGCCGTCGGCCACATGCCCGACGGTGGCCAGCAGGATGTCGTACTTGACGGCAAGCTCTGCGATCACCTCGAGCATATCGACCACCTTTGAAATCGGAACGGTCGTGTCCTCGCTGATGACCGTGTTGTTCAGGCGGGCAATGACCGGATAGGCGGATTTGCGGGCGGCCCAGAGCGCTTCGGCCTCTGCGGCGGTCTGGGCCATGCGAACGCCGGAAGCGTTGTTTTCCAGAAAAATTTTTATGATTTTGGCCATCTGGGCCTCGGTTTCGGTCCGGGTGCTGCCGTCGGTTTCCGCCAGCAGGATGGCCGCCGCCTCCGGCAGTTCCATGTTCGTATTCTGATTGATGGCCCGGATACAGTTTCGGTCCACCACCTCCAACACGCTGGGGACGGCGCCGGATTTCATGATCGCGGCCACCGCCCGCCCGGCGTCGCTGAGATTTTCAAACGTGGCCATGGCCGTCGAGGTTGCCGGCGGGCGAGGGTCGATCCTGAGAATAATTTCGGTTATGACCCCCAGGACGCCTTCCGATCCGACGAACAGGCGGGTGAGATCCAGGCCTGACACGCACTTTAGCGTATGAGAGCCGGTTCGCAGTACCTGACCGTCGGCCAGCACGACCTCCAGCCCCAGGACGTAATTGCGGGTGGTCCCGTACTTGGCGCCTTTGACGCCGCCGGCATTGGTGGCAACATTGCCGCCCAGGGTGGACACTTTTCCGCTGGCCGGTTCCGGCGGAAAAGCAAAGCCAAGGGGTTTCAGCGTCCGGTCCAGATCGCCGTACACGACCCCCGGCTGCACCACCGCCAGCCGGTCTTCCGGGCTGATCTTAAGGATTTTGTTCATCTGTATCAGATCCAGCACGATCCCCCCTTTGACCGGGACCGTCAGGCCGGAAACGCTGGTTCCCGCCCCCCGCGGGGTGACCGGGATGTTTTCCCGATATGCCATTTCCATGATCGCCGCGACCTGCCGGGTGGTGGCGGGGCAGGCGGCGAGGTCCGGAAGATGCTTAAACTCGGACGCATCGGAGGCATAGGAGATCCGGTCGATAATCCCGGTTCTGACGTTGTTTTCGCCGACGATTTTTTTCAGAAATTCGATAATGTCGGGGCGCAATGGGTTTTCCTCCAGGAGACAGAAGCTATCTCAAAAAAATCTAATTATTTCAGGAGCCGGAGAGTATTTTAAATGATCTTCAGTCCGGCCGGGCCGCCGCTAAATGGTGAAGCGGCGGCGGCTCACGCCATAGGCATTTGTAAAAAACTTCCCGACCGCTCAATCATTTAGCGAATCGTTTTTGAGATGGCTTCTATAGTCCTCAGGCAATCCGCCTTCTGGATTCCGGCGACGGACATAGCGACGACCGTCATCGACCTTTTGATTCGCGCCGCGGCACCCAGACAACCCCCTGTCCCAAGGCGACCAGGGTGCCTGCGACAAAACATTCCCCCTCCAGGTATGCCTGCTGTTTCTCGTGATCGATGCGGGTGACCGTTATCTTGGCCGTCACCGTGTCGCCGATATGGACCGGTTTGATAAATTTCAATTCCTGACGCATATACGCGCTTCCCGGTCCCGGCAAACGGGTGCCCACCAGCGTGGACCACAGGCTGGTCGTCAACATGCCATGGACGATTCTTTTCTTGAAACGGGTATGTGCCGCAAAAGCTTCATTGAGATGCAGCGGGTTGGTATCGCCGGAGGCCTCCGCAAACTGTTTTACCCGTTCTTCCGTAAGGGTCCTGGTATACACCGCGCTCATCCCCACCGCCAGGTCTTCAAGGTAGTAACCGTGCATCTGCTCGAATGTTGTGTCCGACATGGATTTCACCGCTGGAGCCCTGACAGCAATCGTATTCCCGCCTCTCCGGATGGGGGCGGTCGTGTCGTCTTGCGTGTCAATCTCTGCAATTCGGGGTAGATTTCAGAACGGTCCGCTTATTTTCAATATTAAAAATTGATTCCCTTTTATCAGCATTTATCAGAACTATCCATCAAAAAAAAGACAACATGAGTTTAAAATAGTATACATCCTTTTCAAAGGGTAACGAGCCATGACGATGCTGTATAAGATATAACAGTTTGATATTCATTTCGATTTTAAAATACAAGATTGGCGGGCACGGATGTTGCTTGGTCCATTTTCACAACCGCGCGCATCAGGCGTTGGAAGAAATCGTGTCGGTCTCCCGGTTAACGCGCGGGGAGACGCGACAGGCAAAGAAACGATCAGATCCGCAGGGAGAAAAACGGCATATGAGGGCATTTCTGAAATGCGGTCTCTTTATGGCGGTACTTGTCATGTTCGTTTTTGTCTATCTTTCCTTGCCCTATTTCGCTTCGTCCGACCTCATTGCCTGCAGAATGATGATATTCGGGAAAGACGGCGCCGGCTTCCTGGTAATAACCGGTCTATTTGTGTTCGTTGCACTTGTAATAACGATCCTTGCGCATTACGGCTGCCGTGTCGTCGGAAGAAAAATGTTTGAGAAAAAAAGAATCGGCGACCTCTTTGTTTCCATAAGGCTGATTACGCCGGAAGAACTGGCGGCGGCGGTGTCGACCCGCAACCTGAAAATTGAGGAAATTCTGAGCACGACGGCGATGGCGGCGGTCCCCCGGGGCGGCATGGCGCCGGGATATCGGAAAGATAATTATGCAAAAATGGGCGACATGCTGATAAAATTAGGATTTTCAACTGATGATGAAATTCAATGGGCCTTAAGCCAAAATAGAAAAAAGATCATAAAAACATTGAAGGGATCGAATCGCTTTACGGCTGAGGAGGGGGCGTACGCCGCCATACTGCAACGGTATCGTCCCAAATGGAACAGCGCCTAAATAAAGCCTGACAGCCCGCTAAAACCACTTTAAGATTTCCCCCTGCGCCCTGATATTATTTCCGGAACGGGGCGCAGGAGTGTAAGCCCCTTTACTTTCCCTCATTGCTTTGCCCGCAGGTATTGCGGCGGCCAGGGAATGTCGGCATTGAGGGCCTTTGCCGCAGAGAGCGGCCAGTAGGGGTTTCGCAGCAGTTCGCGGCCCATAATCACCGCGTCGGCCTGGCCGGTTGAGATGATCTGCTCGGCCTGAACCGGGTTTGTGATCAGGCCCACGGCGCCGGTGGCTATCCCAGCCGCGGAACGGATTCTGGCTGCAAAAGGGGTTTGATATCCGGGACCGACCGGGATGGCAGCAGCGGGAAGCAGACCGCCGCTGGAGCAGTCGATCAGGTCGACGCCGATGGTTTTCAGCCGGATACAAAGTTCGATCGATTGGGGCAGATCCCAGCCCCCCTCGATCCAGTCGGTGGATGAAATCCTGACAAAGAGGGGCAGATCTGCGGGCCACACTTCCCGAACGGTTTCGGCCACCCGCAGGGGCAGGCGCATACGGTTTTCCAGGCTGCCGCCATATTCATCCCGGCGCTGATTGGAAAGAGGGGACAAAAATTCATGCAGAAGGTAACCGTGCGCCATATGGAGTTCGATGACTTTAAAACCCGCCTCCAGGCTGCGTCTGGCGGCAGCCGCGAAAACCGAGACCGTTTCCTCTATATCCTGTTTTGACATCTCCCGTGGCGGGGGCGAGACCTCGTCAACGGACAGGGGGCTCGGCGCCAGGGGCTGCCAGCCGCCTTTATCGGCGGGCACCAAACCGCCGCCGCGCCAGGGAGCATCGCAGGAGGCTTTCCGTCCGGCATGGGCCAGCTGGATGCCCGGAACGGCGTCCTGCTGCGAGATAAAACACGAAATCCGCTTTAATGCCTGCGTGTGGGCGTCTGACCAGATCCCCAGGTCATGGGGCGAAATGCGCCCTTGCGGCGAAACTGCGACGGCCTCGGTCAGTACCAGCGAAACGCCGCCGACCGCGTGGCTGCCCAGGTGCACCAGATGCCAGTCCGCCGGCATCCCCTCTGTGCCGGAGTACTGGCACATGGGGGAAAGAAAAATGCGGTTTTTAAATTCCACGCCTTTTAACCTGAAACTGGAAAACAATTGACTCGTCATTTCAGACCTCCGGAACCGGATTGATACCGTAGGATTCCCGAAACGTGATTCGGTCGCCTGCCGGCGGCATTTCATCCGGCAATTGTTGCCGCGCGATTTTTAGGCAATTGCACAATCGGGGTATAGCAGAAAAGCCGCTGCGACTCAATCGGCGAACCGTGTGGCGGCTGGGTCGCAGCGGCTCGTAAATCGCTCCGGCTTCGTCAACGCGCCTTGATCGGGAGTTCCCCGGCGGCGTCATTTATCTTCTTGACAGCCTCCAATAATTCTGCTGTGCTTTTAACGGTGAAAGGATTCCCCCCCTTTTTTCATAAAAATAAAGGCAAGGCACCACCAAAATTGTTAGAGAGGCTATCTCAAGAGAAATAAATATAATGATTTCAGGAGTCGGAGAGTATTTTAAATGATTTTCAGTCCGGCCGGGGATATCCCTCTCGCCCCCGTGAGAACCGGAACCATCTGATCGAATCATTACCGCCCGGCTGCGATCCCGCTCAAGTTCCATTGAACAGATCACAACAGGCTTATTTCCCCGGCGCTGATGATCGTTTCTGCCCGTTGTGGCTTTGCGCAAAAGTTAGGGGGCGTGTACGGAGATCAGTAATCTTTGGTTCCGCTTCTCACGGGGGCGAGAGGGATATCCCCGGCCGAACCGCCGGCAAACGGTGAAGTGGCGGCAGCTTACCTATTTAGCGTATCGTTTTTTGAAAAAGGTTATAGACATTCCAAATAAGGAGGAAACATGGAACTTGTCATCAAAAAGATTCTGTACGCAACCGATCTGTCCAAAAATTCGGCATATGCCTTCCAATACGCGATGGATTACGCAGAAAAACACAGCGCCCAGATCGTCATCCTGCATGTCATAGAAAAGCTGCGATGGGCGGACATGACGGAACTGGAAGACAACCTGCTGATCGCCGAGCAGTTGAAGTCGTCTTCCAGTAAAAAAGAGAATGCCGCCAACAGTATCCGGAAGCGGGTGAATAATTTTTGCGAAAAGATGCGAAAGAACGGTCCGGCGTGCGCGTTCAATGTTGCCGCCATCGAAGTCTGCGAGGGCTATCCCGCCAACACCATACTTGAAAAAGCGGAGGCGTTCGACTGCGACATGATTGTAATGGGGACCCACGGCAAGGGGTTCATCACCCATGCCTTTCTGGGAAGCGTGGCGGAAAAGGTGTTGCGGCGCGCGAAAAAACCGGTCTTAACCATTCCATTGCCAGAAGAGGATACCGAATTGTCCTTTATGGACTGATACCGGCGTATGTCTCTTTCCGGAAACAGATTTTCCGCGTGGCGGCTCCCCAGCGTTTTTTCTCCGCCAGCAATTGCAAAAACTGCCGTCCGTTTTTTACGACCCTGCCGCCTACGACATCGACACCGCGGGCAAAAAGCGCATCCGGGAAATACCCTGCCGTGGGACCGATGACAGCGATAAGCGCTTGCGGAGAACAGCAGAGAAGGATGTTATCCAGCGAATGGTTCAACACGGCCGTACTGGTGCATATGATCTTATTGCAGCGACCTAACTCGGACGTGTCCAAGGTTATCGGCAGACGGGGAAACTCCTGGACCAGCACCGCTTTCTTTTCAACGATGACCAGCTGTGCGCCGGTATTCTGAATGGTGTTGATCAGCGGGAGGAAAAGGCCGACCATGCCGACCCGGTCTCCCGGGGAGACCGACAGCAGCCCCAGGGAATCGGTGGCGGTATCCAGCGGAAAACGAATTTCCCGCATCACCTGCTGACAGATTGCGTTAATGCATGCCAGGCTGATCATCTCATTCAAAGGATCATCACTTCCGAATTCGAGCGCGAAATCCCGCGGATCTTTCCCGATAAAAGCCGATGGCCGCAGAGCCGTGTATGCGTCCGCCTTTTCATCCGGAATGAGTACGTAGCTGATGCCGGCGGCACCACCCTCCAGACAGACGGCCATAAACTCGGCGTCATTCGGCTGGCCGCCTTTATAAAAAGGCGGGAAGAATATGTCTGCGATAGGGGAAATGGCAATCCTTGATGCCAGTTGTATGATCAGTTTTTTAAATTCATCGTTCAGACCCATGACCGTCTCCTCAATATCACTTGTTTCAATTTGAGTTCTTCAAGCATGCCCCGGCCGGATATAAAACACTTTGACTTAAGTCAAAAACCGCCTTTAAGCCTTCATCACCCGGTCCATTGTTCGAATGTCCTGGACATTCGGGGGGTGATGGCATATGTTTGCCGAGCCATAAACGGCTTTTAGAAGTCATTTCAAGCTCCCATCTGAAGCCGATAGCTGCGTTGTCCCGCTTTTAAGCGGGACGCGCATAGCCCTCAGACCTGACCCGAGGTTTTGAAATGACTTTTAGGCTGTTTTTTTATGATGATTCTCAACCCCCCTGCCGCTAGGGCGGGGCGCTTTATGCCTGGTGGTTGTCCTGGAAGGCATTGAAGATCGAAAGTGAGCGGAATCTCATGCGTGAACAACTTACCGTTAAGGCCGTCGCCATCTTTTTCCTGCCGCTGATCCTCATGATGGAACTGCATCAGATTTCGCACTCGGTGATCCAGGCGTTTCTCGCACGCCTGGCCGATCCGTTGCTGGCGCTGGCGGGGTTCAGCCTTGCCTTTACCCTCAACAACATGATCAGCTGCGTGAACCAGAGCGCCATACAGGCAGGTATTTCCTTTGTCGCGGACCGCCGCTCATTCTGGCGCCTGGTAAAATTTTACACAGTGATCGTGTTTTTCCCTTTTGCGCTGCTTCAGATCATCGCCCTGACCCCCCTGGGGGACAGGGTGTTCGGCGAATGGATCGGGGCCGGCGCTGAGGTCGTTTCAGAAGCCAAAACCGCATCCGGAATCCTGACGCTCTGGATCTACCCGATTCTTGCCAGAAATATCGCCTTTTCGCTGGCGTTCATTCAGAAACGGACAATTCTCATCACCTATGCCACTGTTGTCAGGCTCCTGGCGTTGTTCGTTTTTCTGCTCATCTATCCTTACTGGCTGAAAGGCGCGGCCATCGGGAGCGCTGCGCTGGTGTCCTGCATGGCGACCGAAGCGGTTTTCATGGCCGCCGTAACCTATCCCTTTTATTCAAAACTGCCGCGGGACAACGGCGCGCCGGTGCCTTATCCGGACATGTGGCGATTTTCCTGGCCGTTGATGATTGCCCAGGTCACTGAAAACGGCGTTGCCTTTATTATCAACATATTCCTGGGACGGCTTCTAAACCCGGATCTCGCCATCGCCGGTTTCGGGGTCACCTACGCGATTGTAAGGGCCATATTAGCCCCCCTGAAAAGCCTGGTTCAGACGGCGCAGACCCTGCTGCGCAGCCGGGAGGACCTGGCGGCGCTGCTGAAATTTACGGCCTGGCTGCAGCTGGCCTTTGTGGGAATCATCTGCGGTTTGTTTTACACGCCGGCGCGGATCCCGGTCTTGGACGGCGTCATGGGATTGACGCCGGAACTGCGCAATTATGTGACGCCGGGCCTCAGGCTGACTTTTCTGGTGGCGGTTTTCTGGGCGTTTTCATCGTTGTTTCGCGGAATGCTTTCGGCCGTTCGCTCGACATTCGCCATTGCCGTCACTGCGGTCATCCGGCTCATTGTGATTGCGGTGGTGGGCGGCGCGGCCTTGCTGTGGCCCGGTTTAAACGGCACCGTGATCGGCGTTGTCGCCATGAGCGGCGCCTTTCTGGCGGAAGCCCTGGTGCTCGGTCGACGGCTCTATATCCGATTTAAGCAGGCAGGGCCCTGGTCGGTTTCAGCAAAAGCCGGAGCGGCCGTCGGTTAACCCTGCATGATCCGGGCGGCAAGCGCTTCCGCCTTTATGAAAACTTCCCGGTCCTTTGCGATTTCTCCCAGCGCCCTGACGCCCCAGGAGCGCAGGTGATAACGCTCATTAATTCCGTACCAGTCCCAGAACTCGCCGTAGCGCGGAAAAATGTCTGTGAACTTGCTTTCATCCGGGCGGCCCTGGACCTGGATGAAAACGAGTTTTTTACCGGGCGCCAGCCTGCTTTTGACCTCGCTGGTGCGGTAGTCCGGCGTAAAAAAGGAAAACATCCGGTCGATAAAGCCTTTGAGCTGGCTGGTAATGTCTCCAAAATATACGGGTGTCGCCATGACCAGCAGATCGGTTTCGCGGACGGCGTCCAGCACCGGGGTCAGGTCGTCGTCGAGCACGCATCGGTCCAGTTTTGTTTTACAGACCAGGCAGCCCTGGCAGCCGCGGTAGGTCAGTTTGTTCAAGGCAAAGGTCTGAACCTCTGCGCCGAGGTTTTCAAGTCTGTCGCAGAAATGCCTGGCGAGCGCATGGCTGTTTCCATTGGATCTCGGACTTCCCAGTACACAGACAGTTTTCATGTGATTCCTTTCATTAATTTTATTCCCGACCGCTTGCGCCGGGGAACTACATTTTTTTCGGATGCCGGTTTAAACTTCTTAGACCCCGTCGTATGGAGCCATCCGATAGAATCCGTGTCTATCTGAAATAGGACGGACAATCCATTTTTGTGAGCTTAGCGGCTTTGGCATAGGCTTCAACGATTTCCTGCGGAAGTTCACCAGCTTCGCAGGCCTGGAGGTTGGCCTTGAGATGGTCGATGCCGGTCACGCCGATAATGGTCCCGTCATTGCTGGCGGCATTCAACAGCGAGTGGTGTTTCAACCATCGCAGGGCGGCTTCAGCCATTGAGATCCCGTTAGATTTACAGGGGGTGCGAATTTCTTCAAGGGCATTGAAATAGGAAGCTTTCCAGAACCGGTCTTTATAAAATTGTTTATGGAAAAAGCGGCCGTCTTCGGGGTGTTTATTTATATCCGGGTATTTGCCGGTCAGCAGTCCTCCGGCCAGTGGGTTGTATGCGTAAAATTTGAGGCCGAAATTTCTGATCGCCGGAAACAGCTCCGGTTCCACGTTGCGGGAGAGGGCATTGTAGATTCCCTGGTAGGCGGCCGGCAAGACCCAATCGTTCTGTTTGCAGATGTGCCGGATATCCGCAACCTGCCAGGCAGCATAGTTGCTTAATCCCAGCCAGCGAAATTTCCCCTGGCGAAAGAGTTTCTGGCAGGTCTCGAGAGTAACTTCAATGGGTGTTTGATTGTCGGGCCGGTGGAGATATAACAGGTCGACCCAATCGGTCTTGAGCCGTTTAAGAGAGGTTTCAACCTGCTCAACAACTTTTTCCGGCCGAAAACCTGCCGGGCTTTCAGGAAAGACCTTGGTTGCAAGATAAACCTTTTCGCGCAGCGAAGGAGCGAGAATGCGCCCCAAGATTTCCTCTGTTTTTCCCCCGATGTATGTGAAAGCGGTGTCGATTTCGCTGTGTCCGTGATCAAGAAACATCTTGACTATCCGTTCCGCGGTTTTTTCATCTACTTGTTTCCCAAAGGTCATCGTCCCTAAAATTACTTTCATGGATTTCATCCTGCATCTCCTCATTTAAGCGTAAGCTGGTGCCAAACAAAAAGTGAAGCTCCCGCGCTTGTGACCGGGAAATTCCGGTGAAGGGCGAAATCATCTGTGAAAACCGACGGCTGCAGCGGGATTGTGAATATCGCCGTAATCATAGCTCAAAATTTCGTAAAAGCAAAGGACGCACCAATCGTTCTGTAAAATACCTTGATAAATCCCTTTTTGTTTTGTATATAAGCATAGACAATTATATTTTGTCCAGTATTTTTATATAGAACAACTTGACGGATATCCTTCAACCAACGACGCCCGGAAACGGTTAACATACAGTGAAAGAACACTTGACGCTGAAAACGGTCTTCTTTTTTTTCCTGCCGCTCCTGTTCATGATGGAACTGGTTCAGCTATCTCATTCCGTCACCAATGCGTTTCTGGCTCGTTTCCCGGATCCGACCGAGGCCCTGGCGGCCTTCAGCATCGCCTTTGCATTCAACAGCACGGCCGGCGGTGTTACCTTTACCAGCACCCAGACCGGTATTTGTTTTATTACGGACCGGACTTCCTGCATCCGGCTGTTTCGATTTTTTGGCCTGGTGGTGATGGTGCCCTTTTGCATCCTGGAACTGACCTCGCTGACCCCGATCGGGAAAACTGTTTTCGGGGACTGGATGGGAGCCAGCCCCGGCGTCGTTTTGCATGCCATGCGGGCTTCGGCGATTATGGGGTTATGGACATTTCCGATTCTCATCCGGAACTTCTGCTACGCCATTGTCATGCTAAATCGAAGAACGATTCTGATCACTTATGCGACCGCCGTCCGGCTGGTCAGCCTGGTCGTTTTCCTGTTCCTTTTTTCCCTCTGGTTCAACGGCGCCGTTGTCGGGGCGCTGGCCACGGTATCCGGTATGATCGTTGAAGCCCTATACATGGTCATTGTTGCCCGGCCGTATTTCCTGCGCTTGGATAGAGATGTCGATCAGCCTGCGACCTACGGGGAGATCTGGCGCTTTTCCTGGCCGCTGATGATAACCCAGGTCTCAGAAAACGGCGTGATGTTCATTATCAATTTTTTTCTTGGGAACCTGGTGAATCCCGACCTGGCTATTGCATCTTTCGGCGTTGTATACGGTCTTTTGCGGCTCCTGCTTTCCCCGCTTCGCAATCTGGTTCAGGCCATCCAGGCATTGGTACGGAAAAGAGAGGATATCCGGGCGATACTTCAGTTTACCGTGGCGATGATCCTGTTCTATATTGGCTTAAATTTGTTGATGTTTTATACACCTTTAAAGGCATGGATCCTGGGCGGCCTGATGGGTTTGGACCTTGAGTTGAGCGGATACAGCGCCCCCGGTGTCAGACTTATTTTTGTCGTTGCCATTTTCTGGGCGGCCTCTTCGCTGCTGCGGGGGCTTTTGTCGGCCATGCGCAAAACCGGCTTCATAGCGGTTACGGCGGGAATTCGGCTGGCGGTGCTGGCGGCCATCGGGGGCATTTCATTTTTCTGCCCCGATATCAACGGCGCCGTCCTGGGCGTTTTAGCATTTGCCGGATCCTTTGCGGTGGAAACCGCGGTTCTCGGGCGGCACTTCCAGCGCCAGGCGAAAGCGCCCGGGCCGCTATTTCCCTCCAATTCCAGTCATTCCGGCCACCCGGCTTAAACGGAACACGGCTAAAACAAAATGAAAGAACACCTGACCCTGAAAACGATTCTTTTATTTTTCCTGCCGCTCCTTTTCATGATGGAAATGGTCCAGCTGTCTCATTCCATGACCAATGCGTTCCTGGCGCGTCTTTCGGCGCCCAAGGAGGCTCTGGCCGCATTCAGCATCGCGTTTGCATTCAACATCACGGCACACGGTGTTACCTTCACCAGCACCCAGGCCGGCATTTGCTTTATTACGGACCGGACTTCCTGCATCCGGCTGTTCCGGTTTTTCTGCCTCCTGATGATGGTACCCTTTTCCATCGTGGAGCTGACCTCGCTGACCCCGGTCGGGGATACTGTTTTCGGAAAATGGATGGGGACCAGCCCCGAGGTCGTCTCTCAGGCAAAATGCGCGTCGGCGATTGTGGGGCTATGGGCGTTTCCGATCATCTTTCGGAACTTCTGCTACGCCATCGTCATGAAAAATCGAAAAACGATCCTGATCACCTACGCAACCGCTGTCAGGTTGGTTAGCCTGGTCGTTTTCCTTTTCCTTTTTTCATTCTGGTTCGACGGCGCCGTGGTCGGCGCCCTGGCCACGGTATCCGGCATAATGGTTGAAGCCGTTTATATGATCCTGGTGGCCCGGCCATTTTTCGCCCGCCTGGAGAGGGGTATCGCCCGGCCGGCGTCATATGGGGAGATCTGGCGCTTTTCCTGGCCCCTGATGACAACCCAGATCTCCGAGAACGGGGTGATGTTCATCCTGAATTTTTTTCTCGGGAACCTGGCAAACCCCGACCTGGCGATCGCAGCCTTCGGCGTTGTGTTCAGCCTGGTGCGGCTGATACTTTCTCCCGTCCGCAACCTGATTCAGACCACCCAGGCGCTGGTGCAGAAAAGAGAGGATCTCAAAGCCATACTTCAATTTACCGTCGGGATGATTGTGTTCTATATCTGTTTCAATCTTCTGTTGTTTTCTACGCCGTTAAAGGCATGGGTTCTGGGAGGTTTAATGGGATTAGGGCCGGAATTGAGCAGCTACTGCACTCCCGCCGTAAGGATTATATTTACGGTGGCCGTTTTCTGGGCGACTTCCTCGCTGCTGCGGGGGATTTTAGCGGCCATGCGTAAAACCGGTTTTATCGCAGTGACGGCCGGGATCCGACTGGCTGCGGTTGCGGCAATCGGATACATTTCCTTTTTCTATCCGAATTTCAACGGTGCGGTCCTGGGCGTTCTTGCCCTTGCCGGTTCATTTGCGGCGGAAACCCTGGTTCTCGGCTGGCACTTCCGCGGTCAGGCAAAACTGCCCGGGCCGCTTTTCCCTTTCATCCCCGGAAACTGAAATGCGCTAATCGCCACCGGTTTCTATTGCAAGCGTTATTCCGGCCCGTTGCGGTCAATTCTTTTAAACTCGATGTGCTGCCACGCTCCCCGCTCGTTTATGAAGGACGTCAGCGCCCAGCTGGCCAGGCTGATGAGCAGGGAGCCGAGGACGGCCGACCAGAAACCGTCAACCTGAAAACCGGAGACTACCCCCTGGACCATCATCAGAAGGAAGGCATTGATCACAAAGGTAAAGAGCCCCAGGGTGATCATATTCAGGGGAAGCGTCAGTATGAACAGGACAGGCCGCAGAAAAGCGTTCAGGATTCCCAGAATGGCGGCGGCAGAAAACGCCGAGAAAAACCCGCTGACATGGATGCCGTCCAGCAGGTAAGCCGTGGTCATGATGGCAACCGTCAGAATCAGCCACCTGATAAATATACCCATGGTTCATTATCTCCATTTTTTTTGGTTGACATTTTTTTCCGGTCTATTATAAATTCAAACTTACCCCCAACCTTATGGAAGGGGTCCCACCCATATTGGGAGCGGCCTTTCTCCCCCACAGAAAGGCCGCTCCTTTTTTTGCCCGCCATTCAGAAAGAGCCGACCATCATTCCAGGCATGATCATTGATTTTCGGGACATATTACCTCCCGCCACAAACGGGTTTCTGCCCACATACTTGATCATGTTCTTTATCAGGGTATTTGCATAAGGACTGCTTCCGTCCGATCATTATCGAACAACTCCTGCATCTGCTTGGGAATTGCCGGGGTTCTGATGGTTTCCGGCGCGGTCGCGTCCGGCAGGAGCAATGTGAGCGAGTTCGCGTGGAGCCCGAGGCGGTCAAACGCAAAATTTCTGCTGAGGAAGTTTGCCGCCCGCTTGGATCCGTAGCGGGCGTCGCCGACCACCGGATGGCCGGCCAGTTTTGCATGGCGACGAATCTGATGCTTGCGTCCGGTGAGAAGCTCTATTTCCACCATAGTGTAACGGGCGCTGCGGTCGATGATCCGGAAGCGGGTCTCGCCGGTCTGCCGTTGTCCGGCACCTTCAGGGTGCCGGCGTCCGCCGGCAGCTTTGGCAAGCGCCCAGCGCCATGTCCCCCAGAAATCGTTTCCCGGCAGATCGTCGAGCCGGCCATGCAAGACAGCGATATAACGCTTTTGGACCTGACGGGATTGAAACTGCTTTGAAAACAAGCGAAACGCCTCCGGGGTGGCGGCCAGTAACATAATGCCGCTGGTTTCCCTGTCAAGGCGATGGACCGGATGAATCCCGAAAGCCGGGTCCATAGCTACCGGGTCAAAGACAGCCGGTTCTTTTTGAATCATGGCGAAGGCCAGGGAACAGATATCCCGACCGGGTGCATTGTGCACCGTGACACCGGCAGGCTTGTCCACCGCCAGCCAGCCCTTTCCGGCTGCTATCACCCCTATCGGTAATGAGCGGTCGTCGATTATTTTCATGGGTATCCTGATCATCCTAGCAATTGACGAACCCGGCTCCTAGTACATGGATTCAGCATCAACCTCAAACAGGGTTTTGCCGGTTTTCAGATAGGACCGGATATTTGCAATCGTCTGCTCGATATTGAGACGTGCGGCCTGGGGGGTAAACCCGGCAAGGTGCGGGGAAAGAACCACATTGGGAAGTTCATGGATCGGATATCGGGACGGCTGCGTGGCCGCCGCGCCGTCTTTATCCGGATAGACATACCAGACGTCAATGGCAGCCCCCTTCAGAATGCCGCCTTTCAGCGCGCGGTAGAGGCCTTCTTCATCCACAACTTCGCCCCTGCCCACGTTGATCAGAAATTTTCCGTTCAAGCGCGACAGGACTCCTGCGGAAAACAGTCCGTTCGTGTCCTTTGTCAGGGGCAGGGTGATAAAAATGACTTCGCTCTGCTCCAGGGCCCTGTCTAAATCAAGGGTGATTTCATCAAAAAACGGCGGGAGGCGCTTCAGCGGTCGCCTCTTGAAACCGATCACCCGGCAGTCGAATACCTTTAGGTATTTCGCGATATGTCGCCCAATGGCCCCGGTCCCGATCACCGCGCAGGTTCTCTCTTGGATGGAGTCCCAGGAGTCTTTCACGTTTCCCGTGGCCCAGTAGCCGTGCCATTGCAGACTTTTCAGGTCGTTGTGATAATCGATGATTTTCCCGTAATAGGCCAGCGCCATGGCCACGGCTCTTTCGGCGACATAAGGGGCGTTTCCGTGCACATTGGCCACCCGGATGTTGCGTCTTTTTATCCGGTCCAGGGGCAGGGCGTCAGGTCCCGCATAGGGGACGAATATCATTTTGAGTTTTCGGAGCCGTTCCAGCAGCTCGGCGCTCAGTTCTCCTGTCACGATGGCGTCGGCGTCTGCGATTTCATTGTCAAAACGATCCTGATCGGTAATAAAATCGACGGGTGGGAATTCCTTCCGCAGCGCTTCAATTTTTTCTAGCCAGGCGCGATTCAGCTGATTGTGAAAAAAGATTTTCATGAGGCGGCTTTTTCATATCCACCATACTGATGGCGAGTGAAGGTTATTAACAAATTCCCCCGGCAAAAGAGTGAGGTAACAGGTGCTTGAGGGTGGTTAATTCCGTTGATTCCTGGCGTCGTCTCATGCCATGGACTGCTTTGTTTCAACGTTCGTTCCCGTTGTCAGGAGGTCCCTGATCGGCAGTCCCTTTGGCCCCTGAGCCTTTTTTTCTTAGGATAATCGAACCTGAGCCCGATGGCGCCGTTGTCTGCTTTTCCCCGGGCGCGTCCTTAAGATCGTTTTCAATCAACTGCTTGAGTTTTTCATCCAGCTTCCTTCGGTCCAGGCCGCTTCTCCTTTCCGGGACGTGATCCGTGGAAAGCACCTTTCTCCTGTCGGGCCCCTGACGCCTGTTTTTATAAATGATCTCAACCGGCATGTGAATTACCTAAGAATGTCTATTGAAGTTATCTCAAAAAAAAATGATTATTTCAGGATCCGGGGACTATTTCCGGTCCGGCCTATCCCAGGCCGGACCGTCAGCAAACGGTGAATTGGCTATTTCTCACCCCATGGACATTTTTAATAAAACTCCCCGACCCAATTAGGGTATAATTTGTATTGAGATAGCTTCTAATTTGTTTATGCCGAAAGGATGCGTCCAATGCCGCCGGCAGTTTCAATGCCGCTCCAGCCGGATGGAAAGGATGCGGACGGTCTGCCGGGGTTTATTGGCCTCGTCCACCTGGGCCGCGCCGATTTTATCGACCACCTCCATCCCCTGCGTCACCCTGCCGAAGACCGTGTGTTTTCCCGCCAGCCAGGGGGTGTCGACCAGATTGATGAAAAACTGGGAGCCGTTGGTATTCGGTCCTGTATTGGCCATGGCGATCATTCCGCGCTGAGGCGCAGTCGATTTCAGCGCATTATGGTATTGGTATCCCAGATTTTCATAACAGTCTTTTAAACTCAATTCAGATAGTTTCTGCTGCACTTCCTGTATGCGATCCTGGAATTGCTGCTGGGATGTGATCCCCATTTTGCGGGCCAGGGGCATTATCACAATCATGGAGAAATCCTCCTGGCTGCTGACCAGCAGGGAGGGGTGCACCGTCCCGTCAGGTTGGACCGCCTTGATTTTATCAAGGCCCAGCGCGCTGGCGTTAATTTCATCGTCAAAGGTATAGCCGGGGCCGCCGGTTCCGTCACCAAGCGGGCATCCCCCCTGGATCATGAAATCCTTGATGACGCGATGGAAAATCAGATTGTCGTAAAAGTGCTTTTTGACTTTCGTCCGGGTATTTGGATCGGTATAAGCTTTCCGGCCTTCCGCAAGTTCAATGAAGTTTTTGACCGTCTCCGGCGCTTCCCCGGCAAACAGTTCGATCCGGATGTCGCCGCTGGAGGTTTTTAACACGCAGACAGGATTTTTCAGATTCTCTGCGGCCGTCACCGGTTCGGCAGTCGCGAAATTCAGACACAGCAGCAGGACAAGTAAAATGAACTTTTTCATTATGAAATGCTCTCTCGTTCTGGATGAAGGTTGCGGACTATCAGACACAGACATCCCTCGGCTTTCACGGATTGATATCAGAAGTTTTTGGATGAACCATACTTATGGAAAGCCGGACGGGCGTGGGCCGCAGGCCTATCAGCGGTTTTTGCCTTTACCCTTGTCCCCGCTTTTTTCCTTTTCTCTGGTTTTCTCTTTTTCCCGGGTTTTCTCTTTTTCCCGGGTCTTGGATTTGCCGCCGTCATGAAGATCATGGCTGCGTTTCAACGCATGAAACTCCTCAGATCCGGGTTTGATGCCCAGGTTTTTTGCCAGTACGCCCCAGCCTTTGCCCTTGCCGGCCTGGTATTCCCTGATAACATGATCTGTCGGTTGCTTGGACATTTCTCCCAGTTTCAGCACCATGTATGCGTCCGCGGGCTTCCCCACCCTCTCGATGACGGCTTTGGCTTCAGCGTCCCCTATCCGGAAGCGAGCCGCTATCTTTGCCCGGAAACCGGATGGATCTGCTTCCGCCTGGATATTCAGGTCTCTGGTCCAGTCAAAGTCGGCGGCAGAACTAAATGATGTCAGGGCCAACATGGCGACGGTTGCCACGAATAACATTTTAAACGGTTTCATGATATGTATTTCCTCCCAATGTTGTTGCCATTTTAACCCGGCCCGGCAGATATGCCCGGCCATTGTCGGCATTATTGCGGCTCTTTCAATCGATCCGCCTGCTGTTTGTTGATGTCGGTGATATCTTTTTTCATCTGGTCCATGCGCTTAAGGTTTTTCTGGCCGCTGAGTTCCTTGACCGTGTCATCGACTTTTTCACGGGTTTCAGTCCCTTCACACCCTGAAAAGGCCAGGAAGGCGAGAAGGACCCCTATCAGGGGCCAGCGAAAGAAAATCTGCTTTAACTCTGTCATGATCATTTCCTTGTCTGCCGGATAAAAGGTCCGGGTTTTTGCTATATTCTGGATCTGGCCAGGGTGGAGGGTACGAAAAGCTCATCGATGCCGAGCCGCCTTTCGGACAGGCCCTGGCTGAAATGATACCGGATAAAAGTCTCCAGGGTTTTTCTGTTTTCCTCGATACCGTATGGCCAGAAATCTTTACCCATCAGTTTCTGCGTCTCACGGACAGCCCCATCGATCCAAGGATAAGTTGCCATGGGCTCGTTTTCCTCCAGGAGCCGCTCAATCGCCAGGTTCTTGGCCGTCTCAAAAGCCTTGAACAGGCTTGCCGGCAGCCAGGGAAGCGCGCTGATTTTTTTCTTGTGAACGGCCAGAAGGTGCATGATGGGAAAGATCCCCGTGCGCCGGAAGTATTCCTGCTCCTTTTCGATAAAGTTCGGGAAAAGGCGCACAATGTCGGGATGCCCTTCGTGAAAGCAGCTTGGCGCCCGTGGTCCGATCAGGGCGTCGAGTTCACCGTCCGCCAGCATCCGGGAAAGCGTCTTTCCCGGCCCGATGCGTTCAAGCTCAACGCCCGCGGGAGCTGCGAAAGTTACTTTTTCCGTCCGGCTGGATTCATATATGCCACCCGCGCGCCAGCGGATGTCCGACGGCTTGACACCATACTCGTCCTCCAGAATGCCGCGAATCCAGACCGAAGCGGTGACTTGATATTCCGGCGATCCGACAACTTTGCCCTTAAGGTCTTCGGGTTTGCGGATGCCGCTGCGGGTGTTGATGTAAATGCCCGAGTGCCGGAATCGCCGCCCCGGAAAAACGGGTATCGCCATGTACGGACAACGGTTGCGGGCGGCCAGGGTCAGATAGTTTGAAAAGGAGAGTTCGGTAACGTCGAATTCTTCAAAATGCAGGGCGCGGTGAAACATTTCCTCAGGTTCAAGATCCAAAAAGGTGGGACTGCATCCCTCGATCTTGACCTGTCCGGAAACGAGGGGCAAGATGCGGTCATAGCGCCAACAGGCGATGGTTATTGATTGCATGGCGCAATATCCTCTGTCGGTAAGAAATCGGACAGGCACGCAGCCGATCAGTCAAAGGGTCGGCGTGCCGGTGATAAGTCCGGAGCGTTGTTGAGCAGGACTTGGGACATTACTGGCAGGCGGTCATCTCCAGTAGCATGATCCTGCCGATCTTAAAAAAACATGTATCCATTTACTTATATCTGGGCTCAGAGTCAATCAATTTCAAAGAAAGAAGAGGGGATACGGACCGGGGAGGGGTTGCGGTTCACCTGTTGAATCCGTAAGGTCGGCAATGACGAGGTCGGTGGCAAATATGGTCATATGTCCGGTCGGCGGGTGTATATGAAAACCGACAGCTGTCTGAAATAGAATACAGGCTTGATTTGGCATAGGGCAGGACCTGCCGGGATGTACAATAATTAACTGATCGAAATTAAAATACATTATTAATAAAATGCCAGATGGCATTGATTTTGCTCGTTTAATCAGCAAACCAGAGACGTTTCATTTCCAGTCGAAGGGAAACCGGCAGCGGCAACCGGATATATCAAAGGCTTTATAGCAACAACTTAAAACGAGGTGCGGGGCAATGAAAAAACAATTTCATTTAAAACAGATTGGCATCCTGTGTTGTATCGCCCTGATAACCATGTCCGCCATAGCAGCGACCGCTCTCAGCGTGAGCGGGGACAGCGGCGCTTTCGAGGAAATTTGGCTTAAGCTGTGGAAAAAAGACGGCCGGGTCGTGGATTTGAGATTTCAAATCAACCGGATAGGAGCTTCAGATCGTATCGCGCCGGGGGGCCTGCCCCTGGAAACCTACCCGTTTCAGTTTGACCTGTCCGAAATCGGCGGGGCATCAGCGGACGATATCACGGGGATTGTTTATGGCTACAGAATAACACCGGATGGGCGCACGGACAGTCCCCTGATGGTTCGCTGGTGGATCGTGATCAAAGATCAGATAGATCTCAGGGATCCGGCGCCGCCGCGCTATCCCCTGACCCTCAAATTGAGAGTCTGGGATTCGGCAGGGGTCGAATTTAACCCGAACGAACAGCAGGCGACACTTTTTGAAAAAAACGGTATTGTGGCGGAATCCCTGATAATTCATCCGAAAAAAGGTTGATACTGAATCAATAGCCGGGAGACAGGACGCTGTGCGGCGGAAAGCCGGGAGGCTGATGCAGCTAACTACCGGTTCAAAGATCAGCGGCAGGGGAACGGGGATAACCGCAGGTGAATGACAAAAAAATCAAATTTATTATAACTAATCGATTATTATAAACTAATTTTAATTAAACACCTTCTATTATCCGTTAAGGTCATATTTTTCCAATCAGTATGAACCTGCTGAACACTTCGTTACGGTAAAATTATATTTAAATATAATATAAATAATATGTTATTAAAACACGCGAAAATCCATTCAAAGTATGCTGTTTTATCGTAAAAACCGTAAAAATTTATAACTAATTATATTTAAAGAAAATATAAACAGTAAACCTGCAGAAAAACAAGTGCTTTCCGCATGAAATGGGATTATAAATTTAAATAATTAATATTATTGTAATTAATATTAATTAGTAGCCATTTTATCAAAAAATATTGCTTCAGCAGTCAACATTCTAGCAAAATCGTTAAAAAAAGTTTACATCTAATTGATATTAAAATATTTATATCAATAGGGCGACGCTAAGACCGAAACCGACATTACTGATTATCCGCCCCAGTCTCTATCTTGAGCCTTACGGTTTGAACACACCCAATCAGCACCCCTTCTTTCAGCAGGGGGGATATGGTTACGGAAATGGCCTTGCCATAGGGCCGGGCTTCGTATTGGAAGGGTTCCGTTCGGCCGTGGCTGAAATCCCGAAGCATCCGATCCAGTTTTTCGTTGGCGGCTTTCTGATGGTGTCCATGAATATCCGTCCCGATATATTCGGGTTTACGGTTCAGGATTTCGGCTGAATGCCGGTTATAGTAGAGGAGCGTTCCATTGGGGTCGATAATGCTCACGGCAAGGTCCAGGCTGTCCAGCGCGAGACGAGCCATTTCATCTAACGGGTTTGGCTTCATTGCGCCTCCTCGCTCGCGTCGATACTGGGCGGCGTGGGAAATATGTTCAGCAGTTTGCACTGGGTCAGACGTCGGTGGACACGAAAACCCAATTTCCGGTGCAGGCCGATGGAAGCCTCCCAGTTGCTGTACATGCCGGAAACCAGCCGGCTGGCGCCCATGTCGCGCAGGGATTCCATCAGGGACCCCAACAGGTAGGAAGCGATTCCTTTGCGGCCGTATGCCGGATGCACGAAGATATAGACCAGGTAGGACCAGCCCGGCGGAAGCCTGAGGGTGTACCAGATGGCCAGCTTGAAATCCCGGAAGGTGACCCAGGCAAAGGCGCAAATGGCGCCGTCGTCCTCCAGCAGGAGGCAGCGGTCCCCCCTGCGAAGAGATTCTTCCATGAACTCGGTTTCTTTCACGAATCCTTCCAGGGCGTTGATGGCAAACAGGTCTTCTTTGCGGGCCCAGCGCATGGATAGACCTTCGGGCGTTTGGCCTGTGTCAATCGATTCGCTCAGGTCCCTGACAAGCTCAAGCCATTCTTCACAGGTCTGCATGTTTTGCGCGATGCGCCGGATGGATTCCCTGAACGGAGACATGAGGGTTCCTCTTCCTGTCAACTGTTAAGATAAGCCAGAACACGGGCCACGGTTTCGCCCAATCGCTCGGAAAGAGAAGGCGCGGTTGCCCGGTTTTCCTCCGGGGACAACTGGAGGCTTTTCCAGTACTTGCCAAGAACGCGCCGCACCCGCCAGCGTACGTATTTGAGTTTTGCGGGATCGGCTGCGGCCACGATTGCGGCGGTATCGCTTTGCTGCAGCCCGGCAAGTTCCATCAGAACCGCCCGGACCGAATCCCTGAGCCCTTCCAGGTCGTACCCGCCTTCAAGCGTCATGACCACCTTGCCATGGCAGCAGTGCTCGGCCATATCCAGGATCGAACGGGTCATCCCGGCAAAGCCTTCGGGTGTGACCCGCATGCCGCCCAGGGGATCGTTGTAATGGGGGTCAAAACCGGCGCTGACCAGAATCAGTTCGGGGCTGAATTCTAAAGCGACCGGTTTTAATATTTTTTCAAAGAGGGCGACGTACTCCCCGTCGCCGCAGCCGGGAAGCAGGGGGATATTGATGGAAAAGCCTTTGCCGCCGCCTTTCCCGACATCCCTGAATTTTCCGCCTCCGGGAAAGGTGGATACCTGATGAATCGAAAAATACAGAACCGACGGGTCCTCTTCGAAACAGTGCTGGGTGCCGTTTCCAAAATGAAGGTCCCAGTCCGCCACCAGAACGCGGCCAAGACCCAGGCGCCGCTGGGCATAGCGCACGCCTACGGCCACATTGTTGTAAAGGCAGAATCCTTTGGCCCTTGACCGTTCGGCATGGTGCCCGGGGGGGCGGACCAGGGCGAAGGCCGTGTCGAGTTCTCCGGCATGGACGAGCTCGATGGCCCGGCAAAGGCCGCCGATCGACAGGAGGGCGGCTTCGTGGGAAAGCGGAGAGGTCTGGGTGTCCGCATCCAGGTAGGTGCAGGCCTTTCCCTCCGTGGCCTCCAGGCGCTGAATGTACGCCTTTGAATGGACCTGGAGAATCGCTTCTGTTTCAGCGTTTCGGGGAGCAATATCCTGAAAATTGTCACGCATGCCGGGCTCCTGGAGCATGGTATAGAGCACCGCCAGGCGCTGGGGGCATTCCGGGTGTCCGGGGTCCACGCAGTGTTGCGCATAGCGCGGGTCTTTGACGATGCCGGTTCGTTTGGCAGGATTTGTCATACGAACGTTTGCTGAGCCGGACTGGTTTGATGTAGTTGAAGACTGCTCATGCTTGATTTCCAACGTTAAT
>JBFLWU010000036.1:0-50066 GCA_040757625.1 Thermodesulfobacteriota bacterium | reverse complement strand
GTGGGCAGCCTGATGCCGAAAAAGAAGAAAAAGACCGAAGGGTAAGGTTTTCGGAAGTAAATATTTATGAACAACAAACGAGGTTTATGATGGAAAAGAAGAAAAGGGAAATTGGATTGGCGGTTGTGGGATGCGGGACGATCGGGCGGATCCGGTCGATCATGGCGCGGGATTATCCGGCGGTCGGCTGGCTGGGGGTCTGCGACCTGAAGGAAGATCTGGGCAGAAAACTGGCTGAAGATGCCCGGGCGGATTTTTTTACCAGGGATTATAAAGAACTGCTCAGGCGGCCGGAAGTCAATGCCGCCATCATCGCAACGGACGAGAACTTTCATATGGGGCCGACCCTGGCGGCGATTGAGCAGGGCCATGACATGCTGATTGAAAAACCGCTGGCCACGGATGTTAAGGAGTCCGCCCGGATTTTCAAGGCCATCCAGGACAGCGGCGTTGACGCGGTGGTGGGGTACACCAACCGCTTCCGCCGGCGCTTTCTGGCCATCAAGGAGCGCTTGACCACCGGCCAGATCGGCGACGTGACCGCCGTGGTGACCCGGGCCCTGATGAACCGGATGGTTCCCATCGCGACGGTCCGGCGCACGGACAGGCGCCAGACCCTGACCCCCATGGTCGTTTCCGGGACCCACAGCCTGGACATGAGCCTGTGGCTGATGGAAGGCCGGGAGCCGGTTTCGGTCTACGCTAGCTCATCGGATAAATGTCTGAAGCAATGGGGTACCAAGGACGCCACCTTCGGTGTTTTCAGGATGGACGACGGGTCGATTTTCAGCATGAACATCAGCTGGGCCCTGCCGACGGTTTGGCCCGGTGCGGTTTACGGCCTGGAAATCGGCATTGTCGGCACCAAGGGGGTGATCGACGTCGAAGACACCCACCGGGATCTGGTGCTGGCATCTGAAATCCCTCAGGGTGCCGGTTACAAGCCCGAGGGCTTTGAACCGGAGTTCAAGCGCCATGTGGACTTTTTGACGAGTTATCCGCCGGGGGACATCTGCCAGGGACAGCTATGGGGCCCCATGCGCGAGGAAACCAACTCCTGGTTTGCGCGTGTCAGCACCGGCCTGGCGACGCCCCATGCTACCGCTGCCGACGGCCATCGCAACCTGGTCCTGACCATGGCCATGGACTTGTCGGCGGCCCGCGGCGAGGTGGTGAAGCTGCCTGTCGATCTGGAAGAATTTTATACCTGTTAAGGAGCAGCAATGGATAAACAGCCAGGGAGCGACAAACTGGTCGATACCGGGTGGGTCGCCGCAAACCTGAAAAATCCGGCCGTCCGGATCATTGAAGTGGGAGACCTGAAAGACCCGGACGCGTATTTTGCCGGTCATATCCCGGGGGCCGTCCACTGGCCCTGGGAAGAAGTGTTATGGGAAACAGGGATGCGCGAAATCGTTTCGCCGGAATCGTTTGCCGCGCTGATGCGGCAAAGCGGCATCGGTCATGACACCATTGTCGTTCTCTACAGCAGCCTGTGTCAATATGCCACTTACGCTTTCTGGGTCTGCGCCATGCGGGGGCACGACAACGTCAGGATCATGAACGGCAACCGGGCCCTGTGGATCAATGAGGGCCGTCCGATCTCCCGGGAGATTCCCGTGATCAATCCTTCCGACTATCCCCTCCGGCCCGTCGACGAAACCAGCCGAATCGGACGGGAAAGCGTCCGGGCCGGCCTGAACAATCCCGACCGGGTGCTTCTGGACATGCGTACGCCGGAGGAGTTCACAGGTGAACGGGTTTCTCCCCCCTGGTTCGAGGTGGATCACGGCGCCGTAAAAAAAGGACGCATACCGGGCGCCAGGCATTTCTATTATCTCAATTTGCTCAATCAGGACGAAACGTATAAACCGGCGGATCAACTTCTCCGGGCATTTAGCGATGTCGGGGCGTCCCCGGACAGGGAAATCGTGTTTTACTGCCGGCTCAGCCATCGCGCCACCTTGGGATGGTTTGTCGCCCGCTATCTCCTGGGATACAGGCGCGTGAAGGTCTATGACGGCTCCTGGACCGAGTGGGGATCGATGTTCGGGATGCCGATTGTGAATCTGTCGATCAAGAAAGCTTAGAAGCTCTCTCAAAAATATAAATATTTCAGGAGGCGGGAGTACGTTCAATGTTCTACGGTCCGGTCCGGGACAGCCCCGCGGCCCCGTGAGAGCCGGAACCAAAGATTACTGACCTCCGTACGCGCCCCCTGACCATTGCGCTGATCCGGAACAGGCAGAGACGATCAACGTCGCCGTGGCAATCAGCCTGTGGGGCTGGCTCAATGGAACTTGAGCGGGACCGCTGCCGTGCGGCAATGATTCGATAATATGGTTTCGGCTCTCACAGGGCCGCGGGGCTGTCCCGGGCCGGACCGCCGGTAAGCGGAGATGTGACGCCGGCTCACCCCATAGACATGTGTCATAAAATTTCCAGACCCCTCACGCATTTTGCGTATCGATTTTTTTGAGACGGCTTATAGTCATACCGGTTCAGGCGAAAATTTAAAACGACAACCACACGGACAGGAAAGGTAAAAAAATGGCAGAATATGTAAAGCTGGAAGATCTTCATAAACTGACGCACATCCCCCCGCGGACGGGCCACTATTCCGATGTCGTTACCGATCTGGAATATGAGAAAGGGTTGGCGATCAAGTTCGGCATCAACGATCAGGTCTGCGGCTCCAAACGCATTTCAATGGGGCGGACGATCATTCCGCCCCATACCGCCAACGAGCGCCATGTTCATCTGAATGCCGAAGCGGCCATGTACGTCATCAAAGGCACCATGGTCCTGCTCTTGGGGCCGGAAGCCAAGATCATCAAATGCCCGGCGGGCACATTTGTCTTTGCGCCGGAAGGGGTGATCCACGGGGTCGCCAACGCCAGCCGGACCGAGGAGGTGGAACTGGTTTTCGCCTATGGGGGCGTTCCTTCCAAGGAAGCCGCCCGGATCGTATTTATTGACGACAGCGGAAACAACTATCCGCCCGCAGGATGGGACAAGGAAGGTTAACAGGCCCCTTTACGCGTCAATCGATTTTCTGGAGAAAAGCATATGGATGAAATTAAAACGGATCCCGGTTTACAAACCTGGAAAGACAAGATCAATTTCAATACCGTCGCCGCGATATGCCTGACCGTATTCTCCATCGCGGCATTCCTGCTGATCCCCTACCAGATCGAAGAGCCCAAGCTCTTTATGGGACGCTCGTTGATGTATATGACCCCGAGCCTGTTTCCGCGCCTGAGCATCATCGGGCTTTTCATTTTGAGCATATGGTACCTGACCCATAGTTTCGAGATAAAGGAAAAGAATCTCTTCAGGGAAATCGGCAAGAACGGTTACATCAGGGTGCTGGTGACGTTTGGCGTTACGGTGGGATATGCCCTGCTGTTTGAACCCCTGGGATTTGTTCTTTCCAGCGCCCTGATGGTAGCGATCCTGACCATCTATTACGGCAACCGCAACATTTTTATTATTGTTCTGGTTCTGGCGGGGGCCCCTCTGGGCATCTATTTTATTTTTACGCATGTCTTGAAGGTTTCATTGCCGGAAGGGCTGTTGTTTTAACCCTGCACGGGCTTCAATCACATGCAAAGAAATTGTGGAGGACCAGAAATGATCCCTCTGGCGCCATCTGACAGTTAAAGGAATCTGAATTATGTGGGAGAGTTTTTTACATGGCGTGATGCTTTCATTCGGCTGGAAAATTTTTGCCATGATGAGCCTGGGCCTGCTCTTGGGGATGCTGGTGGGGGCGTTGCCCGGATTTACAACGGTAATGGCCATGGCGATTCTCCTGCCGATATCTTTCTTTCTGCACCCCCTGATCGGCATTCCCTTTCTTATCGGAGTGTACAAGGGCGGCATTTACGGCGGGAGCATCCCCGCTATTCTGATTTCCATACCGGGGACCGGTGCATCGGTTGCCACGACTTTTGACGGGCCGGCTCTCACCAAAAAAGGCCAGGGGCGCAAGGCCATGGAAATGGCCCTGTACGCGTCGGTTTTCGGGGACTTTTCCAGCGACATCCTGACCCTGCTGCTGATCGGGCCGATTGCGCTGATCGCGCTGCGGGTAGGCCCACCCGAGCTGACCGCCATCGTGCTGCTCAGCCTTATTATCATATCGGCCACCGGATCGGGCTCCCTGGTTAAGGGACTGATCATGGGAACCGTCGGCCTGCTGCTTTCCATGATCGGACAGGATCCCCTGGGGTTTATGCAGCGGTTCACGTTCAATATTTTTGCCATCAAGGCGGGCATTCCCCTCTTGCCCATGCTCATCGGCGTTTTTGCCATACCCGAAATTCTGATGGCCGTTGAAAAAGAGACCGCCTCCTATATTTCCGAAAAAGTCGATCTTTCCAAAGTCGGTGAACGGCTGAGATTTTCGGAGTTTCGCCGCTGTTTCCGGACAATTTTACGATCGACCGGCATCGGGTCCGTCCTGGGGGCCTGTCCGGGCGTCGGCCAGGTAGTGGCCGCTTTTGTAGGGTATGCGGCGGCGGTCAATGCATCCGACCACCCGGAAACCTTCGGCAAGGGCGAACTGGAGGGGGTGGCCGCCGCCGAGGCCGCCAACAATGCCGTGAACGGCCCGACCCTGGTTCCCCTGCTCACCCTGGGTATTCCCGGGGATAATATTACCGCCATCCTGCTGGGCGCCTTCATCGCTCAGGGGCTTCGACCGGGGCCCCAGCTTTTTTCCGAGCAGGGCCCGCTGATTTTTGCCATCATCATGGCCATGATTTTTGCAAACGTTCTGTTTCTGATCATCGGTTATGCGGCCATTCCGGTTTTTTCAAGAATCATTACCATTAGAAAATCTGTCCTTTTGCCCTTGATCACCATCTTTGCCTTTGCAGGCTCCTATGTGTATCGTTCCGACCCGTTTGACTTGATCGTTCTGGTGGTTTTCGGCGGCTTCGGCTATGCGTGCCGGAAACTGCACTTTGACGTTTCGCCCATGGTGATGGCATTCATCCTGGGGCCGATCCTGGAGTATTCATTCGGCCAGACAGTGAACCTGGCGCGCGGAGACATGCTTCATTATCTCTTCGTGGCGCGGCCGGTTTCCGGAGTACTGTTTACGATTGTTCCGATCCTGTCCGGCTGGTTCTGGTGGAAAACCTTGCGGAAACGACGAGAAAAATCAAGAGATTCGATAGTTGTGAAAGGAGGTGAAAACAGCTGACAATCTGGTTGACGAGACGCAAGCTTCGAATGGCAAAACCTTTTGCGGTAACCCTAACTTTTAAGGAGAAAACCTTATGAAAACTAAACATATTTTATTTTCTCTCCTGGTTGTGCTTCTGGCGGTTTCTCTGACAGGCGGGCCGGTGATGGCGGCGGACTATCCCGAGAAACCGATTACCCTGATCATTCCTCTCGGGGCGGGAGGATCCCACGATTTGAATGCACGGGTTTTTACCAGTGTGATTCCGACCTACCTGGGCCAGCCGATGGTGATCAAGCTCATGCCGGGCGCCGGCGGACAGACCGGAACGGCGGCGGCGGTGAGGGCAAAAGCGGACGGTTACACGCTGATTTTTACCCATAATTTCATCGACCAGCTCCAGCCGCAGGTCGAAAAACTACCCTACGACACCACCAAGGAACTGATCAGCGTCTGGCGGCTCAACTATGGCCCACCCTGCTTTTACGGCCTGGCGGACCGGCCCTATAAGACCCTGGCCGAGATGCTCGACTACGGCAAGAAGAATCCCGGCAAGCTGATATTCGGCACCACCGGCCAGTGGGGCGCCGGAATGACGCCCGGGGCCGTGGTCCTGACCCGGGCCGGTGTGGAGGCCACCTACATTCCTTACCAGGGCGGCGGGCCTGCCCTGCAGGCGGCACTTGCCGGGGATGTCGATTTTACAGTGGGATTTCCCGCCCAGGGATTGCCCCACTACAAGACCGGCAAGCTCCGTTTCTACGCTGTCGGAGCGGAAAAACGCCTGAAAGAAGCGCCGGATGTTCCGACGCTGCCGGAGCTGGGTTACCCGGTCGGAAGCCTGCTCATGAGCCGCATTATCATGGCGCCGCGCGAGACACCGCCGGAGCGGATCAAAATCCTGCAGGATGCCTTCCGCAAGCTTTATCAGGATAAAACGTTCCTGAATTTGATGAATAGCCTGGGTGAAAACGTCGAATTCATGGATGGGCCCGACTATGAAAAAGTCCGGGTTGAGCAGAAAGAGGAATATGCCAACCTGGTGAAGAAAATTACCGGCAAATAAACCTGCCGGTAACAGATCGGAAGTGATATGGATAAGGCGACCGGCAGCCGGAAGGGCTGCACCGGTCGCCTTTTAACGTTCGGGACGCCATGTGCGGATTATTGACGGCCGCCATTAATTCGTAAAGGAGTTTCGATTATGTGGGAAAGTTTTTTGCAGGGCCTGGCGATGGCCTTCGGCTGGAAAATTTTTGCCATGATGAGCCTGGGCATGCTCGTGGGCATCCTGGTAGGCGCCCTCCCCGGTTTTACGACCGTAATGGCCATGGCGATCCTGTTGCCCGTTTCTTTTTTTCTGCATCCGCTGATCGGAATCCCTTTTCTGATAGCGCTGACCAAAGGCGGCATTTACGGCGGAAGCATCCCGGCCATCCTGATTTCCATTCCGGGAACCGGCGCATCGGTTGCCACGACCTTTGACGGCCCGGCCCTGGCTAAAAAGGGGCAGGCGCGCAAGGCCATGGAAATGGCCCTGTTTGCTTCGGTTATCGGCGACTTTTCCAGCGATGTTCTGACCCTGTTGTTCATCGGCCCGATCGCGCTGATTGCGCTTTGGTTCGGCCCGCCGGAACTTACCGCCATTGTGCTGCTCAGCCTGATCGTCATATCGGCGACCAGTTCGGGCTCCCTGGTCAAGGGACTGATCATGGGGATGATCGGCCTGCTGCTCTCCATGGTGGGCCAGGACCCGCTGGGATTCATGCAGCGCTTTACCTTCGGCATTTTTGCCGTCAAGGCGGGCATTCCGCTTCTTCCCATGCTGATCGGGGTCTTCGCCATTCCGGAGATTCTGATGGCTGTTGAGAAAGAGAGCGCTTCCTATATTTCCGAAAAAGTCGATCTGTCCAAAGTCGGCGAAAGATTGAAATTCGCCGAGTTTCGCCGCTGTTTTAAAACCATCTTAAGATCCACCGGCATCGGGTCGGCCATCGGCGCCTGTCCGGGTGTCGGGCAGGTGGTGGCGGCTTTTGTGGGATATGCCGCGGCCGTGAATGCGTCCAGCCATCCGGAAACCTTCGGCAAGGGCGAGCTGGAGGGTGTCGCCGCGGCCGAGGCCGCCAACAATGCCGTGAACGGCCCGACCCTGGTTCCGCTGCTGACCCTCGGGATTCCCGGAGACAATATAACCGCCATCATGCTGGGCGCCTTTATCGCCCACGGTATCCGGCCGGGTCCTCAGCTCATGTCCGAACAAGGCTCGCTCGTCTACGGCATCCTCATCGCCATGCTTTTTGCAAACGTTCTGTTTGTTTCTATCGGCTACCTTACCATTCCTTTGTTTGCGAAAATCGTTACCATCAGAAAATCGGTCCTGCTGCCCCTGATCATCATATTCGCTTTTGCCGGAGCCTATGTCTATCGTTCCGACCCCTTCGACCTGATCATACTGGTCGTTTTCGGCCTGTTCGGTTATGTTTGCCGGAAGCTGCATTTTGACATTTCACCGATGGTAATGGCGTTTATCCTAGGACCCATTCTGGAATATTCTTTCGGGCAGACCGTCAATCTGGCCCGGGGAAACCTGTTGCATTACCTGTTTGTCGCCCGGCCGGTTGCCGGTATGATTTTCCTGATCATTCCGGTTTTGTCGGCCTGGTACTGGCGCAGGACCATGCGGCAAAGGCGCAGGAAAGCCGCCGATCCGGCCTGGATGAAGGGGACGGAAATTTAGCGCGCTGGTAGAGCGGGCCGGCTGTAACATATTTATGTAATTATTAGAAATCTCTGGAGGTACTGCCTTGAAAAAGAGGACAATCGGATATGTCGGCCTTGGACTCATGGGAATGGGGATGGTTCGGAATCTTCTTGCCGCCGGGTTTGCGGTGATCGGGCACGACCTGGACACTGCTAAGATCGACGCCGCCGCAGCAATGGGGGCCGCGGCGTGCTTAAATCCAGCCGATCTGGTCCCTCAGGCGGACGTGATCATGCTTTCGCTGCCCAATTCCCATGTGGTCAACGCGGTCGTTAAAGATTCGCTGAGGCTGTTTGACGAGGGCAAAAAAGGGCTGGTGCTGATCGACACCACCACGGCGGATCCGCTCCTGTCCGCCGAGCTTGCCGAAAAGCTCCGTGAAAAAGAGATGGAAATGCTCGATGCCACCATCAGCGGAACCAGCAGGATGTGCGCTGAAAAGGATATTACGTTTATGGTCGGCGGCAGCCGGGATGTTTATAAAGTCTGTGAGCCGATATTTGCCGCCCTGGGGCGCCGGAGCGACTTTCTCGGCAAAAACGGGTCCGGCGCGCTGATGAAGCTGATCGTCAATCTGGTTCTGGGGCTGAACCGTATGGTCCTGGCCGAGGGGCTGTCCCTCGGAAAAAAGGCCGGCATGGATCCGCGGGTTCTCCTGGAGGTCCTCAAACATTCAGCGGCGTATTCCCGGGCGATGGACATGAAAGGGAACAAAATGATCGAACAGGATTTCCTGCCGCCCGAGGGCAAACTGGCCTTTCATCTCAAGGACGTGGGCCTGATCCTCGATCTGGCGGGGCGCCTGAATTTTCCGCTGCCGCTCAGCAGCCTGCACGCCCAGGCCTTGACTTCCCAGGTGGCAAAGGGCAGGGGGGAATGGGACAATTCGGCAATCGTCGCTTTCTATAATGACCTGGCGAATATGTAGTAGCTGTCGCAAGAAAAATATAAGGATCATCTCCGAATTAGTTGATGATCCTGTAAGGGGTCAAGGGGCCAAGGATTCCAGGGGTCAAGTGAAGTACTGAAAAAATCGTAAAGAGGATTTAATGAGAATGGCGGTTTGACCTGACCGTCAAGATAGCAGTCCTGTCGTTGACGAGATTCATTTTGCTGATAGACCTCTCCCTACAATAGAAGATCAGCCTATAGCGACGTGGGGACGACGTGTGAATTCGATTCGTATAGACGTGTGAATTCGACTCGTATAAGAGTCCGTTTATTTCATAAAGGAAACCCCGTCACTTCAAATAGAAATAGGGTCGATGGGGAAAGGGTTGGATGCTTAAATAAAATGATGTGAAAACAAACACTTGACCCCTTGAATCCTCGAATCCATGAACCCTTTCTCCCAAACAATCGGGAGAAGACTCTTTTTTTGATAGCTTCTATCTATATGTGTTTTTGAAACGCCTTCTGATCATATCACCAGCTTAATAATCATAATGGCGATGATCAGGATAAAAAACCTTCTGATCCAGACGTTGCCGAGCTTGTCGGAATAATGCGCGCCGATGAAGGAGCCGATGAAGCTGCCCGCGAACAGGACGATCCCCAGGGGATAATCCACAGCCCCGTTCATTGCGAATACAGCGGCCGCCATGACATTCATGAAAAAGCCCGCCACCTTCAACGTTCCGGCGCTTTCCAGAAATGTCTGTTTGAACCACAGCAGCAAAATGTAAAACAGAAACGTACCGGCCATGGCGCCGTAAAACCCGGCGTAGATCCCGACCAAAAAAGTCATCAGCGCCCCCAGCAGATAGTCGCGGACCGTTACGGGCTCCCTGGTTTTGTCGATGCCGACATCGGGCCGCAGGACCATAAAGAGCACCATCAGGACCGTCAGGCCTGCGATGATCAGTTTTAAGGCGGCCTCATTGATCTGCAGGACGATTTTCGCCCCTATGAAAGAGCCCGTCAAGGCGGGGAGGACCATGGAAAAACCGACCCGGTAATTGACGAGCCGTTTCTGGTGAAACTTATACCATCCCGCTATGCTCAGCCCGACGACGCCCACCCGGTCCGTTCCCAGGGCGGCATGCGGCGGCAGGCCCATCAGGATCAGCAGGGGGATGATGATCAGGCTGGAGCCTCCCACCAGGGTGCCGTATACGCTGGCGCCGGTTCCAACCAGAAACACAATCAGTATATTGATGAGGTCCATCTCAGGGGTACTTTCCAGAAAACAGCTTTCTATCTGCCGGCGGCCGGCAGCCCTAAAATGCGGCGCCGGAGCATGTCCAGAACCATGCTGGTTATCCGGAGGCGCGCATACTTTGAAATGCCTCCCAGGCGAATGTGTTCCGCGGCGGTTCGGCCTTTCAGGCACAACCCGACATAGGTATTTCCGGCCTGTTTGCTGTAGGGGCCGACATTCGGGTCTTCGTCCCCGATGACGGCAATGCCCATGTCGCTTTGGGCTTTTCGGCAAATGCTCCTGGCAAGCGTTTCAGCCCCTTCGGGGGAACAAACCGGGTACCGGTCGTCATCGCCGGGGATAACGGAGCGGACCCTGTCGGTTGCAGCACATAAGGCAAAGGCCAGAACGCCGAAACCGCCGGGGACGGATGTGAGCCGCTGCGCCAGCTCGCCCCCGGTGTTGGTTTCAAGGATCGCGATGTTAAGGGCGTGCTTTGAAAGCAGATTGACAACGACCTGTTCGATCGTTTCTTCGTCCATGCCGAAAATCATATCTCCCAGACGCTCCCTGACCGTTGCTTCCATCCGGTCCAGCATTTGGTCCACTTCTGCCGGGGTATCCGCCTTTGCGGAAACCCGGATGTCCACCGCGCCCAGGTGTGCGGCCAGGCCGACGGTGGGGTTGTCGGATTCCTCCAGGTCGGATATCAGCCGGTCGATATTGCTCTCACCGACGCCGGCGGTTTTCAGCACCCGTGTTTTAATGAGGGTCTTGATGTTGAATTGCTGCTGGAGAAAGGGCAGGACGCTGTTTTCGGTCAGATGCTGCAGCTCGTGAGGAACACCCGGCAGGGACATGACGAACTTTCCCCCGCGGTTGACGATAAACCCGGGAGCCGTACCGACGGGATTATGGATAGGGACCGCATTCTCGGGGATAAAGGCCTGGCGTTTGTTGTTTTCCCCAAGCTCCATCCCCCGTTTCTTGAAAAACGCCTCGATAAAGACCAGCAGGTCGGGGTCCAGGGCCAGCTTGCGTCCGGTTGCGGCCGCCACCGCGTCGCGGGTTTTGTCGTCCACCGTGGGGCCGAGCCCGCCGGAGGTGATGACGACGTCCGAGCGGGAAAGGGCGCTTTGAATGGCGTCGGCGATGCGTCCTTCGTTGTCGCCGATGGTTGTTTTGCGATAGAGGTCAAAGCCGATCTGGGCCAGCTTGCGGGCCAAATAAGATGCATTGGTGTCCACAATCTGTCCGAGCAGGAGCTCCGTTCCAATCATGATGATTTCAGCTTGCATGTGATTCATTCCCTCCAAAGGTGTCCGCCATATAATAGACATGCTGAGTGCGCCGGCAATAACTGCCTTTCGGACCGTATTTAAACGAATCCGACCATACAACTCCTCAGGCAGAATAGCAACAGCCCTGATAGGCCCGGACAGGTCTTTTTCAAAAAAAACAGGGAATAAAAAAGCTTGATATTTTAGGCGATATTATATACGTTGCGGTCAGTGAAATGGATCGCGTATGTAAATCCAGCCGGTCTTTCAAGATCCGAGACTTTTGAAAAATGCTCAATTTCGTTCAAGTTCAAGGAAGGCGATAATTCTAACCGCAGGAATACGTGAGTATTTCGAGGATTAAAATTTGAGCCTGGCACCGAAATTGAGCGAAAGAGGCGTTTTGCAAAGGTTTCGATCCCTCCTGGATTGATTTCATGCCTGCGTAATTTCTATTGATAGTAATAATGGAAACGAGATCCCTCGGACATACCGACGTTCAGGTTCCAGCGGTGGGCATGGGAACATTCCAGACCTTTGACGTAGCGGGGCGCCGGGCTGAAAAGCACTGTCGCCGGATAGTCGAAGCGGCCCTTTCAATGGGAACCACCCTGTTTGATTCTTCGCCCATGTACGGAGAATCCGAACGGGTCTTGGCCCAGGCGCTGCAGGGCAAACGTCAGCAGGCGATCATCGCCACCAAGGTTTGGAGCGGGTCGGCCGCCGAAGGCCGGCGCCAGATCGAACAGGCCCTCGGCTGGTATGAAAATCGCGTGGATATTTATCAGATCCACAACCTGGTTCAATGGAAGGAACATCTGCCCTTTCTGGAGGATCTGCGGGAAAGCGGCAGGATCGACATCATCGGCATCACCCATTACAGTTCCGGCGCGTTTCGCGAAATGATGCAGGTGATGCAGACCGGACGCATCCAGCAGATCCAGGTGCCGTATAATGTGGCCGATACCGAGGTGGAGCAGGAAGTGCTGCCGCTGGCCGCGGAGATGGGCATCGGCGTTCTGGTGATGCGGCCTTTGGGCCAGGGGGTACTGGCCCGGAGACCCCCCTCTGTGGAGAAGCTGGAACGGCTTAAACCGTTCGGCATCCGGACCTGGGCCCAGGCACTCTTAAAGTGGATCTTGTCGGATCTGCGCATAGACTGCGTGATACCGGCCACCGGCAAAACGGAACGGGCGATCGAAAACGCCGCTGCGGGCGATCCGCCGTGGTTTGATGAAGAAACCAGAGACTATGTCAAGAGGATTGCGATTACATTATAGAAGTCGTTTCAAAACTCCGGATCAGGTCTGAGAGCAAGGCGCAAGCCAATGAAAAAGCGCAGCATACACGGGAGTATGTGAGCATTTTGAAGAGGCTTGCCGCACAGCTATCAGGCCTCAGATGGGGTTTTGAAATGACTTCTAGTGAACTTTAGTTATCAATAAAACGGAGGATGCATAAAATGAAGGACGCACAATATTTTTGGGTAAGCGAGTTGAATCAAAAGGATGAAACGCTGGGGGAAAAACATTTTCCCAAGAAGCTTGAGTTTTACGATACAACCCTTCGGGACGGCGAGCAGACCATCGGCGTCTCCTGGGACAAGTACGACAAGCTTGAAATCGCCAAGATGATCGATTCTCTCGGCGTCAAGCGGATTGAAGGCGGCATGCCGGTTGTTTCCAAGGAAGACAAGGAAGCCTTTGAACTGATTCTGAATGCCGGCTTAAAGGCGGAAATCTGGGGGTTCTCCCGGGCCGTCAAGGGAGATATCGACGGCTGCATCGATGTGGGGGTCAAACACATCATCTGCGAGATCGCCACCAGTCCGGTTAAAATGAAGGCGAACAATTTCACCGAGGAATCGGTTCTGAAAAAAGTCATGGACAGCATGCAGCATGCCAAAAAGCACGGGCTGTATACCGCGTTTTTCGCGGTGGACGCCACCCGCTCCGATCTGAATTTTCTGGAAAAGGTCTATCGCAAGGCCGTTGAAGAAGGCGGCGCCGATGAAGTCGTCTTGGTGGACACCCTGGGCGTGGCCACGCCCGAAACCATGTTTTATCTGACCAAAAGGCTGCGCGAATGGGTCGATGTCCCCATCATGACCCATTGCCACAACGATTTCGGCATGGCCACGGCCTGCACGATGTTTTCCGTAAAGGGCGGCGCCTACTGCGCCCAGGTGACGGTCAACGGCCTGGGGGAAAAGACCGGCAACGCCGACTTGGCGGAAACCGCGATTGCGGCGAAACTCTACGGCATGGATGTCGACATCGACATGAAAAAGCTTTACCAGGCCGCCAAGCTGATCGAGCAAAAGACAAATATCCCGATTTCGCCGCTGAAACCGGTGACGGGTGAAAACGTGTTCAAGCGTGAAAGCGGTGTGACGGTGGCCCAGCTGATCAGCTACCCGCCGTCGGTGGAGGGCTATTCGCCGGAAATCCTCGGCCGGGACCGCGATGTTCTCCTGAGCAAGAAAAGCGGCAAAAAGTCGATCGACTATATGCTGGGCAAAATGAATATTTCCGCCACCTCCGAGCAGACCGATCAAATCCTGCTGGCGGTAAAGGAAATGGGCCTTAAAAAGAAGGGGATCGTCACCGAAGACGAATTCAAGAAAATCGTCAAGGGTATCGTCAAGGGCTGATCTTACCCTGACTTTTGCAACGAGATGGTTTAATCAGGCCGATTCTTCCGTCAATGTTCGAGACCTTTGAAAAATGCCGAATTTTGTCCAAGTTCAAGGAAGGCGATAATTTGAGCCTGACGCCGAAATTGGGGAAAAGGGGGTGTTTTTCAAAGGTCCCTGTTTATTTCCGCCGCTTCGAATACTCGTAGCGGCGGAAATGCTTTTGCCCGGCTATTTCAAGAAATGCATTCGTTCATTTGCAAGGCACTCCGGGGTGCGGCTGTACTTTTCGTACCGCAAGCCCCGGATAACGCAGCAAATGGGCGAAAGCATTTCTCCTCCAGGGTGAAAATTTTTCAAGCATTTGTCTTTTTCAATAGAAGTAACAAGGCATATCTCGGATTTTTACGACAGATTTGAATCTAACCGGCTATTATCAGGATCTTTTTAAAACTTGCTGAAAAATTTTCATGAAATATCCGGGTTAGCTGGGATGCTGAAGCATACCTTTCAAAATGTCTATTGGGGCTGGTGGATGGTGCTGACCTGCGCCCTGATCAGCGCTTATGGGGCCGGCACCTTCCATTACGGATTCAGCGTATTTGTGCATCCCATTGTAACCGAGCTGGGATGGGACATGGCCCTGGTATCGGGGGCTTTTTCCCTATACCGCCTCGAAGCCGGTGTCGCCGCTCCCCTGGCAGGCTATCTGGTGGATAAGGTCGGGGCAAAAAGCATAATCGCCCTGGGGGCCGTCCTGATGGGAAGCGGATACATCTGGCTGAGCCGGGTCCATGACATTTTGCCCTTCTACTTTTCCTTTCTGATCATATCCATCGGTTTCGGCCTGAGCACCAGCCAGGTGGTCGGCTCCGCCCTGATCAGCAAGTGGTTTGTCAGGAAAAGGGGAAAAGCCCTGGGCCTCTATTTTTCCATCTTGGGGTTGTGCGGCCTGCTGGTCCCGGTCTTGTCCCAGCTGATCTTTCTTTACGGCTGGCGCACCACGCTTTTAATCCTGGGGCCGCTTACCTGGGTGGTGGTCCTGCCGCTGGTTCTGCTGCTGAAACACACGCCTGAGAAATACGGCCTCCGACCGGACGGCGATGCGGCCGTTCAGCACCCTGAGACCCCGACCGGCGCTTCCCGGAGAGCGGCCGGGGACATCAGTTTTTCTTTTCGCAATGCCGTGCGCACGCCCTCATACTGGCTTCTGGCGGTATGTCTTTCCCTCTTTCAGATGACCATGTCGTCGATCTTCGTGCATCTGGTGCCTTTCCTCATTACCGAAGGCTTCGACGCCCGCCTGGCGGCGGTGGCGGTTTCATGCGTTACCGCCGTCAGCGTCCTGGGCAGGGGCGGCTCCGGCTGGCTCAGCGATTTCATCAGCAAGAAGCTGCTGTTGACGGCCTGCTTTCTGATGCAGTTCGCATCCATTCTGGTGCTCGTGTTCGTCAAAAAAAACGGTTCGGTCCCCTACATTCTTTTCTTTATTCTGGTTTACGGTTTTTCATACGGGAGCCTCGTCGTACTCAGACCTTCATTGACGGCGGAGTATTACGGCAGGGAAAAGTTCGGAACCATCTGGGGGACCCTGCAGGGGATCAGCCTCTTCGGCGGCATCGCCGGTCCCGTGGTGCTCGGGCATCTTTACGACCTCCAGGGAAATTATCGTTCCGGACTATTGTTTATCAGTCTCATGAACGTACTGGCCTTCCTTTTCGCCCTATTCCTGAAACTGCCGCGCCTGAAGAAAGAACAACCGGTTCAGGCCTGAAAGCGGCCTGACGGGTCCGGCTGCCGAGACGGTTTTATTAAATTGCCGTCCGGATTTAAAATCTACAGTATACTCACGTCCAGCATGAATTAAGGATACCGTCAAGAGGGGACGATTTGGAAAATACGGGGATGGTCAATCTCCGCCAAAGCGAACGGTTGAAGCAGGAACTGCCCGCGAAAAAGACCACTGAACCCCGTAGGGAGCAAGGGTGCAAGTAGCGCTAAAGGGATTTGCTTGACAAAGCCCCGGCACCCTCGAAGAAGACCCACGACCCCTCGCCTGTTATGTGGCATCAAGGCAATGACACATGCGTCAGATGTCAGACTAATTACCGGTTTTGCGGCAGGCTGATATGCTGAATAAACAGATTGATATCACCAGCGATGTCGATTCCAAACCATCAATTTTCTGAAAGTCACGAAGTAGGCAAGCAATCAATTATTTTTGAACTACCAAAGATTGCTGATGGGGAAAGCATATCATGAAGGGACAGCAGTCATGATAGTCCGAACCCTAAATTGATAAATTCAGACTGCAACAAATAGCCGCTATACGTAACAAATGCTGTTTTTTCTATTAATATTAGTTAGTTAATATATCTTATAGAATTCCTTTTTATTGTTGTCAAGTCCTTTTTATTCCCGATATGGAGCCATCAGGGAGCCGGCGGCTTCGTGATGATCGGCATGAGACCCTTGACGTTTCGATACTTTCTCCATCGCTTTAAAATAATCCCTTTGAACTTTTAAGTTTGACACCTTGCAATAGCGCTGGGTCGTGGTGATGCTGCTGTGCCCCAAAAGGTCCTGGATGGTGACCAGATCTGCTTCGGCGTTCAGCAACTGGGTGGCCATGGTGTGGCGCAGTTGATGGCAGGATACCTCCGATCCACTTTTGCGCGCATAATACTCCATTCGCTTCTGCACACCTCGTACCGATATCGGCCGCCCTTTGCAGGCGCCTTTTTCCACCAGAAAGACTTTACTCGCTCTACCCGCTGGTCTAACATGAAGATATCGCGCCAGTGCTTCACTCGCATCGTCACTGATGTAGACCACCCGGTCCTTCATCCCTTTGCCGTTTTGGACAGTAATCCTCCTGCGGAGTAAATCAATGGCACTGATGGATAAGGCGGCAACTTCTTCCACCCTCAACCCGCATCGCAACATCAGCATGAACATAGCCCGGTCACGATGTTTTTTGATCGCCTTAAAAAACCGCGCCAGGTCTTCTTCTTTTACATAACGCGGCAAAGGTTTCGGCAGACGCAGCGCATATCCCGTTTTTACCGGATTCTGGATATGGATGCCTTCCTCGTGGCGCAGGTAATCATAAAACCGACGGATACTGTTCAAGTGGCAGTTAATGGTCTTGGCAGAATGCCGCCGATCCAGAAGGTGATCGACATATTCGAGAACCTCCCGGCTGGTCGCCTTTTCAATGGGAACCCCCAGCCAGACCACAAAATGCTTCAGCGTATTGATATAGTTCTTGACCGTGTAAAAAGAGAAGTTCCGTCTTTTTAAAAAGCGCCTATAATTGACAATTGAGTCGGTGATACTCATCGGTTTCTCCCCGTTCAATTTTGGTCATCGCTTTAAAATACTCCTCTTCCCGGGCGCTGTCACTTAATCGGGCATAGATGCGGGTTACCTCTATCTTTGAGTGACCCAGAAGCTGCTGCAGACATTCCAGACGCATACCGGCATTTAAAAGGTCCGTGGCAAAGGTGTGCCGCAAACAGTGCAGCGTATAGCCTTTCTCGGCCAGCCCGGCTTTTTCCAGATAATGGATGAACCGATCCCGGCTGGCCGTATAGCACAGCGGGCCTCGCTGCCCATAAAAAAGATACGATTTGCTCGGATTGCGCTGTTGCAGCCACAGGCCCAAAGCCGCACCGGCATCGTCACTCAAATAAACGACCCGCCCAATGCTGTTCTTTTCACCTTGATATATTTTTACCGCCCGCGCCGTCAGGTCTACATCATTGACCCGCAGGCTGAGCAGCTCACCAATTCTCATCCCAGTCCGCAGCAGGGTCAGGATCATCGCCCGATCCCGCGTATGATCAATGACCGATAGCAGCCGCAGAAGATCCGGCGTGCAGATCGCTTTGGGAAGAGACTGCGGAAGGCGTAGCCTGATTTTGCGCTCCAATAGCTCCGGCCTCAAAACGTTTTCTTTTACCAGATAACGAATGAACGCATACAAAATTTGAATACGGAAGTGGACCGTTTTTGGCTTGAGCCGGCGGTCCTGCTCGTGCTCAACAAACGCCTCCAGATCCCGCCGCACGATCAGTTCCAGGTATTGCTTTCCACTTTGCTTGATGGTCAGCAAGAAGAAAACCAGACCCGAGGCGGTCGCACAGATTGTTCTGGACCGGCAATTGCGCCGATACATGTGCTGCAAATACGACAAAACATGTTCTTCACCGGGGACGTGATTCCGAATGACTCTTGCAATAATACGATCTAATGCTTGTCGCCGTAAAGCAGGCAGCTGTTTCCAGTGAATAACGCCGTCGTAAAACGATGCCGAAGTAAATCGGCTGGAAGGTACCGGACTGAATTCAGATGCCTCGCCTTGACCGGAAACAAGCTCTTCAATCCCTGAAGCGGGGTGACATCCAACCAGATAGTTTGGGTTTTCTTGGGGGGAATTTGATCGGGTCATACCTGCCTCCATTTTTTCTTTTTAATAGAAAAAACAGAGACATATTGAACCCGAAACCATTATCGGTCAATTGCAATTTTGTTACGTATAGATAGCTGTGTTGCGCGGTCTTTGGGTAAAACCACAAACTGAACACTAATGGTCGATTTATGCACCCTGCCAGTTTGTTATGGTGGTGATGGAACCGTCGCATTATATTGAGCAGCAGTGACTTTAGCATTATGCCATTCGTTGGACCGCGAGCATTGTAAAATCGTCGGATCGAGGCGCCGTGTCCACAAAATCGAAAACCTGTTGCCGGATCTTTTCAAGGAGTTCCCTCGAAGATGCCATCGGCTGGGCGAGTATATCTTTTACCCGATTTCGGGTGAAAAACTCCTCTTCAGGGTTGCAGGCTTCGGTAACACCATCTGTAAGACCTAAGAGAAGATCTCCAGGGTCAAACTGAAGGCGTTGTGCCGTAAATTTAAGATCCTCCATCAATCCGACGGCCGGACCCGTGGGCGGCAGCTCGGCCTTAACACCATCTTTTCCGATAATATAGAGCGGTTCATGCCCCCCGTTTATGTATACGAGATGGCCACTTGCAGGATCCAGTACGCCAAAAAACAAAGTCGCAAACATACAGTCATGTCCGTGGTGCCGCACCAGGTAATTGTTGGTTAGCTGAACCACTCCAATCTCCCGTTTACCTGTATCCATAGAAAATGAGTAAGAATTATTGGTTTTTACCGAAGCACTTTCTGAATCTCGTGCGAAGGTCTGCTCAGCGTATACACGGATCAGGCTACGTATCAGCGCCATGTAAAGTGCCGATCCAACACCTTTATCAGCTACGTCCGCTATTACAAGGCCCAACCGTCCGCCGGGCAATTCGAACACATCATAAAAATCCCCGGAAACTTCTTTCGCCGGATAAAAGCATGTGGCGATTTCCCAGTTAGGAAGATTCGGTATCTCGCTGGGCAAAAAATTTTGCTGGATTTCACGTCCTTTTTCAATTTCGACCTCTATCCGTTTTATCCGCTGCCATTCTCGTAGCCCCATAATCATTTTATTAAAATTTCGTCCCAAATCTCCAATCTCTGTCTTTCCCAGGAATGGTACCTGGGGACTGAGGTCACCCTCGGCAACCTTTGCCGCGGCGTCAGAGAGGGTTTCAATAGGTGCAGCAAGCCGCTGGGCAAAAAAATACCCGATGATCCGAAAGAGCAACAAGGCCCCAATCGAAATGGCGATAAAATTAAACACTTCATTTCCCATAAGACAGGTCACCCCTTGTCTGTCGATGACAACTTTGTAGAAATATTCTCCTTTGTCCGCAGGGGAGGTGATATTAACGAACATGTATATGTTGCGACGGCGCATATACAAATTTGATTCCAAATTCGAATCCGAATTAATGAAATGTTTTCTATCCTCTAATTTAACCTTTCTTAGTACTGATTCATCCAAGGGTTCGGCTCTGACGATGTCATCTTTATCAAGGTACAGTCGGTACCAGGGTTCGCTTTTTGATGGCCGACCGTAAATCGAAACATCCAGAACACTGTGTATGCTCGAGGCAAGACTCTTTATGGTCTGCGCCAAGGATCTTAACTTGGGATTCTTTTTGTCCACAAGCCCCCACCAGGCATCGGGTTTGTCTGTGCCGGGTATCTCTGAAATTTGCGCTTGCACGATGTTCGTCACAGAGTTTACGAGATACTTTTTTGACATAACCAGGTAGGCTAGGGAGGTCAGATAGAATATCAACAGACCGAAAACAGCGAAATAGAGTGTAATCCTCCGGGCTACGGACGGTTTCCAGAATATAAAAAATTCTTTGATATGATTCACCGCATTCATGATTTAGTCCTTCTTTAGTTGATATAATCCTTCATTCCATCTCGCCTATACGTTCCTGATGGTCCGTGGTCTCGTTTTGATCCGTTCGACAATTAAATTTGGTTACTCTGTCTAGATAGCCAACCGAATAAGAATCTTATTTTCCCGGTTTCCTTGTTGACTCATTACTTGCGTTACATTGAATATCCCGGTTTCTTGTAAAGCGTATCCTTTTTCCTGTAAATCAGCGGATCATAGACTTTTCCTTTCCAATCTTTCGGGTCGACCTCTTCGATGGCGACCGAAATCGACTCTCTTCCGCTTCCGACAATATCGACAACGTCTTCCACGATGGCTTCAGCCAGTTGCTTTTTCTTGTCTTCCGGCGTTCCGGACCGAACTTTTACCATTACATGAGGCATGTTTCTTTCCTTTCATTTTTCACCATCGTCAAGATGACGGGGCCGATGGTGATTTTTTACATGGAATATCCCGGTTTCTTGTAAAGATTTTTCTTGTTTCCCCGGATTTCCGGATCATAAACTTGCTGTTTCCAATCGCTGGAAGAGACATCTTCTATAGAAACCGAAACAGATGCCTCATCACCTCCGATGATATTGACAACATCTTCGACGATGGCGTCTGCAAGCCGCTGCTTGGTCTGTTCCGACCTGCCAGGAAATAGTTTTACGCTCACATGAGACATATTGTTTTCCTTTAATCCTTCTGAGGCCAATACCTTGAAAGCGGACCCCCTTCCGGTACTGACGATTCCCGTCAAATCAAATGCAGCGACGGTTCCCAGAGCTACGACACCTTTTTTTATAAAACTGCGGCGTGAAAAACTGTTATTCATCCTATTTACCTTTCCTTATGTTCAATACCTCGGTTAGAATTTTCTGAGCACTTTCGGCTTGGGCCTTACCTACTGTGGTTCTAAGTACAGAAATGAAATCCGTAATCTGGGCTGGACTCAATCCGGTATTCATCGCGGCCCCGATATGGAAACGAAGCTGTCCCTCTGTGCCTGTCATGGCCGCAAGGGCGGCAATGGTGGTTAGTTCCCTATCCTTTTGGCTTATGACATCACGGACAAAGAGATCCGCAAACAGGTGCTCCTTCAAGAATGTGTCGATGACAGGCGAGAACAGCTGCCATTTGGCGGGTGGTGGAATAGTGTCCAGCCCGGCTAATTTTGCTCTCACTTTTGCCCCATATTCATCCCTGTTCCAGTCGGATGGAGGGGGGCTGGCCTCTTTGCCTATGGCGTCCTCAATGCCTTTTGCCTTTCGTTCGTCCATTACCGACATAAAGGCAGATAACGCGTTCAGACTGCGAGGGAAACCCGTATAGGCATACAGGTGCACGAGGACTTCTTTAATTTCATTGACAGTCAGGCCGGCATCCAGCCCTTTACTCAATGCAGGTTTAAGGCGGTTGATATCACCCTCGGCGGTAAATGCCGCTATGGGGATAATGCTTTGTTGTTTTTGGTTTAATGCATGAAGTTTTTCCATATTATTTCCCTCCGAACCAATTGTCAAAACGGGTACCAACAAAGATAACATGATCAAAGGTGAAAAAAAAGTTGCCTTCATGAGCCCTCCTTATTTTCCCAAATATTGTTCATCGGTGACCTTTTCCTTCCAGATAACATTCTTGCCATCGAGGATGCCAGTAATTACCAGATGCGTCATGGGCGCGTCGGGTGTAGCGCCGTGCCAATGATCGATGTCGGGAGGACACCAGACTGTGTCTCCAGCCTTGAATTTAAGTATTATTGCATCCCGTGTTCCAGTCAACCCGACGCCGGAGGTCACGACCATATGTTGTCCCGCAGGATGAAGATGCCATGCGGTTCTGGCACCGGGTTGAAATGTGACATATGCACCGGAAAAATGGGCGGTATTATTTGAGGGAAACAGCCTGTCGATCTGAACGTCACCGGTAAAGAAGTCTTCAGGACCTTTAAAGGGCTTCTGTGATTCGGCCCGGTATACCACCTGCGAATCCTTGCCTTGTTTCGGCGCTTTTTCAGAACCGGCATACACGAATGATGCTGCGAGCATCGAAAGAGTCAAAATCATTATACATTTTTTCATTGTCTTTCTCCTATTTTTTCATTAGAGCCCGATCAGTTCATACTGATCATTTCCCATCTTCATTTCTTTCATATATGACAGTTGGCGCAGGCCCTTGCGGGATTCAATACGTTCCTTAAGATCATGAAGTTCCGCTTCGGGAAGCCTGTACACCATGTCGATGGATGCCTGTTCCACTGCCAGAAGGTCGGTGGAAACCAGGATTCCCAAATCGCGCGCCTTGACCGGAGCCGCGTTGACACCGGCGCAGTCGCAATCCACGGACATGTTGCGCAGCACATTGATATAAACGATCCGCTTGCCGAAATGATCTATGGTGGCTTTGGCCGACTCCACCATGTTTTCCTGGAAGGGCTCGCCTGTCAGCCAGTTTTCATAATGTACGTTATCCGGGGCAGCGTGGATCATTTTCTTGCCGATGGGTCCATCCGCACACCCGATGGCGATATTCTTCATGGAACCGCCGAAACCGCCCATGGCGTGGCCTTTAAAATGGGTCAGCACCACCATGGAATCGTAATTGAGCATATGCTTACCCACCGACATCTCCTTGAAACGCCTCCCGCCTTTAACGGGGATCATCACCGCCCCGTCCTCGTCCATAATGTCCACCGAGCAGAAATCCCAGCCGTTGATCTTAATGGTTTCGCGATGATCGGGCGTAGTAAATCGCTTGCCCATATATAATGTGTTTGTTTCCACCAGGTTGCTGTTGGGGATTTGCTGCTGAAGGGCTTTCACCAGGTCCCGGGGCAGGATGTTGGGGCCGTTGGGTTCGCCGGTGTGCAACTTGATAGCTGTTTTACCTGTAATATTCTGATTAATTTTGGAATAGATTTTCAGCAAACCATTGGCGCTGATATCATCGGTAAAAAATACCTGGGCGTTGCCCTTTGGCGCAGCTAAGACATTACCGATACCTTTGATGTTTGTTGTGGCGATAGCACCCAGGGCAAGGGCACTATTCTTCATAAAATGGCGACGTGAAATATTTTTACCCATGTGATACCTCTTCCTTTTATGAAATGCAGCTATTCGCTGCAGCATTATTATTGCTCGCTTTATTTCAGATGTTCTGTAAAAAATGCGGTGAGCTTGTTCCATGGAATAATTTCAACCCGATCGTAGAGATCAACATGCCCGGCACCCGGCACAATGTAAAGTTCCTTTGGTTCGGCCGCCAGCTTGTAGGCATCTTCGCTGAACTCGATGGAATGGGCATTTTCACCGGCAATGAACAGCATAGGACGCGGAGAGATCGTCTCAATGTCATTGAACGGGTAAAAATTCATGAATTTGACGTTGCTGGTGAGCGTCGGGTGTGTTGTCAATTCCGGCGACGAACCTTTGGGCGTAAATTCCCCCCTTGGCGTGCGGTAGAAGTCATAAAACTCACTCTGAATGGGATGTGTGTCCTTGTTCAGCTCATGATCTGTCCCGCTGGTGTATTTTGTTCCACCCCCGATGAACTCCACATAGCGTTGCTCGGCCGCCTCTTTGATGACCCGCTTTCGTTGCTCCATAGTTAAAGAATGCCTGAGCGCGTTGCGGTTGGCCGCGCCCATATCGTACATGCTGACTGTGGCGACGGCTTTCATGCGCGGGTCAATCTTGGCGGCGCTGATGGCAAAGCTCCCGCTGCCGCAAATTCCAAGAACACCTATCCGGTTCCTGTCCACAAACGGGCGGGTGCCCAGAAAGTCCCCCGCGGCACTGAAATCCTCGGCATAAATGTCCGGCGAAACAGCGTTGCGGGGTTGCCCCTCACTTTCGCCCCAGAAAGATAAATCCAGGGACAAGGCCACAAATCCCCGTTCAGCCATTTTGGTGGCATACAGGTTCGCACTTTGTTCCTTCACTGCGCCCATGGGATGACCGACGATGATCGCCGGATTTTTTGTATTTTTATTTAAATTTTTGGGGGTGAATAGGTTCCCCACAACGTTCATGTCGTATTGATTTTTAAACGTAACCTTTTGTATCTCAACCTGCTTGCTTTTGTAAAAATTATCCGCTCCCCTGGACATATCTTGCGCCAAAACCGGGGTGCTGATGATGGATATCATGCCCAAAACGATGACATACATACTTAACCGTCTTATTTTTTTCATTTTCAATTTTCCTTTACGTTGTTTTTTGACTTTGCGTACTGTTCATCACTAACCTTTTCCATCCAGTTGGCAGTCGAACCATTGAGCTGTTCCTGAATGGCGATATGCGTCATGGATGTAGATGGAGGTGCACCATGCCAATGTTTTTCGCCCGGCGGAATCCACACCACATCGCCGGGACGGATTTCTTCGATCAGTCCGACTTCACGCTGCACCCGGCCGCACCCGGCCGTTACAATCAGGGTTTGCCCCAAAGGATGGCTGTGCCAGGCAGTCCGTGCGCCCGGTTCAAAGGTGACACTTGCCCCAGTAGCGCGGGCCGGATCGTCAGCCTTTAGAAATAAAGGGTCAATACGCACGGTCCCGGTAAAGCAGTCAACCGGTCCTTTTACAGAGGCTTGTGTTCCGTTTCGTTTAATTTCCATTTTGTCTTTCCTTTCATTTGTGCAATTTTATTTTCGGGACGGCAATACTATGGAACTCAACCAGGCCTCAATCTGTGCTTCGGTTTCACTCCCTCCGCTGTTGTATGCACCAAAGCCCTTTGTGACTGTCGAGTTCGGGCATATATTGGCGATATCCTTTTCGAATTCCCCGACTCCACCGCCACCGTGGGTGTGAAAGGGAACCACGGTTTTTCTATTCAAATAAAAGCGGTCAACAAATGAGGCCAGTGGCGGCGCCATTGTGTGCCACCAGATCGGAGTTCCCAGAAATACGATGGTATACGAAGTGATTTTCGGCACAGCTTTCAGCTCCGGTCGGAATCCCGCCTGGATTTCCTCCTTTGCCTGTGCCACCGCCGCCTGGTAGTTTGTGGTATATGGTTGAACTGGTTCGATCTCAAAAAGCGTGCCTCCAGTTTTACGCTCGATCAGCTCGGCTATCTTTCTGGTGTTTCCAGACCAGGAATAGTAGGCAATAAGAATGTCATTTTTCATATCCGCCTCTTTTCATTTGGATTTCCAAGTCCCATATTTCAATGCCATTGTTTAAGACAACTTTTTGCATGATAGCCTCTTCGTAATTTTAGATCGGCTGCGGCCAGTCCGAATGTCCATTTGAGTTTACAACGCCGCCCGCAACACTTCGACAATATCCGCCTCGGTCATTGCCGGACGCGCTGGCAGATTGCCGTTTTCGTCATGGATGATACGCAGGGTGTCCTTGGCATAGCGTGTGAACAGCGTATCATCGATATAGAGCTCGGATAGGTGTGTGGGGCAGTCGATACTTTTGAGGAAATCCTCAAAACGGTCGATGCCCTGAAGGGCGCAATCCAGATCATCGGCGCTTTTGGCCTTAAGGCCGAAAATGCGCTCGGCAAACTGCACAAACTTTTGCGGCCGGTGTCTGGCGGCAAATCGCATCCATGAAGGATTGATTACAGCCAGGCCTGCCGCGTGAGTGATATCGTGATAGGCAGACAGGGTATGCTCGATCATGTGCACGGGGAACCCCCCGTTAGTGCCGGCGTTAACCGAGCCGTTGAGGGCGACAATGGATGCCCATTGAACCTGAGCCCGTGCCTTCAGATCATTTCCATCGGCAATGGCTTTGGGACCCCATTCCATAGCGGTGAGAATGACGCCTTCGGCGAAACGGTCCTGGATCGGTGTGCCGTCAACGCCGTTGAAGTAGGCTTCGGTCACATGGGTGATTATATCGCAGACGCCGAAGGCGGTATGATCTTTAGGCACACTCACCGTAAGCTCGGGGTCCACTAAAGCGACTTTAGGATACAGGCATTCGGTCTGGGCAAAGGATTTTTCATTGGTTTCCTCGTTTGAGATCACCGCGCCACAGTTCATCTCTGAACCGGTGGCCGCCAGGGTCGGTACGGTGATGAGGGGCAGGGCGCGAGTCGGGATATACGGATCGGGCTGACCGTGATAGATCATATCCCAGGGGTCACCGTCATAATAAAACGCGGCGGCCATGATTTTGGAGGCATCCATGGTGCTGCCGCCCCCCAGCGCGATGATCACATCGCAGCCTTCGTCCCGGGCGATTTTAGCCCCATGCCTGACGGTGGTGATTCTTGGGTTTGGCTCGACCCCAGCGCATTCCGCATAGGTGACGCCGGCGGCCTTTAGACTGAGGACCGCTTTGTCAAAAACACCACTGCGCTTAACGCTGCCACCGCCGGTAACGATCAGGGCTTTTTTACCATGCTTGCCTACCACTTCGCCGAGTTGTGAGAGTGTACCTACCCCAAAGATAAGACGGGTTGGATTGTAAAATTCAAAATTCATAAATAACCCCCTTTGTTGGATTTGCGGATTGTTTTAAAAGGATATTAATTTCTGGCAAATGGATTTGAAATACCCGATCCTCTCAATATATTGCCTATTCCTGCTTAGATCTTTATTTTTTGCCAGTTGATTGTTATAAATATGGTCAAAAGCTGAATTTCGGAATAAGGAGGAATTTTACATGTCACAGATGACTGAACTGTTAGAAAACTTTCCGGCAATCGGTAATGGACCTTCAGAATCGAGGCTCAAAGGGGTGCTTTTGTTTAAAGAAACACAGCATATTCCCCGCAGACCGATGGTTTATGATCCGGGTATTTGCATTGTTGTGCAAGGTCACAAGATTGGCTACTTGGGTGGCCAGAAGTTTCGATATGATGCCAAAAATTACCTTGTAACCTCGGTGACCATGCCCTTTGAATGCGAGACCTTTGCAAGCCCAAAGGAACCATTACGTGGTCTCTACATAGATATCGATATGGGCCAGTTGCATGACCTGATCGGTCGAATTGGTTTACAGACAGAGATCGGCAACGGCGGTGAAAGTACCTTGCCTCGCGGGATCGGCCCGGCCGTCATGGATGAAGATATGGCAGATGCAACGACCCGGCTGGTCAAATGCCTGCGTTCAGAGGCAGAATCTCAGATTTTAGGACCCGGGCTGGTGCGGGAAATTCTTTACCGGGCGCTTTGCGGTGCCCAGGCGCCGGTACTCTATTCATTGGCGATGCACAGCGGTACTTTTTCCCAGGTGGCCCGCGCATTGAAGATTATGAATAGTAACTATTCAGAAAAACTCGACGTGGAACAATTAGCCAGTACAGCCCACATGAGTGCGTCGGCGTTTCATCGGGCGTTTAAAGAGATCACGTCGGATTCTCCCATGCAGTATCTGAAAAAGGTCAGGCTGACCAAGGCAAGGGACTTAATCATGCAGGAGAAAATGAAAGCTTACATCGCGGCCGACCAGGTGGGATATGAAAGCGCCTCCCAGTTCGGCCGCGAATTCAAGCGCTACTTTGGGCAAAACCCTGCCGAGATGTTAAGAGAACTGCGCGTCGCCTAACCTGAAGCAACTTCTGGCAAAACTTTAATAAAAACCAGGCTCTTTGAGGATCAAAGGGTGTGTGATGAACCCAAAAGAACGCCAGCAAGATATTGAGACAGTTTCAAACCGCTTCAAAAAGCTCGCTGAAGCGAACCGCTCACTGGTAGAAATAGAATCCCTTGACGAGCTCTTCTTGCGCTTCATTGATCTTGCCAAGGAGGTGACGACTGCCGAATCGTCCTTGTTTTTTCTTTACAATTCAGAGAGCCGATTACTTGAAATCGTCTCGGTTAGAGACGATCGATTTGGAGACAAACGTAAGAGCACGGTAAAGTTCAAGATGGGTGAAGGAGTAACTGGCTGGGTTGCTCAAAACCGCAAGGCCGTCTTGATCGAGGACGCACAAAAGGATTCTAGATTTTCCAGGTTGGCAGACAAGCACAGGAATTTTACCACTAGATCACTACTTAGCGTTCCACTTGTTTACCGGGAAGAGCTTCTGGGCGTGCTCACTGCCGTCAACGCAAGATACAAACCTTTTTTCGACAATGAAGATCTCGCGCTTTTTGAAAGCTTCGCTGACTTGGCCGCTGTGGCCATAATCCGCGCAAGGCTTCTGGAACAGCGGATAGAGCAGGATAGACTTCGGACCGAACTAAAGGCAGCGGCAAAGATCCAGAAACTTTTCTGGCCCAAAGTGCCGGAGTTGGGAGTGGGAAGCCACGTTTGGGCCCATTCGGAGCCTGCCGGCTCTGTGGGGGGTGATTTATACGATGTGATACCTATGCCCGACAAGAGTTGGCTAGTATATGTTGCCGACGTGGCCGGCAAGGGGCTTCCAGCGGCGTTAATGATGGCGGCGCTTTCAGCCAAAGTACGAAGCATAGCGCCTCTGCATCATGAGGTTGCTAAACTTCTGGCCAATGTTAACGATACCATGTATGCGCTCATGTCTGATGAGGGATTTTTCGCCACGATGCTCTTGAGTAAATACTGGCCCGAGACAGGAAGAGTGCAGATCGCGCGGGCTGGACATCCCTATCCACTGTGGGTTATTAACCATGGAGTTCGGGAACTTCCCAAACTTGATGGAATCCCCATCGGTATTGAACTCGGAGCCGAGTACAAGCAGACAGAATTTGTTTTATCCCCCGGAGAATCAATTCTCCTTATAACCGACGGAGTCACAGAGGCAGAAAATGAACAAGGCGGGTGGTTCGGTAATGTCTGTTTATTTAACTATTTCAAAGAGGCTAACGGTCCTCCCTGGGCAGAAGGCCTCTTGGAAAGAATGGATTCCTGGCGCGGCAACGCTCCAGTGAACGACGATTTGACCATGGTGGAAATCTGGCGTGATCCTCCGAGATAGTGGCAACATGGCCTTTTGTAGTTGTGATGGTGAAACCATATCATGAAATTAGCTGATTTTAAGATTACTGCCTTTACGGTTGAAATCAAGATGCCCTGCAAGTTGTCATAATTGCGGTTTCAAATCGTCCGAATCAGGGCTGAGATACCTGCTGCTTATCACTACAATTTCCGATCCTTTGATAAGAGAATAGAATTTCCGGTAAGGGAGCCAAAATTTGAATCGGTCGGTGAAGTTGATTTCCGGTTCTAGAAACTGTTCAGCAGCTTGACGGCCATGATCAGCATGGCTACGGCAAGGACGATGCGGATGGCTCTCTCCCCCTTGCGCACCGCGATCTTGGCCGACCACCAGCCGCCCACGGCGTTTCCCACGGCCAGGGCGAGGCCGTACTTCAGGTTGATGTTGCTGGTCCAGGCGAAGACCGCCAGGGCCGGGATCGTGTAGATGAAAAAGACGGAAGCCTTGTGCATGTTGATGCGCACCAGATCCATCTTCATGACATGGCTCAGGGCGCCGATCATCAGAAAGCCGATGCCCACCTGGTGAAACCCGCCGACAAATCCGATGACCAGCATAATGGGGTAAATCAGCCATTCACGGGCCGGCTTGCCGGCTTGAACGTTCTTGTTTCTTTTCGAACCGGGGATGATGACGGTCAGCAGAATGCCCAGAATAAAAATCGCCAAGACCCGCTGAAACAGGACGCTGTCGATTTTCACCGCCAGGATCGCGCCGGCAACCGCGCCGGGAAGCGCAAACGCTGCCAGTTTCAGGCTGGTTTTAAACTCAAAGAATTTCTCCTGCTTAAAGGAGATGATGCTGGCAATGGTCTGGATGAAGATGGCCAGGCGGTTGGTGCCGTTGGCCAGGGGGCTGTCCAGGCCGAGGAAAATCAGCAGGGGCAGGGAGATGGCCGATCCGCCGCCGGCCATGACATTCAGGAATCCGGCGATTATTCCGACAACCGTCAGTAATATGAGAAAGAGAAAATCCTGCATCGGTCAATTAAACCACTATCGTCTATAGGGAACTCTCCAAAAGGCGTTTCTACAATGGTCAGCCATAATTTTTTAATTGATATCGTTATAGGAATCAATTAAAAAACTTTCTATCGCGCTTAAATTCAATTACGGTTGGTGAAGAGATGGAAAAAAATGTATTCGCGGTAATGCGGCTGGAAAACTTTGTCCGCGCGGCCTTGGAGGCTCACGGCGTTTCCGATGACCATGCCCGCATCTGCGCGCTTCGCATGATCGAGGCGGATTTGCGCGGGATGGACGGGCACGGCATTTATCGCCTTCCCGGCTACTGCCGCCGGATAGAGGCGGGCGGCTACAATCTGAGGCCGGACATACAGGTCCGGCGCGAAACCGCGGTCAGCGCGCTGGTGGACGGCGACAACGGCCTGGGGCAGGTGGTGGTGACATTTGCCGTTGAGCTGGCCGTCCGCAAAGCCAAGGAAAACGGGATGGCCTGGATCGGCATCCGGGGGAGCAATCATGCCGGCGCCGGCGGCGTCTATGCCGCCCTGGGGCTGCCGCATGATCTCATTTCCATGTACATGGCCATCGGCAATGCCAACCATATGCCGCCCTGGGGCGGCGTGGACCTGCTGCTCAGCACCAATCCGGTCGCCTATGCGATCCCGACGGGAGCGGAGCCTCCCATCGTGCTGGATATGGCCACCACGGTGGCGTCATACGGCAAGGTGAAAGTCACCGCCCAGAAGGGGAAGACCCTGCCGGAAGGCTGGATGATGGATCGCGAGGGACGGCCCCTGACGGACCCCAAACGGATCCACGAGGGGTTTCTGCTGCCCATCGGCGGCCACAAGGGATTCGGGCTCAATTTCGTTATCGGCGCTTTGGCCGGCGTTTTGAACAGCGCCCCTTTCGGCAGTGCGGTCATTGATTTCAACAAGGACTTTCAAACGCCTACCAATTCCGGGCAGGTCTATTTCACCATGCGGCCGGACCTGTTTCGGAACCTTGCGGATTTTAAAGCCGAAATGGACGAACGCATCCGGGAGATCCGCAATTCGACCCCGATGAAGGGGGCCGAGCCCATCCGCCTGCCGGGGGAGATGGCCCTTGCCCGGGAGCGGCGGATGCGCGCCGAGGGCGTGCCCATCGCTCCGCCGGTGCTGGAGCAGCTGCGGCAGATCGCGCAGAAGCTGAGTTTAAAGGATCGTCTGGAAGATTAGAAGCTATCTCAATACAAAGGATCATTATTTCAGGAGCCGGGGGACATTTTAGGTGTTTTTCGGTCCGTCTTGGGACAGCCCCCGCGGCCCCGTGAGAGCCGTAGCCAAAGATTACTGATCTCCGTACACGCCCCCTGACCATTGCGCTGATCCGGAAAAGGAATACGGAGAGCAGGGAGGAGGACATAATGAAGATTACGGAAACGATACATGCCCTGAAACATCATTTTCAGATACCGGTCAGTCCTGAAATGAAGGTGGACCGCTTTGTCTATTCCTATATCGTCTTCGGGGAGGAAGGAATCCATCTGGTGGACAGCGGGGTGATGGCCTCCGAAAAAGCCATCTATAGCTATATCGAAGGCCAGGGCCGCTCCCCGGCGGAAATAAAATCATTGTTCCTGACCCATTCGCATCCGGACCACGTGGGTGCGGCCAGGCTGATCCAGCAAAAAAGCGGGTGTCAATTGTTCGCCCATGCCGGCGAAAAAGACTGGACCGAGGACGTCCAAAAGCAGTACGCCGAACGCCCGGTGCCGGGATTCAACACCCTGGTGGCCGGTTCCGCCCGGGTGGACCGGCTGGCGGCCGATGGTGACATCATCAGGCTTGAAGAAAACATTGCCGTAAAGGTGATATACACCCCCGGGCATTCCGCCGGATCGATTTCGCTCCTTTTTGAAATGGAAGGCGTCCTGATCAGCGGCGACTGCGTCCTCTTGCCGGGCATGCTTCCCATTTACGACAATGTTCTGGAGGGGGCGGCATCCGTTAAAAAGCTGCAGCGGCTTGTGAATATCAATGTGCTGCTGTCGGCCTGGGACGAACCGCGGCAAGGTGCGGCGGTTCGGGAGAAGATGAACCAAAGCGTCGACTACCTTGAAAAAATCCATCGAACGATTCATGCGATTGAAGATGCCGGGAAGCTCGACCGGGTGGAATTGTGCAAACGGGTGGTTGCGATCCTGGGGCTGCCGGCGGACGCAATCAATCCCCTGGTGATCCGGTCTTTATTTTTAAATGCCCAGGCCGGGGGGTGATAGCCGGCGGTATCAACATAAAGGGGCGGCGCTTTGAGGCCCTCTCCGGCTCACGGACGATTGACATAGGCCTTTTCGCCGGTCCGGGCGGATTCCATGGCGGCGCGAATCAATTTCAATGAAACCAGGGCGCCGCGGCCGTCCGTTTCCGGACGGCCGCCGTTGCGGATGCAATCGGCAAACTCATCGATTTCTTCCAAAATGGGGTTCCCCTGCCGCAGGGGGATATTTTCAGCCCCGGTTTTTCCTTTTTTATAAATCTGCAGCCTGGTATCCGCGTCGATCATCTGCCAGCGGAGCAGATACTCTTCAAAGGGGAGTTCCTGCAGTGTGACGGTGCATAGAATATTGGCTTCGGTGCCGTAAATGTACATCCAGAGTGCTTTGGGCGAGGCGTAGTTGGAGCCCAGATAACCCAACGCGCCTGACCCGAAACGAAAGATCGTTGTGGTCACATCCTCAACCGGCGCGGGAATATACAGCTTGCTGAAAAAAGAAAAAACCTCCGTGATCGGCCCGAACAGGTAGTGAAACAGGTCGGCATGATGGATGCCCAGGGTCATGAGCGCACCGGCGGGACACCCCGTATCGTCTCCGCGCCACCTGAACGCATCGGGCGTGAGGGCAAAGCCGAGGTTCTGGGAAAAATTGGCATCCACCTGGATGAAGTCTCCGATGGCGCCGCCGTCGATCAGCTCTTTAATTTTCCTGAAACCGGTGAGGCGCCGCAGGTGGTGGCCGACCATCAGGACGACAGGGGCATCGTTGCAGGCCGCGATCATGCTTTCCGCATCGGCAACGGTGTTGGCAATAGGCTTGTCCACGAACACATGCTTTCCGCAGCGGGCGGCCAGGACGGCCTGCTCGGCATGCACGGCATTCGGGGTGGTCAGGTGAATGCCTTCCACATCCTCTCTGGCCAGAACGTCTTCCAGACTTTTTTCCTGACCGCAGCCGAATTTTTTGCTGAACGCTTCCCTTTTCGAGACGACCGGATCGAAACAGGTGACCAGTTCAACCCGCTCGCTTTTTACCATGGCGTCGCCGATGACGCCCGACCAGGCGCCGGTTCCGATGACCGCCAGTCCAACCTTGTCCTGTCCCATGCGTATGCCGCTCCCTGAGGGTAATATTGTTTCCAGATCCAATGATGTTGAAAACATCTGTAGCATTGCATCGACAAAAATCAAGCAGAAAGTATATTTTCTACTTCTGGAGTCGGGGAGTACTCTAAATGCCCTCCGGCAAACGGTGAAGCGGCGGCGGCGTGCTCCATTGAAAGTTGTGATAAAACTCCCCGGCCGCTCACGCATTCAGCGTATCGTTGTCTTGAGATGGCTTCTGCTAATCAGCCCCAACCCCCGGATCATAGGCCGGCCCGGACATGGTGCCGTCCGCGGCCTTGCCGATGATGCCGTGGGACATGTCCTTGCAGGTGAAAAATACGACATCCTCCTGGGGCAGCACCACCAGGGAGTGCACGATGCCGGCCGGCAGGTATATCAGCATGCCGGCAGCGGCAATCTGCTCCGGCTGATTGTCCACCGTCGCCCGCGCTTTGCCCTTGAGCAGATAAATCCACTGCTCATTCGGGTGCGAGTGCGGCCGGGCCCCTGTGCCGCGTTTCAGGGTGATCAGGCCGGTCTGGATGCGTTCCCCTTCCAGCACGGGACCGTTTGCAGATGAATAGCCCGTTCCGGCGTCCATGCGGCTCAACTGCTCGAGATCAAAAATGTAGCGGCCGGCACCGGCCCGGGTAGCCCTCTTGTTTCTGGTTTCCGCAGTGCTTATGATTTCTCCTGAGCCTTAATCTTGAAAAGGCGTTTGGCGTTTTCGAAAAGTATTTTATCCTGATCTTTCGGAGAAAATCGTGAAAGACCGGGGACCTTTGCAGCCTTGGCCAGGTGTCCCATATCAAAGGGGTAGTCGGTACCGAAGAGGATGCGGCTTGCCCCCAGGGTGTTTACGGCGAATTCAAGCGCGTCGGCGTTGTGGGTGATCGTATCGTAGTAAAATTTTTTGACGTACTGTTCGGGCGCTTTGGCCTTGTTGACCTTGGGCTCCGGCCGGACGTGGTAGCCATGCTGCCAGCGGCCCCGGATCCAGGGCGTAAATCCGCCGGTGTGCGCCAGCAGAAATTTGATCTTGGGAAAGCGGTCGAAGACGCCGCCGAAAATCAGGCAAACAGCAGCAATGGTCGTATCCAGGGGATTGCCGATGAGATTGCGCAGGTAATAGTCTTTGAGTCTGTCGGCGCCGCCGATCACATCCATGGGATGGATGGCAATCGGAACGTCCAGCGCGGCCGCCTTGCGCCAGACTACATCCAGCGTGCGATCGTCAAGATTCCTGCCGGCGACGTTTGAGCCGATCTGGGCGCCCAGGTGGCCGGCGTTAACGGCGCGTCCCAGTTCCTTTGCCGCTGCCCTGGGCGCCTGCAGGGGAAGCTGCGCCATACAGCGAAACTGCTGCGGATAGGTGCGGGAGAGTTCGAGCAAGGCGTCGTTCAGAGAAGCGGACAGCTCAATGTTCAGGCCGGCATCCAGGTTGTAGTGCATCATGGGCGGGACCACCGAGAGAACCTGCATATCCACGCCCTGCCTTTTCATGCCCTTTAAACGCAGGTCGACGTCGTAAGCCTCCTTCGGCAGCGGGTTTTTATGGATGCGTTCCTGTCCCAGGATCGTACTCCTCACAACGAGAAGCTCCCAGGATGTGCCCTTTTCAATGGTCACGGCATTGCCGAAGCGTTTTTTTCTGACGTCTTCAATAAAACTTTCAGGCGCAATGTGGGCGTGGGGATCTATGATCATGTGTGCTCCTTCGTTTTAGTTCCGTGGAAAATTGATTTTCAGCGTTCTGCGAAATCAGCGAACGCAATCATGATTTTGATACTGGAACGCAGAGGGGTTGTCAATGTGAAAAGTCGCCGTAAAGTCGGCGGCAGCCGATAATTTTATGATATAAAAAGCCTTGAACAGGCGCGGTAAAATCCCTATAATCCTAGCCCAAAAACAACCGGAAGTATGACGGGAGAAGATTGCGATGATCAGACTCAAGGCGTTTTCCTATTATGAACCTGCTTCCATCAGGGAGGCATCGGAAATTCTGACTCAAACAAATGACAAGGCTTTTCCCCTGGCCGGGGGAACCGACCTGCTGGTTCGGATGAAACGCGGCGTTATCCGGCCGGCGGTGCTGGTGAACCTCAAACGCATCACGGGCCTCAGCGGGATTGAAAATGAAAACGACGGCGGACTGCGCATCGGGGCGCTGGCCACGATTGCAGACATTGAGACTTCACCGCTGGTGCGGAAAACCCATCCGGTCCTTTGCCAGGCGGCCGGCGTGCTGGGCTCGCAGCCTCTGAGAAACCTGGCGACCGTCGGCGGGAATATCGGCAGGGCCTCGCCGGCTTCGGACATGGCACCGGCCCTTATGGTTCTTCAGGCCCGGGTTGCCGCCCAGGGCCGGTCCGGGTCCAGAGAATTGGAGATTGACCATGTTTTCGCAGGCCCGGGTTCAACGACCCTTGCCGCCGGAGAGATCATGACATCGTTCTTTCTTCCCGCCATGGCGCCTGCCACCGGCGCCGCCTACCTCAAGATGGGGCGCCGCAGCGGCGGCGGGGACTGCGCCCTTGTGGGTGTTGCCGCTTTGCTGACCCTGGAGAAAGCTGAACCCGGAACGGCCCGGATCGCCCTGTCGTCGGTGGGGCCTACGCCGCTGAGGGCCAAAAGAGCGGAAGCCCTGATCCTGTCGGGAAAACTTACGGAGGAACGGATGCGGCAGGCCGCCCGGGCGGCCGCGGAAGAAGCGGCCCCCATTACCGACATGCGCTGCAGCGCTTCCTACCGCAAAGAGATCATTGAAGTCCTGACGTATCGGGCGCTTCAGGAGGCAAAACAAAAGGCCCAGGGAGGGAAGGCAGCATGAAAGTATCCATCGATATCCATGTCAACGGGGAACGCTACCAGAAGGAAGTGGAAGCGCAGACGACCCTGCTGGAGTTTCTGCGCGGGACACTGCATCTGACCGGAACCAAGGAAGGGTGCGGTCTTGGCGATTGCGGCACCTGCATCGTTCTGCTGGACGGCAAGCCGGTAAACTCCTGCCTGGTCCTGGCGGCGGATGCCGGCGGGCGCAAGGTCACCACCATCGAGGGCCTGGCGGTGGACGGAAAACTCCACCCCGTGCAGCAGAGCTTTATCGACAACAGCGCATTCCAGTGCGGCTTCTGTACGCCGGCGATGATCCTGAGCGCCAAGGCGCTCCTTGACAAGCGCCCGGAGCCTACGGAACAAGAGATCAAACAGGCCCTGGGAGGCGTTCTGTGCCGGTGCGGCTCCCATCAGAAAATCCTGGCTGCGGTTCAGGCAGCCGGCAAAGGAGAGAAGTAACATGTCTCAAGACGCTTCGTATATCGGCAAACGGGTTCAACGGGTTGATGCGTCCGTCAAGGTGACGGGAAGCGCCGTTTACGGCGTTGATGTCGAGCTTCCCGGTATGCTTTACGGCGCAGCGCTTCGAAGCCCTTACGCCCATGCCAGCATCATTGCGATCGATACGTCTGCGGCGATACAGTCGACGGGAGTCAGGGCGGTTGTGACGGGCAAAGACTTTCCCTGCCTTTTTGGCGACATGGTCAGGGATCAGCCGTTTCTGGCCATCGACCGGGTGCGCTTTGTGGGCGATCCGGTGGCGGCGGTGGCGGCCGAAACCGAGGCGGAGGCCCTGGAAGCACTGGAAAAAATCCGGGTGCAATACGAAGAACTGCCTGCGGTTTTCGATCCGCGCGAGGCCATGGCGGAGGGCGCGCCGCTGATTCATCCGGATTTTGAAACCTATCTGCGCACCATTCCGGCCAGCATGGTTCCGGGAACGAACATCTGCGTTACCCGCAAATTCAGCCTCGGGAACGTGGAACAGGGCTTTGCGGAAGCCGACGAGATTTTTGAAGATACGTTTTCAGCCCAGGCTCTGTCGCATGCGACCATGGAACCTCACGCCGCCGTCGCCCAGTACACGCCGCTGGACGGGCGCTACACCGTCTGGTCCGCCAGCGACAGGCCCCAGCGGCTGCACAAGGAGCTTGCGGACGCCCTGGGGCTTGCCCATACCCAGATCCGCTTTATCGTGCCCTATGTGGGCGGCTCTTTCGGCGGCAAGAATACGCTGCGGGCGGAAGCCATTGCGGTGGCGCTGGCCCGCTTCACCCACGGCCGGCCGGTTAAGGTGGTTTTTTCAAGAGAAGAATCGATCACCGCCACCCAGACCCGCCTGGCCGCCCATATGAAGCTGACGACCGGTGTAAAGAAAGACGGCCTTTTCACCGCCCGCCGGGCCGAAATTGTCTGGGACAACGGGGCCTATATTTCCAATGCGCCGGGCGTGGCCAACCGGGGGGTTCTGACCATCCTGGGCCCCTATCGCATTCCCAACCTGGACCTGGTTTCCCGGCTCGTCTATACCAATAACGAAACCACCGGCTCCTACCGGGGTTTCGGCACCACGCAGGTCACCTGGGCCTGCGAGGGACAGATGGATATCATCGCCGCAAAACTGGGGATCGACCCCCTGACGATCCGGCTGAAAAACGCCTATGTGGAGGGGGATGCCTATATCAACGGCCAGATCATGCGGGATGTCCGGGTAAAGGAAACCATTGAAAAGGCCGGCGCTGAAATCGGCCTGGGGACAGGCGGCCCGGGCCCCTCGCCGACCCGGCGCCGGGGCAAGGGGATCGCCACCATGCTCAAGAGTACGGCCACGCCCACGGATTCGTTTTGCCTCGTCAAGGTCGATGTGGACGGGGGCGTAACCGTATACAGCAGCTCGTCCGAAATCGGCGCGGGCGAAAAGACGATCATGGCCCAGATTGCGGCCGACGCGGTGGGTGTTCCGCTGGCGGCTGTTTCCGTTCCCAACCCGGACACCGCCATTACGCCGTACGACCACGGCGTTTCCTCCAGCCGGACCACCTTTCATATGGGGAACTGCATCCAGCAGGCCGGACGGGACGTGCGGGGCCGTCTTATTCAGTTTGCCGCCGGGATTTTAAAGACGGACCCGGCCCGCCTGAGGATTTCCGCAGGCAACATCATTGAGGCCGGCACCGGTCCGCGGATGACCCTGAAGGAACTGCTCGCCAAAAAGTTCAACGGCAAGAGCGGGGCTGTCTTCGGCGAGGGGCACTTTACACCGGCCGGCAAGCCGGTCCTGGAAGCCCGGGAGGGTCTTAAAGGGATCAGCAGCATCTTCTGGATGTTCGCCACCCATGCCGCCGAAGTGGAGGTGGATACCGAAACCGGGGTCGTCAAGGTCCTGAAGGTTGCGGCGGCCCACGACATCGGGCGGGCGATCAATCCGACGGGGTGCGAGCAGCAGATCGAAGGGTCGGTTGTTCTGGGGGTATCCAACACCCTTTTCGAGGAATTCAAAAAGGAACGCGGGCGGATTCTAAACGACGGCTTTTCGGATTACAAGCTGGCCACCATGGAGGACCTGCCGAAGATCGTTTCCATTCTTGTTGAGGCCGATCCGGACAAGGAAGCCCTTGCGGTCGCCAAAGGAATAGGGGAGCCGGCCGCCGCCGCCACCGCCCCGGCCATTGCCAATGCCATCTACAACGCGGTGGGGATTCGCATCAAGGATCTTCCCATTACCCCGGACAAGGTTCTGGCGGCATTGAAGCGGCAGGCGCTAGATAAGTGAGTGAGCCGTCGTTATTTTACCGTTTTTGAGACCTTTGCAAACGGCCGGCATGAACCCTATGGCGCCTTGATGTCCGGATTTGCCAGGTTGACGGGCGAAGCCCCCTGCATGACCAGGGCTACATCTTTGAGGATCATCCCGGCAGAGCGCGCGCGGGATTCGCGGGTGGAGCCGGCCAGGTGCGGTGTGGCGATGACATTCTTGAAACGGAGCCATTCGCAATCCGGTGCCGGCGGCTCCTGATCATATACATCCGTGGCATAACCGCCGATCAGGCCTTCTTGCAGCGCCTGCGACAAGGCCTTTTCGTTCACCACTTTCCCCCGGGCCTGGTTTATCAAAAGGGCCGTGCGCTTCATGGCCAGAAACTGCTCTCTGTTGAACAGATTCAGCGTTTCCCGGGTCAGGGGCAGATGCAGGCTGATGGTATCAGCGGTTTTAAGAAGGGTGTCGAAGGGAACATATTCCACCTGTTCGAGCTTTTCAAACTCAAGATCGCGGGTCCGCTTGTGGTAAACGACCTTCATGCCGAAGCCCTTGCAGCGGGACGCCACTTTTCTGCCGATTCTTCCCATGCCGACGATGCCGTGCGTTTTTCCGTTCAGCTCCACATGATCGAGCAGCAGATCGTCCCTTTCGTCCCAGTTGCCGCCTTTGACCGCCCGGTCGCAGCGGGGAATATTTTTGGCCAGGGCCAGTAAAAGCGACAGCGTAAATTCGGCCACGGAATCCGATGTGACCTCCGGCGTGTTGGTTACGAATATGCCGCGTTCGGTCGCCGCCGGCAGGTCGATGTTGTCCAGACCGACGCCGACCCGGGCGATATGCCTCAAGGCGGTTGCCGATTCGATCAGGGGACGCGTGACAAACGGACGCGGCCCGATAATGATCGTATGGGTATCCTCAATTTCCGAAAGCAACGCCGTTTCCGTGTCGTCCGGCAGCACCCTAACCCGCGCGAGATCTTTCAGCGCGAGAAGCGCTTCGTCGGTGAGCATGGCATTACGGGTAATCAGGATTTTTCTGCCGGAAGAGGCGCCATTCATACTGAACCATCCCTTGATTGCTACTGTTCAAACATTTCTCAGGCCGCGGTTTCCTTGTCTCGGGAGATCCGTTTGCGCTGCAGCCGGAGGTAGATCCCTTACGGCTGCACTTCCACAAAATCGGCCCCGACGGGCGGACAGGTAAAGAATTCAAGATACCGCAGGTCCTGTTCCGACCGGTTGATGATGGCATGTTTTTCGCCGGCCGGGATGAACAGGATGTCCCCGGTTTTGACCTTGAATTCTGCACCTTCAACGACTTCAACCCCCTCGCCGCTGATGATGAGCAAAACGGATTCGCGGTTTTTATGATAATGATAGGGCACCCGGCTGCCGGGGACCAGCAGGCCGAGCATGCCGCCCAAATCCCTGGCCCCGCTTTCGGCCGTTAAGATTTCAGGCCGATACAGTTTCCCCGGCGTCGGATTTTTCATTTGAATATAATCTTCGGTGCGGAATAATTTCATGACAAACTTCCCTGCTTAATCCTGCCTGGTTTTCCCCTGCGACGCGCAAGCCGCAGCCTGCAACGCCTAAATCATCCCCGCTGCTCTGGCCGCCGTCCGGATGCTTTCCCGGTCCTTTTCTTTCAGCGGCAGCAGCGGCTTGCGGGGATCGCCGCCGTGAAAGCCGCCCAGTTCCATGGCATACTTGACGCCGGCAACGCCGAAGCTGCCGGAGACCGACTGATTGAGCACATAGAGGGTGTTGTGCAGTTTGAGCGCGCCTTCTGCGTCGCCGGCAAGGTAGCGGTCATACAGTTCGCAGGAGGAAGCCGGAAAGGCATTGGCCAGGGAGACGACTCCGCCGGTGGCTCCCAGCATCATGGAGGGGAGCAGGGTGCTGACCGTTCCGGCCAGAACGTTGAAGTCGGCCCCCTGGGCGGCCAGAAGGTAGCTGCTCATATTGCCGGTGGAGGAATCCTTCATGCCGGCAATGTTGGGATGAGCCGCCAGGGCCTTGACGACCTTGGGAGACACCGTAACACCCGTAAATCCCGGGGCGTTGTAGATGATGACGGGCACGGTGAGGGCTTCGGCCACCTCGCTATACATGGCGATGAGGGCGTCATCGGTCATGTGCTTCTTGAAATAAGAGGGGGTGACAACGGACACGCAGTCCGCGCCCATGCCGGCGACCTTTTTGCTGAAGGCAATGGTCTGGCGGGTCGATTCGTAGCCGGTGCCGGCCATGACCATCTGATGCCCGCCTCTTTCGGAAAGCACCACTTCAAGCAGGGCGATTTTTTCGCTTTCGGTCAGGCTTTTGCTTTCGCCGTTGCTGCCCAGCACAAATATGCCGGCCAGCGCGGTCTTTTTGTATTTTCGTATGTTTTCCCTGAATTGGTCCAGGGAAACTTCTTCATTGACGAACGGGGTGGTGATGGGGGCAAAAATGCCCGCAAGTTTGGTTTTCATTAGCTTCCTCCAAAATGAATGATTCTTCTCTCAATTAATCCACTCTATACAGCAGCCTGCTATAGCGGACAGGTTGGTAAAAAGGGTTCCGGGATTCAAGGGATCACGGTTCGGAAACGCTCCGCGTTTTGCTTGGATGCCAGGATGCCCGGGTGCTGTGATGAAACGGAGCTTCCTTTTGAGCTTTTCCAGTTTCCCGGCCTTCCGGCTTCACAGCGTATTTGCATTTCACTTGAATCCTTTTTGGATCGCCTGAGCATGTTGAGGTGATCCAGAGGTTTTATCGTCCCGCCAGGTGCGCCCAGCGCCTATGTTTCAAAACGTCACGGTTGGCGATATTCAGGGGCTCCCTTCCCTGGAGCGCATCGATAACGCATTCGGCCGCTTCGGTGGCCATCCGGATCACGCATTCACGGGTCAGCGCGGCCGCATGCGGGGTTAATATGACGTTGTCAAGCGAAAGCAGCCGGTTGTCGGCTGCGGGCGGCTCCTGCTCCAAGACATCCAGGCCGGCGCCTCCTATTTTTTTCTCCTGAAGCGCCCGGATGAGCGCGGCTTCATCTACAACCGGACCGCGGGAGGTGTTGATGAGCAGCGCCTCGGGCTTCATCAGGGCGATTTCCTTTGCCCCCACCGCATGGCGGGTTTCTTCCGTCAGGGGAATATGAACGGAAATGATATCCGACCGGCGGAACAGGGTTTCGCGATCCACGAAGGCGGCCTCGCTTTCAAGAGACCGCTTGCGTTCGTCGGGCAGGAAGGGATCGTAAGCCAGCACCTTCATCCCGAAGACCCGGCGGCAGGCCTCGCCGAGGGCCGAACCGATCCGGCCGAAGCCCATCAGTCCCAGCGTCTGGCCGCGCAGGTCCCGGGGCAGGTTCCGGTAGCGGATTGAAAACTGGCCGGAACGCACCGAGCGGTCCATCAGGGAGAGCTGCTTGGACAGCGCCAGCATGAGGGCCAGGGCGTGCTCCACCACGCTGCTGGTGTTGACGCCTGCATTGGCTGTAACGATTACCCCCCCCTCGGTGGCGGCGGAAACATCGACATTATCGACACCGCCGCCGGTTCTGGCGATGATCTTCAGGTTTTCAGCCCGTAAAATCAAGTCCCGGGTGATTTTTATGCCGGTGCGCAGAACGATCGCCTCTATGTCCGGCAGCAGCGGGATGACGGTTTCAGGTTTGGGGTCCGCCGCCGTAATCATTTTAAAACCGGCACCTTCCAGCAGGGCAAGGGCTTCGGCTTCTATCGGCTGCGGCAGCAGGACGCGTTTTTCGGAACTCAAAATTTGACTCCTTTCGATTTTTGATGCTTAGATCACGAAGTATTTTAAATGCTCTCCGGCCCGGACGGGGACAGCCCCCGCGGCCCCGTGAGAGCCGGAATCAATGATTACTAATCTCCGTACACACCCCCTGACCGTTGTGCTGATCCGTAGCGTGCAACCCGAAACCTGCAACACTGTCAAAAGACCTTCTTGCGGCGCCACTTTCGGGGACGCTCGCCCGGAAACTTCAGCCCGCTGGCGTCGACTCCCAGGTCCACAAACAGCCGGGCCAGGACAATGGCGCTGCTGTATCCTTCCAGGACCGGAATTTCCCAGCCCATCTCGCCCAGGCGCTTTTGCAGGAACGACTGGAGCCAGAAAACATCCGAGCAGCCGAAGGTGATGACTTCGGCCCCGTCCTCTTCGATGGCGGCCACGGCTTCCCTGACCGCCCGCTCCACCGCTTCGGAGGGTTCTCCGCGCAGGGCCTTATCGCGCTCCTGGTCGATGGTGCTTTCGTCTTCGTAGCCTGCCCGGCCGTGATAGAAGTTGATGTTGCGGATGGAAGCGCAGCGCTCGGTAAAGCGGTGCCGGACCACGAGGTCATAATAGAACATGTTGTGCACTTCGGTAAAATCGATGATGCTGAACTTGTTGCCCAGCATGGAGGCTATGTGCATCTGGGAAAATGCGCAGGAAGTGACCGGTATGCCGAACTGCCGGGCGATTTCGCGGGATTCCATGAATCCGGGCTCGCCGCCGCCCAGCAGGATGATGGCATTGTACTTGCCGCTTTCACAGGCCTGGCGCACAATCGGCAGGCGCGCCGCGGCCACATGACAGAATTCTTCGCGGGTTTCCACCGCCCAGTCTCCGTAAGGGGCGACCGGGCCGGGGTGAATGTCCCACTCGACGTCTTCCAGCAAATGCCGGATGTCGAGATAGTCCATCCGCAGGAGCTTCTCTTTGGACAGTCCGGGGGTGTGAAACGTATCGGCATGCCGGGCGCCCTTGGGGAGCTGAAAGGGCTGGATGAATAAGAACCGATATTTTTTTTTACTGCTTGGCATGATTTCGTCCTCCATTCACATCTAATTCAGAAGCCGGGGAGTATCTCAAACCTTGTCCGGTCCGCCCGGGGATAGCTTCCGCGGGAGCCCCGTCTTATCGAATCATAACCGCAACGCTCAAAAGAAATTGATTGCCGAGGGATTATCGCCGAAAAGGTCATGAATTGCTCAGCGCAGATACCTTCCGCCGGATATATCGACGGTCTGGCCGGTGATGTAGCCGGATTCATCGGATGCCAGGAAAACCACGACGGCGGCGACTTCTTCCATGGTCCCCAGGCGGCCCAGGGGAATGGCCGCCAGCACCTTTTCCTGGCCGGAATCGCCTTTGGCGTCCCAGAGGGCCTGAATGCGGTCCCCGGTCAGCGTGACCGTTGGCGCCACTGCATTGACGCGAATGCCGGCTTTGCCCCAGTCGTAGGCAAGCTGACGCGTCAGCCCTTCGAGCCCGGCTTTGGAGGCCGTGTACTGGACGCCCGCCAGCGAGGCCCGCCAGTGTCCGGCCAGGGCCGACATGTTGATAATGGCCCCGCCCTTCTGTTGCGCCATCAGGGGAATTACCGCCTGGCAGAAGAAAAAAGCCCCTTTCAGATTCACGTCCAGGACCAGATCCCAGTCTTTTTCATCGATTTCCGCGAGCACGTGCGGTGTCCGCAGGGCGCCGCCGGCGTTATTGACCAGGATGTCGATGCGCCCCCACAAGTCGTGCACTTTTTCGACGAACTGCACCACGTCGGTTTTGTTTCTGACGTCGATCTTTTCCCCGATGATCCGCGTGCCGTTCCGGTCCAGTTCCTTGCAGGCCGAATTCACCGCCGCCTGGTCGACGTCGGCGATCGCGACCTTTGCGCCTTCCTGTAGAAGAGCCCTGGCGATGGTAAATCCCATCCCCCGGGCCGCACCTGTAACGATTGCCGTCCGATTTTCAAGCCGTTTCAAAATCATTACGCCTCCCGCTTCATAATTTCCAAAAACGATTCCACCACATGATCCATAAATTCCGGATCATTGATATGGCCGGCGATTTCGCTGACCGGGATGGTGTCCTTTAAATTATGTTTCAAGCTTTCGATAAACGCACGGTTGCCCTCGGGTTCCCAGTGGGGGAGCCCTTCCCGGTCCGGGTATGAAAACCCGTTTAAGGGGATAAATACCCGGCAGTCGCCCCTGGAGCGGTTGAGCTTGCCGGCGACGATTTCACCGACACGGACTAATTCATCCGGGGTCAAGCGGACCAGGGTTAAATTCGGGTTGTGGACGATCAGCTTGCGGGAACGGATATCGTTCGACAGGCCCTTCAAGGGGCCCAGGACCATATAATTGATTCCCCCCGGCACGATAATCTGGGGAAGCCCCAGGTCGGCGGCCGCTTCCAGGCGGTCCTCGCGGATCGCGCCGTGCAGGCCTCCCATAAAACGATCGGCCACTTCATGCAGGGAAAGATCCAGTACCGCCCGAAAAGCGCCGCCCCGGATCATTTCCTCCATGGCGACGCCGCCGGTGCCGTTCTGATGAAAGGTTACAATTTCAAAGCCTTTATCCTCAAGCTTCCGTTTACAGTAGAGCGAACCCGGCGTGGTGGTACCCATCATGGACATGGCAACCGGTACGCCGACCGGCTGAATGACTTCAGCGCCGAACCGTTCCAGCATGCCGCAGACAGCCCCGGCGGCGTTTTTCAGGATGCGCCGGGTTAAAAAGTTCAGCCCCTGGATGTCGGCGACCGAATGCATCAGGGCGATATCCCTGGTGCCGACAAAGGGTCCGAACGGCGTCTGGCCGGATGCAACCGTGGAAACCATGAATTTGGGGACTCCGATGGGGAGCGCCCGCATGCCGGCAGTGGCAATATCGGTTCCCTGGGCGCCGCCGATACCGATGGCCGCCTGAAAACGGCCCTGTTCGTACAGCTCTTTGGCGAGGGCGGCCACGCCGTTCATCATATTCAGAATGCAGGCGCCTTTGTCATTGGCGGCCAGGGCCGCTTCAATGGGCGTCCCCCCCCGACGCGCAATCGTATCCCGGTCGATATCCACCGGGGCGCCGGAAGGTTTCAGGATACCGGCGTCCATGGTCAGGACCGCGAAACCGAGCGATTCGATTTGCGTTTTAAGGTAAAGGGCTTCAGCGCGTTTGGTATCAAAGGTTGCGATGAGAAGAACAGTCTTGTTCATTTTGTCCTGTGGATGTTTCAGTCTAAATTTCCGGTTTCACTCATGAATAAAGATATCCCAACTTACAGCCGGCAAGTCAAGAGAATCTTGCCAGCTCTATTTTCTTCCCCAGCCGGGCCGAATCGATGGCGGCCCGCACAAAGGCCAGCGCGGCCAGGGCGCCGTCGGCGCCGGTTTCCGGCTGCGCCCCCGTAAGGATGCATTCGGCAAACTCGTCGATCTCCTCCAGCACCGGGTCGGCGGGGACAAAGGGAATATCGGCGGGCGCCTTGCCTTTCTCAAAGAGTTGCAGCCGGGTATACTGATCCTGATTATGAAAAAATTTCCCGGTAGGCGGTACCGGGGGAGAAACCGACCATTGCAGCTTGGCGCGGGTCCCGTGAACGATGAACCAGTTGTCATAGGGCGACGAATAGGTGGCCCCCAGATATCCCGGAACGCCTGAATCCAGTTCGAAGACGGTCATATTGACATCTTCCACCGGCGCCGCGATGTAGAGCCTCTTGAAACAGGCGATGACCGATTTGACCGGGCCCAGCAGATAATGAAAGGTATCGACGTGGTGAATGCCGCTGGTCATCAGGGCGCCTCCCGGACAGCCGGTGTCGTCGCCACGCCAGCGGAATTTGTCCGGAGTGAGGCTGAATCCGGAGTCGCCGGATACGTTGGCCTCGACCATGACCGGATCTCCGATGGCGCCGGCGTCGATCAGCTCCTTGGCCTTGCGGATTCCTGCGCTGCGACGCCTGAGATGACCGACCATGAGGGTGACGCCGGCGCGGCTGCAGGCCGCTTGCATGTCCCGGCCGTCCGCGATGGTATTGGCGATCGGCTTTTCCACAAAAACGTGCTTGCCGCAGCGGGCGGCCAGCAGGGTCTGAGCGGGATGCAGGGCATTGGGCGTCGCCAGGAGAACGCCGTCGATGTCGGTTCTTCTCAGGATACGTTCATAACTTGCTTCCGGTTCGCAGCCATAGGTCCGGCTGCAGCGTTCGCGCCTTTCGGGGAGCGCGTCGCAGCAGACGGCCAGCGTTGCCTTTTTGCTTTGCAGCAGCGCCGCGGCGAGGCTGTCCGAGAAGTTGCCGCAGCCGATCAGGGCCAGGTTAATCATTTTGTCCCTATTCATTCCGGATTTAACTCCTGATAGTGATTTGCCCTAAGGTTGCATAAACAACCTGGCAACCATTGACCCCATTCGTCGAATGCACCCGAGATTTAATCTTCCAGTTGATGTTATTGAAATGCATTGAGTGAAATGTCCGGTATCGTTTGGTTTAAAGGCCTCTTGCACTTAATATAAAACTATTTGCGCTTGCTTTCGTTATGAGGCCTTTGAAGAATGCTCGATCTTGTTCAAGTTCAAGGAAGACGAAAATTTTATCCGCAGGAATACGCCGGGTATTTCGAGGATTAAAATTTGAGCCTGACGCCGAAATTGAGCAAAAGGGGGCGTTCTTCAAGGGTCTCATTAAGATGTGGCGGTAACCGTTATATATTCGGTGGCTTCAGCGGCGATGTTGTAATTGGAATGCTCCTCGCCGCGGAGAACCAGGACCGCCTGGCCCGCCCGGAGCGGCCGCTCCCCATCTTTTGAAACAAACATCATGGCGCCCTTGATCACAATAAACAGCTGTTCGCCGTTTTCATGGACATGCGGATCGCAACGGCCGGTCTTTTCCATGCGGGTATAGGATACCTTGAAGGCTTTAACGCCCAGGGATTCGTCCGCGACCACCCGCCCGAGCAGGTCATAATGCTGGGGCGGCACGCGGCCGGGAATTTCACTAATTGTCATGAACTTCATGGACCCATCCTTTTTTGAAGCGTTCAGAGCGGCGGCCGGAAACAAAAAAAAGCCGTAATAAATGAATATTACGGCTGATTTCTTTTGTGGTGCCGAAGGCGAGATTCAAAGTCAAGCCGTAACCTATTGATTTTATTATTACAGATTTTTGTAAAATGCCTAAATTTTGCTTTAAAACGCACCCTATATGCACCCAAATGCAATGGTTTGCAAGGAGTAATATTTTAAGGTAAAATAAATTTCAAATTCCGGGAAGAGATAGATCTGTGAAAAGCTATTATTCTGCTTCGCGTTACGGTCTGCAACATCCGCAACAAATTGTCACTTTCCAGGAGGGTATTTGATCTGTATAAATCTTTAATTATATTGATTATATTATTTAAAAGTATTTATTTGAGCTATGGGATTGTGCGTAAAGATGTGCGCAGGTCCAACGCGAGAAATTACAATCTTTTTACCGGGCACCGCTTTATCTGTGTGGCATGAAGCAAATCTTTGAAATTGTAATAAAAACATTAAATCATTGCAGAAATGGTTCGCAATGATGTTCGCTACCACAACGCGAGAAATAATTAATTTGTTGGAAGGGGATATTTTTACTGAGGCTGAAACGATAGAATTCTTTAAAATAATTAATAAAAACATTCATGAACAAGAAAGGAAACATCCCGGGTTTTTTCCCTCCCTAAAAAGAGCCTTAGAATTTAAGCTAAAATAACGGTTGCGGAAAAACTTGTTGCCGATGTTGCCAATGGCAATGCGACGGAAGAACAGATTGAAGAAGCAGCTGGGCGAGCGAAAAATATATAATGGAAACACCCAAGGAAACACCCCCACACGCGAGGATGCGAAGGTCGCAGGCAAGGTCGCAGGGTGCAACGCGGGGGCGGCCGTTAAATGAAAGCACCACTAAAAGCACCACCCCCACGCGCGAGGATGTTGACAGGTTGCAGGTTTGGTTGCAACGGGGGTTACGTTATTCCCGGGGATAGCCTGATCAGCGAAAAGCCGGTATCCTGGCCGGCCTTCCCCGGATCCATCACCAGGGCGTTGCAGGAGGCGCGAAATGCAGAAGAGGTGGTATACAGGAAATGAATTGGTTGAACGATGGGGAATTCAACCTTTTGAACTCTATGAGTTCATGAAAAATGGGTTTCAGGCATACACCCATCATGGGAAAAAAATAATTGATAAAAAAGATTGTATTGTAGAGGTAAAACCGTTTTCGCTTGAATCTTGGGAAAAGATAATACGAGGAAAGTTTGCTGCGACCTCTGTGTTTCCAGTGGGGGTAAGGGGCGTCGTAAAGCCGACTGATCATGAAATCAAACAATTAGCAAAAAGAACTATTGAAGGACAGCCAAAATTTAAAACAATTCCCCCACCCCCCGATTGTATAGCAATAGATTTTTCAATTCCGGGCAATCCGACCGAAGCAAACAAGAAGATTTTTGAAGCCCTTCAATACAGATTCAAAGCTACAGATGTGGAAGCCTTTGAAAGGGAACATGTTCTACTAAAATCTTCCCAATCTCTGGACGATGGGGATACTGTAAATATTAAGGATCAAGATAGCGGGCAACACAAAGCTTCAAAATGGATAACCGGAAAAGAGATAATCGAACAATACGGTGTAAGTAGTGTGGAACTCTTTGATGCAATAAAAACAAAAGGGCTTGAGCCGCATGACCCGAAAACCAAAACTCCATTCCCGCGTTTTGATGTCTGGTATATTAAAAAATCTATACGCTCTTGGGAGAAGGAAAGGGATAGATATCCTTTCTGGTGCCTCTCTGTAGATGAGGCAGAAATGAAAATAAAAAAATTAAAAGCTAAGCTGAACACAATAAATAATGAAACCCGGGAAAACGATGACCTGCCCATAGAACCTAAGAAAAGAAACATTATTATCGATCAAATGCTAAAACTGCATTATAAGGTGGAAGAAGCCACAGGGTGTTTTTCAGGGCAAGTTGCGATTGAGGAAACAAGCGAAAAGTCCTCTGAGCAGCAGAGGCCCGAAGCAGAATTGCCCGATTCAATTTTACCATGCCCCCCGGGAACAGCATGGGATAAAGTTCAAATTACAATTATATCCCATGACACGGCCAAAATAATAACACCAAAAGGTACGGAAAAATGTTCGTTT
>JBFLWU010000035.1:0-50579 GCA_040757625.1 Thermodesulfobacteriota bacterium | reverse complement strand
AACATGAAGAAGGTGGAGATTGCGGTGCGCAAAGTGATCCACAACCAGCCGGTGCGCAACCGGGACGCCCTGCGCAACCCCGAAGCCCTTGATTATTACGCGGGCCTCAAAGAACTGCAGGAAGATTAGCGGGGCTGACACGGCAGAGGCCATTTCCCCCACGTTTCCGCCGACAATACCCGATATTCGCAATCCCCGTCGTTAAGTGTCATATTGATGTTAGGATTGCAAAACGTGTTATATCATGAACGGAGGTTGACAGCGCCATGGCTTCAGATGACCTTTTAAGGGACAAACTTATCCTGATCGTGGATGATGAGCCGGATGTGCTCGAGACCGTGACAGAACTGCTGGACATGTGTCAGGTGCACAAAGCGGCCAGTTACGACACGGCACTGCAATATATCCTGAGCTACACCTATGATATTGTCGTCCTGGATATCATGGGCGTAAACGGCTTTGAACTCCTGAGAAACTCCGTTGCCAGAGGCTTTCCGACCGTCATGCTGACGGCATATGCGGTTACACCGGAAGCATTGAAAAAATCGATCAAGCTGGGTGCGGTATCTTTCCTGCCAAAGGAGAAAATGCCGGAACTGGTATCGTTTCTCGAAGATGTAATTGCTGGCGCCGGCAAAGCCACCTGGGCTAAACTTTTTGACAAGCTGGGCATGTATTTTGACAATCGATTCGGTTCCGACTGGAAAAGAAAAGACAAGTTTTTCGAAGCGTTTGAAAAAGAGTTGCAACAAAAAACACAGGATTGATTTTTTTTCGAGGGAGTTTCCGCCGGCCGGAAAATTAACCTTGAGCTTGATTATAATCAGAAGAATTGAATCAACGGATTGTCAATCTGCCGCCGTATATTTCACCCCGCAAATTTTTTGAAGGATTATAAAGAATCCATCAGCGCCCGCCATCTTTTCCGCTGCAGCACAATGATCGCACTTAGAATGATGCTTAGCACAATGCTGGCCATACCCAGGGTCAGGCTGAATTTATACCGGAACTTTTCGTTGTCGCGGACTTCCTTTGCGATCTTAACCTGCATTTGAAACAAAGCGTCTAATTTATTCGTTACCGGGTCGATATTCGCGTAAAGTTCATCCTGAATGAATTCAGCAAGCGCCTTGCGGTCTTCGGAATTGAGAATGTCCATCAGGCGCTTGGCGGATTTGTCCGCGTTGGCAAAAAGCAATTTGATTTCTTCGATCAACCTTTTTTCCTCGTCAACCAGGTACGTTTTCAAATACTCCGCCCACATTTGCGGTATTTCCACGGAGGTTTCAGCGATACGTTTTCGAGCGACGGACCATGAAATGTTGCCGTTAAGGGCCTTGTGGGCGGTATCGACGATATGGATGCCGTACATATCGGAAATATGCTTTAATTGCAGCAGGGGCAGCACACGGTCCTCATAAATCGTGTCGATTCCCTTGTTAAATGTTTTCATGCTGCTCAGTTTTAATATTCCTACCCCGGCCCCGATGGATACAAAAGCCAGCACCAGCGACAGAATAAAAAGCCTTTTCTTGGTCTTGGCGTATCTGTCATAGAAGATATAACGTTTTGTCATATCCATGACTCCTGTAAGAAGAAGCGTGTTTGGCGGGAAAAGGTTTCGCTTACAATTCTCGGATGACGTCAAACTGTTTCTGGTAACCGCTCGGGTCGATGCGTGCTTCAATCAGGACGCCGCAGGGGCTGGAAAGTGCGCCTTTTAGCACCTGCCGATATTGATCAACCGTTTCCACGGTAATACCCTCCAGGCCGAATCCTTTGGCCAGGGCGATATAATCGGGCCGGGGGAAATCGACGCCGTAGGGTTTGAAGCCTTTCATGGCCTGCTTGACGGTAATCAGGCTGTGGCCGTCATCCGCGAACACGACGCAAACGATCGGTAGATTGTGCCGCCGGGCGGTCAGCAGTTCGGGCAGGCGCATCATGAAACCGGCATCACCGGACAGACATACCACTGGGCGCCGGGGTTCCGCGAATTTTGCGGCCAGGGCGGCCGGCAGGCAAAAGCCCATGGACGCCAGGCCGTTGGACATCAGGAAGTCGTTGGGGGCATAAGCCTCCCACAGCTCCACCACGATCAGCTTGTTGGCGCCGACGTCGGTGGCGAGAATCGTATCGTGTGGGACGACTTCACGTGTCGCCAGCACGACCTGGTTGGGTGTCATTCCCTTTACGGAGACGTCGATGGCCCGGATCACATTGGCCTTGTAACGGGCGACTTCCTGACGGTTCCAGCCGGAAGTGGCCTTGCCGCAGGCTTTTTGCAGGCGGGCAACACCGTCGTTCAAATCGCCGACAAGTTCAATTTGAAAGGGTACGATCTGTTCGATATTGGGAACGGTGTCGAGTGATACGGTGAATGCCGGCAGGGTCCAGGGCTTTGCCAGCATTTCAACCGGATCGTAACCGACAAACAGGATGACATCCGCCTGACTCAACAGGTCATCTTCGAGTTTACCGCCCATGAACACACCCGCACAGAAAGGGGCGTCGCCGGCGATGGCGCCTTTGGCCTTGGGGGATGTCAGCACCGGCGCCCGCAGAGTGTTCGCCAGGGTGTCGAGCGTGCCGGGTTTTAGTGACAGCGCTCCAAGGCCTGCAAGGATCACGGGGTGACGGGCGGTCGCAAGTTTCGCCGCGGCGGCCTGCAGACACTCTTCGGAAACCATGCTACTGCCGCTTTCAAGATCCGTACCCAGCAGCTGCACCGATCCGGGTGCGGCCTCTTTTGCGCCAACATTTCCGGGAAAATCGATGAAAACAGGACCCTGCCGGCCGGAGAGGGCGGTGCGCACGGCTCGCCGCAACGGTTGGAGAAAGTTGCTTTCATGCAGGGTAAGCCGGGTCTTGGTGACGGGAGCCATCATGGTCAGGTGATCGAAACACTGCCGCTGGGCGGTGGCATGGGTTGACGCCCCTTGACGATCGGCGAAAATCAAGACCGGCATGCGATCGAGGGAGGCCTGGGCTACGCCGTTGGCAAGATTCGCCACACCGGGACCGATAGCGCTTACGGCAACGCCGACAGTCCCCTTGCGCTGGGCATAAATGCCGGCCATGATGACGGCCGATGTCTCATGCTGGGTTAGAACAAACTCGATGCCGGCGTCTGCGCAAGCGCCAACCATGTCGGCTGTAGGGCCTCCGCCGGGGATCCCGAAAATTTTGTCAACCTTGGCTTCGTGGAGCGCCTTAAGAATCTCTTTGACAACCGTGCCCATACTGCTCTCTCGCTTTCTAAACAGGGTTAAGGCCCCTATGATGCCATCGACAGGATCTATCCGAATAGATCCAGAACTCTCAAATATCATTTTGTTTTTCTCTGTCAAGAAATTTGTCGCCGCATGATTCAGGCAGCCATGGGCGGATCAGTTTTTTATTGACTCCATACCGGTATAGTGGCATGGAGCATTATGACAGTATGCCCGGGTTTGCCGCATTGAGCAGAGACAGATATAAAACAGCACTTTTAAGATGTCGACTGCTCATTATAATCAAAACAATCTGATGGTTGCATTAATTTAAGTCTGGGGCAGGGGAGTTTTCAAAGGTTGTCCGGTTTTTCCGGGGATAACCCCGCAGGAACCGAAGCCAAAGATTACGCTGCTTTGTAAGCGTTCCTAAACATTGCGCAAAGACGCAACAGGCAGAGACAATCATCTTTACCAAGGAATTTTGCCTTTTGGGACTGGTTCAAGGGAACTTGAGCGAGGTCGCTGCCGGGCGGCCATCCCAGGGCAGACCGCCGCCAAACGGTGAAGCGACAACGGTTCACCCCATTGGCATTCGGAATACCCCCTGGAACCTCAATGATGTATAATCCTACCGAACAGACTCGGATTCAAATATTCCGTATAATTCAACCTGTTTTACCTAAATTTCTAGAAAAGTGCACAGGTAAGGTCAAATTTCATCGGAAAGGAGGAATTAACCGGTCAAGACGTCAGGGATTATGATTGGGTGCACGAGCCATAGGGCTGGTTAACCCTGAGGCTACAGTTACATTCACCGTCGGTTGAGTTTGAATTTAAAGGAAAGAAAGGAAATCGTCATGAAACACACAAAACCATTTCTGCACAAGGCTTTTGGAATAATGCTGACTTTCTTTTTCATAATTGCGCTCTCGACGGCCGGTATGGCAGCCGACGCCTACCCCAGCAAACCGGTGAGGCTTATCGTTCCGTTCCCGCCGGGGGGCAGCAACGATATCGTCGGACGTCTGATCGGCGCCAAGCTGTCCGAACGTCTCGGGCAGCAAGTGGTTGTTGAAAATCATGGTGGGGCGGGCGGCTCGCTGGGATCCGAGCTGGCGGCGAAATCGACGCCCGACGGCTACACCCTGCTGATCGTCTCGGCTGCATTTGCCATCAATACGTCGCTTTATAAACTGCCGTACGATCCTTACAAGGACTTCGCACCGGTATCATTGCTCGGAAAGGGACCGAACGTGCTGGCGGTTCATCCCAGTGTTCCTGCCAAGTCGGTAAAAGAACTCCTTGCGCTCGCCAAGGCCAAACCCGGACAATTGATATGCGCTGCGGCCGGCGTGGGCAGCTTCCAGCATATGGGTACCGAACTGTTCAAGGCCATGGCCGGCATCGACTTCATGATCGTACAGTTTAAAGGCGGAGGCCCCTCGATGACCGACCTGCTGGGGGGACATTCCAATTTCGCTCTCGGTTCACTGATTCAGTTCATTCCGCATTTCAAATCCGGCAAACTCATAGCGCTTGGAACCGGCGGATCAAAGCGCAGCTCGATCCTGCCCGATGTGCCGACCATCGCAGAGGCCGGGGTGCCGGGCTATGAATCGAGCAACTGGTGGGGCATTCTCGCTCCGGCCGGTACGCCGCAACCGATTATTAACCGGCTTAATAAAGAAATTGCGGTAATCCTTGACCAGGACGAAACCAAGAAAATGTTCGAACAGCAGGGCGCGGACGCAGAGTCCATGAGCCCGGGAGAATTCGAATCCTATATCAAAACGGAAACGGAAAAGTGGGGGAAGGTCGTGAAAGCGGCCAACATCAAGGTGGAGAATTAGAAACAGCCGCTGGGTGTGTCTGGGCTTTATGAACAAGTTCACCTGGGATTGTCGTGCGGATAAAGGTTTACCCCAAGGTGGCAACAGCAAGGTCTATTTGACGGCAGCAGGGACCGTGGGACATCCTCCGGTCCCTGCCTTGCATGAATGCATCTATCCGCTGAAGGGATTTTAAATGAAAAGGGAGGCTGTCAACAACAGGGATTTTTGGGCCGGCGCGATGCTGATCGGCATCGGCGCCGCTTCGATTTTCATTGCCCGGGACTATCCGTTCGGCAGTACCTTGCGCATGGGGCCCGGTTATTTCCCTAGTGTTCTTGGCGGAATTCTAATTTTGTTCGGCATCTATGTGGTGGCCATGGGACTTCGCAGCAAAGCCAAGATCCAGGGGGTCTGGTCGCTGCGGGCGCTGATCCTGTTGCCCCTGGCTCTGGTGCTGTTCGGTGTTCTGATGCGGCAGGCGGGTTTCCTGCCGGCCCTGGTGGTTTTGATTTTCGGATCCGCCGCCGCAGGTCGGGAGTTTAGATTTTTGGAAGTCCTGTTCTTGACAGGTTTGCTGACCCTGCTTTCGTGGGTCGTGTTTATCTGGGCACTGGGCCTTCCCTATCCCTTGATCAAGGGCTTCTGACAGGGAGGATTTTATGGAGCTGTTTCACAACCTGGTTTTCGGTTTCAGCGTTGCGTTTTCGCTGCAGAACCTGCTTTACTGCTTTATCGGCGTACTGATGGGCACCCTCATCGGCGTATTGCCCGGTATCGGCCCGATGGCGACGATTGCGATGCTGCTGCCGATCACCTTCAAGGTATCGCCGGTGTCCGCGCTGATTATGCTGGCCGGCATCTATTACGGCGCTTCCTACGGCGGTTCGACTACCGCCATCCTGGTCAATCTTCCGGGTGAAACCTCGGCGGTGGTGACCTGCATCGACGGATACCAGATGGCGCGGCAGGGCCGCGCCGGGCCGGCGCTGGCGATCGCAGCCATCGGTTCATTTTTTGCGGGCACCGTCTGCACGCTGCTGATCGCGCTGTTCGGCCCCCCCCTTGCCGAAATCGCTCTGAAATTCGGTTCACCGGAATACTTTTCCCTGATGCTGATGGGCCTGGTGGCGGCGGCCGTGCTTGCCCACGGCGATATGGCCAAGTCGCTGGCAATGGTGGTGGTGGGTCTTCTGCTCGGCATTGTGGGCAGCGATGTCTATTCCGGCATGAAACGTTTTTGCTTCGGTTTTTACGAACTGGCGGACGGCATCGGTTTTGTGGTTATTGCAGTTGGAATCTTTGCGGTGGGTGAAATCGTGAGCAATCTCGGCGAGACCGAATCGCGAGAAGTTTTCACTTCAAAGGTCACGAACCTGTGGCCCACGCGGGAAGACTTTAGGCAGTCCTTCGGGGCGATTCTCCGGGGGACCAGCCTGGGGGCTTTTTTCGGGGTGCTGCCGGGCACCACGCCGTCGATCGCATCATTTTCGTCCTACATGCTTGAAAAAAAAGTCGCCGGGGATCCGTCGCGATTCGGCCAGGGCGCCATTCAGGGTGTGGCCGGGCCCGAGGCCGCCAACAATGCGGACGCCCAGTGCAAGTTCATTCCCATGCTGACGCTGGGGATTCCCGCCAGCGGGACAATGGCACTGATGCTCGGTGCCCTGACGATTCATGGGATTACGCCCGGACCGGGAGTGATGACCGAAAAACCCGATCTCTTCTGGGGGCTAGTTGCAAGCATGTGGATCGGCAACCTGATGCTGGTCGTGCTCAACCTGCCGCTGGTGGGCATGTGGGTCAAGTTGCTCAAAGTTCCATATCGCATGCTTTACCCGGCGATCATGGTGTTCTGCGCCATCGGCATCTACAGCGTCAATAACAGCGCTTTTGAAATATATCTGGCGGCGATTTTCGGCGTTGTCGGCATTTTGTGGCGACTGCTCGAGTGCAGTCCGGTGCCGATGCTGCTCGGCTTTGTGCTGGGGCCGATGATGGAGGAAAATCTGCGCCGGACCCTGCAGGTTTCCCGCGGCGACCTGTCGGTATTTGTGACCCGCCCCATCAGTCTGGGGTTCATTGTTGCCACGGTATTGATCCTGGTAGTGATGACGCTGCCGGCGTTGCGCCGGCGAAGAGATAATATTACAGATTAGAAGGGATTTCAAAATCCCAGCTGAGGCGTGGTAACTGCGTTGCGGGCCTCTTTAGATCGCTCACAACCCCCCGAAGGTTGCTGGGCTTTTTCATCGGCTTGCACCTTGTTCTCAGGCCTGATCGGAGGTTTTTCAAACGACTGCTATCAACCTGTTAGGAAGGAGGATTGTTTTGATATGACCGAAAGCTCTGAAAAATTACAAACGTTAAAGAATACGCTCAGGGATCTGACAACCGGGATGATCGCCGACGCCCTGCTGATTTCGGGAATCAACGGAGGCGTTATGGGGGTGCGCCCCGCCCGCGGGTTTGAAGATATCAAAATCGCGGGCCCGGCCGTAACCGTCCGGTTTTCACCGCCGCGTCCCGGCGAGAAAATCTATACAAATTATGAAGTCATACGCAATGCCGATCCGGGAAGCGTTCTGGTTATTGATGGCAGGGGTTTCGACGGGCATTTTACCGGAGACAATCAGGCCGCCTGTGCCAAAAAACAGGGCCTGGAGGCGATCGTTGTCGATGGAGGTGCCCGGGACCTTGCCGGTTTTCGTCAGGCTGAAATACCGCTTTACTGCAAAGGATCGGCAACCCGTGACAAGCCTGCGGAATTCAAAATTACCGCCTTCAATGTCCCTGTTGAGATCGGCGGCGTCCCGGTCAGGCCCGGAGACATTATTGTGGCCGACGAGGATGGCGTTGTCGTCATTCCGTTAAACTTTCTGGACGGGCTGATGGAAAACATGAAAACCATCAACACCGTTGAAAAAGAGATGGAACAGGCCATCCAAGGCAATGCCCCGGTCGAGAAATTAAAAGAAATCATTTCAAAGAAAAAACCAAAAAAATCATAGCGACAAGGATAGAGGGAAAACCATGAGACCGAATAAAGTTAAGCGCGCGTTAAACAGTGGAAAAATTCAAATCGGCACCTGGATTACAACGCTTCGAACCCCTCAAATCGTTCAGATGTTCGCAACCGCCGGGTTTGATTTTATTTACATCGACATGGAGCATTCCGCCTTTTCCATAGAAACGGTGGGGGACCTGTGCTATGCGGCCCTGGCGGCAAACCTGGTTCCGATTGTGCGTCCGCCGGCCAAAGAGCCCCATTTGCTGAGCCGGCCGCTGGATGCCGGCGCCATGGGACTGTTAATTCCGCACGTGGACACAAAAGAAGAAGCCGAAGCTGTCATCCGGGCAATCAAATATCCGCCCATGGGCCAGCGCGGCATGAATTTACGGGGCGTGCATACCGGCTTTGAAAAAGGGAGCGGGGAGGCCTATGTGCGATCGACCAATGCGGAGACGCTGCTGATCGTTCAAATCGAGAGCCGGAAAGGGATCGAAAACATCGACCGGATCCTGTCGGTAGACGGCATTGACGGCGCCGTTATCGGACGCGGAGATATCTCTGCGGATTTGGGCATGCCGGGAAACACCAACCATCCGGAGGTGCTCAACCTGGTGGAAATCATGATCTCGGCCTGCAACAAACACAACAAGATACCCGGTCTGCTGGTGCAGGACATTGTTTCCGCAAAGGAATGGATCCGGAAAGGAGTGCGCCTGCTGCCTTATTCCAATGAGGTATCGATGCTGGTCGATACGGCCTCAAACGCCGTTAAGGAAATCCGGGCGGAGCAGGGAATGTAAGCAGTTGTAAAAAACTCCGCTAATTATGGTTGCAGTTCTTGATTAAGCAGGTATCAAAACTTGGCGGCGTTTCAGCAACCGGGCGCTGGGTGTGTTTTGAAAAGGGGTTATAAAAAAACCGGGCACTGCCAAAAAAGCAGTGCCCGGTTAAAATGTTTATAACTCGGGGATTATCAGCTGGGAAGAGCGCGTAAAAATCAATTGCCGCAGGAGCTGGTGGTGTCGCATCCCCGACAGCCCGATTTCAATTCCAGGCTTGAAGTCAGTTTAAAGCCATATTCAAGAAAGTCGACCTTTATGGGCTGGGCTTTTTCCAGAAAGTCCTTGTTTACAAGATATTTGAAACCGTCGATATCATAAACCGCATCGCTATCCTTTGGCTCATCCAGAGCCATTGCCAGTGACGGACCTGATCACCCGCCTTCGTTCAGAAAAATTCGGATCGGGGAGACTTCCCGACCTTTGAAATATTCAGCAATCTGAGCAGTTGCTGATTGGGTTACTTCAATCATGATGCCTCCTTTAATAGTGCGTTCCGCATGGAACGAGCGCTCGAATTTCAGTTTTTCCAACCTGTTTTGCTAGATTAGTCATCACAATTTGGTTTGTCAATGACGAAAATGGCCTTGATCGAATATTTTGATGAAAGGTCAGGGATAAAAGAGCATGATGGGATGCATGCTTTCAAGAACCTCTGAGTTCGGCAAGATAGTCCAGATAGACTTTATGATCGTTGGATGAAAACAGGATAAAAACAACCATTTTTATCATATCGGTTGTTTTTAAAAATTGGCAGGTTGTATCCACGGCAATCCGGCAGGCCTCACGGATGGGGTAGCCGTAAACGCCGCAACTGACGGCAGGAAAAGCAATGGAGGTTACCTGATGTTCGGCGGCGAGGCTTAAACTGTTGCGGTAGCAGGCGGTCAGGAGCCTGCTGTCATCGGGGGTTCCCCGGTAAACCGGACCGACGGTGTGAATTACGTATTTGGCCGGCAGGTTATATCCACGGGTCATTCGGGCCTCACCGGTGGGGCATCCGCCGACAGTGCGGCATTCAGCCAGCAATTCCGGTCCGGCCGCGCGGTGAATGGCGCCATCCACACCGCCGCCGCCTAAAAGGGAAGTGTTGGCGGCATTAACGATGGCGTCGACATTGAGTTTGGTAATATCCCCCTGCTGAATTTCAATTCTGTTCAGGACGGTCTTTGGCATGGCATCCTCCCCCGGAATCGGCAACCTGTTAGAGATCATAAAGGGTTCCATCCCTAGTGGGTTCCGGGCGTTTGGTTTTACCCCCTTTTTCATTTTTAGTCTGAACCGCGAAAGGATCTTCCTGCTCCAGCAGGTCGCCCATTTCAGCTTCAATCTGTTCGGGATCTTCGCCCCGCGCCATCCTGTTCAGGGCTTCTTGCATGCCCGCGCCCAGCTTCAGTCCGGTCATATCCGTCAGTTTTCGCATCAGGTGGGCGGCCTGGCGGGGGTCGTCCTCATTAATTTTATCGGCTTCGCCGGCCAGCATCTCTATGGCCTTTTCCATTTTGTTTTCATCGAGGGGAAGGTCGTCCATGCTGCCGGCTTCTTTTGCCTTTCCCGTAAATGCAAACAGCGAAACCTGGCGGGAAAGGGTGCGGGTTTTGCACCGGGGGCATTTGGGTTTTTTTGTCGTATTCACCGTTTTTGAAAAAAAATTGAAGATGGTGTTGCAATCATTGCAGTAAAATTCGTAGATCGGCATACATACTCCTTGAAGTCGGAACGGTTGCGCTGCCTATACGTGATAATAAAAAATATCAATACCCCAAAGAAAGGCTGTTTTCCGCCTTCTCGAATCGAAAGAACCCTGTTTTGTTTGTTGGAGTTTAAAAAATAAAATGATCAAACCGACTTGTCAACCGTTATCGCGCGCTATTTAATTCTTCTAACTGAGACCGGGACAAACGACCCATATGCATCCGGTTGACTTGTCCCGTGCCTTCTGTTATTTCACCGGAAAATCTTAAAACGCATGAAAGGAATTTAAAATATGGAACGAACACTTTCTATTGTCAAGCCGGACGGCGTAGCCAAGGGGGTTATCGGAGATGTCATTAAACGATTTGAAAGCAGCGGCATTAAAATCGTCGCCATGAAAATGCTGCGCATGACGCGCAAGGAGGCGGAAGGATTTTATGCCGTCCACAGAGAGAGGCCTTTTTTCAGCAGTTTGACGGAGTTCATGTCGTCCGGTCCCGTGGTGGTGATGGTGCTGGAGGGTGAAAATGTCATCGCCCGCAACAGAAAACTGATGGGTGCCACCAATTACAAGGACGCGGAAAAAGGGACGATTCGGGCGGATTTTGCATCCAGCATTGAAAAAAACATCGTCCACGGATCGGATGCGCCGGATACCGCCGCTTTTGAAATCGGTTATTTTTTCAACCGGTTTGAAATTGTGGATTGATGCCTGACAGGGTCAACCTTGAAAATCTCGCCATTGTGCTTGTCCGTCCCCGGATCTCTGAAAATATCGGGGCCGCCGCACGTGCCATGCAGAACATGGGGATCAGCCGGCTGATTGTGGTGGAGCCGCAACAGTTCGACCGGGAGCGGGTTCTGATGATGGCGACCCATGCCGCCGCCGGGGTTATCGAAAAGATGCAGGTCTTTGCGGACCTCAAGGAAGCGTTAACCCCTTTTCAATTTGTGGCCGGAACCACCGCGCGGGTGGGGGGCCAGCGGCCGGTATTAAAATCGCCTGAAAAACTGGCCGAAAGCCTGATTCCCTTATCCCGCGAGAACCGGGTTGCCGTCCTGTTCGGCCCCGAGGACCGGGGGCTTTCGAATGAAGACCTTCGCAATTGTCATGAACTGGTGCATATTCCCACGGCGAAATTTTCCTCCCTCAATCTTGCCCAGGCCGTCATGATCGTTTGCTATGAAATTTTTCGGGCTGCGCGGGATGAAAAAACGGAGTTTGTCCCCCGTCTGGCAAATCGCCACGAACTTGAAGGCATGTATGCACAGTTAAAGGAAATACTGGTCCGCATCAGTTTCATCAATCCGGACAATCCCGACTACTGGATGAATAATTTGCGACGGTTTTTCAACCGCCTGCCCCTGCGGGCCCGGGAAGTGAGCATCATCAGGGGAATCTGTCGCCAGATCGACTGGTACGGCGGGAAATGCTATCAAGACGGTCTGAAATCCCGGAAAGATAAAATTAAATCATAATCCGCCGGGGCCGCCCGCCTCAAAAAAGGTATTGAAGCGGCGACGGTCTTTGTTTTGATTTCCACAAACCGATTCTGCAGAATAAAACCCAAGACCTTTGAAAAGCGGAAGCTTATTTCACCTTTTTTTCAATATATTCCATCAACCCGCCGCTTTGGACCAGTTCCTGCATGAACGGCGGGATCGGCCGGGACTGATATAATTTTTTTGTTCCGGTGTGAACGATTTCACCGCTGTCGAAATCAACGGTCAGTTTGTCGCCGGTTTGAAATTTATCGGTGTCTTCGCATTCCAGAATGAGAAGGCCCATATTAAAGGCGTTTCGGTAGAAAATTCTGGCGAAACTCTTTGCAATCACACAGGAGACGCCGGCGGCCTTGATCGCGATGGGGGCGTGCTCGCGGGACGATCCGCAGCCGAAGTACTTGCCGGCCACAATAATGTCCGAAGGGGACACCTTGGCGGCGAAAGCGGGGTCGGCGTCTTCCATGCAGTGCTGGGCCAGCTCTTGGGGGTCGCTGGTATTTAAATACCTGGCGGGAATAATCAAATCGGTGTCAACGTCATCACCAAATTTCCAGACTTTTCCGGTTATTTTCATGGCATCATTCCTTGTTTGTAAATATTTTAATCAGATAATTGAGGCGGTTCAGCCCAGCTGATCCGGTCCGCCGATTTTGCCCAGCACTGCGGAAGCTGCCGCCACTGCGGGATTGGCTAGATAAACCTCGCTTTCAGTATGGCCCATGCGGCCGACAAAGTTTCGATTGGTGGTGGCAACCGCCCGTTCACCCTTTGCCAGAATGCCCATGTAGCCGCCCAGACAGGGGCCGCAGGTCGGCGGACTGATAACGGCACCGGCATCCAGGAAAATCTCAAAAAGCCCCTCTTTTAAAGCCGTGCGATAAATCGTGGGGGTGGCCGGAATGACAATCAGGCGGGTTCTGCGGGCAATCTTGCGGCCTTTCAGGATCGACGCGGCGATCCGCAAATCTTCCAGGCGGCCGTTGGTGCAGGAACCGATGACGGCCTGATCGATGGGAATTTCACCAACTTCGCTGATGCCTTTTGTGTTTTCCGGCAGATGCGGAAAAGCGACCTGGGGTTCAATGTTGCTGACGTCATATTCCTTGATGGTTTCATATTCGGCGTCGGCATCGCTTGTTATAAACTCGTATTTACGGACCGCACGGCCGGAAACATAAGCCTTGGTGATGTCGTCGGGTTCAAAAATGCCGTTTTTTGCGCCGGCCTCGGTGGTCATGTTGGCCATGGTGAGGCGGTCGGACATGCTCAGGGACCGGATGACCGGCCCGGTAAACTCCATGGCCTTATAGAGCGCGCCGTCCACGCCGATATCCCCGATGGTGTAAAGGATCAGGTCCTTGCCGCCGACCCAGGGATTCAGCTTTCCCTTGAAAATAAATTTGATGGACTCGGGCACCTTGAACCACAGTTCGCCGGTGATCATGGCGGCCGCCAGATCCGTGCTGCCGCAGCCGGTTGAAAAAGCACCCAGGGCGCCATAGGTGCAGGTGTGGCTGTCTGCGCCCATGATCAGGTCGCCGGGCAGAACCAGTCCCTTTTCCGGCAAGAGGGCATGCTCAATCCCGGTATCACCGGAATCAAAAAAATTCACGATGCCGAATTCCAGCGCGAATTCCCGGATCATTTTGGCCTGCATGGCGGATTTGATGTCTTTGTTGGGAATAAAATGGTCCAGCACCAGTACCACGCGGTTTTTATCAAAGACCTTCTTGGCGCCGCTTTTCCTGAACAGGTCGATGGCGATGGGAGCGGTAATATCGTTTCCCAGGGCAATATCCACTTTGGCGTTTACCAGGGTGCCGGGTTTGACGGTGTCAAGACCGGCATGGCGGGCGAGAATCTTTTCGGTAATGGTCATCCCCATAATGGAGTCTCCTTTTTTCGGGGGGTTAATAATAATGAGGGAAAACTTATAATTTAAAGAAACAGCTTGTCAATCGGTTTCAGCGGCTGCAATTCATTTTTTTTAAGAGTTGCCGGTGAAGCGATGCGGAATCGCTTCCGAAAAGCGCCAACGTGTCGCAGGCGAAGCGCTATTCCGATGTTTTCAGGACTGACAAAAAGGCCGACTGGGGAATCATTACCTTGCCGACCATCTTCATCCGTTTTTTTCCCTTTTTTTGTTTCTCGAGGAGCTTGCGCTTGCGCGTAATGTCGCCGCCATAACACTTGGCGGTCACGTCTTTGCGGAAAGGGGATACGGTGGTGCGTGCGATAATCTTTGCACCGATGGCCCCCTGAATGGCGATTTTAAACATCTGACGCGGAATTTCCTCCTGAAGTCTTTCACAGGCGTGCCGCGCCCGTTCAACCGACCTGTCTCTATGGACCAGCTGGGACAGCGCATCAACGCGTTCGCTGTTGATAAGAATGTCCAGCTTGACAAGATCCGTTTCACGGTGACCGATGATCTCATAATCAAATGATCCGTAGCCCTGGGTGATGGATTTGAGTTTGTCGTAGAAATCGTAAACAATTTCAGCCAGCGGGAGTTCGAATATCATCTCCAGACGATTGCTGGACAGATACTGATAATTTTTATTGATCCCCCGGCGGTCGAGACAGAGCTTCATGACGGCCCCCATATAGCGGTCCGGTATGATAATGGCGGCCCGGATGAACGGTTCTCTGGTCTGGGCAATCAGCGTGGGATCGGGATACAGGGAGGGGTTGTCTATGGTCAGCTCTGAGCCGTCGGCCATAGTGAGCTGGTATTGCACCGACGGCGCCGTCAGTATCAGTGAGAGGTCATACTCGCGTTCAAGACGTTCCTGAACCACTTCCAGGTGAAGAAGGCCCAGAAACCCGCAGCGGAAGCCGAATCCCAGCGCAACGGAGGAATCTTTTTCATATATCAGGGAAGCATCATTGAGCTTGAGTTTCTGCAGCGCGGTGGAAAGGTCTTCATAGGCGTCGGACGCTACCGGATAAATCGATGAGAATACCACCGATTTGGCCTCTTTAAAACCGGGCATGGGGCTGTCGCAGGGCCTGCTTTTGAGCGTTATGGTGTCGCCGCAGCGCGTGTCGCTGACGGTTTTGATGCCGGCGATGATGTACCCCACCTGGCCGGCCGACAGCTCTTTTTGAGGAATCCGGTTGAGCTGAAAGATGCCGACCTCCTCAACCTTGTAAGCGGCGTTATTGGACATGAATACAATGGTGTCGCCCGGTTTTAATTTTCCATGAAAGATCCGACAATGGACGATGGTTCCCCGGAAAGGATCGTAATGAGAATCGAAGATGAGCGCCTGTAGGGGATCTTCAGGATTTCCGGTCGGGGCCGGCAGATGCCTGACGATGGCTTCCAGAATATTCTCTATCCCTAGGCCTTCTTTGGCGGATATCGAGACGGCCCCCTGCGGGTCCAGTCCCAGATCGTCCTCAATCTGTTTTAATGTCTTTTCAATGTCCGCGGAGGGCAGATCGATCTTGTTGATGACGGGAATGACTTCAAGATTGCGGTCGAGGGCCAGGTAAAGATTGGCCAGGGTCTGGGCCTCGACGCCCTGGCTGGCGTCAATGAGCAGGAGGGCGCCTTCACAGGAAGCCAGGGCGCGCGAGACCTCGTAAGAAAAATCAACATGCCCGGGGGTGTCAATGAGATTCAAAAAATAGGTTTGGCCGTCTTTGGCCGCATAAGGGAGGCAGACGGTTTGACTCTTTATGGTGATGCCGCGCTCACGTTCAATATCCATGTTGTCAAGGATCTGATCAAAGAAATCACGTGCCGAAACAATTCCGGCAGCCTGGATCAGCCGATCGGACAGGGTTGATTTTCCATGATTGATATGCGCGATAATGCTAAAATTTCGAATAGTTTTCATAAATTTAGATAATCGTATTACAGAACCGCACGCCCGGTGTTCAGACTGAGGAGATAGTGAAAAGGCGGTTGACACCAGCAGTATTTCTAGTTATATAAATATTTTAAAAAATTGCATCTATTTATCAATAGTATGAATGGATGTCAACCCCGGTAATTTTAGCAGAGACGTCTACATCAACAAATTTAAAACGATCGGGGAAAGTTGATGGAAATTAATATCTTAATCGTGGATGACGATGCGGCCATCAGGGATTCTTTGCATGAATTCATCTCCATGGCCCACTATAAATCATACAAAGCTTCCAGTGCCGAAGAAGCGCTGGAGCTGCTGAAAAGAATCAACATGCATGTCGTCATCACCGATATTATGCTGCCGGGGCTGGACGGTCTCGAGCTGACCGATCTCATCAAGAAAAGCTATGATACGGATGTCATTGTAATGACGGGTTACAGCGGCAATTATTCCTATGAAGAAGCTATCAATAAAGGCGCCAGCGATCTGGTTTTCAAGCCGGTCCGCTACAAGGAGTTGCTGCTGCGCCTGAAACGGGTTCTCAAGGAACAGCAGCTGACCCGCGAGCGCATCCAGATGCTGGGAAAACTTCAAAAACTGGCGATTACCGACGGCCTGACAAAGCTTTATAATTCAAGGTATTTTTACAATCAAGTCGATCTGGAGGTCGACCGTTCAAACCGCTATCACCATACCCTGTCGCTGCTGCTGCTGGATATTGATCACTTTAAGGTATACAACGACACCTATGGACATTTGGAAGGGGACAAGGTGCTGGTTCGGATCGGTGAAGTCATAAAGGCCTGCCTCAGAAAAATGGATACCGCCTACCGATATGGCGGCGAAGAGTTTACCGTGATTCTGCCCGAAACCAATGGACAGGAAGCGATTCATGTAGCTGAAAGAATTCGTACCAGTATCGAAAAAGAAATTTTTTCTCCGGATCCCGGCAAGGAAATTAAAATTACCATCAGCATCGGCGTTACCGAATATATTACCGGTGAAAGAATCTCCGCACTGGTTGAAAGGGCCGACAAGGCCATGTATATTTCAAAGGAAAACGGTCGCAACCGGATTTCAGCCCTTTTTCAATGAACGTGACGACGAAGGCTTTTCTGTCCTAAAGCGTGAGAATTTCCGGTCCTAATTCATTATGCTGACTTTTACCTTCCTGGTTTCTCCGACCCCCGAGCAGATTCAACAAATAATTGCCCTTTACCGAACGGAAGGATGGTGGTCCGAGGGGCCAGATGATCCGGACCTGGTTGCGCGCATTGTCGCCGGGAGTCACTGCTTTATGATCGTGACCAGGGGCAGAGACATCATCGGAATGGGAAGGGCCATCAGTGACGGCGCCAGTGATGCCTATATACAGGATGTAACGGTGCAACAGACCTATCGGAGCCGAGGGATCGGAACCCGCATTATTGAAGAACTGGTGGCGCGTCTTCACCGGGACGGGCTGGAATGGATCGGGTTGATTGCCGAAAAAAATTCTTATCAATTTTATGAACGGCTGGGTTTTAAGAAAATGCCGAACTCAGTTCCGATGCTTAAAAAAGGACCATGAACCTTAAACCGATAACTCCTAAAGACTATCCCCGCTTAAAGCGTTTTTTTGAACGACAGGCATATCGATTGTGTGAATATTCGCTGCCGCTCATTATTGTCTGGAGCAATGATGAATACCAGCCATACGGCGCTATTGACGATGAATCTTTGATTATCGCAGCTGAATTTGCCACCCAGAAAGAAAACCGGCATCTGATTCTGCCGATATCTCCCGTGAAAGAACATACCCCAGAGGAACTCTGCGAGCTGGCTGTAAAATTTGGATTCGAATCCTTCTGGTTTGTGCCCGAGGAGTATATCAACACCTACGGAAAAAAACGGATCAACGCTTGTTTTTCGGTTACCGAGCAAAAAGGTTTTAATGATTATGTCTACCGGACTGATGATTTAATCGCGCTCAAAGGCAACAAGTATGCGAAAAAAAGAAACCTCATTCATCAGTTTGAGAGGAACTATATATCCAACGGCCATGTAAAGATCGAACCGATGAACCCTCAGGTTGCGCCCGAGTGCATTGATTTTCTGGAAGAATGGTGCGAGCAGAACCACTGTGATGCGGACGGCGAACTGAACCTGGCCTGTGAAAAGCAGGCAGCGCTCAATGCGATTGAACACATTGACCGACTGGGCGTCAAAGGCCTGCTGCTGCGGCTGGAGGATAAAGTCAGTGCGTTCGGGATCGCGTCGCAGCTGACCGCAAACATGGGCGTGCTGCATTTTGAAAAGGCCGATGCGAACATCAAAGGGCTTTATCAGTATTTCGACAACCAATGCGCCCTGCAGCTGCTAAACCGCTATGAATATATCAACAAGGAAAGCGACATGAACATGCCGGGGCTCGCCAAGGCCAAGAAATCCTATCATCCCGCCATGATCATCAAGTCATATGTCCTGACGCTCAAATAAGCCCCGTTTCAACCGGAAAATATTTAAGAAAAACAAACAGGCGCCGAGAGCATGACACTATGGCTGTATGACGACAGTCAGAAATAAATCCCCTTTGTCACGGCCGCCCGGCAGCTGTCTGCCCAGTCCCTGGAGCCTCAACCTGCTGCCCGCCTGAATGCCGGGGGGGACCAGCACCCGGAAAAGGCGGTTGTGAAATCCCCAAGGAATGTTGATTAGTTTTTGTGCGCCGGTTTGGGCTTCAAACGGTGAGATATGAATCGTGGCGTAAAGATGCGGCTCGTCATCGCGGACGACGGGGTGAATGACTTGAAGGCGGTGGCTTTTACGCTTGGTGGTGGCGCCGCGGATTTTTGCGGTAAAACCGGATGCCGGGATTCGATCCAGGAGCTTCAGGAGAACAATGCCGAAAACGAAACCGCCGATATGAGCCCACCAGGCGATTCCGCCGGCGCCGCCGGTGCTGCCGGCCGCATTGAGCAGCTGAAAGAACAACCAGATGCCCAGAAAGAAAAAGGCCGGAATTTCTAAAAAGTAAGGGATGATAATGATGGGAATCAGTGTCAGGATTTTTGAGCGGGGATACAGAATAAAATAGGCCCCCATGATGCCTGCGACGGCGCCGCTGGCGCCGATGGTGGGGATATTGGATTCTAAATTGAACACCAGGTGGGTCAGGCCGGATGCCAGACCGCATAGCAGGTAAAACGGCAGGTAGCGAAACGGCCCCAGCCGATCCTCGATATTATCGCCAAAAATATAGAGCGACCACATGTTACCGAGCAGGTGCCAAAAGCCGCCGTGCAGAAACATGAAGGAAAAGAGGGAGAACACCTGCTGGCCAATTGTGAAATAGGCGGCGATATGGGGGACGGAGTAGCGCGCCGGTACCAGGCCGTAGATATAAAGAAACAAATCCAGGTCTTGGCCTTGAGCCGTTTCAAAGATATAGACCATCACATTGACGGCAATGATACAGTGGGTGACAATGGGATAACTACGCGAACGTTGTGTGTCACGCAGCGGGATCATCTAATATCCATGCCCATCGACTTTACCTTCTCAAGGTGTGACAGCAGTTTCTGCTGTTTGTCAGAAAAGGCTTTGTGCTTTTCCCTGACTTTGGCGACAACCTCTTCGGGGGCTTTACTCAGGAAGTCTTGATTATTCAGCTTTTTGGCGACGGTATTGAACTCGCTGTTCAGCTTGCTGATCTCTTTTTCAAGCCGTTGGACTTCCTTGGCGAAATCAATGATGCCCTCAAGGGAAACAAATATAGTGGCGCGGTCGACAATAGCCGTTGCCGAAGCCCGGGGTTTTTGGGCGGTTCGGTCAATTGACAGGGAGCCGAGCTTGGCCAGATTGATGATGATGCCCTGATGCGTTCGGACGGCTTCCAGGACCGCAGGGTCCTGGAGGTGAACGGCAGCTGTTAAATCCAACGAGGGTGGGATATTCATTTCGCCCCGGATATTTCTGATTCCGGTGATGATGTTCATGAGCAGCGTCATGATCGCTTCGGCTTCCGGATCAGGGGTACTGCGGGCCGCTGTATCGTCCGGCGCGGGGAATGCCGCCTTGAGGAGCGAGCCGGTTGTGCCCGGCAGCTTGTGCCAGATCTCTTCCGTTACAAAAGGAATAAAGGGGTGCAGTAGAATGAGGGTGTCGTGCAGAACATGCTCCATCACGGCAATGGTGGTTTCTTTTTGTTTCGGATCGTTTTCATTGTAAAGCGTCGGCTTAATGGCTTCCAGATACCAGTCGCAGAATTCATGCCATACGAACTGATAAAGATCGCCGGCAGCATCATTGAAGCGATAGCCGTTGAGCGCTTGGGCGACCGAAGTCGTCACTCGCCGGAGACGGGATAATATCCAGCGGTCAGGCAAAGACAGGTGGCGATGGTCGATTCGGGAATTTTCCCCCTGAATGTGCATCAAGGCAAACCGGGCCGCATTCCATAACTTGTTGATGAAATGGCGGTAGCCCTCCACCCGTTTTTCGGACATCTTGATGTCTCTACCTTGGGCCGCGAATGCCGCCAGCGTAAAACGGAAGGCATCGGTGCCGTAACGGTCGATGATGTCAAGGGGATCAATCACGTTCCCCTTTGACTTGCTCATCTTTTTACCTTCTTCGTCGCGGACCAGCGCATGCACGTAGACATCTTTAAAGGGAACATCCTTCATGAAATGAATTCCCATCATCATCATGCGGGCGACCCAGAAAAAAAGAATATCAAAACCGGTGACCAGCACCGAAGTGGGATAAAACTTCTTCAGCAGGGGCGTATCCTCGGGCCAGCCCATGGTGGAAAACGGCCAAAGGGCAGAGCTGAACCAGGTATCTAAAACGTCTGTCTCCTGCACCAGTCGAGTTTCGCCGCAGGTGGGACAGCTTTCGGGGGTATCCATGGCGACGATGACGGCGTCGCAGGCGCTGCAGGTCCATGCCGGGATCTGGTGTCCCCACCAGATCTGGCGGGAAATGCACCAGTCCCGTATATTGGTCAGCCAGTCGAAATAGGTGTGGGTCCAGATGTCAGGAATAATACGGGTTTCGCCTTTTTCGACCGCGGCGATGGCTTTCTGCGCCAGCGGTTTGGCGCTGACAAACCACTGCCTGGACAGGTTCGGCTCAACGATGGTCTTGCAGCGGTAACAGTGTCCGACGCTGTGCTTGTGCGGATTTATTTTTATCAGGAGCCCTTCTGCTTTAAGTGCTTCGACCACGGCTTCCCGGCACTTGAACCGATCCAGGCCGGCGAAACGTCCGGCCTCGGCCGTCATGATGCCGTCATCGCCGATGACCTTGATGCGTTCCAGCGAATGGCGATTGCCAATTTCAAAATCGTTGGGGTCATGGGCCGGGGTCACTTTTAACGCGCCGGTTCCAAAGGACATGTCGACATAGCTGTCTTTAATGATGGGAATCTTACGTTCCATCAGCGGAAGAATTACCGAATCGGCCTTGATCTGCCGATATCTTTCATCTTCCGGATTGACTGCAACCGCCGTATCTCCCAGCATCGTCTCGGGGCGTGTGGTTGCAACCACCAACCCGCCGGTGCCGTCCGCAAATGGATAGCGGATATGATACAGGTTGCCGTCATGCTCTTCGTGTTCGACTTCCAGATCGGCAAGGGCCGTGTGGCAGCGGTGACACCAGTTGATGATATAGCTGCCCCGGTAAATCAGGCCTTCCTGGTATAGCTGGACGAAGACTTTGCGGACAGCCTGGGAGAGCCCTTCATCCATGGTAAAGCGTTCCCGCTGCCAGTCGCAGGATGCGCCGAGTCGTTTTAATTGATTGATGATCGCACTGCCATATTTTTGGCGCCATTCCCAGACCGCTTCAATAAATTTTTCCCTGCCGAGCTGGTGCCGGTCCCGGCCCTCCGCCGCAAGCTTTTTTTCAACGACGTTTTGGGTGGCAATTCCGGCATGATCCGTCCCCGGCATCCAGAGGACATTGTCGCCGCTTATTTTCCGGTAGCGGCAAAGTATATCCTGCAGGGTTACGTTCAGGGCGTGACCCATGTGAAGAACACCGGTAACATTCGGCGGAGGGATGACAATGGCGTAGGCGGGCCGGTTGTCTGCTTCCTCTGCCGCAAAAAGCTGTTCCTTTTCCCAGAATTCATACCAGCGTTTTTCAACATCGCTGGGCTCATAACCTTTGTCGATGACATTTTCATTCATAAGATATCATTCCTCAGAAAATCTCGTCTTAAACCAACCGGTAGAAATTAAAAATGGGGATTAAGGAACATCCCCGGGTATTATATGCTGCGATGAATTTAATTTGCCGGAAAATAATTACGGATGCTTAGGCGTTACACATTGCCGCCGGATGAATCTTCAAGCAGAAGTGCTTTAATTTTATCAATTTCCCTGGCCAGCGTCTTTTCAATTGCGGCCGACAGGATGCTGTCAATTTTTTCTGTGAGAATTTTCATGATAACCCGTTCGATGGCGGCTTCAATCTGATCAGAAGATATGGCGTCAGTGGCGGTAGCGGCGGCAGGGGCGGTTTGCTCCGGTGCGGGTTCCCGTATCGATTCAGGTTCTTCCGGGAGCTGGCTCATAGCGGAATTGGTTTCCAGGTCCATCCCCAGCGAGTCCACAAAGTCATCGTGCCCGCCCTCATCAAAATCCAGTTCATCATCGATATCATCGCCGATCTTAAGCTCCCCTTCCGGAAAGGCTGCTGCAGGTTTTTCGGACAGATCGGTTCTTTCTGGTTCGGCGCTCAATTCAGGGGCAGAGGTCATATCCGTCTGGGGTTCGGTTGAGCCTTCGGTATCCTTCGCAGGGGCGGTTGAATCGGTTTCAGCGACTTCATCCACAAGGTCGATAATTTCATCGGTCAGCTCGATGATGTTTTCATCCTTTTGCGGCGCAGTTTTGATCTCATCGGTCAGCTCAATGATCTCTTCATTGCGAAGCTCTTTTTCTTCTGCCATGCCAACCATCTCCTTATCCATACAGGGTTTACCTGTTTTCAGGACATATGTTCCCCCAAATTATAAGCTACCTATCATATGGGGTGAGATGTGTCAAGGCTTTTGCCTATAGGGTATGTTCAATTAAATGAACAGGTTAACGTGTAAAATGATCGGTCAAAGCAAGCGATCAGATTATGATACAAAACAGGACGCCAAAGCGGTTGCGTTTGAATCTTCATCGCTTGAATGCCGCGCCCCATCAGGGCGGAGCTGCGGAGGCTTCATCTTTAGCAGATATTCTAGCAAATTCGAATGATTTCACGGCCGCCGAAAATATTTTTAATACTTTCCATCACCGACAAGATGGTTAATTTGCCGGTGACCCCTTTGATAGGGTTGCTCCTTTCAATATGAATACGGGTTCCGGCGCCGAAGGCGTCAATTTCAATAACTGATAGATCCAGAGCCGGGTCCGCCACCAGGACCGAACGGGTGCGGTCCATCCCAAGCGTTGCCATGGCCAGGGTTGCATGGGAGTTAACATTCTTGGGGTATAAGGGTAGAACCCCGCGGGTGGGGCCGTCGTAGAGAACGGTTTGAGCAGAGATGTCTTGCGCGCACTTGTCCGGTACCGCATCAAAATTAAGGTTCTTCGGATTTTTTTTCATCGTGATGGTGACCTCTTCCCAGATGGAAATGCCGTCTTTCAGACCGTCGAGGCCCAAAGTGGCGCCGTGGGGAATGTAGAGGTGCGTGCCGTGTTTGCGACAGGTACTGCGAATCTTCTCTTCAAGATCGGCATCCGCGAGTGCCGAGACCGACATGATCATCAGATCCGTCTGTTGAAGCACCGTTTCGGCAAAGCGGCCGACCGCTTTTGGGTGGGCTGCTTCAACCACCAGATCGGGCTTAAAATCAGCCGCATGGTCCATGGATTCAAGCGCGACCTCGGCCGGCATTAATTTTTTCTTTTGCTGATCGGCTTCATAAATAAAAACGACTTCAAGGTTGAGCTCCGGTGATTGCTGAATCTGCTCATATATTGATGAGCCGATTTGACCGTAGCCGATAATTCCGATTCGTTTGGTGGACTTGTCCGGCATCATGATTCTCCTTGCCCGATTTCAGAAAATTTTTTGATAAGAAACTGGTTGATAAAAATCTAGTGTTGCATCCCGGAAATAACTTATAAAAGTCGCGGTCACATTTTGGATACGGCCGGCATGAATCCTATGTACCCAGGTGTCCGGATTCGAATCGGCACGAAAAAAAATTGTTGAATGATTGTTTGCAATTATCCGAATTCGAATCCTGGACACCGGCCTATATCTTGCTAACTGAAAGGCATGCCGGCCTTCTCCAAAACATGTCCGCTTCCCTTTATGAGGGCAAATAGAAATTGAATCTATTTCCGGGACACGACATTAGTTGCTATGAACCGTTTAACTTCGCTGCCGCCAGTTTAACGGCTTCAATGATTTGCACATAACCGGTGCAGCGGCAAATATTGCCGCTCAGCGCCAGTTTGATTTCTTCATCCGTAGGATTTTTTTTATGATCCAGCAGCGCTTTGGCGGACAGTATCATTCCCGGCGTGCAAAAACCGCACTGGACGGCGCCGGCTTCAAGAAAGGATTCCTGAAGGGGGTGCAGGACCTCCCCCCGGGCCAGGCCTTCAATGGTGGTAACGGCTTTGCCATGGACTTTCATGGCAGGGAGCAGGCATGAATTCACGGGTATTCCATTCAACAGAACGGTGCAGGTTCCGCACTCTCCTTCACCGCACCCTTTTTTGGTCCCGGTCAGCAGTAAACGATCCCGCAACACGTCGATCAGGCGGTCGTCCGCTTCAATTTCAACGGTTGTTGTTTCTCCGTTCAGGGTAAAGCTCAGGTCGTATTTTATGATTGTCTGGGTCATGAGTTCTTCATCTTTCTGCCCGGCGGATCAGGATTGCCAGGCAATCCTTTCGCCGGCTTCCATAATGACTTGCTTGACTATCACTTTTAATAATTCACGGCGATAATCGGCACAGCCCCTCAGGCAGCTGCTTCTGGGATTGGCTTCCTGGCCGGCCAATACCGCAGCAGCGTCGATGGCTTTTAGATCGTCCAGTGCCGCGCCTGTTAGTACAGCTTCAGCCTGTCGGGGGCGAAATGGCCTGTCGGCCACCGGACCCATCGCCAAACGGGCGGAAATAATTTTAGCATTTTCACAGGTCAACGCGGCGGCGGCGTTGACGATGGGCAAACAGAAGGAGTTGCGAGGTGAAATGCGGCCGTAGGCGTTGCCATGTTTGTGCTGCGGTCTGGGCACGTTAATGGCGGTGACGAACTCACGGCCGCTGTTGATTTTGCTTTGGCCTACGCCGCTATAGAGGTCTTCAACCGCTGTTGACCGTTTGCCATCTGCCGAGGCGATTTCTACCCTGGCGTTTAAAGCCACCAGGGCTACGGCCGCGTCGGCCCCGGGCATGGCCGTGACGATGTTGCCGGTCAATGTGGCGATATTGCGAATCTGGGGAGAACCGATGCTTCCGCAGGCCTTGGCCAGGGCCGGCCAGGTGCGGGCGATCATCTCGTTGCCGGCGACTTGCGCATGGGTGGTTCCGGCGCCGAGAATCAGGCCGGCATGGGTTTCAGTAATATCGCAGAGGTGGTCAATGCCGGTGACATCGATCAGGGCAATCGGCGTGATTTTTTTCTGGGACAATTTGGGCATCAGGTCGGTGCCGCCGGCGATCAGCATGGCCCGCCCTTCAAAACGGCCCAACTGGGACAGGCATTCAGTGATGCTCTCAGGTATCAGATACTGTTCGATGCTCATGGGCTTACCTCACGGGGGTGATATGACATTCCGGATAGAGGGCGGCGAACACGTCCTCAGCCGTTATGGGCAGTTTGTTGATGCGTACGCCGACGGCATCTTCAATTGCATTTGCTATCGCCGGCGCCATGGGTATCAGGGTCGGTTCGCCCACGCCCTTTGCTCCATAAGGCCCCACAGGGTCATGGGTTTCAACAAAAATCGGCGTAACGGTCGGCATGTCGTGGATGGTAAGCATGTTGTAATTTCGCAGGCTCGTGGTTTTAAGCTCGCCGTTATCATAAACGATGTTTTCATAAAGCGCCCAGCCGGCACCCTGAGCGATTCCGCCGAAGACCTGACCGCGAACCCCGTTGGGGTGGATGGCGCGGCCGACATCATGAGCGGCGGCAACCCGCAGGATCCTGACCTGCCCGGTCTGGGTGTCGACTTCAACTTCTACACCCTGGGCGGCATAGGTATACGCACTGGAATAGTCGCCGTAAAAGTTTTCATCGGCCCCTTGGGTGGGGGGGTCGTAGGCCACATAGGCGGTCAGTGCTTTGGTCGCCTTGGAACGAATGGCGCTCTGGCAGATCCCGGCCACCGGCAGTTTCCGGTCGGGATCGGATTTGATAAAGACCGAACCGTTTTTGATCTCAAGAAGTTCGGGGGGGACATCCATCAGATTGCCGGCCAGATCCAGCAGCTGTTCTTTGACTTTCAGGGATGCCAGGTAAACCGCCTTGCCACCGACAGTTGTAACCCGGCTGGAATACGACCCGAAGCAAAAGGGACTGACATCAGTATCCAGGGGCATGACGATGACGTCTTCAACGGGAATACCCAGTGTTTCCGCCGCGATCATGGCAAATATGGTGCGGGCCCCCTGGCCCATATCACTTTCGCCGTGATAAACCGCCAGCTTGCCGTCTTCTTGGAAACGGACCATGGATGATGAACCGTCGAAATTGTTGCCGGCACGATTGCCGGAAACATGATTCATGCAGGCGATGCCGATGCCGCGTTTGAAGCGCCCGCCGTTTTCTGATTTTGGCCGGCGGTCCTTGGCAATGGCAGCGCCCGCCTTTTCCAGGCATTCTCCCAGGCCGCAGCTGCGCAGCTTCCAGCCGTGCAGGGTGGTGTCACCCTGGCGGGACGCGTTTTTCAGACGGACCTGAAGCGGATCGAGCCCCAGTTTACGCGAACAGATGTCGATCATGGATTCAAGCGCAAAGTGCGACTGGGAATTGCCATACCCTCTAAACCCGCTGGTGGGGGTTTTGTTGGTGTAAACCAGACAGGATTCCGTTCGGGTGGCCTTAAAGCGGTACAGGCAATCGGTCCGCATGGACATGTTCAGGGTCACCTTGGGTGCCGCCCAGGAATAGGCGCCGTTATCCGCAACGATCTGCATTGCCTTGCAAACCATGCTTCCGTCTTTCATCATTCCCAGAATGACCTTGACGCGGGCGGCGACGCGCGGACGGGAGGCCATGAATTCTTCCTGCCGGTTCATGACATACTTGACCGGGCGGCCTGCCTTCTTGGCCAGGAGGGCGATGATGGGGTGGAAATTGCGGATCCATATTTTGCCGCCGAAGGCGCCGCCGATGGCGGGAACCTTTATGCTGATCCGGCTGGGGCTGATCCCCAAGGCTTTTGCAATTTCAGAACGGGCCTGAAATGCGGCCTGGATACCGCTGTGAATGCTTAACCGGCCATCCGGTTCCCACAGTGCAATAACGCCGAAAGGCTCCAGATAACCGGGCAGTACACGCGGCGTGCTGAATTCCTCTTCAAAGACATGATCGCAGCGCGCCAGCTCGCGGGCAAAGTTGCCGCGTTCAATCCGGTAGCTTTTGGCGACATTTCCCGGTTTGTCGGCGTGAATCAGCGGGGCATCGGCTTTCAAAGCGGTCTCCGGTTCGAAAACGGCGGGTAGCGGGTCGTATTCGATTGTAATTAAATCCAAGGCCTGCCGGGCAATTTTGGAACTGACGGCGGCAACCGCAGCGACTTCTTCGCCGGCATAACGGACCTTCTCGGTGGGCAGGATGAAGGTGTCGGGCACATCGCAGCCGAAGCGGTTGCCGGGGCAATCCTTTCCCGTTAATACGGCTTTGACGCCGGGCAATGCCGCCGCCTTGGACGTATCGATTTTTACGATGCGGGCATGGGCATGGGGTGAGCGCAGGATCCGGGCATGCAACATTCCCGGCAGGGAGATATCATCCAGATACCGGGCCTGACCCTTGACTTTTTTCAAACCGTCGACAAACGTTATCGGACGGCCGAGTACGGCGTATTCGTTTTCCATAATGCACCTCGTTTATTAGAAGCCATCTCAAAAAAATATGCTCGAAATGAGTGAGATGCGGAGAGCTTTATTACAAATGTCTATAGCGTGATCCTGCGTCACTTCCCTGTTTGACGACGGTCCAGCCGGGGGGCTGTCCCCGGCCGGACCGGATAACCTCTAAAGCCCCCGTTCCTGAAATAATTATATTTTTTTTAGATAACCTCTAACCTTCCCGGTAAGCGCGAACGCACCGGGCAAATTCAGGCGGCCAGATGCCGGCCTGATTTTTAATGAATATAATCACTGCGGCGATCATTTCCCGGTCGTACAATTCTCGGGCGCGCTGCAGGCCGCCGGCCATCGCCCGGGAAATCGCAGGTGGGCTTAACTCGCCGACCCGGCAGGTGATCAGGTGTCCCCGGATGTCGGTCAATGCGTCAACCTTTTCAGCCGGACAGCGTTCGATTCCGGGGTCGTCACAGGTTGCGGCATTGGCCACGGCCGTGGCGGCGGCATCGGCAAACGCGCTGCTATGGGCAAAACACGTCACCGCCGAAGCGATGCCCTTTGTCAGGCTGCGGCCGCCGAACCCGCTGGTGGCGACGCCTTCCACAGGGGAAAAGCCGCTGCCGGCAGGCATGTCCACCACATGGGTGACTTTGCCGTTGTTTAAATCCGATACCATTCCGATCCGGACCGGCTGTTTGTCTGTGCCGCAGCAGAAGGCAATGTCGCCGCCGTTGTTGACAATAATCCTGTCGGCGCCTTCGGCAATCACCGTTTCCTTAACCATGTCTGAAAATGCCCCGGCCACGGACGCCATGGGGGTGAAGTCCCCCTCGTCCAGCCGGGCCACGGCCTGAATCATGCGTTGAAGAACCCGCGGCAAACCCTTTTTCGGGATTGCCTTCAACCGCTCGACCGGCTGCCGGGCGATGTCGAGCCGGGCTGCCAGCTGCGTCAGGAGCCGGAGCGCCTTTTTGGCGCCGGCCTCGGCGGCAGTGTCTTGCGGCCGGCCGCCCTGCCAGGCGGCAATGGTCATATGAACCGGCCCGTAATCAACCAGGACGCTGCCCGGTGCGATGAAATGGTAACCTTTTGTCACCCGCGTCCTTCTTTTATGACCGTTGGCAAATTAATGTTCCGTTTCAGTCGTCAGGGCTTTTCGAATTCGATCGTGGCGCAGATTGCCGGCGGTGGCGTTTGCTGGCTGCGGCTTCGGATCATGATCCGGCCGTCGATCAGCGCCATTGAAATTCCCAAAAGGTTTCCATCTTGAAGCGCGGCCAGCGGTGTTTTACCGGGCGACCCCTGAATCCTGCCGAGAATGAGCAGGTCGGCCGGTTTGCCGACTTGAATAAAGCCGGAGTCCAGATCGTGCGCCAGCGCCGGACCGCCCGTGGCCATGCAAACGGCCTCTTCGGGTTTTACCCCGTCTGTAGAAGCGGCAACCGCCAGAATGCGCAGCATTCCCCGGGGGGTTACGCCCGCACCGCTGGGGGTATCGGTCCCTAAAATGATCCGGCCGAGTTCGCCGCGTTCGGACGCCATCTGTAACAGTTTGGTCGTATAAGTATAATTGCCGTTATAAACGATTTCGAGAAAAGCGCTTGTTTCTTTAACCACGCGTTTCATGTCATCCATGGTCAAAGGGATCGGGCCGCCGGTGATGTGGCCGACGATATCCGGTCGGATTTCTAAAATAACGTCTGCATCCGCCGCGCGGCTGACGCCGGAGCGGGAGACCCCGCCCGCATGAATTTTGACTTTCAACTTATTCTGATGGGCCCAGTGAACATAATCGGCGATTTCTTCAGGATTGTCGCCATAAGGGTAAAAAATGAACTTGACGAGCTTGCTGCCGGCGGCGGCAACCGCTCTAAAGTCGGATTCCGTCAATCCCGGAACCAGGAGCAGTGTGCCGGCTTCCACTTTTACCCCCCCGGGCCGGTAGCGGTCGTAACAGGCGCGGGTGACAATGGCCAGGGATCTGAAAACAGCCGGATCCGGTTCGTCGATGGGAAGGCCGGGCAGATGAAGCTCTCCGGCCGATACCATGCGGGTGGTTCCGCCGTGCAGATAATTGCTGATCCAACTGGTTGCGTTTTGAACCGGTGTAAAATCCCCGAAAGAGAGATGGACGTGCGAGTCGATCAGCCCGGGGACGACCATGTTGTTTTGCGCGTTGATGACGGTATCGGCGCTTGTGCGATCGGTTCCGATTTCCCAGAAAAGGCCGTCTTCGATATAAATCGAATCGGCCGGACTCAGCGGGTTTTCAATGTCGCCGGTAACCAATGTGCCGATATGATGGATGAGTACCGAAGCCACCCTCTGCCTCCTTATCGTTTATTATGCGATTATCAAAAAAAAGCACAAGTTGACCCAACCGTAGCCGCCAGGATGATCCGTTTCCGCTCTTCGCGCTCTATGCGCGAGTTCCACACGCGCAGAAGCCGATGATGATGGCGGCCAAAGACCGAACTGGAATGTTCAGGACAACCATCTTATATGATTTCATTCCAGGGTCGGGTTTCGCGTTTCTGTAGAATATCCTCAAGCGTTGTTAAATTCTGCTTGTCGCCTCCCAAGCGGAAGTAGGTTTCCTTCTCCATGGTGTATTCCAGCGGAACGACCACCGCCGGTGACGGCGTCCAGGAAAAGGGGCGCCAGCGCATTTTGGCGACGTCCACCAGAAAATTAATGCCGCCGCCCGGCATGACATATGCGGGAACTCCGCCGACTGTCAACCGGACATCCCCGTTGTGCACCGCCCGGTTCAGTTTTATCGGATAGGAGGTAATCCCGGCGCGGGCGCTGCCACCGCAGCCGCCCATATAGACTGCGGATGTCAGGGAATTTTCCCTGTTTTTCTGAATCAGCTCCTTTATTTCTTCCACCGCCGGGGGAACGGCTATCGGATGAAACTGTTTGCTCTGATCGGCCTGCAGCAATGCGGCATGGCGGCCGGTGACTTCCAGAATCAACACCTTCATGCCGTTCCAGACTTTATCGGGATCCGTTACGCTGAAAGCCCGGAGCGGGTCCGTGATATTGGTTCCCCCCCACCCGTTGCCGGTATCGCCGAAATAGCGCCCCGGTGTCGAGTACCTGCCGGGGGGCGTAACTCCCCGGGGTTTGAAGCCCAGGACATGGCCCACATGGCTTTCGGAAAACAGTCCGGTAATGTCTGAATCCAGGATAATGATTTCATCCGCCAGATCTTTTAACTTCAGCCCGAAAATGCCCATGATGCCGGCGCCGCAGGCGATTTTCATGGCATCGGCAGGAGTCTTGTCGATAACGGGGGGACGGCCCACCTGGAGCTCAAGCTTGGCGCCGTTTTGGACCTGCAGGGTAAAAGGTTCGCCGTTGGCGATGGCGACGATGAGCCGGGTGGTTTTCAGGCGGCTTTTGGTTTTCATGACGTTGATGCCGCCGATGCTGATCATTTTAGAGCCGTATTGCTCGGTGGTGACATGACCGACGTCGGCCCCGCGGTATTTCACGGTCGCCGTTTCATCGCCGATAAACCGGTCGGTGTCGATTTTTACCATGATGCTGGAATAGGTCAGGGGGGATTCGCTGACAACGGTGACGACATCCACGGCGCCCACTTTTTTCCGGGCGGCAAGCGGTGCCGGGATATAGTCCGGATAGGTGCCGCCGGCGCCGATGGCCGTGATCAGCGGTTGACTGATCAGGGTTTGACGATACCGATCTTTAAGTTCATCGGCTTGCGGGAGTACCAGAGGACGGGCGGGTTTGAGCGCGTTCTCTTGGTTGCGGTAACGCTGACAGGCGCCCAGATACCCCGCAGGGATCCGGCATCCCACCGGGCAGTGATCACAGCGGATTTCACTGGGACGATCCTCGTCAGGGAGCGATACGGCCTTGACCGGACAGATGGTCACGCACAGTCCGCAACGGACGCAGTTTTCCCCGAACCGGGGCAGGTCGTTATCCATTTCGATGGCGTGAACAGAACATTCCTGGAAGCAGATTTTACATCCGGTGCAGAGATCACGGTCTACTTTCATCTAAGTTCCTTTCATTGAAACGTCTGATTTTTTCCCACCCGGTTCCAAAAAGCTTTTGAACCTGGCCGGGGAGCGCCTCCTGTATCTTAATGATATAGATTTCGTGAATGATAAAGTCCCGGAACAGCATGACCAGGCCGGTATTTTCGGTCCAGAGTCCGCCGCCGCTGTTGTCGCCGCTGAAATTGGCTATGGCGGCCCGACTGTTGTCTGCTGCAAAGACAAATCGCCGCAGACCTCTTTCCCGCAGAGGATAATCGGAGGGTTGATGCTGATAGACCGTCGCCAGGTTAAAATTGGTCGCGCCATAGACAACCGTGTTTAACTTCACTCCCCGTTTAACAGCCTTTTCAAGGCATTGCCGGATCGGCCGCAGCTCCTTGGACCATGTTGCCAAAAAAATCGTATCCGTTGCCTGATTGATGAGTTCGCGAACCTTACGAAACACGTCTGTCCGACGGGTGATATTCCAGGTAACCGATTCCCTTTTGGTCTGATTATTGTATATTCGATTCATATCGTTGCTGAGCGTTTTCAGGGAATCATCAAAATCTTTTTTAATGGCGGACAGGATATCGTCGGGTTTGCGGGGAATGTATTTGACCGGGTGCGTGTCCGTGGCGATAATGAACTGCCGCTCCAGCAGCCGTCCCAGGATACCGTATATTTTGGATGAATGAATTCCGGCGTTTTTGCTCAAGGTATAACCGGTAACATTATCCTTCTCAAGAAGGGCGAAGTATGCCCTGGCTTCCTGGGGGGTTATGCCGATCTGTTGAAGTGTCGACAATGTTTTCTGGGCAACTTTTTTCATCAATTTTTATATCTACCTAAGGAAGTTAAATGTCAAGGGTTTTTCGGGATCAAATTAAGTTGAAAACGCTATTGCATCTATGTGCCGGGCGGCCTCCGGGGTGTTTACCCCAAAAGGGATCATTTCGAAATTATCACGGCTCACTATTCGCCGCATGATTTGTCCGATTGACATTAAACGGTAAACATTTTAGTACGGTATTATGAGCGATCCTGCGCGCAGCACTCACAGTTAAATCAATTGACCCAAAGGTTGTTGCAAGAATGCGACGGTTTTTTGTCGAAACATTCAATTTGACCGGTTCAACGGGACTCATCTCAGGTTCTGAGGCCCGGCACATCAAAAACGTGTTAAGGCTGAAACCCGGGGATGAAATCGAGATTGTTGATGGAAGCGGCGTGGTGTATGCGACCAGAATCACCTCGTTTTCATCAAAGCAGGTGAATGTCGCCGTATTGGGCGAGTATGCATTGACGACGGAATCGCCGGTTCAGATCACGGTTGCCCAGGCTTATTTAAAAGATAATAAAATGGACACCCTGATCAGGCAGTTGACCGAGCTGGGTATTACGGCCTGGCTTCCTTTTATTTCAGAAAGATCGGTTCCCAGACCGAATCCTGAACGTTTTGAGGATCGCCGGAAGCGCTGGCAGACAATTGCCCGGGAATCCCTAAAACAGTGCCGACGGGCACGTGTGCCGCAAATCGGCCAATTGGAGACTTTTGAAGGGGTTTTAAAGGCGGCCAAGGCCAGTGATTTAAAAATTATTTTCTGGGAAAACGAAAACCGGCCGCTTCATTCATTTTTTGAACCGGCACAACCGGATCGCATTGTTCGGAGTATCTTTCTGATTTTGGGACCTGAGGGCGGATTTTCAAAACAGGAGGTGCAGCGGTCTGCGGCTTGCGGATTTCAGAGCCGCTCGCTGGGTCCCAGAATTTTAAAAGCCGAAACGGCAACGGTGACCGCCTGCGCCCTCGTTCAGTATCTTTTTGGCGATTTGGGCCAAAAAAATCTTGACAATGAGAAGGGCTTTTAATAATTAATCTACTCTATTTTTTGGCATATCGGTTTGTGCCGAGGTAGCTCAGTCGGTAGAGCAGCGGACTGAAAATCCGCGTGTCGGCAGTTCGATTCTGTCCCTCGGCACTTCAAGATTGTTCAATAAGAAAAAAGGGTTAGTGGTCATACTCACCAACCCTTTTTTCTTTGGCGACATTGTTATCATTCTGGATTCCCATTGGGCTCGCCATTGAAATTTATTCGTAGCGTGATAGAAAGGGGCCGACAGATCTGAAAATAGCGCAAATCCGCCGCCCCCTTGTTAGATCAACTGAAATATCGGATGCTATTTGGAACCGAACAGTTTGGTTAACAACCCTTTTGAAAATTTTGCCTGCCCTTCTATTAAAAGGCTGAGTTCGCCTCCATCCAGCCAGATGCCCTTGCACTCGGTACACGTGTCAATCATGACGTTCTGATGATTTACCTCATGTAAATCCGATCCGCACTTGGGGCATTTCATCCAATGTATCTGCTTGCGCTTATTCTTTTCAGCTTCAGATCGCTTCTGGTCCAGCTCACCACGCAATTTACTAATTTTTTCCTGATTGATCTTTAAGAAAAATTCTTCTTCCTTGCTAACCGTTTTTTCCACAGTCATTGTTTGATCCTCCCATGAATCGACTAATTAGAAGATACTCTCGAGTTTATGCCTGCAGTACTCATCACATGTTTGCCATCAGTATTTATTCTTGACCCATGCCAGAGACTGCGAATGCTTGACATATGAATAATTTGTATAAGGCCGGCTGTCAAGTTATGAATGGCAGCCGGGTTCAGGGGTGCACATTTTCGTGCGCCGCAGTATGGGATTATGGATCTTTCATTTTGCCGAAAAATAGGGTAGTTGATATATCACCCTGCAAGCGTGGAGGCCTACTATCCATTTAATATTTATGAATTGACACTTGACAATATCCGACCGGTACGGATACTTACAGAAACCGGCGGATGTGTGGATTTTTGATATTTTTAGCGGATGTGTAAAGGAGCCTATAATATGAGATCGGTCTTCGTTACATTGCTGCTGGCGGCGGCCATACTGATAACAGGGTCATCCCCGCTGATGGCGGGTTCTGATGACGTTCGGGCTACGGCCAATAAAGCCGATTCAGCCTGGAAAGATAAAAATATCGAAACGATAAATACGGTCAGAACCCTTATCTCGGACTGGGCGAACAGCTGGCAGGAAAAGGATATTGACCGGTATATGTCATATTACAGCCTTAAATTTCGTTCAGGGGGCCTCGACTATTCCGCGTGGCAGGATAAAAAGACTCGGCTTTTTAAAAAATCCGGAAACCTTTCGCTGAAGGTGAGCGATCTGGGGGTTGTCGTTGAGGGCGACCATGCCAGCGCAAGCTTCGTCCAGCATTACCGGGATGAGCAATACACAGATATCGGCGAAAAGACAATCCAACTGGTTCAAGAGGACGGTAAGTGGCATATCACAACTGAGGAGTGGCGACCGCTGAACCGATAGACAGACGCAGTTGACCGCTTCTATCCGCTTTAATACCTGCAACATTCAAATAATAAAATGGTATGGTTGCAGGGGGTTAAACGCTTCTCTGCAATTAATGGCACAATGTAGCACTTTTTTTGTTGACAATTACCTTTGCGGTGTTTAATATGGTCCCAGAGTCACTAATTCACCCAGTGGCTCCATTCTTTTCCTCATGCCGGGGTGGTCTTCCCTTGGACCACCCCATTCTTTTTTTCAATGCCATTTAATCGTAATCTCACTGCCTTGACTTTTTTTAGCGGTCGGTATAGTATTTTTCATCAATTAGCTGATTCCCTCTGCCAAGACATCTCTATCGGATGAGTATCTAAATACCCCTTTCATATTGATGCGGAACCTGTATTGAAATCGGGCGGCATCGACCAGGTTCACCTGTTTTGCCTCTTTAGTGAATGTTTAACTTTTTAGGTGAGGGCTTTAATTCATCGTCTGTAAACGTTCATCAACAAAGGGGGTAGCGATGACAGCCAAAATTCTTATCAAACGACATGTACCCGAGCATAAGGTAAAAGAACTGACCCCGTTTCTCAAACAAATGAGAAATGTTTGTATGAACCAGCCGGGGTATATTTCCGGTGAGACATTAAAAAACTATGATGATCCCAGCAGCTTTATGGTAATCAGCACCTGGGCGTCCGTGGAAGATTGGAAACGATGGGCGTCCAGCAGCCAGCGGATGGAAATCCAAACCCAGATTGATTTTCTGCTGGGTGAACAGACTGAGTATGGCATATACGTTTACGACTGATTCGAATCGCCCCCCTTAACGTGAAAGCGTCGGCCGGATTCCGATACAAAAACTATAATCTTTTCAACTCCACCAGCACGGCCCCCCAGCCGCCGGCGTCCGGAGGGGCGGGTTTATGTGACTGCACCAGCGGGTGCTGTTTTAAAATCCCCAGAACCCGTTCCCGAAGGATCCCCATCCCTTTTCCATGGATCAGACGAACGGAATAAATTTCAGCCTCAGTACACGCCGTTAAATAGTCATCAAGCAGATCGGGCAACTCCCGTGGATTAAAGGCGTGCAGGTCCAGTATGTCCGTAATCGGCACCTTAACAGGTTTCATGATTCTGCTCCCCGTGTTTGGTTATTAAAAGCTTGCCTTAAACCCGGGAGGTAATATAAATTTATTTTAACCTAGGCAGGATCAAAAAGCCACTGCTAACATCTGAATGTACAATTTCCGGGGACGAAGATGGAATGTATCGTAAGTGTTAAATATGCTGGCCTTGTGGTGTTCGCCTACCTCCTGGGATCGATACCGTGGGGGGTGGTTCTGACGCGGCGGTATACTGCCGTTGATGTCCGGCAGGCAGGCAGTAAAAACATCGGCGCAACCAATGTGTTAAGAACAGCCGGTTTGGGGCTGGGAATTCTGACGCTGATCGGTGATCTATCCAAAGGTGCCCTGCCGGTATGGCTTGCCGTTAAAATGATCGGGCATCCCGAATCCCTAAACGCCGTCTTCGTGTCTGCAGTGGCACTGGGCGCTTTTGCGGGCCACCTGTACCCTGTTTATTTAAAATTTACAACCGGCGGGAAAGGGGTTGCAACGGCGGCGGGGTGTTTTTTGATTATATCACCAGGCGCCACGGGAATCGTCCTGCTGATTTTTATCCTTTTTGCGGGGGTTGCCAATCGGGTTTCAGTCGGGTCGCTTGTCGCAGTAGCGGCGCTGGCCCCGGCGGTCTGGTGGGAAACAAACACGGTTACCTTCACCGCCTGTGCGTTGGTTATGGCCGTATTTATATTTGTCCGCCACAGGGAAAATATCCGCCGGCTGATTTCCGGAACAGAGCCGGCAATTTGGGGGAAGAAGGCTAAACAGCGCCAGGGCTAATGCCCCTGTTTCAGCAGCGATTGAAACCTTTCCACCGCGGGCTGGAGCCGGAATCCGCCCGAAAGGTTTCGTACCTTAAAGCCGTGCTGCTCCAGAATCCGGGCGGCATAATAGGAGCGCTGACCCACGAAACAGTGCGTCCAGATTTCCCGGTCGCGGGGAAGTTCGTCCAGACGGGATCGTAGCATATCCAGCGGAATGTTGACTGCGTTTGTCAAATGGCCTTTCCGGTATTCTCTCGGCGTGCGAACATCCAGTATCAAAACTTCTGAATTCGTTAAATCCTGCCAGTGACCTACCGACACATAACGGCGCAGAACGTTGGCTGCTATCATTCCGGCCAGATTAACCGGATCCTTGGCAGATCCGAACTGGGGCGCGTAACAGAGTTCCGCCTCTTCCAGATCAAAGACGGTTGCGTTTTTCTGGATCGCCATTGCGATGACGTCAATTCTTTTTTCAACACCGGCCAGACCGATTGCCTGTGCTCCCAGGATGCGCCCGTCTGTTTTGGAAAACAAAAGTTTGATGGTTATGGTTTTGGCATCCGGATAGTATCCGGCATGATGATCGGGGTGCAGATAAATTTTTTCATAACCCGGCGACGCTTCCGTTTCGCAAGTTTTCTTTAAATAGGTTTCGCTAACCCCGGTCGATGCGACCGTTAGTCCCAATACACCGCAGACGGCGGTTGCCTGGCTACCCCTGAAGCGGTGCGGTTTTGATCCATCGTCAAAAATGTTGTCGGCGGCAATGCGGCCCTGGCGGTTGGCGGGGCCCGCTAGGGGAATCAGGCGCTTTAAACCGGTAACGACATCCTTAATCTCTACGGCATCTCCCACCGCCCAGACATGTTTGTCACTGGTCTGCATCCGGTCGTCGACCCAGATGCCGCCGGTTTCACCGATCTTGAGTCCGGCCGACACTGCCAGTTCAGTCCTCGGGCGAACGCCCACGGAGAGAATAACCAGGTCGGCTGGAACAGTCCGGCCTGAGGATAATAATACCGAAATGGCGTCCTTGTCGGGTTTAAACGCGGCAACGGCCGAATTCAGACACAGCGTGATGCCATTGGCCGTCAGGTGATCGTGAAGAAAAGCCGCCATTTCCGGATCCAGAGAAGGCATCAGGTGCGGCTGCATTTCAATGATGGTTGTCTGTATGCCCAGTTTTTTAAGGTTTTCGGTCATCTCAAGCCCGATAAATCCGCCCCCCACCACCACCGCACGCTGAATGGGCCGGGAGTTGATCCAGTGAATAATTTCGCGAGAATCGGGGATGGTCCACAGCGAAAAAATACCCGGCAATTCCGTTCCTTCCAGTGCGGGTTTGATGGGTTCCGATCCGGGTGAAAGTACCAGGGCGTCGTAACTTTCACGGTAAGTCCGGCCAGTGGCCACCACCTGCACCTCAATCGCTTTTTGCTGAGGAAAAACCTGACGAACATTATGGCCTGTTCTGACATCAATATTGAAGCGATCCCTGAAAAGCTCCGGAGATGCCACCAGCAGATCATCTTCTTTTTTGATTATGTTGCCGACATAATAGGGCAGACCGCAGTTTGCAAATGATGCATAGGGACCGCGTTCAAAAACGATAATTTCAGCTTCTTCGGATAGCCTCCGGGCCCGTGCCGCACAGGAGGCCCCTCCGGCGACGCCGCCGACAACTAGGAGTTTTTTGGGTTTCATGCTGCTGGTTTCCTTTTAAGCAGATCCGTTCTTAAAATTTTACAGCGTTTCAGCTGTGAGATCATCCTGTTTCGATCGAAAACGCTCCGTATGTGTAAGCGAATATTCATTAAAGGGCGTCAGCCTTGAACAGGATTTAATTTTTAAGTTTCAGAAGGGCCGCTTAAAGCGCGGTCCATAAAAATGTTATGATTCCGGCCAGTATAAAACCGGATTCAACCAGAAACTCTAATTTTATACCGGGCGGCATGAAGCTTTTTTCATGGGAAAGCAACACGGCCAGGGTAAAAAGCGGGCAGACGGCCAGTGCAAAACCAAGGGTTGAAAAAACGCCATACATGCTTGAAAAGAACAATATCGCAAGGTTTACACCAATCAGGGCCTTAAGCATTCGCATGGCATTTTTTTGACCCATCAGGATCGGAATGGTTTCTTTGCCGACGATGCGATCTCCCTGCATATCCAGGATGTCGAAAAAAGCGGTTCTGATGAAAACCAAGCCCGAACACCACACAAAGACCAAAAGGATTTCAATAGCAAACAGGTCTGTATTCACTGACAGCACCGGTAGAATGACGGCAACGATACCCCACGCAATCGTGATTAAAATGGTTTTTGATCCGGGGATGTCCTTTATTCGCCTATATTTTATCGAGGAAAACCTATCGGGCACCAACCGGATATTATAGAGCAGACCCATTACACTCATTGCCAAAATAATCATAAAAGGGATCGGGCCCAGCTGAAAAGATTTAACCAGGCCTGAAACGCCGGCAATGATGGCCAGCGCTGCCAGCGTTCTCCGGTACTTATTGTAGAAGATGGCTCTCTCCGGGTCGTTGTAACGGTCGGATTTTCTGCCGGTCAGGTTATTGATCATGTGCATGGAAAGAACATAAAGCACGGCTATCAGGACGCTGGCAAATGAAAATGGGCGACTGATCAGTTTCATGGAGGCATAACAGAGACATCCGGATCCGAGCGCCACATATATATTCGTCAGCAGAAGGTTTTGCTGGGCAGCATACAGGAATCGGCGCCATTTCTGATCTTTTTTGGACAGTTCGGTTTCAAGCGTCCGATATACCTTTTTAATTATCCAGTTGGGCGTGGAAGCCCCTGCCGTAATCCCGATAACCTGAAATTTTTCAAGGGCCTGCAGGTCCAACTCTTCTTCGGTCTCAATTTGAAAAGCGGGTTTGCCTTTGCTTTGGGCCACTTCCACCAGTCGCCGGGTATTTCCGCTGTGGTGGCCGCCGACCACGATAACCGCATCGACGATTTCCGCCAATCGGGCGACTTCTCGCTGCCGTTTTTCAGTGGAATCGCAAATGGTATCAAATACTCTGTAATGGGGAAATTTTCGGGCCGCCCATTCTTTGACGGCATCATAGAAACGTGTATTCTGGGTTGTCTGGGCGACAATGATTGCCTTGTCAAAACCGGGAAGGTCTTCAAGATCCTGTAGATTGTCAATCACCAGCCCCTTGCCTTCTGCGTAACCCGTCAGACCGACCACCTCGGGGTGATCCTTTTCGCCGATAATAATGACGGTATACCCTTGTCTGGCATGTCGTTGAATAATCAGTTGAACTTTAATTACTCTTGGGCAGGTGGCGTCTTTTACGGTAAAACCGGCCTTTTCGAGCTGTTCCTTTGTTTCAGGGGGAACACCATGGGCCCTGATCAGCAAGGTTCCGTCGCCCTGCTCAGGGGCATGGGCCATGACGCAGATTCCTTTTTCCCCTAACAAAGCGGTTGCCTGGGGATTGTGAATCAGGTCTCCAAAGGTATAAATAGGACCTGGATTTTTATTGGCCGTATCAAGGGCCAGTTCGACCGCCTTGCGAACGCCCATGCAGAAGCCGGCGCTTTTGGCAATTATGATTTTCATGGGATCAGATTGTGTCGAAATATCCGTAATTCACAAGGCCAATGTAAAACGCCCTCTTAGATCCGGTGCGACGGACGTATGAATACCGCCCCTGGATACAACAGCCTCCCAAACCGATAAGGGGGTTATAATTCTTTTAAAAAGACCTTGTGGTCAACCAACGATAGGGAATGAATGCGGGCCTTTAAAATTTTCTGGTCGCCGAATATATTGATTAATTTAATACCGTCACCTTCAGGTTCGACCGAATCAACGGCCTCCATGATTAATTTGTTTGAATCGCCATCCACCAAGTAGGCATTCGCTTCGCACATGATCGTATCTCCTTGCACCACCGTATCTAAATTAGAATAGGCTGAATTTTACATATGATATCAAAATGGTATAATATGGTTGCTCCTGTTTATTTTAGAATCAATCGGCCGAATGATCGCTTAGGCCCGCATCCGCGATAAAGCTTTTCAGGCTTTTTTTGGTTAATGCCTGAATCAGATGCGGCAGCGGCAGCGGCGAGACACCGACAATTTCAATGTTGTCCTGTGTAAGCGGCAACAGGTATTTGCGCGCCGGGCTGGATGATACCGCTTCCGCTATTTTAGGGGTGATTTCTCCCATCATGGCATTGGCCGCAAGAATGCTCACTGGGCCGACGATGATATCAACTTTTTGAACAGTTTGAACGATTGCATTTTCGCCTGATGCCCCCCGATTGGCCCCTGCTTTCAGCATCTGGGCGGTGGCGATGGCATTGGTTCCCAAGGCCACGATTTCAAACAAATTATTGCCGAAATCGAGCAGGCTCTTTATTATCGTACTGCCGATACCACCACCCTGACCGTCAATAATACATATGATTTTCATATGAAATCAATACCCCGAAAATCAGGTTGAAATATGCGTTAACATTCTCGAGAGAATGTTAAACCCAACCGATCAGCTCGGTTTAGATTTGCTAAAATAAAAATCAAAAGCAGATACGTTATTAATCTAACAATCCATGCGGGATTTGGCAACAAACAATCCGTGTGTTGTCAAAGTTTGCGAACTTTCATTTTGTTCTTCCGTTCCCGCTTTGAAAGGCGCCGGCTGGGTCCTTTTTTCTTTGTCGAAGGATTCCAGCTTTTGTCTTCAAGAATATCAGACGCGCCATCCGGATCTAAAGCGGTGTGCCTGAGCTTTTTACCAAAATCAAGCGAATCGATGACGGCGGCGCCTTGCGACATTGCAAAACCGGCGATATCCCGGTCAGAGCTGACGACCAGCGCTTTTTCCTTCTCACGGGCGGCCATTCTTTTTATAAGGGTATCGGCCGACTCTCCCGCACGGGAAAACTGAATATCGATTCCTTTGAGGCGGTCCTGGTACTGGGTGAATTCAGGGGCATTGGCGCCGTCGAAGACCACCGTTATCCGGTGATGCTTTGTTTTCCGGTAGAGGGCCAGTTCCTCAATCAGGGCTTGCCGCCCAAACTGTATGTCCTGGTGATCCAAACGCTTTAGGCGGGGGGAATGACGGATAAGATTATAGCCGTCTATGATAATATGAAGCGACATCTTTTCCCGGTAAAACAGTCCGGCAGGTTAAGGCGACAAATTGAAAAGGCTTAACAGGCGGTCAAGGTCTTCATCGCTGTAAAATTCAATTTCAACTTTACCTTTTCTGCCGCGCCGTTTGATCTGAACCTTGGTGCCGAACTGACGCGAAAGTTCATCCGACAGATCGGAAAGGTGCCTGTCTTTTGTGTTTGGCTGGGGTTTGGAGGTTTTTGTTGTTCCGGCATTTAAACGTTTGACAAGGGCTTCGGTCTGCCGGACGGATAATCCCTTGGAAACGACCATGCGATGGGCGGCCGACTGCAAGCTGGCTGTGGGGGCACCCAAAAGCGCCCGTGCGTGACCCATGCTCAGAGAACCGTCGGCAATGCTGGACTTGATCTGTTCGGGCAGCTGCCGAAGTCTTAAAAAATTTGCGACCGCAGACCTGCTTTTCCCAACCCGTTCAGCCGCCTGGTCCTGGGTTAATTCAAATTCAGTAATCAGCCGAAAATACGCTTCAGCCGTTTCCAGCGGATTCAGGTCTTCCCGCTGAATGTTTTCAATAATGGTCAGTTCAAGCATATCCTTGTCGGATAGGCGTTTGATAACCACCGGCACCTGCTTTAATCCGGCCATTTTGGCGGCCCGAAGCCTTCTTTCACCGGCGACAAGTTCATAGCCGTTGTCGTCTTTCCGGACCAGAAGCGGTTGAAGGATGCCCTGTTTTTTTACGGAAAGGCTCAATTCCGTAAGTTCATTTTCGGCAAACCGTAGACGGGGTTGATAGCGATTGGGGCGTATCAGTTCAATATCACAGTGAAAATAATCAGCGGGCGGCCCCTTTGTCTCAAGATCAAAGTCGGGTATCAGGGCGTCCAATCCTTTGCCCAGAACCAATTTTTTCCTCTTTTTTGCCAAGGGGTCGGATACGGGTGTTGCTTTGCCTTTCTGCATGCTGTTCCTTTAAAATTAAAGCGCGATGTTAGAGCGCCCTTGCCGGGTTATTCATGATTTCCTTTGCCAAGTCAAAGTAGCTTTGCGCGCCAATGGATGCGGCATCGTACAGCAGGATGGGCTTGCCAAAACTGGGTGCTTCCCCCAACCGGACATTGCGGGGAACGGTGGTTTTAAAAACCAGGTTTTTAAAATATTTTTCGGCATCTTCGGCAACCTGATGGGAAAGATTGGTACGTTTATCAAACATGGTCAGCAAAATGCCGATGATTTTCAGGCCCGGATTGAGCCCAAGTTTAACCCGCTTGATGGTTTGCAGCAGTTGCCCCAACCCTTCCAATGCATAAAATTCACACTGCAGGGGAATCAGCATATAATCGGCCGCGGTCATGGCATTTACCGTCAATAGACTTAATGAGGGTGGACAGTCCAGAATAATATAATCAAAAGACTCCTTCAGCTCTGATATCAGGTTCTTCAAAACCTTTTCACGATTAGGCTTTGACATCATTTCAACTTCAAAGCCGATCAGTTCCACCCGGGAGGGAATCACCTTTAACGCTTCAATGCTGCTGTCGACAATCAAATTCTTGACCGGGGAATCACCGATCATTGCATGATACAGAGTTTTTTTAATTTCGGATTTATTTATGCCGATGCCGGTTGTGGCGTTTGCCTGGGGATCGCAATCCACCAACAGCGTTCTTTTTTCAGAAACAGCCAGAGATGCCGAAAGATTAATCGCGGTTGTGGTTTTACCCACGCCGCCTTTCTGGTTTGATATGCAGATGACATTCGCCATGGCAAAAATTTGTATCACAAATCTATAGGTTTGAAAAGGACTTAAGAATGTGAGATGATATTCTTGTTTAGAAACCTTAAAGGCCTTATTATTCATTTGAAAGTTACGATAAGTTGCCCCTGGTGAATCGCACGGGAAACACCCGATTCGTAATTCAGGACGGAAAGATGAGGGACAGAAAACTATTAAAATATAAATTGATACTGCTCGGCATCGGACTTTTTTGGGCTTTGGGCATGGCTTCCCCCCGCAGCGCCAGCGGCATTACCCTAAAAGAGGAAGAAGAACTGTCCCGGGAGTTTCAGAAGCTCATTTTTAAACATTATCAGCTGATCAAGGATCCGGTCGTCGTTAACTATGTTAATAAGATCGGGCAGAAGATTTTGGCCGTAATGCCTCCCCAGCCCTTTGCGTATCATTTTTATGTTGTGAAAGAAGATGTCTATAATGCCTTTGCAACTCCCGCAGGCCATATTTATATCAACAGCGGTCTTATTGCCGCCATGCAAAGCGAGGAAGAGCTTGCCGGTATTTTGGCCCACGAAATTTCCCATGTTGCCAGCCGGCATATCTCCCAAAAGATAGAACGTTCCAAAAAGGTAAATATTGCGACCCTGGCCGGTGTTGCCGCCGGTATCTTCCTGGGGGCCGGAGGGGCCGCAACGGCAGCCAATGCGGTCACAATCGGCTCCCTGGCAGCCGGTCAATCCATCATGCTGGCATACAGCCGAGAAGATGAAATCCAGGCGGATCAACGCGGCCTGGATTACCTCGATAAAGCCGGATACAGCAGCGAAGGATTGCTGACGATTTTAAAAAAAATAAGAAGCGTGCAGTGGTTCGGTTCAAAACAGGTGCCGAGCTATTTAATGACGCATCCGGCTTCTGAAGACCGGCTTGCCTACATTGACACCTGGCTGGACCGCAATCCCAAGCCGATAGTTCAAATCGACCCGTATGAGTTCAGTCGGGCGCATACCTTCCTGGTCGCCAGCTATCAGGACGAGGATCTGACCTTGAAATTATTCAGGGATGCTGTTGCAAACAGGCCCGGGGATCCTTTGGCGCATTATGGCTTGGGACTGATCATGGCCAGAACCGGCAACCGTAAAGATGCCGTGGTCCATCTGAAAGCCGCTCTGGAAAAAAAGGCTTTTGACCCCTATCTTTTAACCGATTTGGGCAAAATATACGTCCAGGATGGCAGATACCCGCAGGCGGTGGCTATTTTAGAAAGCGCCCTCAGTATCGATCCCGGCGATCCGGAAAGGTTGTTTTTCCTGGGCAAGGCCCAGCTGGGTATGGAACGGTTCGATAAAGCCGCTGATACATTGATGCTCCTGGTTGCCAAAAATCCGGATTATGAACAAGCCTATTATGCCCTGGGGGAAGCTTCCGGCCGTCAGGGAAAGCCGGCTGACTCCCACTATTACTTGGGAATTTACTATCAGAAAACGGGGAAGCCCCAAAACGCCTTTTTTCATTTAAACCGGGCATTAGCGGACATTACCGACCCGGATAAAAAACAGCACATTGAAAATATGCTGAAGGAATTGAAGGCTGAGCTGAAACAGCTGCCGCCGGATGCGCGTTAGGGGATAATGTCTGATGGCTTAGCGCTTTGATCCGCAACTACCCTGACGGTTTTTTATGACGAGAAGCATCGGGTATGCTCACTTGGCACTTGGTCCTGAGAAAATAAATACGGCACCGCATTTATGAATCGAAAGGCTTAGCTTCGATCAAAATGGGAGAATTGCATGGTAAATGTTCCGCGTCCCTGGGTAGCGGATCTTAATACGGTGGAATAACCGAACATGCGCTTGAGCGGAACAATGGCTTTGATTACCTGAACACCCATTTGGGGGAAGATGGATTCGATTTTGCCGTTTCGGGAATTCAGATCGCCGATAACATCACCCATAAAAGTTTCAGCTACAAAGACCTCAACGTCCATAATCGGTTCAAGGAGAAATGGTTCTCCTTGTAAAAGCGCTCTCTGACAAGCCATGGATGCACTGACACGAAAAGCCAGTTCCGTTCCCAGAGTGTCCTTGGAGTCACCGCCAACAAGAACGGCTTCAATGTCGACTACCGGATAGCCCATCAGTGCGCCGCTTTCAAAAGACTCCATAACCCCTTTCTCCACGGCCGTAACAAATAAACCGGGGAGGGTCTCTTCGGTAACATCCGATCGAAAGCGATTGCCGCTTCCCCGGGGAAGCGGGATCAGCCGAAGGCTGACCTCGCCAAAGTGCCGCTGGCCGGAGATTTCTTTGTCGAACTGAGCGGTTGCGATTGCTTCTTTCCCGATGGTTTCGCGATATACAACCTGGGGTTTTCCGACGTTGACATTGGTATTGAATTCACGCAGCATCCGGCTGATGATGATTTCAAGGTGAAGCTCTCCCATTCCCGACAGGATGGTTTGGCCAGTGTCTTCATCCTTTCGAACCCGCAGGGTGGGATCTTCCGACATGTATTTTTCAAGGACCTGATCAATCTTCTCCTGATCCGAGTGCGTCTTGGGTTCAACCGCAACGGAAATAACCGGTTCATAAAATTCAATTTTTTCAAGCAAGACCGGATGATCGGCGGAACAAAGGGTTTCTCCGGTCGAGGATTCCTTCAGGCCGACAACGCCGACAATGGCGCCGGTGGCGGCAACGTCAACCCGCTCTTTTTTGTTGGCGTGCATCCGAAGGATACGGGCTGTTTTTTCCTTGATTTTGCGGGATGCGTTGTAAACATCGCTGCCGGCATGCATCTTGCCGCTGTATACCCTGACAAAGGAGAGCTTGCGCCCCTCCATCATCGCCACCTTGAATATCAGCGCGACCAGCGGCCCCGAGTCCTTGGCGGTGAATTCCATCGGTTCGCCGCTTTCGGGATGAACGCCACGAACAGGCGGCACATCAACGGGGCTGGGCAGCAGGTTGACAATCGTGTCCAGAAGCGGCTGGATCCCTTTGTTTTTAAGTGCCGAGCCGCACAGGACCGGGACCAGTTTTAATTGGATGGTTGCCCTGCGGATGGCTGCAAGAAGGGCATCGGCGGTAATCGGATTTTCCGCTAGGTATGCCTCCATAATGCCGTCATCGTATTCGGCAATTGTTTCAATCAGTTCTTCTCGGTATTTTTTTGCGGTTTCGATATGGTCGGCTGATATTTCGGAACGGGTGTAGGTCGCTCCCAGGGTATCATCGTCCCATAAAATTTGATTCATTTCGAGCAGGTCGATAACACCGACAAAATTGTCCTCGGAACCGACGGGAAGCTGCATGACGATCGGGATCGCCTTCAAGCGGTCTTTAATCATTTGAACCGTGCCGAAAAAATCGGCGCCGATACGATCCAACTTATTGATGAAGGCAATTTTGGGAACATGGTACTTGTCGGCTTGATGCCACACCGTTTCCGATTGCGGTTCGACACCGCCGACAGCACAAAATACGCCGATGGCGCCATCCAGCACCCTCAACGACCGTTCGACTTCAATAGTAAAATCAACATGCCCCGGCGTGTCGATGATCTGGATATCGCAGCCTTTCCACTGGCAGGTAGTTACCGCGGACGTTATGGTGATGCCGCGTTCCTGCTCATCCGGCATCCAGTCCATAACGGCTTCCCCGTCATGAACTTCGCCCATCTTATAGGAACGACCGGTGTAGTAGAGAATCCGCTCGGTCACTGTGGTCTTGCCCGCATCGATATGCGCAATAATTCCGATATTCCGGATATTGTTTATTTTGGTCTGTTTGGTCATCGCACCAGCAACATATTGGCTTTCATCGGAAAGCGCAGGTCCATATGGCCGCAAAGGGTCATGGATTCGCGGCCATCAAACAAAAATTTAACAGTTTCAATTTCCGGGACATTCAAAACCAGAGAGTTTACGATCGCATAGATCGTCAGTATTTCAGACTGACTTCCGCCCGGATGATTTTCTTTTATGGATTCATTCAAATCCACATAAGCGGTTTTATTCTGATCAATAAACAGAGCTCTTAAAACGGTTTTCGTCGGCAGCGTCCGCATGAGGTCCTGCCGGGGGCCCTCCGACAGAGCCGCAACTATCATTTTTGCAAAACTGACGGCGTCTTGCGCGTGCTGAATATCGCGCGCCTCGGCAATTAAAAAAGGTTTCTCCTTGTCCGCAAAATAAAGATGAGCTTTTGATTTTATCGAGCCCATTTGGGACGTCGCTTGCAACTGGCGTGCTACCGGTGATATCGGCGCCGATGGATAGAACTGGTTTAAAAGCACTAACGAAAGGGCGCTGCCAGCAGTAACAGCCAAAAATGCATATAGCCCTACCCTTAATTTACTCATCTTAAAATTAACCGATTAAACCGGATGATTTTCCGGCCGGATTGCCTTTTGAACTGTTATCTAAAACGAACACGCTATTTATGCCAATATGTATCAGTTGTCAAGGAAAGTTGCGGTCAGCGGATCCAGCGATCCGGCGTAACGAGAAGCTAAAAAACCGCAACTGACCGGTGCACGCGATTACATTTCAAAAAAAGGTATGGTTATAACATACGCCATGGCGGCTCTGGCGACAAAGCCTATTTCATCTGACGATGGCGAAACCGAATCTGAGGGCTTCGGTTCGTTCCTGGTAATGCAGCAGGCTTTCCGCCAGATCGCTGACATATTGCGCCTGAAGATATATCTGGACGTTGTTGGAAAATTGATGGAGCGGGAAGGTTAGGTCTATTTCTATGGACCCACCCTTGTCTGCCCAGCGAAGAAGCGTGCCTAAGACAACGCTGTCTGCTTTTCCGAATTTCAACTCAAGGTCGAAATATCCTCTGTAGTCCGCTATATCCGGGTTTGTACCTTCGTCATTGGCCACATAAGTCCATATCCTCGGCGCTACCTGCAAACCGAATCGATTTTTTTCGTTAAAAACAACAAATATGGGTTTGACATATAAAAAATTCGTGCTGCGGGAAGATTCTGCGCCGCGGCCATTCGATTCGTGCTGAAATCCTGTCTGTAAAAAAAGCCTTTTAATCCCTACGAGGCCTGTTTTGATATTGGGGCTTTGAAAAAAAACCTCGGGTTTGTAGCTGGTATCTTCAAAGGGTGCCGAGGCCGACTTCAGGTCCCAAAACGAGGTTTGGGTATAGGCAAGATGAAACCCGTTGACCCACGGGTGCTGCTTTGACAGCGATCCCACAGGATTTAAAAATCTGTATTTGAAACTGATTTGAAACTTACTGTATTGCGGGTCGGCGCCGACTAGAAAGTACATCGGTTTATATGCCGTGATGTTCCCAAGATAGGGCTGATACAGTGCAAAAAGTGAATCCAGCGAGTCATAATCCGGGGTTGCGGTTTTGCCGGATGCGGTGACCTCGTCTTTTTCAGATAACTGCGGGGCGGTGTCGACGGCGAACATCACCGCTGCAGTGCCCATGGCAGGAATCGTCAGGGCAACCGCCCCCCTACAGGAAGAAGGGATTTTTAGCCAATAGGGGAGTTTTTTAAAACCATTCGGTTCGATTCGGTTCGCAGTCGCATCCGGAGTTTGAACGGCTTGAGCCATAACTTCAACCGTTTTGTCCATGGAAGCGATTTGGCATACGAAGCGGTACGGTGGATCGATTTGAGCGGGTTGGTCATCCGAATTATGCCAGTACACAAAAAAGGTAAGTGGCTGACCCGCCCGGGGTGAATCCGTCGATACGACAATCACCGGCACAATGCCGCCGGCAAATACCGCAGAGCAGTGAAGCAGGAAAAAGATAAAAGCGGCTATCCGCATGGCTATCCTTCCTCCAATCAAGTTAACGGACGGAAAGAAAGAACGTTTATTGGCCTTCGATCGCTTTGTTTCCATGACCATGATGAAGGCATTGAACCGCACAAGCGAGCGCACTGCCCGTAGATTCTTGCTACGGGCAATGCGGGGGAATATGAAAATTAGATTCAAAATCCTTGTGTTCGAAAATTTCCGGCAGATCGCTGCAGGGCCTCAAAAAAAACAAAACCATTCATTTTAGATCCATTGGGATAAACATAGCATATCCTGACGATGATAAAAATTTAAAAGAATTCTTTAAAAAAACTTGACATACAATATATAGTATAATAATAGAAATCAAGCCACAATCAGTGCGATCTTGCAGGAGGGATTTTTCCTGCAAAGGGGAGGGGTAGTGGGCCATACCAATTAACAATCAAAGGGAGGAAAACATGGCTACAGCAAAGAAAAAGGCACCCGCCAAGAAAAAAGCAGCAGCAAAAAAGGCACCCGCCAAGAAAAAAGTAGCAAAGAAGAAGGCACCTGCTAAGAAAAAAGTAGCGAAGAAAAAGGCCCCCGCCAAAAAAAAAGCAGCTAAAAAACCGGCGGCAAAGAAAAAGGCCACTCCAAAAAAGAAATAGCCCTTTCATCTCCCCCCCTTCGTTAGACA
>JBFLWU010000034.1:0-52442 GCA_040757625.1 Thermodesulfobacteriota bacterium | reverse complement strand
TGCAAGCCTGAAAAAACACCCTCATATTACCTATAAAAAATAGATATTATTTAAAGGTAAACGGAAAAGATCTTAAATTCACGCTCTGGCTGTCAATGCCCGGCGTTCTTCTGGTTTTTTCCTGTGCGATTCGATGGTTTTGCTTGAACTGTTTTAGATCGGTGCGATTTGGTTTCTTAAACGATTTTTCGGACCCCGATAGAATAAAGGGTTGATGGCACATAACATTGACGGAATATGTGTTTTCTTAAAGGGGAGAAGGAGAATGCTGAAGCGCAGGAATTTAGAAAGACAGCGGGCAAGATACATTAGAAACAGGATATCATGGACAATTTTCGTTTGGATGTTAAAAACATATTTTTAAAGTGGATGGGCGCAGAAATGTGTTTCCCGCTAATAGCAGTTAAGATTTAAGATCACATGGCCTGTCGCCGCTTTTGTATCCATAACAAATGCAATTTTAAGATACAATTACGTGGGGCTATTAACGCATATTAAGGGAGTTATCGGTTTAAGTGAAATATTGCTGAATGGCCCGGCACAACCCGGGGATGGTATAGTCCTGGGCGGTGATATGGACCTTGATACCCAGCTTCCGGGCGGTATCAGTGGTGATGGGGCCGATGCTCGCGACGGCGACATCCTTTAACAGCGAGTCGAATTTTTCCGGCGGGAGCAGCGCCTTGAAGTTTTTAACGGTCGAGGAGCTGGTAAAGGTAATCAGATCGACTTGCTTGTCTTCAAGTCGTTGAACCAGGCTGTCGGCATGGTCGCCGGCGGCCAGGGTGCAGTAGACCGGGACGTCGTCCACCACGGCGCCCATTCTTGCCAGCTCGTCGGGCAGGACCGCTCTGGCTTCCCTAGCGCGGGGGAGCAGTATTTTTTTGTTTTTGACATCGATACCGGCGAACGCGGAAACAATGGATTCGGCCCGGTAATTTGGGGGAACGATGTCGCTCTTGATGCCGAAATCAAAGAGCCGCCTCTCGGTTGCGGGGCCGATGGCCGCGGTCCGCAGAGGGCCGAGGGCGCGCACGTCCTTGTTTTTTTCAAACAGGCGCTTGAAGAAAAAGTCCACCGCATTTGCGCTGGTAAAAATCAGCCAGCTGTATGCGGAAAGGTTTTTAATGGCGCGGTCCAGGGGGGCCCAATCGTCCGGCGGAGCGACCTTGATGGTGGGGTATTCCAGGCAGTCCGCTCCCAATTCGGATAGCTGTTTTACCAGGTCGCTGGCCTGTTCGCGGGCGCGGGTGACCACGATTTTTTTCCCCAGCAGGGGCCGGTTTTCAAACCACTTTAACGTATCCCGCAGCCCGACCACCCGCCCGATGACCGTAATCGCCGGGGCCTTGAGGCCGGCGGCCTTGACCCTTTCGACAATGGTAGCCAGCGTGCCGGTAACGGTCTGCTGATGGGGGGTGGTGCCCCAGCGGATCAGTCCCGCCGGGGTGTCGGCGGGCATGCCGTTCTCCATCAGCTTGCGGGTGATGTTGGGCAGGTTTTTCACTCCCATGAAAAAGACGATGGTGCCGATGCCCTTGGCAAGCGCTTCCCAATTAATGTTGGATTCCTTCTTGGCGGGATTTTCATGGCCGGTGACAAAGGCCAGGGTGGAGGTAAAGTCCCGGTGGGTCAGGGGGATGCCGGCATAGGCCGGCGCCGCAATGGCGGAGGTTATCCCCGGAACCACTTCAAAGGGAATAGTTTCCCTGACAAGCGCTTCGGCCTCCTCGCCCCCGCGACCGAAAATAAAAGGATCGCCGCCCTTGAGACGGACAACGGTAAGGCCCTGGCGGGCTTTTTGAATGATCAGGTCGTTGATCTCCGGCTGGGGCAGGGTGTGATGCCCTTCCTTTTTCCCGACGTAAAGAATTTCCGCGGTTGCGGGGGCGTATTTCAGGAAAAACGGGGAAGCCAGATAATCGTAGACAATGACATCCGCCTGTTGAATACACGCCATGCCTTTAAGGGTAATGAGTTCCGGATTGCCGGGTCCGGCGCCGACGAGGTAAACTTTACCTTTGGGTGTTATCGGGTTCATTTGTTTTCAGTTTGTCCAGTATGACTTTTGCGCCCAGGGACAACAGGCGCTCGGCCAGGGCGATTCCGGTTTTTTCAGATTCGCTGCTGGGGCCCGACAATGTGTCCCGGACCATAACGGTTCCGTCCAGGTTGGCAACGAGGCCCTCAATGGAAAAATGGTCGTTTTTGATTTTGCCGCGGGCGGCAATGGGAACCTGGCAGCCGCCTTCCAGGCGATTTAAAAAGGCCCGCTCTCCCATCACCACAGTTCTTGTTTCCGGATGGTTGAGTCCGGCAACCGCCGCGGCGGTCCGGGCATCGTCCTTTCTAAGCTCAAGGCACAGGGCCCCCTGACCCACGGCGGGCAGCATGACCGCGTCTTCCAGATATTCTGTTATCCTGTTTTCAAGGGCGAGGCGTTTGAGGCCGGCAGCCGCCAAGACAATCGCGTCGAGGGCTTCGGTTTCCAGCTTGCGGAGCCGGGTGTCCAGATTGCCCCTTAACGGCAGGATCGCAATATCCGGTCTCTGGTGAAGAAGCTGGGCGGCGCGCCGCAGGCTGCTGGTCCCGATACGGGCGCCTTCTGGCAGCTGCGCCAGCGGCAGCCCGGATTTGGATATCAGAACGTCATTGGGATTTTCCCGTTTCGGGACCGGGCCGATGCATAACCCGAAGGGGATGTCGGCCGGCATGTCTTTTAAGCTGTGAACCGCCAGGTCGATTCGGCGGCCGATGAGGGCCTCTTCAATTTCTTTAACAAAAAGACCCTTTCCGCCTACCTTTGCCAGGGGTGTGTCCAGGATTTTATCCCCCTTGGTTTTAATCATTACGATTTCAATTAAAACATCGGGATTGATTCCCTGAATGGCGGAGCCGACCCAGCGGGCCTGCCAGAGCGCCAGCTGGCTGCCCCTGGTCCCTATTCTGATGGCCGGCTTCATCAGTGACCGCATCCCGCGCAGCTGCCGGCCGAGCAGCCGCTGCAGGAAGATGCGGATGCGGATGTGCGCACGGTTTCCCCGCCGCCGCCTTTACTGACAAATCCGCAGGCAGACATCAGTTTGCAGACATTTTTACTTTTACATCCCGGACAGACGGGCTTGTCGCTGCCAAAAATCAGATATTCAAACTCCCGGTTGCATTTCTTGCAACGAAATTCATAGATCGGCATAAGCACTCACTCCCTTATAAAGCCCAAATATGAAACAAAATAGGCATACCATTGAAAAAATCAACGGCATAGTCTAATGTTTTTGCCGCAAAGTCAAGCGTTTGTCCGAAATTGAAAGCAGCATGATTTCGTCAATTTCTTTAGGCTTGACACCGGTCAATCACTTTTTTATAGTCTCAAAACATATTTTTCGAAATTTCAATGGGTTGAAAACACCTGACGCGACACGGCGGCGGTTTAAATTTCTGGTCGCAAATAATCAATTAAAAAGGGGGAGGGGTATGGCTGCGGATCTTAGAACGTTTATTAAAAAACTTCAGGCTGCAATGCCGGAAGATGTTATTGTGGTAAAAAAAGAGGTCGATCCCAAATTCGAGATAACGGCCATCCAGCAAAAGCTGGAGAACGAAGGGCGCTTTCCTTTTCTGATCTTTGAAAATGTTAAAAACCTGAAAGGCAAAAAGAGCGGTTTTAAGGTCGCCACCAATATTTTTGCCATGCGTCAGTACTGCGCCGTCGCAATGGGCCTGGATCGGGAACAGTGGCGCATGGAGACCAGCTTTAAGTTCGCCGAAAGATGCCTGCAGCCGCTAAAGCCGGTTGTAATCGACAAGGCCGATGCGCCGGTTAAGGAGGTCGTCAGGACCGGGGACGATGTCGATTTGCGGGACCTGCCGGTGGTGACCCATCATGAAATGGACGGGTACCCCTATCTTCCCGATGCGGTTGTGGCCGCGGATCCTGATACGGGGGTTTATAATTCGTCACATCACCGCATGATTGTTTTCAGCAAAAACGAATCGCGCATCTGGATGTCGCCGCGGCATTTGTGGAATTACTTTATGCGGGCGCAGGAAAAAGGCAAGCCGCTGCCCATTGCGCATGTGCTGGGCCACCATCCGGGGTTCTATCTGGGGACCGAAGCGATCAGCTCCATGGAAGTTGACGAGTATGAAGTGATCGGCGGGGTCATCGGTGAACCGCTGCGTCTGGTTCCTTCGGAAACATATGGCGACCGGCTGCTGGTGCCGGCCGATGCCGAAGTCATCGTTGAGGGCGAAATTCTGCCCAACCTGCGGGACGCGGAAGGGCCCTTTGGAGAATTTACCGGATACTATGGACCGCAACGCTGGTCGCCTGTTATTAAAATTACCGCCATCACCCATCGCAAGGATCCCATCTACCTGAATATTCTGGTCGGGCACGCCGATACCGCCATACTCGGGGGGATTCCCAAGGAGGCCGGTATTTACGAGGAAATCAAGCGGGCGGTGCCGGGAGTCAAAGGGGTGCATTTCCCGATTTCCGGTTGCTGCCGTTTTCATGCCTATATATCGCTGAAGCAGCGGGTCGACGGCGAGGGAATCGTTGCCGGCATGGCGGCTTTCCCCCATCACGACGAGCTTAAACATGTAATCGTGGTGGACGATGACGTCGATCCCTTTAATGAGCGCGAGGTGCTGTGGGCCATGGCGACCCGGGTCCAGCCGGATCTGGATATCAATATTATTAAAAATGCCCGGGGCGGCACCCTGGATCCCTCCGCTGTCAAGCATGCCGTCGGCGGCAAAATGATCATTGACGCAACCCGGCCGGTCAGTCGGCCGTTTTCCGAAAGGATCAATATTCCGGCGGAGGTGATGAACCGGATCGATCTGAAGGATTATATCGCTTAAGAAAGGGGAACGGACATGGCAAAAATATTCTGGGTGGTGTGCCCGAAATGCGATCGAAAATTTTACGCAAACAAGGATGATTTCAGGTTTCAGGACCGCAAGCTGATGTGCCCTTTTTGCGGAGAAAGGTTTTTGGATAAAGAGGCCAAGGCGGTTACGGACAGTGAGTGATGATCCCAATTTCACTGCAGCTGGAATCAAATAGTCTTTTTTGCCGGTTGAAACCGAGCCTGGGCTCACCGTTAACCGAAAATACATAATCTATTGCCAGGGTATAGGTTGATGGAAGAACAGATAACCATTGCGCTTACGATAAACGGCCGGAACATTTCCCCAACGGTTCCCGCCGGCCTGACCCTGCTGTCCTTTCTACGAAATGAATTAAAGCTGACCGGCGCCAAAAACGGCTGCAACACGGGACATTGCGGGGCCTGCACGGTTTTAGTCAACGGCGAGGCAAAAAAATCATGCCGGCTGCCGCTGCGCCGGCTCCAGAATGCCGAGGTCGTGACGATCGAGGGTATCGCCGCCGGCGAAGACCGGCAACTTCACCCGATTCAGGCCGCCTTTCTGGCTGCGGGGGCCGTTCAGTGCGGATTTTGCACTCCCGGCATGATTCTGGCCGCCAAGGCGCTGCTGGATAAAAACCCGAATCCAACCGAAGCGGACATCCGGTCCGGGCTTGAGCATAATCTTTGCAGGTGCACCGGTTATCTTAAAATCATCGAAGCAGTCAGACTGGCGGCCCATTGGGTCCGGCACCCTTTGGAAATGAAACTGGAGATGCGGGGCGGGTACGGCCGGTCGGTGATTGACATCGACGGGTTCGACAAGGTCCAGGGAAAATTGCACTTTGCCGACGACCTGTATCCTGGCGGGGTGCTTTTTGCCAAAGTTGTCTGGAGCTCCCATCCCCATGCCCGCATTAGACGGGTTGAAAAGGCGGAAGCCTTGAAACTGGCGGGGGTCGCCCATGTGTTGACAGCCGAAGATGTACCGGGGCATAACGGTTTTGGGTCGCTCACGCAGGACCAGCCCGTGTTGTGCGGCGATACGGTCCGGTTTATGGGGGATGCGGTTGCGCTGGTGCTGGCTGAATCCGAGGAGATCGCCGCCAAGGCGCGCGATCTCATTCAGGTCGAATATGATCCTCTGCCCGGTGTGTTTTCGCCCCGGGAAGGCTTAGGCAAAGATGCTCCGATGATTCACCCGCAGGGGAATGTTTGTAAACACCTGGTGCACACCGTCGGGGACACCGCCGAGGGGTTCAGCCGGTCCGACCTCGTGCTGGAAGGGCATTTCAGCACCCCTTTTGTTGAACACGGTTATCTGGAACCTGAAGCCGGAATCGCGTTCTGGTCCGGCGATGTGCTGACCGTCAAGGCGCCCACCCAGTTTCCGTTCGAATTAAAGGGACAGCTGGCAGCGGTTTTAGACATGCCCGCGGACAAGCTCCGCATTCAGGCCACCCCCTTGGGGGGCGCTTTCGGCAGCAAGGCCGATGCCACTGTCGAACCTCTCATCGCTCTTGGCACCTATCACAGCAAAAAACCCGTTAAACTGACGCTGACTCGCGAAGAATCCATGAAAAGGAGCACCAAACGCCACCCCTATGAAATGGATTACCGGGTCGGATTCGATCGCAGCGGCAAGCTCCTGGCCGTGGACGCCCGGCTGGTGTCCGACGCCGGCCCTTATACCGCCTTGAGCCCCCGGGTCATCGACCAGGCCTGTATTTTTGCCTGCGGGCCTTATGAGGTCCCCAACCTGCGGGTGGAGGGATGGGCGGTCTACACCAACAATGCCAACAGCAGCGCATTTCGGGGCTTCGGCATCAACCAGGTGGCCGTGGCCATCGAGTCTCTTTTCGATGAAGCCGCGCGCAAATTAAAGATAGACCCCTTTGAAATCCGGTACCGGAATGCCTTGAAAGCCGGCAGCGCAACCCCATCCGGTGAAATCCTGCGCGACAGCGTTGCCATGCAGGAAGCCATAGCCGCAGCCCGCGAGGCGCTCAAAGAGGAGCTGCCCGGAATCAGAGAGATGGCCGGCGCCGGTAAAAAGCTCGGGATCGGGGTGGCAGCCGGGTTTAAAAATGTCGGGGCCGGCAAGGGCAAGGTGGATGATGCCGGCGCCGTATTCACATTGCTGCCGGGGGGAAGGGTCAGGTTGCGGGCGTCCGCGGTGGACATGGGACAGGGAATTCGTACCACCCTGGCGCAGATTACCCGGGAAATTATCCCGCTCTCTGAAACCGATTTTGAAATGGTTACGGGCGACACCACATTAACGCCAAGGCATGGCGGGGCCATTGCCGAGCGACAAACGCTGATCAGCGGAAATGCCGTCGCCCAGGCGGCGGAAAAATTCCGGGCGGCGCTTGCCCGGGAAGCGGCCCGGTTATTGGCCCGGCCTGCAACTGAATTGGATCTGGTTGAAAGCGGCTTTATCTGCCGGGCCTCGAACCGAACGCTGTCGCTGAAAGAGCTGGAATCTCAACTGAGTCGTCAGGGCAGAACAATCGAAATCGGCCATACCTATATCGCCCCCAAAACCTTTGCCCTTTCCGACAGCGAGGGACGCAAGAGCGTGCCGCCCGAAGAATACCGCAACTATCCGAGCTATGCCTATACCTGTCAGGTGGCGATCCTGGAGGTGGACCCGGGCAGCGGCAAAGTCAAGCTGCTTAAAGTGATCGCGGCCCACGACGTCGGCAAGGCAATTAATCCCCAGAAAATCGAAGGCCAGATTGAGGGGAGCTGTCACATGGCCCAGGGGTATGCGTTGTCCGAGGCCTATCCGATGAAGGGGGGCGTTGCCCGGGTACGGACGCTCAAGGGCTTAAACATGCCTACGATTTTGGAAGCACCGCCGGTTCGCACCCTTATCGTGGAAAAGCCCGAGCCCTGCGGACCGTTCGGAGCCAAGGGGATTTCCGAGGTTGCCACGGTTCCGCTTACGCCCGCCATTCTCAATGCGATTTGCGATGCGGTGGGAGTCAGAATTTACTCCCTGCCGGCGACGCCGGATAAGATCCTTGACGGCCTTAGCAGGAAAAGGATTGATCGCACGCCCTGAATCGGACCGTCTTGGCGTCCGGGGTCGAGTCAAATTATCATTTTTAAATGATCCCGAAAAACCAATTAAGGGACCGGGAAGCTTCATTCCGAAGGCCTAGGGGGTGACTTCATCGTTCGGCGGTGGTTCGTCAGGGCCTGCTCCCGGACGGACCGGACAACATTTGAAAAGCTCCCCGACCCGGGAATTCACTAAGTTTACCCCCGTAACAGCCGGATTAAGTGGAGGCGCCCGTGACAGCAGCCTTTGAAGATCACTGTTGGAAGGACATTGTCGATCCTCAGGTTCTGGAAATTTACAGCGACTACAAAAGAAAAACCCATATCGGCGCAAAGCCGGTCCTGCTGGCCATCGATTTGTATAACCTGGTTTTTGAGGGCGGCCCGCTGCCGGTCCATGAGGCCGTAAAAATCAATCGAAGTTCCTGCGGCATCTATGCCTGGAATGCGATCAGACCCATTCAGGAACTGCTGGCTCTGGCGCGCTCCCAGAAGATGCCGGTCGTTTATACAACCAATGATATCCGTAATAAATCCGGGATCGCGGCCGTACCTGCCACCCAACGCAAGGCCCGCACACTCGACCCCCGGGCTTATGAAATCAGAGCGGAATTCAAACCGCAGCCCCAGGATCTGATTATTATTAAAGAGCGCGCCAGCGCCTTTTTCGGAACGGCCCTGATCGCCCACCTGACCCGTATCGGCGCCGACAGCGTTATCGTCTGCGGCGAAAGCACCAGCGGCTGCGTGAGGGCCAGCGTGGTGGACGCCTACTCGTATGGATTTCATCCGGTGGTGGCGGAGGAATGCTGTTTTGACCGCAGCCTCCTGTCCCACAAGGTCAACCTTTTTGACCTGCATCACAAATACGCCGATGTCATGCACCTTGATGAGATCATACGGTTCTTTGAACAGAACGGAGCGCTTTGCCGATGAGGCGGTTGATGCTTTCTCAGCAGGCCCGGCAGGCTGTTTTCCAGATATACCTGCCTTCCCTGATCATGGCGCTGGGGACCGGGATGATCGTTCCGGCGGTGCCGCTGCTGGGGCGGACATTCGGGGTTTCCATGGGAATGGCGGCCCAGGTGGTTACGGCCCAGGTCCTGGGGCGGGCCGTATCGCTGATTCCTTCCGGCATGCTCCTGGACCGGACCGGCTTTCGCACGGGCATGATGATAGGGGCCGCCATCGCCGTCGCAAGTACGGCGGCGACCGCCTTCGCGCCGGTTTTCTGGATCATCCTGCTTTCCCAGTTCTGCTGGGGGGTCGGTCTGACCCTGTGGCGGCTTGGACGGGAGCTGGCGGCCATCGATCTGGTCAGGGTAGACCAGCGCGGCCGCCAGATGAGCGCGCTTTTCGGCATCCACGCCTCGGGGACGGCGCTGGGGCCGGCCATCGGCGGCATTATTTTGGACACCTGGGGGTTTCGGAGCCTGTTTCTGATATTTGCCGCCATGGCGGGGGTGGTTCTGGTTATTTCGGCAACGGTCGAGGAGACCCATGAGCGCGGAGCCGCTTCCCGTCGTGAGATATTTAGTTTTGGCAGGCTCAACCAGATCGAGCTTTATTTTCGCGGGACCTATCTGGTTTTGATCTTGGCCACCTTCGGCGCCATGCTGCGCTCCGAGGTGCTCAATAGCATGCTTCCCATTTATGTCGTCGATGAGCTGGGCTACAGCGCGACCCACGTGGGCTTTCTCTTTTTTATCATCGGCGCCATTACCTTTGCCATGATCGTTCCGGCAGGCGTGATTTCGGACAAGTACGGCCGCAAATGGGCGACCGTTCCTCCGGCATTACTGTCCGGGATCGGTTTTGCGCTCTATCCGCTGGCGGCCGGTTCGGCGGCGCTGGTGGTCCTGGCGGTGATGCTGGGAATCGCCAACGGAATGGCCCTAGGCTCCATGACGACCTATACCTACGACATCGTTCCCTACCGCACCCGGGCCCAGCTGCAGGCCATGCGCAGGACCGTCGGGGAGACCGGCGCGTTTGTCGGGCCGCTTCTGGGGGGTGTTATCGCCAATGTCTACGGCGCCTCAGTCTCGTTTCTGTTCTTTGCACCGCTGCATCTGCTGGCGGCGTTTCTGCTGGTGTTTGTGGCAAAGGAGTCTCTGCCGCGGCGGCGCAAATAGGGGAGCGGGAACTTCTAAAATCATCCGGGGATCGGAGAGTCATATTACGAATGCCTATGGGGTGAATCGTTGTTCCTCACCATTTGCAGGCGGTGTCCGCCCGGGGATCAGGGGTCTAGGCCAGCAACAGGCTTGGGCCTAACAGGCGGCCGAGACGCAGAGCGATAATTTTGAGCACCTATTTTTCTATTTCTTCAATCACTCCGGCGGCGATGAGCGGCAGCAGGATTTCGTGGTGCCCGATGAGGTTAACCCCCTGTCCTCCCTGGGCGGTGGGTCGCCTGACCACGTTGGTAAGCGGGCGATAGTGCGCGATAAAGTCCATGTTGACGGTGGTAAAGCTGTCCAGGCGGTAGCCCAGGTTGCGGGCAAGGCTGACCGCTTTGAGGAAAATTTCAGGCAGGATCACGGCCGATCCGACATTCAGATAAACGCCGCCTTCAAGTCCGGCAACCATGCCGGCAAAGGTGCGAAAGTCCCGGTGAGTGGCCTCTCCGGCTGCGGCCGGATCAAACTGCGGGTGCATGTGGATGATGTCGGTTCCCACGGCGACGTGCACGGTCACCGGGATGTCCAGGCGGGCGCCGGCGGCCAGGATGCTTTTAGCGGCAAAGGGGAGGGCGTTGCCGATGATGGATTTTCCTACGGCTTCTCCGATGCCGATTTCATGGTGCCCGGCATATTGAATAGCCTCGCATAAAAATGCGCCGGTTTCAGTGGCCATGCCGAATGCGCCGTCTTTCAAAGATGCCGACACGTCCTCGGATGTCCGGCCCGTCATCGCCAGCTCAAAGTCATGGATAATCCCGGCCCCGTTCATGGCAACGGCCGACACGATGCCGCGTTCCATCAGGTCCACCACGACCGGGTTTAGCCCGACCTTGATGACGTGGGCGCCCATGCCCAGGATGATGACCTTTTCGGATTTGGCGGCGGCGGCCATTGCCGCAATCACCTTGCGGACCTGGCTGCCGGCCAGGATATTGGGCAGCGAGTCCAGGAAATCTTTAAATGACGCCCCGTTCCGCCAGGGCCGGGCCGCATCGCCGGCCTTTACCAGGCTCTTGCGTTCCGCCAGCGGTTTTGTCTTGATGTGATTCAGGTCAATGGGAAGAATAGGTCGTTTCATAATTATCTCACGAGACTTTCAGTGTGTTCCGGTTTCTCCGGTCCGGACCGCTTGTAAACGGTGCGGTGGCGTCGGGACCTGGTTCAGAACTTCTCCGGAAAGAGAATCCGATCCGTCAGTTCGCACAGCATATGCCCGAGAAGAATGTGGGACTCCTGAATGCGCGCGGTGGTCCGGGAATCGACCGCAAAATTAAGGTCGACCAGGTCGGCCAGCTTGCCGCCCGGTCCGGTCAGGCCGATGGTGAGCAGTCCGATTTTCCTTGCGGCATCGACGGCCCGGATGACGTTGCGGGAATTGCCGCTGGTGCTGATCCCCACGGCAATGTCCCCCCTTTTTCCCAGGGCACGAACCTGCTTTTCAAATATTTCGTCAAAATGGTAATCGTTGGCGATGCTGGTGATAACGGACGTGTCCGTTGTCAGGGCCAGGGCGGCCAGGGGCTGTCGTTCGACCCGGAAGCGGTTGACGAATTCCGCGGCGATATGCTGGGCGTCGGCGGCGCTGCCGCCGTTGCCGAATATAAGAATTTTATGGCCCGAGGCGGCGGCGGTCGCCAGCATTTCGGCTGCCTGAACAATCCGGTCAAGATGACCGTTGATGAACGCTTCCTTGACCCGGATGCTTTCGGAGAGGGCATCCAGAATAATGTTTTTCATAATTTAACCGATTTTTTTATTCCTGATCATACAGTAATAAATAAAACGCTCCGTAAGACTTGATTCTGTCAAGTATAGTTTTTTAAATCCAAAATCCGTTTATCGAAATTCGAAACAAATTCAAATACCAGATGCCTTAATGACAGAAACTGAATCTTCCTAATGTTGTTGGTAGCACCTATTCTTTAGATCATTTTGATTTTGGTCATTAAGTATTGTTTCGATTTCCGGATTTGCGGCTACCGCCTTGAACCGAAACGTGCTTCGAATTTAAATTTTTTTCACTTCATAATATATGGCGACTTCCGCTGGCATGGTTTAAATACCATGGTACAGTGCGGGAATCAAATCAGGATGCTTTTTCCGTTTGATGTTCCCGGATTTTCTCGATGTAGCGGGAGGAATCGTGGCCGAGTTTCAACGCCTTCTGAAATTCATTTAAAGCCGCTTCCAGCATATTCTGATTCAGATAAAGCATCCCCAGCCGGTGACGGTAAAGGCCGTTGTCAGGGGAGATTTCGATGCTCTGGCGGCAGAACATCGTGGCGATTTCGGTATTTTCGCCCATCAGCCCGAACAGGTCTCCCAGTGCTGAAAGCGCGGCGGCATCGTTGGGATTCAGTTTGATGGCCTTGCGATAAGCGGTCACCGCCTTGTCGGCCATGGCGCCGGCGGTATAACAGTCGCCGAGGTAACGATACACCGCTCCGGCGGCAGGCTGGCGGTCGGCAGCTTTTTCGAGATAGCGGCGGGCGTTTTTAAAATTGCCCATTTCCAGATAGAGCCTGCCGGTCTGAAACAGGATTTCAAACACGTCCCCGGAAATGTTCAGCGCTTCGAGAAAACGCGCCAGGGCTTTGTCCTGACGGCCGGACAACATGTGCACCAGGCCGGCATTATAGATGGACATGACTTCGCCGGGGTCCAGTTGAATGGCGGTTGTGAATGACTCGAGGGCCTTTTCAAAAGACCCTTGGATGGCGTAACAGACGCCCAAACTGTTGTGAACGTTGACATTGGCGGGATCCAGCAGCAGGGCCGATTGGAGTTCTTCAATGGCGCCGGGGATGTCGCCTTCGTGATAGCGCTTGTCGCCGCTGATATTCAGGCTGACGGCATCAAAGGACACGCAGCTGCCGGGGCCGAAAAAAGCGGCATGGTCAAGCGCCTTGTAAGCGTTTTCAATCACCTGGCGCTTTGTAAAGTTAAGGGTCGGGTAGGCCGCTATTCCGATGGAAACCGTTTCCCGGCAACTGCCGGCCAGTTCTTTGCGGATTTTCTTGGCAGTTTTCAGGGAAAACAAACCGGTTTTTTCCGGAAAAAAGCACCCGAGTTCAGCCGGCTTTAACTGGCCCCACAGGCCGTTTGCGTTTTGACAGAGATTATCAATGATTTGGGCGGCAGACATCAGGCAGCCCTTTATCCGTTCGGCATCGGGCGGAATGCGGTCCGAACGAAAATTGTCGATGCGCAGGACCAGGGCGCTGAATTTCTGGGAATTGTAGAGCTGGGCCATGGCATGACTAAGAAATTTACGGCCGTTGAGAACCTGCGGGAAGGCTTCCCGGATCGGATCCGGGGTGGTGATGACGGCTTTGGCGGCGGGTTTGGGCTGGGTATCGGGGTCTGTTCGGGACAGGAGAAATTGCCGGGTGGAAGCGCGTTTGAGGATCAGCTCCTGCTGCTTTGTCATGGTGCGGTCCTTTCCAACATAGTTCCGAAGGCGGCTGAGATGGCCGGGATTTCGCTGTCCTGAACGGTGCGCAGATCCATGATAAAAAAATCATCTTCGATTCTGCCGATGACGGCAGGATTGCAATGCCGCAGATAGGTGTCGATGCTGTTGGCGGGCATTCCTTTAAGCTTGACGCCCAGACAGAGACTGGGTAGCTTCAGAAGGGGCAGCGCGCCGCCGCCGACCCGGGAATCCAATTGCATTAATTGAACGTGCAGGCCCGGACGATTCAGGGCCTGAAGCCTCCTTTTGAGTTTTTTGGCTTTAACCCGGATCGCATCGAGGGGGAGCGTCATCATCTGCAGGGTGGGTATGGCTGCCATCGCCCGGGGCTCATCCCGGTATAGCGACAGGGTTGCCTCCAGCGCCGCCAGCGTCAGTTTGTCGATCCGCAGGGCCCGGGCGAGCGGATTTTTCTTGATGCGGTCCAGCATTTCCCTGCGTCCGACGATAATGCCGGCCTGGGGTCCCCCCAGAAGCTTGTCGCCGCTGAAGGTGACCACGTCCGCGCCGGTCTGGACGGAGTCCTGAACGGTGGGTTCCTTTATGAGTCCGTAGCGTGAAAAGTCGATGAATGTCCCGCTGCCGAGATCTTCCATCACCGCGATCTGGTACTTTTCTCCCAGCGCCACCAGCTCCTTCAGCGAAACCTCCGCGGTAAATCCCTCAACGCTGTAATTGCTCTTATGGACCTTCAGCAGCAGGCCGGTATTGCTTCCGATGGACCCTTCATAGTCTTTCAGGTGGGTCCGGTTGGTGGTGCCCACTTCTTTCAGGAGCGCCCCGCTTTTGGCCATGACGTCCGGAATGCGGAATGAGCCGCCGATTTCAACAAGCTCCCCCCTGGATATCAGGACCTCTTTATTTTTAGCCATGGTATCCAGCGCCAGAAAAACAGCGCCGGCATTGTTGTTGACAACCAGGGCGGCTTCCGCGCCGGACAGTTCGCAGAGAATCGCTTCCACGCAGGTATGGCGGGAGCCCCGTTTTCCGGTTTCAAGATCAAACTCCAGGTTGGAGTATCCTCCGGCGATGCCGGACAGCTGCTCAAGGGCTTTTTGGCAGAGAACGGAGCGGCCCAGATTGGTATGGATGACCACCCCGGTGGCATTGATGACCGGTGCCAGCTTCGGTGCGGTAAGCTGCCGGGCGGCCGCCTTGACGGTTTCAAGGAGCGAAGATTCGCTGAGGGCATTTTCGGGCAGATCGACTTTGTCGGAAAGCATTTCCGCCCGAAGCGTTTCTATAACGCTGCGAATGGCACGGACCAGAACCGGCTTCGCAAGGGTCTGCAGGTACGGGTCTTCTTTTGAGATTTCAAGGATACGGTCAACGCCGGGAAGCATTCGCAGGCGGGATTGCTTTGGACTGGTTTTTGCCATATGTCTTTCCGAGGTAAAAATTGTGGATTCTGAACGTATCCGGACAAACAGGATAAAAATTTTGTATCAATTTAGCTGTTTCTCGAATCATCGAGCCTGATTGGGTTTGGGCCGCAATGCGCGGCAACCATATTACTCAGGATTCTGCAACGGCAGCGTAACCCGCTCAGATCGTTCCGGACAGCCCCAGAGGATCATCGCGCACGACAGCGGACACCTTTGCTCTCTGTGAAAATTCTCTTAAAAGTTTGGGGGATTGGGCGAAGGCAAGGTTGCATTTGTTGCGGCGCGCTGCGGCCCAGACCCAATCAGGCTTATCGTATTTTTTCAAAAAGCCAAATTATTACGAAATTTGTAAAAAATATACCCCCTAATACAATTAAAAGCCAATTATTTCAATATATTTTTTTATCTCATCGTAATTCTTGACGAAAAGATCCAAGCGTCATGCGCGCCGGGCAATCGCCTTTAAAGTCGGAAAAAGTACTTTATCGCCTGCTGATTTTGGTCTATAGATGTTAAGAAGAAATGCGGCGGCGACAGCCGCATTTTGAACCCCGTTCCACTCACGAAATTGACCACCGGTAATAAGGGGCAAGGTCACGAGTATTGCGATTCGGCTAAAACAACCGTTAACCGGGAGGAAGGCCGTGGCGCCAAAAAGCGTTTTTATCGTCAACCCAAATGCCGGGAACGGTTCCACCGGTTTGAACTGGCCGCATATTCGCGCGCTGGCCAAAAACAGCCTGGCCCCTTTTCAGTCTTACGTAACTTCCGGTCCCGGCGATGCCGGCCGTTTTGCCAGGGAGGCCATCGCATCAGGAGCGGTTCAGGTAATCTGTGTCGGGGGGGACGGAACCCTGAACGAGGTGCTCAACGGCTACATGGCGCATGGGGAAAGCGTGCGCAGCAGCGTCCGGCTGGGCTTTATTCCCAACGGAACCGGATGTGATTTTATCAAAACGGTTCAGATCCCGGGCAATATCAAACAGGCCGTCGGAGTGATTGCCGCAAACAAGGTGTGCGCTGTCGATGTCGGCAGACTCCATTATAAAGATCATGACGGCCATACCCGCTGCCGCTATTTTCACAACATCAGCAGCTTCGGTCTGGGCGGAGAAGTCGCCCAGCGGGTCAACCGGACCGCCAAACCCTGCGGCCCTTTTGCGGCCTTTATTTGGGCGACCTTGATATCCATTTTCCAATACGGCAAAAAAAAGGTTTACCTGAAAATTGACGACCACTTTGAACAGACCTGCACGGTCTGGAATGTGGCGGTCTCAAACGGCCAGTACCACGGCGGCGGGATGTGGGTCGCCCCGGATGCGTCGGTTGACGACGGCATGTTTCATGTGACCATCATCGGCGATCTGAGTGTGCCTGAAGTTTTTCTCAATCTTCCCCGGCTCTATAACGGCCGGATCACGCAGGTCAAGAATGTGTTGTCCGTTACCGGCAAAAAAATAGAGGCGTTATCGGACCAGCGGGTCCTGCTGGATATCGACGGCGAGCAGCCGGGAACCCTGCCGGTCGTCATCGACCTGCTGCCGAAGGCGCTCAACCTGATCGCACCTGAAAATTAAATTTGGATTCAAGCAATGTTTATTAAGAATATTCTGGTTACCGGCGGGGCCGGCTTTATCGGGGCAAATTTTATCCGTTATCTGTTGTCGGAATCCGACTTTTCAGGACGCATCGTCAATGTCGACAAGCTGACCTATGCGGGCAACCCGGAAAACCTGGCGGAAATTGAACAGGCGTGCCCCGGCCGCTATGTTTTTCGAAAAGCCGATATCTGCGATGCCGCCGCTCTGGCAAAAATTTTTAGCGAGTTTGAAATAGACTCCGTTTGCCACTTTGCCGCGGAATCGCATGTGGACCGGTCGATTGCGGCGCCGGACGCGTTTATCGAAACCAACATCGTCGGCACCTTCCAGCTGCTGGAAGCCGCCCGGGCCCACCAGCAGCTGCTCGTCCGGTTTCACCATGTCAGCACGGACGAAGTCTACGGGTCTCTGGGACCCGACGGCTATTTCCGGGAGGACACCCCCTATGACCCCAGCAGCCCCTATTCCGCCTCTAAGGCGGCGTCAGACCACCTGGTGCGGGCCTACTTTAAGACATACGGCCTGCCCGTCACCCTGTCGAACTGCTCCAACAATTACGGCCCCTATCAGTTCCCCGAAAAGCTCATTCCGCTGATGATCCTCAACGGCCTTGAAGGCAGGACGCTGCCGGTCTACGGCGACGGCCGCAACATCCGGGACTGGCTCTATGTCGAGGATCACTGCCGGGCGGTGTGGGCGATCATGAAACGGGGCGCGCCGGGAAGCACCTACAATATCGGCGGCCGCGGCGAGATGCGCAATATCGATGTGGTCGGGATGATCTGCGATCTGCTGGACGATATCGAGCCGCTGCCCGACCGGCACCCGCGCCGGGACCTGATTGAGTTTGTTAAAGACCGGCCCGGCCATGATTTGCGCTACGCCATGGATTTTTCAAAACTGCAGCGGGAGCTGGGCTGGGAGCCGAACGAGTCGTTTAGGACCGGCATCCGCAAAACCATTCTCTGGTACATGCAGAACCGAAACTGGGTGGCGCGGGTCAAAAGCGGCGCCTACCGGCAGTGGATGGCGGACCATTACGGGCAGGAATAAAGGCTGAAGCAAATAACACTTGCCGGAAAAGTTTCATATCACCGCAGAGACGCAGAGAACGCAAAGAATATGGTTTTTTGCTTTCCGTTGAGAGGACGGAAAGCAAAAACGGGCATACCGCTGGAATAAAGCAATAAGCATTTGTTTCGCAACGCATTATTATTTTGTTAAGCCTGAATTGATTTGTTTTGCCGTCCACTCAACGGCAAAAGGAACAATATTTAACCTTGCGGCCTTTGCGCCTCAAGCGAAGCGGGCGGTGAGATATTTTCAAATAACAATTTCTTCCAACTTGCTGTTTAAGCAATATGAAGGCCGAAAAGGAAATCGGATGAGACCATCAAAGGATTATATTATTTTCCCCCTGGACGTTCCCACGGCGGCCGAGGCCCGAAGGTACGTGGAACTGCTGACGGATGAGGTGGGCATGTTTAAGGTCGGGCTGGAGCTGTTTGTGCGTTCGGGCCCTGAAATCGTAAAATTAATTCAAGACTGTGGCCCGGCCGGCATTTTCCTGGATTTAAAGCTCCACGACATTCCGGCGACGGTCGCAGGCGCCATGAAGGTGATCGCTGATTACTGCGTCCGGTTTGTAACCGTTCACTGCGGCGAGTCTCCGGCCATGCTGCAGGCGGCGGTTTCGGCCTCCGGCGGGAGCGTCGGCGTTCTCGGGGTTACGGTCCTGACCAGCGTTTCTCCCGACGACATCCGCGCAGCCGGGTTCAGCCCGGAGTATGCCGGGGATCTCTCCGCCCTGGTGATGAAGCGGGCGGCCATGGCCAGGGCCGCCGGCTGCACCGGAATCGTCTGCTCCGGCCTTGAAGTACAATCCGTGAAAGCGAAATTCGGCAAGGATTTTATAGCCGTCACCCCTGGCATCCGGCCGCTCTGGGACGCAGGCAAGGATGATCAGAAACGGATCACCACCCCGGCCCGGGCCGTCAAAGACGGCGCCGACTATCTCGTCATCGGGCGTCCCATCCGCAATGCCCAAAATCCGCGCGAGGCCGCCCGGCGGATTGCGGAAGAGATTGATGCGATTAATTAATTAACAGAGGACATATGCGTGTTTCCGGAAGAGTGATCAACGGCCTGAGCCGGCGTGAATTCATGATCATGACCGGCCTGGCCGCTGCCGGCCTGGCCGCGGGGTGTGCCGTCAACCCGGTAACGGGTCAATCCCAGTTCATGATCGTGGACGAGCAGCAGGAGATCGCGGTCGACCGGCAGCAGTCGCCGCACCAGTTTTCATCGGATTACGGGACCGTCCAGGACCGGGGGCTGCAGGACTACATCCAGGCCACCGGCAAGCGGATTGCCGCCAACACCCACCGCAGCCATATGCCTTATGACTTTCACTGCGTCAATGCCAACTATGTCAATGCTTACGCCTTTCCCGGAGGCAGCATCGCCTGCACCCGGGGAATCCTGCTGGAGCTTGAGAATGAGGCGGAGCTGGCGGCCCTTTTGGGGCACGAGCTGGGCCATGTCAATGCCAGGCACACCGCCGAAATCATGTCCAAGGCCGCGCTGGCCGGCATGGCCGCAGGAGGGCTTTCCATCCTGACCGGTGCGGCCCTGGGTTCAGGAGCAGGCAAGATTGCCGGGCAGCTGGGGCAGCTGGGTTCGGGCGCCCTGCTGGCATCCTACAGCCGTGACAACGAACGTCAGGCAGACAGCCTGGGCATGGAATACATGGTCAGGTCCGGTTATGGTCCCCAGGGCATGGTGGGGCTCATGGAGATGCTCAACAGCATGAACCAGCACAAGGCCGGCGCCACGGATCTTCTCTTTGCCACCCATCCCATGAGCGCTGAACGCTACCAGACATCCGTGAGCCAGGCCACCAGCGATTACCGGCCGTACAGCAGCCAGCCGTTGTTTAAAGAGCGATATATGGATAGTACCGCCGGCCTGAGAAAGATCAAATCCGCCATCAAAACGATGCAGGATGGCGAAGCGGCAATGGGCAAGGAAGCGTACAGCCAGGCCGAGGGGCTGTTCAAGCAGGCTCTTGACCAGGCGCCCGACGATTACACCGGCTTGCTGCTGATGGCCAAGTGCCAGTTGATCCAGAATAAGGACAGCGAAGCGGAGCGCTATGCGGACAAGGCCAGGAGGGTCTATCCCGAAGAGGCCCAAGGCTGCCATATCAGCGGGATTGCCAAGATCCGAATCAAAAAATACGACGCGGCTTACGAGGATTTTTCCGCCTATGAACGGCTTCTTCCGGGAAATCCCAACACGGTGTTCTTCAAAGGCCTGTCCCTGGAAGGCATGCAGAAAATCGATCCGGCCGCCCAGGCCTACATCCGGTATCTGAAGCAGGTTCGGCAGGGCAAGCAGGCGCAATATGCGTATCAGCGGCTGAAGGAGTGGGGGTACATCAAATAGTGATCAGCTGTAAGCAAAACTGTCGGTCGGGTGGGTGTGGTGAGTGAGAGTGTATGAATTTTCGACATCTTTACTAAGACTGCAACTGTGTGGCGCGCCAAAACTCTATATAGGTTATAGCCAGAAAAGATTCAAAGCTATGTCAAGTGCAATTAATCAAAACGGGCAAAGCAGAGAGTCAGAACTGGCTGTTATAGACATGCTTTTTCGAATCGTCCTTGTCTCATCAGGAGGCAGAGTGTATTATCCCTGTTCAGGGTTATATCAAAACCGACCACTCATAGGTCGGTTACTAAATGAGTAAGTGATAAGATGGGACATTTTTTGGATGTTGCTTATATAGTGCTTAAAGATGAAGGGCGACCTTTATCTCACAGAGAAATTGTTGAAAAAGCTCAGCAAAAACGCATTCTTCTAACAAAGGGTAATACACCTTGGCAGACATTGAAGTCGAAATTGTCAACAGATATACTGAAGAATAAAGAAAAATCACGGTTTATGCGCTCCGGGAAAGGTCTGTTTGCTCTTCGAGAGTGGGATTCCATAATTGATGAATATGTTGCTGATCGCTATACCAAAGCTCTGTTAGACGAGGATATTGTTGTCTTTCCGGCTTCCTCGTTACCTAAATATATTAAAGTTCCTGGTTTGCATGCTTCGGTTATTGAAAACAGTGAGAAACTGCTATGCGAATGCTTTCCAATGAATCGTCGAGTGGCAGAAAGTGACTATTCAGTAATACAACTAGTTTCGGGGTTTTTGGTTCATTATAAGGAAAAGTTTATTACTTACAAACGTACAAAACGCCTTCCGGAGACAAGGCTCCATGATACATATTCGATACTTTTTGGAGGGCACCTTAATCCAAATGATGTTAAACCGCTTTTCAATATATTTAAACCCGAATATGGTGAGATACTGTTGCAAAGAGAATTAGGAGAAGAGTTAAAGTTGGTTAAGAAACCGAATATTAAATATATGGGGTTACTATACGATGATAGCCGACTTTTAAGTTCACAACATCTTGGATTATTGTTCGATGTGGAATTAAAATCCTCTGAATATAAGATTGGTGAGCGGGGTTTTCTAATCGATGCTAAGTTGGAATCCCTTAATCAGGTGATTGCGCGACTATCTGATTTTGAAAATTGGTCTGTAATGATTGTAAAAAAACTTGCCGCTCTATTAAATCATGAAGAACCAATTGTTGGCGGAGGCGATAATGACACCAGAGCTAAAAACGTTTTTGATTAATATAGTAAGTGGGGTAATTTTAGCAGCCCTATTAGCGGTATGGTCTAAGAGTCGATCCTATATTTCACGTCGATTACCAGCGCTATCGCTAATTATCTTTTTTATAATATTGTTTGGTTTGACGGTTATTTTTGCTGTTTCTATTATTACGTTAGCAAAACCAGAGAATAACAAAATCGTAATTTCGTTCATAGTGATTATTTTCGACGCCCTTCTTTTCACATTATTGTTGATTGAATTTGGTAATGCACAATTCGTCGGTATTAATCATATTGATAAGAGAGTGTCTGAGGGATTATCTTATAATAAAGCTCTTACAAAATGCCGAAATCGTATACGATTTCTGGGGCTTGGTGCATCTAAACTGACTAGCGATCCAGAGTTTGAGCAGGCTTTGTTGAGATGCACTCATGAAGGACCCATAAAGTTTATACTTCTCAAACCATCGGATTCTCTACTTGTTGAGGCAGCTAAGAGAGCGAAAAAAGACCACGAAGAATACACAAAGATCGTTAGGAGTTCTTTAAGAAAACTTCGTGATCTTAAAATAAATCGTATGATCAACTTAGAAGTTAGATTTTACAATGAACTTCCGATTTTTCGACTTATGTTCATTGACGATTCGGTGTGCCTTGTTAGCTATTATGTTTTAGGAGAGGGCGACGGATCTCAACTGCCGCAAATTCATTTCGTACGCAACCCGGTAGGGAAAAGAACTATCGAATCATTTTATTATGCATTTGATAATCATTTTAATCGAATATGGAAATATTCAGAGCCTTGGGATTTTAAAAAATATCTAGAGGAAAATTTATGAAAAAATATAGCCAAGGCTCAGTTAATGGCCGTTTTCAACCCTTTCATAAGGATCACCTTCATTATTGCCTTGAAGCTAAGAAAAGATGCAATTTTCTTTTGATAGGGATAACTCAAATTTATACAAAAAAACTTATACCATCATCGGCAGGGAAACATCGAGCTGTCGATTTTAATAATCCGCTGACATATTTTGAAAGACAGAAAATTATCTATTCTTCGCTTCTGGAAGCGGGTCTAAGGAGAGATTCTTTTGAAATTTTACCATTTCCGATTGACGAACCAATTCACCTCTATGATTTTTTGCCAACCACAGTACCAATATTCACTACGGTAAATGATCAGTGGAATATTCATAAAATCAAAATTCTTGAGAAAGCAGGTTATAGGGTCATAGTTCTATGGAGAAAAAGGAAGGTGCATCAAGGATGCCATATACGCGAGTTGATATATCTTGATAATCCTGAGTGGAAAGTACATGTTCCACCAGGATCTGTTGCAATCCTCGAAGAGATAAATATTAGTAAGCGGCTCAAAGAGCTAAGAAACAGATAATTGATGAGTAAGAAGATGGTTAACATACGATATAAACTGTTGTTTCAAAACAATTCAAAACCATTCCTGCGATGGCCAGGTGGTAAACGTTGGCTTATTCCAATATTGAAAAAAGAGTTACAAGAAATGCCTATAAACAAATATATCGAACCATTTCTTGGCGGGGGGGCCGTTTTCTTTAGCATAAACAAAATACCATCAATTTTATCTGATATTAACGAGGAGCTTGTAAACACCTATATACAAATTAGAGATAATCCTAATGGTGTTGTTAAAGAGCTAAAAACAAAGCCTATAAACAAAGAATATTACAACCATGTGCGGAGATCTAAGCCAAAGTCCCGCATTTCACAAGCAGTCCGATTTTTGTATTTAAATAGAACAAGTTTTAGTGGTCTTTACAGGCTTAATAAGGAAGGCCACTTTAACGTGCCATATGGCGGGGGAAAAAGGACGACTGGAGTCCTCTGGCGAGATGGTTTAATAAATTGTGCAGCAAAAGCTTTAGAAAATGTCAGGATAATTTGTTCCGATTTCGAAAAAGTAATCGATATTGCAAGCAAAGGTGATTTTGTTTATTGTGATCCCACATATACGGTAAAACATAATAACAATGGATTTCGAAGATATAATGAACAAATATTTTCATGGGAAGATCAAAAAAGATTGGCAATATGCTGTCAAAAAGCGGTAGAGAGAGGGGCGACTGTGGTTGTAAGCAATGCCTACCATAAAGAAATAAGACAGATTTATCCAAGTTTTAAGGCACATGAAGTTAAACGTTTATCCTTACTTTCCGCTATGCCGCAATATCGGAGTAATGTGAAAGAATATCTGTTAATAGGGATAAATCCGAAAAACCACCTTCCTATACAGGATCATTTCAAATAATCCTGTTGATTGTTGTGTATATAGCTGCAATCATTGTCGATCGAAACTATTCATCGACGGTTTATAAAATATCTATTCTATTCCCCACTTTTTTGCCTTGGAAGGGATACACCCCAAAATTTTGATGAATGGACATCAGTTAATCGACAGGTATAGATTGATACCTCATCCGGAGGGGGGCTGCTACCGGGAAGTCTATCGCTCCGGGCAGACGCTTTTGTCCCCTGCGGCCGGGAAAGCGAGAAGCGCGCTGACGCATATTTATTTTCTGCTGGCGGCAGGCCAGGTCAGCCGGTTTCACAAGGTCATTCATGACGAGGTCTGGAATTTTTACGAGGGAGATCCGCTCAAGCTGATCCAATACGACGGTGTAAAAGTTACCGAGGTGATCATCGGTGTCGCCGGCGGCGACTTTGTTTCCGTGGTAAAGGGCGGGGTGTTTCAGGCGGCCGAGAGCACCGGCGCTTTCAGCCTGGCGGGGTGCACGGTGGCGCCGGGATTTGAATTTGAGGATTTTTCTTTTCTTGCCGACGATTCCGAACTGAAGATTAAGCTGACGGAAAATTGCCCGGTCTATCGACGGCTGTTATGAGGTCTGAAGGCTCAGGACGGATGAACCTTATTAAGACGCTATTTTTCATGATTCTGGTGCCCTTTCCCCTCTTGGTATGGGTGCCCTACAAGATTGCTCTGTCGGGCCCGGGCTGGCGGTTTTACCCTGAACCTTTGCATTACGCCGCCCTTTTGCCCTGGCTGGCGGGAACGCTCATCCTGTTGTGGAGTGCATTGGATTTTGTTCTAAAGGGGAAGGGAACGCCGGTGCCCGTGGATCCCCCCAGGATACTGGTTGTGGAAGGCCCCTACCGGTTTACCCGCAATCCCATGTACCTGGGTGTGGGGCTGATCCTGCTGGGGCATGTTCTCTGGTTTGAGTCTATGCGGCTACTGATATATGCGGCTGTGCTGGCGGTCGGTTTCCACCTGTTCGTGGTGTTTTTCGAAGAGCCGGTCCTGCGGCGAAAGTTCGGGGATTCCTATGAGGCGTATTGCAGGAGGGTGCCGCGATGGCTTCCTCGGCTGAGGCCTTTGTAAAACGCTCCCTTTTGCTCAATTTCCGCGCCTGCCCTGTGGAATGCGAAGCATATTCCACAGGGTCAAGCTCAATATCGACCTGGCGAGGCCGCGTTCCTTGAACTTGAACAAAGTTGAGCATTTTCAAAAGGCCTCAGGGTTAACCCGGATATTTCACGAAATGTATCTGTTCATTTGCACGGCATTCGGGGGCGCAGCTGTACTTCAAATAACCGGGTTAAAGGAGGGAAAAGATAGCGCGATAAACAACCAGCCCCAGAATGACGGCAGCCGCCAGCAGCGTAAAAATGAGCTGCTGGCGGCTGAATCTTTTCACGGTCGGAATCTTTATTCCTTGTCCAGGCCGAAAGCCGTGTGAAGGACCTGGGCCGCCAGTTCCGCGTACTTTTCCTCGACAACGCAGGAGATCCGGATTTCGGACGTGCTGATCATCAGGATATTGATATTTTCCCTGGCCAGGGCTGAAAACATGGTGGATGCCACCCCCGAGTGGCTTCGCATGCCCACACCGACCACGGACACCTTGGCGATGTTCGCATCCCCCAGGACCTCTTCTGCGCCGATTTCCTTTGCGACCTTTTTTTCTATTTCCAGCGCTGTTTTGAAGTCTGTTTTGGCGACCGTAAAGGTCAAGTCCGTTTTTCCGCTGGAGCGGGTATTCTGAATGATCATGTCCACGAGGATTCCGGCATCTGAGATCGGTGCAAAAATTTTGGCCGCGATCCCGGGTTGGTCGGGAACCTTTTTCAGGGTGATGCGCGCTTCGTTTTTATTTGTCGTTACGCCGGTAACAACAACTCGTTCCATATTGGGTTCTTCACTGACGACCATGGTTCCCACCTCCTCATTAAATGATGACCGTACATGCACGGCAACGTCGTATTTTTTGGCAAATTCAACCGAGCGGATCTGCAATACCTTGGCGCCGATGCTGGCCATTTCAAGCATTTCATCGTATGCAATTCTGTCAAGCTTGCGGGCTTTTTTACAGACATTGGGGTCGGCCGTGTAAACGCCGTCCACATCGGTGTAGATTTCACAGGTATCGGCTTTGAGGGCGGCGGCGATGGCGACAGCCGAGGTATCGGAGCCGCCTCTTCCCAGGGTGGTGATGTTGCCATTAACGTCGCATCCCTGGAAACCGGCGATGACGACGATGTACCGCTGGCGCAGGAGATCGTTGATCCGCTCCGCGTCGATGTCCAGTATGCGGGCGTTTCCGAAAGCGCAGTCGGTCTTTACCTGGGCCTGAAAGCCGAGCAGGGACTGGGCGGAGTACCCTTTGGATTTTAAATTCATGGCCAGCAGGGCGGCGGTGGTTTGTTCGCCGGTGGCCAGCAGAACATCCAACTCGCGTTTGTCGGGGGTTTCGGTGACCTGCTTTGCCAGGTTGATCAGCCCATCGGTTACGCCGGACATGGCGGAAAGAATGACCACCACGTCATCTCCCTGATCGAAAGTTCTGGCGACCCTTTTGGCGACATTCTCAATCCGCTCAAGATTGGCAACGGAAGTGCCGCCGAATTTTTGTACGATTAGGCTCATATTCACTCCTTTTATCATTCCGCTGATTTTCCACGGCGGAATAACATAATACCATTTTAAATTTTTTCAAGCTTTTTTAACAGATCGACGGCCGATTGTCCAGAAGCGGTCAACGTGATTTTGCGCAGGGAATCGTCCAGGATGTCAAAGGCGACGGATAAATGGTCAACCAGATCATCGGGCTGCATCCGGTCGGCCCACTCGATGGCGACGACATCACCACTGTCCAGAATGTCGTACAGGCCGATATCGTCGCAGTCGACCGGGCTGTCGAGGCGATACAGATCCACGTGATATAATTTCAAGCGGCCCTGATATTCGCTGATCAGGGTGTAAGTGGGGCTGGTGACGGGATGTTCGTCGGAAACATCCAGTCCCTTGGCGAGCCCCTGCACCAGACAGGTTTTTCCGCTCCCCAGGCTGCCGGTCAAGGCCAGTATCAGGCCGTGGGAGAGAAAGAATCCGATCTGATGTCCCAGGGAACGGGTTTCCGCATCGGAGCGGGTGATTATTTCGAGTCGATAGGACATCAACCGTTTAGCAGCTTTTTTATCTGGTTCGGGATAACATTCATGACATCGCCTGCGAGATAGCCGACCGGCCCCATCTGTTCCGCCAGGTGATCCGCGGCGGCGCCGTGCAGATATGTCCCCATATGGCTTGCCGCTTCGGGCGTATAGCCCTGGGTCAGCAGTCCTCCGATGACGCCGGTCAGCACGTCTCCCATGCCGCCGGATGCCATGCCGGCATTGCCGGTGGGATTGACATAAACCTTGCCGTCGGGATGGGCGATGACGGTGCGGGCCCCTTTCAAAACCACATGTAATTTGTATTTCTTGGAAAACTTCCTGGCGCAGCCGAGACGGTCCGCCTGGATCTCGCGGACGGAAGCGCCCGTCAATCGGGCCATTTCTCCGGGATGGGGCGTAACAATAACCGGCGCGCCGGCGGTTTTGAGCATGCCGACATCCGCGGCCAGATTGTTTAACCCGTCTGCATCGATCACCATCGGGACGTTCAGGGTCGGCAAGATCCGGCGCAGGAGAGATTCGATTTCAGGTGAAATTCCCACCCCCGGGCCGAAGACCATACAACGTTTGTCGGAAAGAAGGTCCTGTATCCTGTCGCATGCGGATTCGGCGAACAGGGCGTCGATGGTTTCGGGCAGGGGGGCTGTCATGGCTTCCAGAACCTGGGTTTCCAGGATCGGGTTCAGGCTTTTAGGCACCCCCAGGGTCACCAGCCCGGCACCGGCCCGCATGGCCGCCATGGCCGTCATGGCGGCGGCGCCGGTCTTGCCGGGCGAACCGGCCAGGACCAGTAAATGGCCGGTGGTGCCTTTATGGGCGTCCGGCGCTCGCGGGACAAACAGGCTCCGGATCATGTCTGCCGTCAGCAGCTGCTGCGCGGGTCCCACCTCGGCAGCGACAGGATCGGGGATGCCGATGTCGATAATTTGGAGTTTGCCGGTATAGGTCGCGCCGGGGAACAGCATGTGTCCGATTTTGGCAAACCCGAAGGTCGCCGTGCTATGGGCGCGGATACAGGCGCCCCGGGGGTGCCCGGTGTCGCTGTCCAGTCCGGAAGGGATATCAACGGAAAAAACCGGCCTGCCGAGCGAGTTGATAAAATCGATAATTTCCTTAAAGTATCCATCGACATCCGATTTCAGGCCGGTTCCCAGAATGGCATCGACCCAGATATCCTGATGGCGCATGGCGGTTTGGTGTTTTTTAAACGCGCTGCCGTCAGGGATTTCATCCACCGGAATTCCCAGGGGTTTGAGCAGCTTGAGATTGGCGGCTGCATCGCCTGCAACCGCTTTACTTTTCGCCAGAAGGAATACGCGAACCGTGACGCCTTTTTGAAACAGGCAGCGCGCGATGACAAAGCCGTCGCCGCCGTTGTTGCCGCGGCCGGCAATGACCGCCACCTTTTTGCCGGTCAGTCCGGGAAAGGTCTTAAGCAGAAACTGGGCTGCGCCGCGCCCGGCGTTTTCCATCAGCAGCCGGCCCGGCAGCCCGAAGGTTTCAATGGTGCGTCGATCCATCGCCTGCATTTCACTGGCAGTTACTAGATACATGGCATGGCCTCCTGAGATCTTTGCAAAATGCCCCCTTTCGCCCAATTTCGGCGCCTGCCCTGTGTAATGCATAGCCTGTTCCACAGGGTAAAGCTGTATCCCGCGTTTCGCGGAAGCGCCTTCCTTGAACTCGAACGAAACTGAACATTTTTCAAAGGCCTCCTCCTGTAAATAAAACCGTCCCCCAAAAACATCCAGCGGTAAAAATATTGATGAGCACGGCCGGAAGGCGCGCGTCTATTTTTTTTCCAGCTCCTTCTTGAAGGCTTCAACCGCCTTTTTCATTCCGCCCTCGATGCCGCCGGCCGGCGTCAGCTGAAACCGTTTGTTCTCAAGGGCCTCCCAGACGGTATTTTCTAAAACCGCGGCCGCTTCCTTTTCACCCAGATAGTCGAACATCATGGCGGCCGCCCGGATTTGCGAAATGGGGTTGGCTACGCCTTTTCCGGCTATATCCGGCGCGCTGCCGTGAATCGGTTCAAAATACGCCATCCGGTCGCCGATGTTGGCGGCGGGGCACATCCCCAAACCGCCCACGGTTGCGCCGCCCAGATCGCTGAGGATGTCGCCGAACATGTTTTCGGTGACCACCACATGAAAGTGTTCCGGCCGTGAAACCAGGGCGGCCGCCGCCGCGTCGGCATACAGGCATTCCGCGTCGATGGCCGGCGTTTCGCGGGCGACTTCCAGAAATATGTTTCTGAAAAAGGCAAAGCTTCTTAAAACATTGCTTTTTTCAATAAGGGTGACCCGCCTTTTACCATCGGCAGGCGCGCCGGTCTTCTTTTCCCGGGCCAGTTTAAAGGCGAATCTCGAAATCCGTTCACAGCCCTTGCGCGTGACCATCAGTGTGTCGGCGACGGCTGTATCGGTTGCGATCCCCAGTCCCCGGGAAAGGTACAACCCTTCCGTGTTTTCCCGAAGAAAAAGATAATCGATGCCACCCGGCGCCTTGTTTTTCAGCGGGGTCGCAGTGTTGGGAAAAAGACGGATGGGGCGCAGGTTGGCGTAAAGATCAAAATTGACCCGCAGGATGCCGCCCAGCAGACCCGCTTCGGTGCCGTCGGGCTTGCGGACATGCGGCAGACCCACCGGGCCTTTCATGGTGGCATCGGCAGCCTGGACGGCCTTCAGCGCCTCATCGGAAATCGTTTGACCGGTTTCCATATAATTCCGGGCGCCGGCCTGGTGAAAATCGTAATCCAGCCGGAATCCGGTAAATTGCCGCTGCATTACATCGAGCACCTCAAGGGTTCCGTCCACGATTTCCGGGCCGATGCCGTCACCCGGCAGAATGACAATACGGTAGGTTTTCAATTGAATATATCCCTTTTGATTTTTATCATATGTTTTACTGTCCGGTTTCAAGGCTGTCCATCAAAAAAAGTCGTCAAGGCGCCGGGGATTATATCCGCCGGCTTGCGACGGCGACCTTTGTTCCGCAGTCAGTTCCCTTCGGTTATCACGCGAGGAATACAGCTGACCGCCTGGGGCAGCACCAGCACCCGGGCATCCGGACCTTTCAGCGCCAGGGCGGCATCAATCGCGCCCTGGGCGGTTGCCGCAGGCTTGAAAAACATCTGGGCGGCTTCATCCGCAGCGATTCCGTCGCAGAACAGATGGACGCTATAATGCTCCAGCGCCCTGGCGCACATAAAAGCCTTGGAAGAATGATCTTTTGTAAACCCTTCGCACTCAAAGCGCTCGATTACCTCCCGCGGCGTTTTGGCCTCTTTGAGCCACCGGGCGTATTTGCCGACGCCGTCACGACATTGCGCCAGAAGAACCATGGCCCCACCGGCGGCAGTGACCATCTCGGCGGTGGACATGGCCTTCTGGGACTGGTGCAGGTCGATATCCCGGGGGTAGCCGCCGGGAGTGACAATCACCACATCATACCGGTGGGGCAGGTCCAGCTGCCAGCTTTTCCGGCAGATGGAGACCCCGTGCTCATGGGCCAGTTCCAGTTCACCGGCGACTGCCACCACCACCTGCCCGCATGAATTCTTGACGACATTCAGAATAAAGTCAACCCCCACCAGGCGGGCGACCTTTACGGCTTCTTCGTGAAAGGGATTCCCCTTCATCCAGCCATAGGCCGGATGATAGGGGCGAATCGGCAGGGAGTGATGCCGGTTCAGGGTTTTTAATCCGGCAACCCCCGGCATGACGCTTTTGCGGCCGCCGCTGTAACCGGCGCCGTGGTGCGGCGTAATCAGTCCGGTCGCGACCTTAAATGCGGCAGCGGCCACCCGGCGGTTGATCCAGACCGGCAGTCCTGAATCCGTCTGGCCGAGGTCTGCTAGACTTTCGGTGTCGTCGCAGTCATGGTTGATCACCTGCAGTCGGGAAGCCAGATCCGGTCCGATCATGCCCTTGATTTCCTCGAATGTGTTGGGGCGGTGGTTTCCGGTTGCAATGACGACCGTGACCCTGTCCGATTCCATTCCGGCACGGGACAAGTCCCGGAGCAGTTCTTCGAGCATGATGCCGCTGGGGGCGGGGCGGGTGATATCGTTGATTACGATGACCGCATCCGGTTTGCCCGCAGCCAGCCGGGCCAGGGGGGGCGTACCGATGGGATTGTCAATGGCCCTGCGGATTTCAGCCCGGACGTCCGCAGCCCCGGCCGTATCCTCCGGAATGACCACCCGGGCATTATCCGGAACCTCCACCGCCAGAAACGAGTCGCCGTAAGGCAGATTGATCTTCATTAACCCATATCCTCAATGCGGAAAATTATAATATGAATAGGTGCTTGCGATTTCCATAACATACAGAAAAACCTTGAAAAGACAATAGAAATGTCACCGGAACCCTGCGGAAAAAGGCCGGCCGGAGTCAGCCGATCACCGATACGATTGGCGCAGCGGCGAAACTGTGATATGAATCGGGGACTTCAATTGACGGGTCGGTCTGCAAATGCCATCTAACTTTTAAGATAAGGGGGGCAAATGGAGGCGGTTTATCAGCGCTGGCTTTATGAGAAACAGGCGGAAGCAGCAATAAAAAACCTTCGCCGAAATTGCTTCGAGGCGAAATTCGTGCCTGACGCCCGGGCGGCTTTCGACGAAATCATGGGAAGGGTTTCAAAGGATCTCTGCATCGGGATGGGGGATTCGAAAACCCTTAAGGAGATCGGCATCATCGATGCGCTGGAACAGGGGGGCTATCAGCTGCTGAATCCCTGGAAAAAAGGGATCACCCGCCCGGAAAGCCTGGCTTTACGAAGAAGGGCGCTGACCTCGGATATTTTTCTGACGGGCACAAACGCCGTGACCCTGGACGGAAAACTGGTCAGCGTCGACGGCCTGGGAAATCGCGTGGCCGGGATGATTTTCGGCCCCCTGAAGGTGATCGTGGCCGTGGGGGCAAACAAAATCGTCGCGAATGTGGAAGAGGCGATTGCCCGGGTAAAAAATATTGCCGCCCCGATCAATGCCTACAAGCACGATCTGTCGCCCCCTTTTCGGTCACCCTGCACCGATACCGGCTTCTGCAGCGACTGCCGCCCGCCCGCCCGGTTGTGCTGCAACACAGCCATCATCGAAGGATGCTCAAGGGATCAGGAGCGGATCTGTGTGCTGATTATCGGAGAAGCGCTCGGATATTAACAGTCTGTTGAAAAACAAGGATCAGGTCGCCAGGCAAGGCGCGCGGCAATTCGACAAGCGCAGCATATGCAAGGATATGTGAGCAATGGCGAGAGTCGCTCAACGCTGCATGGCGGCTTCAGACGTAGTTGTTCAACAGACAGTTAGACATGATTGCGCAGCTGCAGCGCAAGAGGATGGGGCTGCAGGTAGAACTGACCGCTCAGATAGGGCTGCCGGTATTTTCGCACATAATGATTGATCAGCGTGACCGGCACGATCAGGGGCACGTGGCCGGCGCGGTATTGATCGATGATCTGGAGCAGTTCCTGCTTTTCATCAGCGGAAAGCTGCTTTTTAAAATAGCCCATCAGGTGCTGCAATACGTTTGTATTTTTTTGAATAGTGGTTTTGTGTTTGAGGGCTTCCAGCAGGGCGGCCTCATAGAGCCGGAACAATTCTCCGGGCGGGTAATCCCTGGCGGCGGCCACCAGTCTGCCCATGGCGCGGTAATGATTCTGGTTGTGGGACAGAATCAGGAGCTTGTGCCGGGTATGAAAGTCGACCAGATCGCCGGGGCGTTTGCGGCCGGATGAGATCCGGCGCCAGCGCTGCAGGGTGAAAATGCGTTCGATGAAATTTTCCCTGATCTTGGGATCATGCAGGCGGCCGTCATCTTCGACCGGAATCAGCGGGAAATGTTTCATGAAGGCGGCGGCAAAAATGCCGCTGCCGGTTTTAGCCGGCATCCCTGTTTCACCGAAGACGCTTACCCGTTCCATTCCGCTGCTGGGGGATTTGCTCTTAAAGATAAACCCGCACAGGTTTTCCGCCTCAAGTTCTTTGAGCCGCCCTTTGGCCCACCGGTGCATCTGATCGGTGACGTCTTTTTGGGTCCGAATGGTCACCAGGCGGGGGGCTTCCGGGTTCCCTTCCAGATGCATGGATTCCCGCGGGATCCCCAGTCCGCATTCCGCTTCCGGGCATACCGGCACAAAAGTGACATATTGTCCGAGGGTGTCGGTAATAAAGCGGTCCAGCTTGTGGCCGCCGTCGTAGCGAACCTTTTCACCCAGCAGGCAGGCGCTTACCCCGATTTTAAAGTCGTTTTCCATAGCTATTCACCTCGGTTGTTCCGGTGCAGGCGGTTCCTTCGACGGCAGAAGCCGCAGGCGCAGATCTAGCCAGTCATTCAGTTCCAGAATCCTTCGGGTCATGAAATAGCGGCCGTCGGCGAATACGCCGTAATCTCCGCCTCCTGCCATGGCTGAACTGAACCGGATGGTGTTGGCATACAGCAGCCAGGTATCGGTCCAGATTTTTTCAATCCCCTCGTCAAAGGGGCTGGCGCCGCGGTCCAGCCCCTGGGCCAGGCCGCGTTTCCAGACGTCCGCCATGATACCGGTCGCCGCGGCAGTGGCGGCATTGGTTTCAGCAATCGTGTGGTCGAGTCGCTGCCAGTGGCCCCGGACCCAGCGGTCGTCGTGGCAGCTGCGGCAGACGGCTTGCATGGTTTCGGTCCTTTTTTTCAGGGTGTCGGCATCGATCAGGAAATCAGCGGCCGCCGCGCCGCTGAAATCGGTGGGCAGCGGCAGTCCGTCCTTGTTTCGAATCAGGGTGGTGTCCGGTTCCCTGGGCTGGGGGTGGGCATATATCAGGCCGAAGATCCGCCAGGGCAGCCGGTCGCTCATCCGGTGGGTCCGTTTTGCGACAAGCGTCCCCTCAGTGTTTACCAGCAGGCTGACATGGCAGGCGGCGCAGGTGGGGGCCTGGAAATCCTTGCCGACCGTCCAGGGCACCACCTGAAAATCCCAATTGAGGTGCATGGCCGCGAATATGTTACCATGCTTGCTGGCGGAATAGACCTTGTATGCAGGGACGTCGGGGCCGGCATGGCATTCCTTGCAGGTGTAAGGCTTTCTGGCCATCTCGATGGAAAAGGCATGCCGGGTGTGACAGGCCGTGCAGGACCCGCGGCTGTCGTCCAGGTTTACGCGTCCGACGCCCTGGTTTGGCCAGCCGGTGATGACGGGAAACTGCATTTCGCCCATGTCCGTTTCCCTGGTTTCAAACCCGGATATTTGCAGGCGGGTTCCATGGCAGTAGTAACAGGCATCGGCCCGGGTATCCGCTGGTACAGCGTTGAAGCGGACACGGTCCCCGTCCCGCTCCGGTTTGCCGATGATGGACTGCTCCAGGGCGTTGTAAACAGGGTTTTCCGCCAGGTTCCGGTAGGCGTGGGCCATGATGTTTCCGGCATACTGCGCATCTTCTTCGGCATGGCAGACGCCGCAGTCTTTCGGGCTGACCACCATGTGAACCTCGTGGCCCATGTGGTCGATGGTGTCCTTGTGGGCCGCGGGCCTCAGGGTGTGGCATTCGGCGCATCCCACGGCAACGGATTGCAGTTCGGCGGGGATGGACTTGCCGGAAACCTTGAGGCCCGAACCTTTGACGGCTGCGGCTTCCCCGGCCGTCATGCGGGCGTGGCGGCTCTGTTTCCAGTCTTCCACAATGCCGGGATGGATGACCGTGTGACAGTCCAGACACTCCTGGGTGGCGGTGCTGACGGGGGCGGCGTTGCATCGTTCGTTAACGGCAACTAAGACGAAGAAAAACAACACGAAATATTGAACCGCTTTTTTCATGAAAATCTCCTTAATCACCATCCCGGTAATCAGTACGTTGTTATCTATGGTCATACAAGTTTCCGGCCGCGTGAGAGATGTTTGTCAGAAAGGAAAAAATAATCACCAGCGCATATTTTATATCAAAAAATTTTTCTGGCAACCCAAATAACCGATTGCAAACCAATAATCCAATAGAAGCCCCTTTTACCCCTATCGCGCTTTTCACGACACCTTTTGTCAGACCTTCGAAACAGGATTGACTAATATACCATATTGTGGCACACTTTATTACAAGCACGTCCATTTACTAAAACCCTCTGACCCCTTAAAGAATAGACAAAGACACGACTATTTTCTCAGCGGAAGGGGGAAGATTCATGATCAATTCGCTACCGGCCGAGGCGGACATGATTTTAGAAAGTAAAGGCCTTTTCTGCCATGATTTGCCCACAACCCCGCAACCGGAAATGGGAAAAATTCTTGTCACCGGCGCCACCGGATACATTGGAGGACGACTGGTTCCCGAGTTGCTTGCCAGGGGATACCAAGTCCGGGTCATGGTTAGAGCGGCCTCTCCCGAATATGAGAAACGGTGGCCCAATGCTGAAATTGTCGTTGCGGATGCCATGGACGTGGACGGCCTGAGAAAAGCATTGGAAGGGATTCACACGGCCTTTTATCTGATCCATTCTATGCTCTGTGGCCGGGAAGTATTTGAAGCCATCGATATTCAAGCCGCCATTAATTTTGGGAAAACGGCCAGGCATAAAAATGTCAAAAGAATCATCTATCTTGGGGGACTTGGCGATATCCAAACACCTCTTTCTCCGCATCTGAGAAGCAGAATAGCAGTTTCAGAGGAACTCCGGCGCGCAATCGCCCAGACGACAGTCCTTCGCGCGGCCATCATTATTGGCTCAGGAAGCGCCTCGTATGAACTTATCAAGCATCTGGCAAAAAATTTCCGTATCCTTCTAATCCCCTATTGGGCAAAGACTGAATGCCAGCCGATTGGAATCAGGGATGTAGTCAAGTACCTTGTCGGCGTGCTTGAAACTCCTGAAACCGCCGGGAAATCCTTCGATATCGGCGGGAGTGATATTCTGACCTATGAAATGATGCTAAGGATCCTATCCGATCTTTTGGGTAAGAAGAATATTTTCGTACCGTCTCCATTGTCGTGGATCGGACCCTACGCTTACCTGGCGAACCTCTTGACCCCGGTGCCCGGCCCGATCATCTGGTGTCTGCTTGAAAGCATCAAAAATAAGGTCGTCTGTCAGAACACCGATATCGTCCGATTTATGCAATTCCAGCCGATTTCATTTAAAGAGGCAGTCGTGAGAGCCATGACCCGTGATGAACAGGACAATGTGCATACAAGATGGTCAGATGCCTACCCGCCCGCTCACTACCTGGCTATAAAGCTTCATGAATTGAAATCGCCTCCCCGCTATATCAGTTCATACTCCCTTCTCACGGAGAAAAGAGATCATACCCTTTTCCGTCATATTTGCAGGATTGGTGGTAAAAAGGGCTGGTTTCACAACAACTGGATGTGGCGGTTAAGGGGTACCGTGGACCGGATCCTCATGGGAGTCGGCACCTTGCGCGGAAGGAGAAGTTACGCCGATTTGAGAATCAATGACGTGATTGACTTCTGGCGGGTCGAAGATCTCAAGCAAGACGAAAGGCTTCTTTTACGAGCCGAGATGAAGTTGCCGGGAAAGGCCTGGTTGGAGTTTCTGATAAACCGGGAAGAGGGCAAAAATCGACTCTTTGTGAAAGCTTATTATCAACCCAAGGGCCTCTTTGGAATAATCTACTGGTATATGTTTCTGCCCTTCCACCATATCATCTTCAATAATCTAATAAAACAGATCGAAAAGAGCGCCTAAAGAAATCACGCTCAACCATCTATTATTTCCACAAACAGTTTCATACCTATGCCGGGAACAATTCGCAGGCGACGATAACAAAAAGCCCCTTTGAGGACAAATCCTTAATTCACCGATATTCCGCCTTTGACAAAAAAAGGGACTTTGACATATGATTCCTTCGTGAAAAAAAAACTGACCATCATCGCGGGTACACTCATCGTCCTTGGCGTCGCTGCGGCAGGACTTTATCTGGACCTTTTAAGATTTGCGAAGCTGCCGGCCGGAGGAAGCGCCAATGAGGTCGTCGTCGCGGTCAAACCGGGAGAGGGGTTTAAATCGATTGCGCAGCGCCTGTTTGATGCCGGGATTATACGAAGTTCTTTAAAGTTTTCGATTCTGGCGCGCATCAAGGGGTATGACAAAAAGGCCAAGGCCGGAGAGTACCTGCTTTCCGCCCGGCTGACGCCGGCCAAAATACTTGAAATGATGGTCAGCGGGAAGGTGATCCTCTATAAGGTCACCGTGCCGGAAGGCTACAGCATGCGGCAGATCGCGGCAGTGGTTGCCGCATCGGGGCTTGCCAGGGCGGAAGCGTTCCTGGCGGCGGCCGGCAGTGCGGCTCGGGTTAGAGCCGAAGGAATTGAAGCGGATTCTTTTGAGGGCTACCTGTTTCCCGATACGTATTATTTCCCAAAAGACATCGGTCCCCAGAAGATCGTGGATACCATGGTGCGCCGGTTTCATTCGGCTTTTCTGCCGGAATGGAAAAAGAGGGCGGATGAACTGGGGTATTCGGTCCACGAAATCGTAACGCTGGCCTCCATGATCGAAAAAGAGACCGGCCAGCCGGCCGAGCGCCCGCTGATTTCCTCGGTTTTTCACAACCGCTTGAAAAAGCGGATGCGGCTTGAAAGCGATCCCACGGTCATTTACGGCATCGACGGGTTTAATGGAAATATTACCCGAAAAGACCTGGCGGCCGAACGGCCTTACAATACATACAGAATCAAGGGGCTGCCTCCCGGCCCGATTGCCAGCCCGGGGGCCCGGTCGCTGGAAGCGGCCCTCTATCCGGCCGATACGGCTTTCTTGTATTTTGTTTCCAAGAACGACAACTCCCACCAGTTTTCAACAAACGTGGCCGATCATAACCGGGCGGTACGCAAGTACCAGCTGAGTCGCTGAACTGCTTAGAAAAAAGAGGTATGGAACATGATGGACATAACATCGCTCTCGACCGAACAGTCTGCCGGTCAGCGCTTGATGATCGGTTTCGAGGGAACCGAACTCAGCCGGCAGTTGAAATTTTATATCGACACCATCAAGGTCGGCGGCGTGATCCTGTTTACGCGCAATATCACGGACCCGGAACAAATTACACGGCTTTGCCGGTCGATTCAGGATTACGCCCGCAGCTGCGGCCAGCCCCCTCTTTTTATCGCCATCGACCAGGAAGGCGGAACGGTGGCGCGGCTCAAAGCGCCCTTTACCCAGTTTCCCGGAAATCCGGCCATGCAGGATGCGGACGATGCCGCCGAATTCGGGCGGGTGACCGCCGCAGAACTGGCGGCCATCGGGGTGAACATGAACATGGCGCCGGTTCTGGATGTGGTGCCGGATGGATTTGCCGGCATCATGGCCGACAGGGCCTTCGGGCCCGACCCGGATTGGGTTTCCGAGCTCGGCCTGGCGGTCATTTCGCACCTGCAGGAGCAAAGCATTATGGCGGTTGCCAAACATTTTCCCGGAATCGGGCGGACTACCCTGGATTCGCACCTTGACCGGCCGAGCCTGGATGCCGGATTTAAGGATATGGACCGATTTGACCTGGTGCCCTTTAAAAACGCCGTTGCCGGCAATGTGGCCGGCGTGATGCTTTCCCATGTGATGTATACCGGAATGGACGATGCCTGGCCCGCAAGTCTTTCGGTTGAGATTGCAAAGAACCTGCTGCGAAAGCGGCTCGGGTTTAAAAACATCATCCTGACCGATGACCTGGATATGGGGGCCATCGTAAAATATTACGATATCCAGACAGTCATGGAACAGATTGTCGCAGCGGACATCGACATCACGCTCATCTGCCACGAGGGGCCTAAAATCGAAGCGGCTTATGAAATCCTGTTAAAGCGTCATGCCGAAAAATCAGCCGGGGAACAGGGCGGGATTGAAGTCGTCAGGAGAATCCTGGAGCTGAAGCGAAGGTACCTTAATCTTGCATGAAACCGGCCTGCCAGGGCAGGACAGAGTTAACCGCTTTGCATTGGATCTTTATGGTTAAAATATTCAAACCTCAAGCACCAAATTACAAAAAAATTTCAACTCCCATTGTCCAATGACCAAAACTTTTTAGGGCGAAACATTGTTTAGATTTTCAAATTTTGATTATTGGGGTTTGTTTGATATTTGGAATTTGTCATTTGGGTTTTAGTAATTGAAGTAAGCTCCCAAAAAGCAACCCCCCTGAGGCAAGTAAAGCCGGCACCTCTTGAATCGAGCATTCACTTCCCCCTTGAATAAACATCCTCGTGAATGTCCGAGACCCGGCCGGCTTTCAGATGGCGGTACCCCGCCGCAGCGATCATGGCGGCGTTATCGCCGCAAAGCTCCATGGGCGGCAGGTGAACCGTAAGTCCCTCCCGGGCGGCATCCGTCCGGATGCGCTCCCGCAGCCGGCTGTTGGCGGCCACGCCGCCCACCAGCGCCAAATGCCGACACGCCTTTTGCAGACAGGCATTGACAGCCTTATAAACCAGCACATCCACGACGGCCTCCTGAAACCCGGCCACAATATCGGCAAGCTGATGCCGGCATTCCGCCGGATGGGTCTGGAGGTAGCGATGAACCGCTGTTTTAATGCCGCTGAAACTGAAATCAAAACCGGACTTATCCAGAAAGGCGCGGGGAAACTCGATTTTAGCGGGATCGCCGGCGCGGGCCAGCCGGTCGATAACGATTCCGCCGGGATATCCCAGCGCCAGCATTTTGGCGACCTTGTCAAAGGCTTCTCCGGCCGCGTCATCCCGGGTCTGGCCCAGCAGGGACATCTCCAGATAATCGGTCACATAGTAAATATTGGTGTGGCCGCCGGATACCAGCAGGGCGATGAAGGGAAGCGGCGGCGGAGACGCCTGCAGAAATACCGAATGGATATGGCCGGTCAGGTGATTGACGCCGATCCAGGGAAGCTTCAGTGCGAAGGCCAGCGCCTTGGCATATGAAAAACCGACCAGGAGGGAACCGATCAGTCCGGGGCCCTGGGTGACGGCCAGACCGTCAAGCCTGTTCAGTTCGACGCCGGCCTTGTCAAGGGCCTCGGCGACCACCGGCACGATGGCTTCGATATGCTTGCGGGAGGCAAGCTCCGGCACGACACCGCCGTAACGGCGATGAATGTCGATCTGGGAGGCCACCACCGATGATAAAATCCGGCTGCCGTCTTCAACAACCGCCGCTGCGGTTTCATCGCAGGAGGTTTCTATGCCGAGTATGAGCATTTATAATGATCCGAAGAATTTTGCCTGAATAGCGCGTGACGGCCTTGCTGATCTTACGTCCGCCCGGCGGTATCGCTTACGGGTGGACTTTCAAGGTCGACATCGTCGATATGAACGGCAAACTTTTTTAAGAACAGTTGATTCCCCCTGCAAAAATCAATGATCTGATGGAGCTTATCGGGATCGTTGTGATGGAATGATATCAGCAGGCCCCCGAACCCGAGTTTTTTTTGAAGCGCGGCAAGTTCCTCAAATGTGCCCAGGATAGGATACCCCAGGAGTTTTTTGCCGGTTTTCATGGAATCGTCATCGATGAATCCCAGGGGTTTGATTTTCAGCTGCTGATTATTGAGCAGTTCGCGCATCAGGATCTCGCCGCCGCGGCCGGCGCCGTAGATCAGGACGGTATCGCCGCTCAGGCTTTTGCGTTTAATTGTGTCCATAAAGAGGCGGAACGAGCCGCGGGAGCCCAGGAGCAGGCCGGCAACCAGGACCCAGTCGATGAGGAAGATGCCCTTTGAGAAGTCCTTGAAACGGAATATATACGTGACCACTGCAATTGAAAGGATCGACGCGAGGGTTGAGGCCTTTAAATACACGCCCACATCGTTGATGCTCATGTAGCGCCAGATGCCGCGATAAATCCCGATGGAAAAGAATGCCACGAACTTGCAGGCGATCACCGCGGGCAATGACTGCAAAAAAACTTTGAAATAATGGGGAAACTGGTCTGAATCAAAACGAAGACGATATGAGAGATAATAGGCGAAGGCGATCAGGAAGAGATCCAGAAGAACCAGCAGCATCTGGCGTTTATAGGTCAGTTCCACCAGCATGGGGGTAAAGGTGCGATCCCGCAGGCGCGAGAACTCTTTCTCAGGATAGACGCGCAGCTGGGCAAGATAAACTCCCATCAGCAAAATGGAGAGGGCCAGCGGAATAATGACGACCGGCGAGGTGAGGGTGTCGGTTTTGCTTACAAAAAGGGCGGCTATGCCGGATACGGCGGCAATGCCGCATAAAAACAGGAAGGCCCCCTTTTCACTGAATCCCATCAACACCAGGCGATGCGAGGTGTGATCCTTGCCCCCCACGGAGGCCTTGCGCCCGCTTAAAATTCGGATAAGCGTCACCAGGGTGGTGTCGAAAATGGGGACCATCAGGACCATGACCGGCACCGCAACGGCGGCCAGCCGGTTGCCGCCGCCTGATCCGGAATAATGGAGCCCCAGAACCGCCAGGATAAACCCGATGGGCAGACTGCCGCAATCGCCCATAAAGATGGAAGCGGGATTAAAATTGTAAATCAGAAAAGCTGCCAGAGACCCGGCCAGGACCATGGCAACGAGGGCGGCTTCCGGACGGAAGCCTGCGAACAATATCGCCAGATAGGTTGCCGCGACAAGTCCGGTGCCGGCGCACAGCCCGTCCATGTTGTCCAGCAGGTTAAAGGCGTTGGTGATGCCGATAATCCAGAGGATGGTCAGGGTGGTGTCGATGGTCAGCGACGTTACCCACTGGAGCCGAAATCCCAGGAAGGTCACGATGGATGCCACCAGGATCTGACCGATCAGCTTGGTATGCGGCTTGATATGGATAAAATCATCAATCAGGCCGAGCACAAACAAAAGGATCGTACCAATCGATATGACCGCGGCTATTGCGGGGGGATTCGCCCCGTAGTTGAAGGCCGTCAACGGCTTCCAGAGCGACGCAAAGTCGGCTAAAAAAAACAGGGGAACGATAATGCCGGTGAAAATGGCAATGCCGCCGAGCAGCGCGGTGGGCTTTTTGTGCCAGCGTTCCTTCTGGGGATGCGCCATCCAGCCTTTACGGATGGAGAGAGCGCGAACCAGCGGCGTCAATGCCAGGCAAAGGGCAAAAGCTGAAATGGGGAAGAGATATTGCATGATCTCAGTTCGTCGGTTTTTCTTTACCGGAAGCGCCGCCGCCGGGGGCGCGGGTTTGGATGCCTCATCCCCGGCAGGCGGGGGCGTCGCGCTGGACCCTGGCGATCCGGTCCATGAACCCCCAAAAACGGGTTTTGATGGTTTGCCACAGCCTGCCGGCTTTTGACGAAGCCACGATTAAACCCATGACAGCTGGTTGCGCGAATGTTTGCGTTCGGTTATTTCACCGATAAAGAAAGCGCGTTCGTTCATGGCGTTGAGCCGCTCGTAAACATCCTGAGCGGACTTTTCCGGCACGACGGCTATCATGCCGATGCCGTTGTTGAAGGTCCGCATCATCTCCGGAATTGCCACATTGCCCCCTTTTTGCAGAAAGTGAAAGACAGGGGGAACCTCCCAACTGTCTTTACGGATCAGCACCTTGCAGGCTTTGGGAATAATCCGCAGGAGATTGTCGGGTATGCCGCCGCCGGTAATGTGGGCCAGCCCCAAGACCGGCAGGTCCCGGATGACATGCTGGATGGTCTCGGAATATATCCTGGTGGGGGTGAGCAGTTCTTCCCCCAGGGTGCGGCCGAATTCGGGGATATAGGTTTCAGGGGTCAGCTTGAGCACATCAAAGCAGATTTTACGTACCAGCGAAAATCCGTTGCTGTGAACGCCGCTGGAAGCAATGCCGATGAGAACGTTGCCGACATGAATGACGGAGCCGTCGATTATTTTGTCGTTATCCACAATCCCCACCGAAAACCCGGCAAGGTCGTATTCGCCTTTTTGGTAAAGGCCCGGCATCTCAGCGGTTTCACCTCCGAGAAGGGCGCACTTGGCGATCTGACAGCCCTCGCCGATACCGGAGATGATCTCGGTGAACACTCTTTTTTTCAGCTTGCCGACAGAGAAATAATCAAGAAAGAAAAGAGGCTTGGCGCCCTGGACGGCCACATCGTTGACACACATGGCCACCAGATCAATGCCGATGGTGTCGTGCTTGTCCATCATGAAGGCGATTTTCAGCTTGGTTCCGACGCCGTCGGTGGAGCTGACAAGGACGGGCCGTTCGATATTGGCGATATTCAGGGAAAAAAGGCCTCCAAATCCGCCGATTTCGCCAAGAACTCCCGAGCTGCGGGTCTTTTTGGCGATTTTTTCAATCGTCCCGATTAGTTTATTAGCCTTGTCGATATCGACGCCGGCATCCGCATAGGTTAACGAATTACTCATAGAATCTCCTAGAATCTGGGTTTCGATCCTCAGCCGGATCTGAAGGGCGTTTTTCCTTGCAGAATCAGACATTATGGGACCTTCTGCAGGCGGCCATTATCGATGAGGATTTCACCCGGCAGCTTAAAGTCCCGGAAAAATGTAAAAAAATTAAACCGGTTTGGGGTAAAAGTCAAAACAAATTTTGACATCCCCCCCAATCGTGTTGTAATGATACACCATCATTTTTTTGGATTTAATAATTTTTTCAGAGGTTAATTTTCTATGACACAATTTGCACGACTGGACCGACTTCCGCCCTATGTGTTCGCAACAGTCAACGCCATCAAGATGGAGGCCAGACGGGCGGGTGAAGATATCATTGACCTGGGGATGGGCAATCCGGACATGGGAACGCCGCCCCATATCGTAGAAAAAATGGTGGAGGCTTCCCGGAAGTCCCACAATCACCGCTATTCGGCCTCCATGGGAATAACCCGCTTGAGGGCGGCGATCGCCGACTGGTACAAACGACGCTATGACGTGGATATCGACCCCGAGAGCGAAGCCATCGTGACCATCGGTGTGAAAGAGGGGATGTCGCACCTGGTCCTGGTGACCATTCGCCCGGGCGACGTGGTCTTTACGCCGACCCCGACCTACCCGATCCACCCGTATTCCGCCATTATCGCCGGCGGCGATGTGCGCGGGATTCCGCTGTCGCCGGACTGTGATTTTTTCGAAAGTCTGATTCACGCGACCCGGCAGACCTGGCCCCGGCCCAAACTGCTGATTATCAGCTATCCCCACAACCCCACCACCGAGGTGGTCAATCTTGAATTTTTTGAAAAAATCGTGGCCTACGCCAAGGAACACGGCATAATGGTCATCCACGATTTTGCCTATGCCGACCTTGTCTTCGACGGCTATACCGCCCCTAGTTTTCTGCAGGCCAAGGGGGCCAAGGATGTGGGGGTGGAGTTTTTCTCCCTGTCAAAGAGTTATAACATGCCGGGATGGCGCGTGGGCTTTTGCGTGGGCAACAAGGAGACGGTGGCGGCCCTGCGGCGCATCAAAAGCTACCTCGACTATGGAATTTTCCAGCCGATCCAGATCGCGTCCATTATCGCCCTGAACGGCCCCCAGGATTGCGTGTCGGAAATCCGCGAGACGTATCGCGAGCGGCGAGATGCGCTCATATCGGGCCTCAACCGGGCGGGCTGGAATATCAACAGCCCCAAAGGGACCATGTTCGTTTGGGCCAGGATTCCGGATAAATTCAGAAAGATGGGATCGGTCGAATTCGCCAAATTTCTGATCAAAGAGGCCCAGGTGGCGGTTTCTCCGGGACTGGGATTCGGCGAGTACGGCGATGAATACGTCCGCTTCGCCCTGATCGAGAACAACATGCGCATCAATCAGGCGGTACGGGGGATTCGAAAGGTGATGTGAGGAGGAAGGGGTGATATGAAAAAGATTCATATCGGCCTGCTGGGCTGCGGAACAGTGGGAACCGGCGTTGCCAGGCTTTTAACGGGCAACCGGGACCTGATCCGCGCACGGGTGGGCGCAGAGATTATTCTGAAACGGGTCGCGGATATCGATCCCGACCGGGACAGGGGGATCCGGTTTGATGACGGGGTCATGACGACGGATGCCCGCCGGGTCGTCGATGATCCCGAAATCGATATCATCCTGGAAATGATCGGAGGCGAAGGGATCGCCAGAGATCTGATATTGCGCGCCGTTGAAAACGGCAAGCCGGTGGTGACGGCCAACAAGGCGCTGCTGGCCAAGCACGGCAATGCCATCTTCAAGGCGGCCGCGCAAAAAGGGGTCGACCTTGCCTTTGAAGCCAGCGTGGGGGGATGCATGCCGGTGATCAAAACCATCCGGGAGTCCCTTGCCGCCAACCGGATCAAGTCGATGATCGGCATCCTCAACGGCACCTGCAACTATATATTGACCAAGATTACCCATGAAAAGAGCTCCTTTGCCGACGCTCTGGCGGAAGCCCAGGCCGGAGGGTTTGCCGAGGCCGACCCGACCCTGGACGTGGAAGGATTTGACACGGCCCACAAACTGGCGATCCTGTCTTCGCTGGCTTACGGCATGGAGATCAATTTCGACGATATCTATATCGAGGGAATTTCAGCGATAACCCCCCTGGATATCGAATTCGCCGAGCAGTTCGGGTACCGTATCAAGCTGCTGGCCATCGGCAAGGACAAGGGAAACGCAGTTGAGGCGCGGGTTCATCCGACCATGATTCCCATCGACAACATCCTGTCGAACGTGGACGGCACCTTGAACGCCCTGACGATCAGCGCGGACGCCGCCGGCGACATCCTGCTTTCCGGACACGGCGCCGGGATGATGCCCACCGCCAGCGCGGTGCTCAGCGACACGGTGGATCTGGCCCGCAACCTGATGTGCACCTCGGCGGGACGGGTTCCGCTGCTGTCCTTTCAGACCGACAGGATCCGCAGGGTCCCGGTCTTGCCGGTGGACGAAATTTCCACCCACTATTATTTTCGTTTCGCCGCCCTGGACCGGCCCGGCGTGCTGTCCAAGATCGCCGGCATACTGGGAGAACACGACATCAGCATCAAGTCGGTTCATCAGAAGGGGCGCAAAACCGACGGGGCGGTGCCGATCGTCATGGTGACGCACCTGGCCAGGGAAGCGGATGTAAAAAAGGCCCTGTCCAAAATGTCTTCCCTGGACGCGGTCAGCGCCCGGCCGGTCCTCATCCGGATCGAAGACGAAAACGGCCAGGATTAGGTATGATTTCACATTATATTTTTCGGAGGTACCGATAAGGCGTTATGTATATTGTATGCTCGGATCTGGAAGGTGTTTTTGTGCCGGAAATATGGATCAGCGTGGCTAAGAAAACCGGAATTGAAGAACTGAAACTCACCACCCGCGATGAACCCGACTATGACGTCCTCATGCGGCGGCGGATCGCCATCCTGAAAGAAAACAATTTAAAACTGGCCGATATTACCCGGGTCATCAGCGACATGGAGCCCCTAAATGGCGCGCTGGGGTTTTTAGACTGGTTAAGATCCATCACCCAGGTTGTCATTCTGTCGGATACGTTTGTTGAATTTGCCGGCCCGCTCATGCGGAAACTCAACCGGCCGACCCTGTTCTGCAACTCCCTGAAGGTTAACAGCGACGGCGCCATCAGCGGATATGTCCTGCGCCAGCCGGACGGCAAACGCAAGGCCATCACGGCGCTGAAAAGCCTGGATTACAAGGTCATCGCCATGGGCGATTCCTATAATGATATCAACATGATTCAGACGGCCGACATGGGCATCCTCTTTCGGCCGCCCCAGAATGTCAGGGCGGAATACCCGAACCTGCCGGTGGCCGACGGGTATGAAGATCTCAAACGGCTGATGCTGCCGGTGCTGGGAAGCAAATAAGCTGATAAGCTGTTGAGCTGTTAAGCAAGAGCGGATATGCGGTTAAAGATCTTGAGGCGTAAAGCTTCTCAACAGCTTCCTAGCTAAATGGCTTACCCGTTATCGTTGAACCCTTATTTCTACCAGATTGGTAGCAGGCTAATAATTTTCAATAATATCGATTAACAAGACGGATCACACGAACTGAAACCATATGCTTTGCCATCGAACCACCTGCCGGGTCATATACGGCGATACAGACAACATGGGAGTGGCCTATCATGCCAACTATCTGCGCTGGTTTGAAATGGGGCGCACCGAGATGTTCAGGTTCCTGGGCCTTACCTACAAGGCCATCGAATCCAAAGGCGTTTATTTGCCGGTTTCCGAAGCTTACTGCAAGTTCAAGTCCCCGGCCCGCTATGACGACCTGATCGTGATTGAAACCACCCTGGACACCGGTGTCAGGGGCGGGATCAAGTTTGATTACCGCATATTCCGGGAGGACGGTGAAACGCTCCTGGTGCAGGGGTACACGAAGCACGCCTGCCTCAACGGCAGCGGCCGGGTCGTTCGCCCCCCGGCATTTTTAATGGAGCTGATTGCCGCCCGTAACAAGGAAGCCTGATCCTGAAGGTGTGCAAATGGACCTTTCAAAATTCAGCAACTGCAACGTACTGGTCATCGGCGACCTGATCGTGGATGAATACATCTGGGGCGAGGCGGAACGGATATCGCCGGAGGCGCCGGTTCAGATCGTTACGGTAAAATCCGAAGACTTTACCCTGGGGGGCGCGGGCAATGTGGTCAACAACCTCAGAAGCCTGGGGGCCGGCGTTGCCGTCTTGGGGGTTATCGGCGGGGAGAACTATGGCGATCTCATGCTTAAAAAATTTGAGGCGCTGGGGGTCGACACCGCAGGGGTTGTCCAGGAAAAATACCGGCCCACCACCCGCAAAACCCGCGTGCTTGCGGCCAGCCAGCATGTCCTGCGCATCGACCGAGAAACCCGCCGGGATATTTCCGACCAGACTTTCCGGCAGTTGATCGAAAACCTTGAAGCCGGCATCGCCGCGGCCGATATTGTCCTGGTTTCCGATTACGGCAAGGGGGTGGTGACGCCGGCGCTGCTTGCCCGGACGATTGAAATCGCCCGCCGCCACGGTAAAATGACGCTGGCCGATCCTAAAGGGCTCAATTTCGAAAAGTATAACGGTATGACCCTGCTGACCCCGAACCTGAAAGAGGCGGCCCTGGCGGCGGGGATAGAAGCGATAACTTCGGCAACGCCGGCGGAAGCAGGCAAGCGGCTGCTGCAGACCCTTAAGATTGAAAATTTGCTGATAACCTGCGGCAAGGACGGCATGGTGCTGTTTGAAAAAGGGCAGCCGCCCTTTAAGATCCGGGCCGTGGCCCGCCAGGTGTTTGATGTCTCCGGCGCCGGTGATACCGTCCTGGCGGTCCTGGGACTGGCCCTGGCCGCAGGGGCTTCCTTCAAGGAAGCGGCCGTGGTTGCCAATGCCGCCGCCGGGATTGTTGTGGGCAAGGTGGGCACGGCAACCGTTTCTCCCAAAGAGCTGGCCGATGCGCTCAACCCGCCGGATGACGCTGCCGCCCGCAAGCATAAAAGCCTGACGGAACTTGTGGATGTTGTCGGCGGGCTTAAAAAGCAGGGCAGGAAAATCGTCCTGACCAATGGCTGCTTCGACCTGCTGCATGCCGGTCACATCCGGCTCTTCCAGGCCTCGCGGCAGATGGGCGATGTGCTGGTGGTGGCAATCGATGATGACGACTCGGTTCGCAGGCTCAAGGGGGCCGGCCGGCCGGTCCTGCTGGCGCAGGAGCGGGTCAGGATCCTGAGTGCACTGGACTGCATCGATTATGTGACGGTTTTTGCCGCGGCGGAGCTGCCCCGGCTGATTGAAAGCCTCCGGCCCGACATCCTCACCAAGGGGAGCAACTACGAGGCCGCCGAGGTGTTCGGACGCGACCTGGTGGAAAAGCACGGCGGCCGGGTGGCCCTGATAAAAGTTGCCGAGGAAGTCTCATCCAGCAGCATCATCGATGCCATTAAAAAGGGCGGGTGAAAAGAACCCGGCTAAACGGCTCAGGGCTTACGGCCAGGGGAAAGTGGGAGGCCTCTCCGTGCGCCGTGCGTCCGGTTCTTAAATGATCATAACGTAATAGCTATCAGCAATTTTTTTTCTTTAATCCCTGACTGCCGGACCCCTCAATGATATGTTTTCCATAATTGAAAAACCCGAAGGGCTGGTCTTTAAAATTTTCGTGCAGCCCAAGGCATCCAAAAATACGATTGCCGGACTGTACGGCGATGCCCTTAAGATCAAACTGACCGCCCCGCCGGTGGAAGGGGCCGCCAACAAGATGTGTCTGAAGTATCTGGCAAAATGTCTCAAGGTTCCTGCGGCTTCACTCGAAATTATTTCAGGTCAGGCCAGCCGAACCAAGCGCATCCTGCTGCGCTATGAAGATGGCGGCGTTCCCCAAAAGGAAACAATCCATATCAAAGAGCGGGTGATGGGCTTGTTGCCGGATGAAATAAAATAACCACCTGCTTTGCTCGAGGCCCAGAGCACACAGAGGGATGGATCAGTTTATCCGAACCGGGAGATGCCGGTTCGGATAAAATATACATCCGGTATTCACTACCCTTACACCTATAATCAAGGGGAACCGCTTTTTTAGCCATCGACGTCTCCCGATGGGTAAAAAGAAAAGCTTCTCCGTGACCTCCGTGTCTCGAATGAGCGGAGTGAATGGGTGGTATTTCAAAAAACAATACAAGCCGACCAGAGGTTGACTTGCCTTTTGCACTCTTTAGGCCTTTGCGGTGAATAGGTGAATATAGGTACGGAAACTTACTTGTTGAGAGGTATTTTTGATTAATTGCACTTGACAGGTGAATAGAAAATCGTTACATATATAACTCTTTGATGCGGGGTGGAGCAGCCTGGTAGCTCGTCGGGCTCATAACCCGAAGGTCGTTGGTTCGAATCCAGCCCCCGCTACCAAACCGATAAAGGAGTTGGAACGCCGTTCCAACTCCTTTTGTTATTCCTCAATTGACATTTGCCTGAACTTGCCCTAAAAGTCCTCATTTGTTTGCTTGACAGACCGGTCGATGGTGGAAATAGGTGAAAAAAAATAATAGCGCATGTATCCTATAAAAGCGCTGATGAGCAGAACGCTTAAATCCCGTTTCTCAAAGAGAGATGGGGTTTTTTATTTGGTTGCCTCTCGGGCCGGCAGAACGACAAGGAACTTATTGGATTTTTGATAAAAAATTAACCGTCAAGAAAAAGGTGAAGCATCGTGTTGAAAAAATATCAGCCCGGGCGCACGGACCTGCTGATCAATACCGACTGGGGGATTGCTCGCGATGAATTAACTAAAGAGGAAGCCCAAAGCCGAAACATGCGGCTGTTTCATGGCCGCTGGGTGACCGCGGCAGAAAAAAAGAGGCTCAAGGACGAGCATCACGCCTACCGGTCGATCCGGATAATGGGCGCCCTCCTGATACTCTTTGCCCTTTACATCATCATACAAATCGGATCGATTTCCCGGGGTGGAATTCTCTTTACCTTCCTTGCGGTTATTTATGCACTGGTTGCACTGCTGGGCGGTATCGGGCTGGTCCAATACAAACGCGTTGCCCGAATCATTGCCGCGGCGGTGTTCCTCTCATGTTTCGTTTTGCCGCTCACGCAGCTGTTCGGCGATGAAAAGGGGGCCCCGTTTCTTATCGTAATGGGGGTCATCGGCCTTTATTATATCCTGCGAAGGACCGCCCGGAAAATCTTATCGCCGCCTGCCGGGCCGATTCCCGACGGAAAGAAAAGCAAAAGGTCTGTTTTTGGCAAAGGAATATCTTTGATTATTCTATTGGCGGTGTTTTTCGCAGGCTATGCCGTTTATGAAATGAGCCGGGCAGAGCGCATGGCCGAGGATGCCTGCAAACTTGCGACGCCGGGAACGCCCCTGGAAGATTTCCTTTTAAAATTTTCCGAAATGGATTATCGCATCATCAGGAATGCTGAATATGTCGTGATTGTGCCCAAAAAAGGCATGGGCCGAAATCATTGCACAATTACTCATGACGGGCTGAAAATCACCGGCGCAAAGGCGGGCTATGCCGATTGAGGGCAAAAGTTTTTCGGTGGCGGCGGCAACCATCTTTTGATAAAATACGTAAGCGGTTTAATATTTATTCGGGAGGATAAGATTCAATGGGTATAGAGGGTCAAAAAGCGGTTTGTCAAACGGGACGAAGCCCCCGTTTGTTGTATTTGATTTTGCTTTTATATGCCTGCTCGCTGCCAAGCTTTTTTTCGTTTGCAGGCCCTGCTGTTTCCGGCAGCGCGTTTGCCGCTGAAACGGCGCCGCTCGGGGCGCAGCTGAAGCCGTTGATGGGGACCGCCCAGTGGCGCTGGCTGGGAAGGTTTACCGGCCGGCGTGATGGTGTGCTTGTTTCCGGTGTGGAAAAAGACAGCCCGGCGGAACAAATGGGCATCAAACCGAATGACGTCATCCTGTCTTTCAACTACAAGGATGTAAAAAGCCCCGAAGAATTGACGAATGCGGTTTCCGCGCTGAACCCGGGCGCCAAGGTGGTGTTCACGGTTTTCCGCATGTCTCCCACCCTCTTGACCATTGAAGGTACTATCGGAGGGTCGCGACAGGTTGCGGAAACGGGGCAGCCGCCAAAACCTACAACGGATGCCAAGCCGGTGGATGCCGATATATCCGCCAGGATTTTCGCGCCCACGGGCCAGCACGAAATCCTGTCCGTCGCTTTTTCTCCAGACGGCAGACAGGTTGTTTCCGGGGGAAATGTCAAAAATTCCCTAAAGCTCTGGGATATCGCGACCGGGAGGGATTTAAAAACCTTTGCCGGAGATTCTGACGCCGTCTATGCGGTGGCGTTTTCCCCCGACGGCAGGTACGTCCTGTCCGGAAGCGCGAATCACACCATGAAGCTCTGGGACGTGGCAGCGTTAAAAGAAATAAGGGCATTTACGGCGAGCATTAAGGATGACCTGATTGATGCGGTGGCCTTTTCTCCCGACGGCCGTTATGCCCTTTCCGGGGCCAGCGACCGGATGCTCAGACTCTGGGATATCGCATCCGGCGGCGAGGTCAGGGCCTTTGGCGGGCATGCCGGCTGGGTCAGCGCCGTCGTCTTTTCGCCCGACGGCAGATACGCCCTTTCAGGGAGCTGGGACGCCACCCTAAAGCTCTGGGACGTTGCAGGCGGCAAAGAGGTGCGGTCGTTCCCCCCGGCTGCGGCGACACCGGCAGGCCGCGCCGGTCGAAGGGGCGCCCCCGTGAGCCAGGCCGCCCCGGACAAGTACACCCCCGCAGATGTTGTGCCTGCGCCGGTGCAGCTGGCGGGCGATAAACTGGGGATGAAAATGGCCAGCTTTGCCGGCCGCATCAGTTCCGTCGCCTTTTCACCCGACGGCCGGTATGCGCTCTCGGGAAACTGGGGCGGCATTCTGACCATCTGGGATATTGCGACCGGCAGAGAGGTCGGGACTTTCAAGGGACATACGGACCGGGTGAACGCGGTCGCCTTTACGTCTGACGGCAAGAGCATCCTGTCTTCCGCCCGCGACAACACCATCCGGCTCTGGGATGCTGCATCCGGCAGGGAAACGAAGGTGTTTAGCGGGCATCGCGGCGATATCAATTCGCTCGCTGTTTCCGGCAATGCCGCCGGTTTTATTTCCGGCGGCTCGGACGGCACCGTCCGGCGCTGGGACATCGGAACCGGCAGAGAGATCGCCCAGTTCATCAGTTTAAAAGACGGTGAATGGATCGTTATCGCGCCGGAAGGCTATTACAACTCGTCGCTGAACGGCCACAAATACCTGAGCGTCCGGCTGGGCGACGCGGTATACGGCATCGACCAGTTCTACGATGTGTTTTACCGTCCCGACATCGTGGCAGCCAAGCTAAAGGGGGACGACATCAGCGGCCTGATCACCCTGACCATCGACGACGCCCTGAGAAATCCGCC
>JBFLWU010000033.1:0-54797 GCA_040757625.1 Thermodesulfobacteriota bacterium | reverse complement strand
CCTGTGCACAGGCTTCAGCGAAAAAATCACAAGGGAAAAGGCCGGGAAAATGGGAATTAAAGCCTTTTTGATCAAGCCGCCGCTTAAAGAAGAAATGGCCCATACGATCCGAATGGTTCTGGATCAGACTAAAGCATCGAGTTGAGAATAATAATGAAACTTTGAGGATTATCGTTATCATTAACGGAAAGGAGAATCAGGGGCAAATAGAGAAAGGAGGTGTCAACTATGACAGATAATATAACAATTCAGGACTCTTTGCTATCTGTTATCGGAGGTGCCGACAGTAATGAAACTCATATAAATCCCATGAGAGTCGCCTTGCCCTATGCGGCAATAAGTTCGGTATGGATTGTAGCCACTGATATGGTGATAGGGTGGCTTTTCTCTGCTCATGATAGTTTTCAAATGGCTCAGACCATTAAGGGGCTACTGTTTGTCGGGGCCACGACTGTGATAGTTTACTGGCTGGCACGGCAGGCCATGCATAAAGCCAAGCTCAAATGGATGGAAACGCGATTGTTGTCGATACAAAATTTCTTAGCAAAGATTCTAGCAAATCTGGACGAAGCAGTCTTTGTGATCGATCCAACGACACGCACCATTGTGCAATGCAATCCGGCAGCGGAACGCATGTTTGGTTTCAAGATGGCAGAGCTGATTGGACAAAGCACCGAAATTCTCCATGTGAATCGTCAAGCCTATGAGGAATTTGCCGCCCTCGGTATGCCGACACTTGAAAAAGAGGGTATATTTCGAGGTGCATATCGCATGAAAAAAAAGAACGGCTCCATTCTCGATACGGAGCATACCGTTTCCACGATTGACGAATCTTACGGCTGGCGGGGTGGGGTGGTGAGCATTGTTCACGATGTAACTGCGCGCAAGTTCGCTGAGGAGGAACGCGGAAAGTTGCAGGCCCAGCTGATGCAGACTCAGAAAATGGAAGCCATCGGCACTCTGGCGGGTGGCATTGCGCATGATTTTAACAACATTCTATCTGCTGTCATCGGCTATACGGAACTGGCGCAGATAAAGCTGGAACCCGAGTCAGAAGTTAGAGACGATCTTAAAGCGGTGCTTACTGCCGGTGAACGGGCCAAAGAACTGGTTAGGCAAATTCTTGCCTTCAGCCGCCAGGCGCAGAAAGAGAAAATGCCTGTTCAGACGGGCTTAATTGTAAAAGAAGCATTAAAACTGATAAGATCGTCATTGCCTACAACCATTGAAATCCGTCAGAATATCCTGAGCAAGTCCGTTATTCTAAGCGATCCGACCGAATTTCATCAGATAGTTATGAATCTGTGTACCAATGCTGCATATGCAATGAGAGAAAAAGGCGGCATTTTAGAAATAACCCTGACGGATGTCAAATTGGATTCCAATTTTTCATCAACTCATCTGGAGATTCAGCCAGGCGCTTACCAAAAACTGACAGTAAGCGATACTGGTCATGGCATCAAGCCTGAAGTACTGAACAGGATCTTCGACCCCTTTTTCACCACCAAGCCTAAAGATGAGGGTACTGGCCTGGGCCTATCAGTCGTCCACGGAATTGTAAAGGATTGCGGGGGAACGATAACGGTCTACAGCGAGTTGGATGAAGGATCCACCTTTAACCTTTATTTTCCGATCATTGAAGGCAAGGCTGAGGAAAAACAGGGAGAACATGTAAACATCCCCACCGGAATCGAACGGATTCTTGTGGTGGACGATGATAAGGCTATCGTTGACATAACCCAAAAAAATCTAACTTCCTTGGGGTATGAGGTGAAAGTCAGGACGAGCAGCCTCGAGGCTTTAGAACTTTTTAAAGCGATGCCAGACAAGTTTGATCTGGTCATCACCGATATGACTATGTCGCAAATGACCGGCGATCATTTGGCCAGTGAGATGATGAAGATCCGGCCGGACGTGCCGGTGATCCTGTGCACTGGTTTCAGCGAAAATATCACAAGGGAAAAGTCCGAGACAATTGGAATTAAAGCTTTTCTGGTAAAGCCCTTGCTTAAACAAGAAATGGCCCATACGATCCGAATGGTTCTGGATCAGACGAAAGCATCGAGTTGAGAATAATTGTTTCTGCCATTAAAAAAGTTGCGGCTATAAAGATTTTATTCCAAACGATGAGACGTCTTCGTCGAATGCTTATCTAACCCCGCAAGAGTATGAACCTTTTCCTCTTGCGGCTTAACTCGGTGTCCACTTTTTTGGGGCAACATCAATCAGATCACGTCATGGCCCAAGTGAAAAAAGCTTTTAAGGCAAGAGGATTCAAATCAGAAATTTATATTTCTGTTGCAGGTAATTGAGCATGGTCTCATAGCACAACTTAGAAAAATAAAGGTGCAATAGTTTTCCCTTTATAAGGCTAATTCTAAACCCTACTTTAGAAAGAAAGAATAAAATGGGAAAGAATAGGAAAAAAAATAAAATAGGATATCAAATAGTTGGTCAACAACAAACACATTTAAAGTTTGTAGATTCATTACTAGATAGTATGCAAGAAGGAAATGAGTATGGTAGTATTGTTTCATTGGCACCTAGAAAGGATTTGAATTTATTAGATGAGGTGGCAAAGGGTTTAAACCAGATTGAAAATATTAGGAAACGGCCATGTTTATCATACGTCGGGAATGTTGTCCGTAATGATGGTGAATCTGGTATAGATTCAACTGATGATCTTCCATTTGCTGAAATGGTTCAAAAAGTTCCTGCTGAAATTAAAAAGGTTGATTTATTTTTAGCTACACGAGGCGGATCAGCACATCAAGTGAGCAGATTTGTTAACCATTTAAGATCGCGTTTTACAGAAATAGATTTCATAATTCCTTCTTTTTGTATGAGCGCAGGTACTTTATTTGCTCTTTCCGGCGATAATATTTGGATGACTGAACGTGCATGTCTTGGTCCAATAGATCCCCAAGTTCCGACAAAGGACGGCCGTTTTGTTCCTGCTCAGGCTTTATTATTGCTTGTTGATCAATTACAAAAAAAAGGTGACGATGCCAAGAAAAACGGAACTGCAATACCCTGGACAGCTATTAGAATTATTGATACTATAGATAAAAAGGAGCTTGGTGATGCAATCACGGCAAGTAGTTATTCTACAATGATGGCAACTCAGTTTCTTAAAAATTATAAATTTCGCAATTGGCATAGAACTGAAACAAGAGGGGAGTTAGTAACTCAGAAAATTCGGGAAGATAGGGCTATGGAAATTGCAGCCGCACTTGCTTCTCATGACCGATGGTTAAATCATGGGCATGCAATATCACGCGATGTTTTATGGGAGGAAATAAGGCTTCGTATTGAACGTCCCAAAAACGATTTTAACCAGGCGATAATTCGATTATGGGCTTTATTTAATTGGATTTTCGACAAAACACCAATATTTAAAACAATAATTTCAAAAGAATATAAATATTGTAAACATATTACATTAGTGAGGAATTAATAATGATTGATAAAAATCTCCTTAGAAGCCTTGATTGGTCCGAGGATTTAATAAACGAAGTTACACGTGTTTCAAAAGAAATTAATGACTCTATTGGTGAGCAAGTTCGAGAGATTGAGTCTTCTGAAGAGGATACCTTCGTATCGGGAAATTCAATATATTTCCAGCCGCCAGAAATTAATAGTAGCGCCCAAATCTATTTAGAATTGATTAAAAAAAAAGGGTGAAATTTGTCGCCAATTTTATTAATATTTAATCTCCTGTCAGTTAAACAAATTCGGCGACAAAGTTAATATTTTCGCGTCAAAAATGCCCATTTTTCATAATCATTTCCGAACTATTCGACCTACGAACCCGCGCCCATGCGTTTGTCGCCATTTTCATCCCCACCCCCAACCCCCACTTTACCCCCACTTTTTATATGACGGAAGATGATATATGGATGGAGAAAAGACAGGGGTGGTCGGGTGAAGATTTTATTCGATGTTCAACATTTTTTTGATTTGGAAAATATAGGGGACTAATAGCCGGATTCTGCAGTTCAGGTGATACGGTTAAAGCCAAGCACTAATGGTCGTAGTTCTTGCTCTAACGACAAACTCACCGCGCGCGGAAGGCAGGGGCGCAGCTGCGAAATCTTCGGTATAGTGCCAAGCTCCTTCACGTCTGGTGAAGTGAGAGGTTGTGCGTCTGACAAAGCCATCTCTTGACCACCGAATGTTCTTCTTCGTACGATCGAAGAACGGCGCGAAGATTGATAAAAGAGCGATTCTGCGCTATCGATTATGGGCCCATGAATAGTGTTTCGGGGAATGAAAATGAGGCCACCTGCTGTGACGCGCTTTGTTTCATCGCCGACACGGAACCCACAGTCACCTTCGAGGATGAGCACCAGTTCGTCGTGGGACGACTGAATGTGAATTGCGTCGACTGTGTCATCAAGGATGGAGACGTTCGCGGAAACAAACTGGCCGTCCCACAAGAGCATCCGTTTGATCGGGTCGTTCACCGTAGCAAGATCCGTTTCGAGGCTCCGAAGAGCGTCTCGAAGCCGTATGAAGTTCTGGCCCGCCACATCCTCCTCCTTTCTCCTGACACCCAACATGTATCAGGCGGAAAATGTTCCACCAATTGAGAAATTAAGGGTAAAAAAAGGGAACCTTTATTCTAAAATAGCTGAGTGAAAACTCATGTTATATTTTAAAAAAGCTGCGAAACCGGAATCACACCTATTATTCTGGCGTTAATTCAACAAGTATCGGATCATTTTGTTTACCCGCCTTGATAAAACACTTTTTTACAAAGGGTTCGTAGCCTTGCGCACGAATAATGAGTTCGAATTCACCAGCGGGTAATCCAAAGAAAAAGAAATTTCCTTTGTAGTAGCAATCTGCACGTGGAATAACATAGTCGTATAAATTGACATCTTTACCTTCAAGCAGACGGAGTTTTCGATGAATCCCGGTGCCTTTCAATGTAATTGATTGTATTGTAAAGTTTTCCTGATACGGCATTCCGGCTGCCCAGTCCTTCGATTGCAAAGCGGATATTAGAGTACCATAAATTATATTGTCAGGGGTCAACACATATTTCAACTCACTTGTTTCATTGTTCTCAATCGTCACAGGTACGTATCCTTTACCGATAGCAGTTAAAGCGCCAAAGCTTGCTAAATAGTCACTGGCAGGGAAAGGGCCAAGTACTCTGCCATTATCATTGGCACTTAGTCTGATTTCCATTTCTGCACCCTTTTTACCAATGGGCTGTAGTATAAGTGTAGGCTCAGGCCTTTCGCCCTCGAAATGGTGATTATATGAATAGTTGATCTTGAGGTATCCTCCGGATGGATGGGAAAAGTTGTTGATAATCGCATTGTACTGGTCCAACACGGCCTTGCTGTAAATAATGCTTGCATGATCCTCATTAAAGCCAAAATTCATTTTCGCCTCTGACTGTGCTCTGCGATCCAGAAGGCTGGAAAAAGCAATGGTTCTGTCATTATTCGATCGAAAGGGGTTACGGCTTCCAAGGTGGCCGAAAAACATGTAAAAGCTGACGGTCTCAGGCATTTTTGTTCTGTATAGTGATTGGATAAACGCACTTTCCGGCTGCATATCGATCCAGCACGGCACTACCGCTGGAGATTGCTTGACACCGTACTCGGCCATCCTAACCCCCCCCCACGGGGTGGCCAGTGAAACAAAAAGTTTTACATAGGGAAAGTGGGTGCCGTAATCTATAATAAAGGACCGGGCAACCAGTCCCCCCATACTGTGCGCCGTAAAATATAACTGATCGAAATGATACTTGCTTTGAAGATTTTGTAATTTCCAAAACAACAGATAGGACATACTTTGAATACGGGCCCCGCTTGGATAATAAAAAAACCAAGGCTGAAAACGTGTCCTATCAATGTTATCGACGAAATGCTTCCAGCCTTTGGGCGTGCCCCCGGCACCGTGTATAAAGAGAATCGGTATTTTTTGAGGGTCATACTCCTCGAGAAAATAGATATTGCCCCCAAACTCCTTAAAAAATGAAACACCTTCCCAATAGTTTTTGCTTCCATTTTCCTCTGAAAACAGTTCATCATCCAAATCGATTATTGCACCAGCAAGCCGACTGTGAAGCTTATGGGGTTTAACCGCTGAGATTTCAAATCCAGAGGGCACATCAATATTTTGCGCTTTTTCCGGAATTGAGATATTAATATCCCCAACAACGCCTCCAGCCGGGGCGGAAACCATTTTCGAACCACCATACTGCCCAGCCGGCTCGCCAGCGTCATAAATCAGGTTGCTGTTTTTATCCCAATACGCAAAAACGTAATAATTTCCTTTGGCAACCATAAGTTCAAACTCACCATAATCATGCAGAACGGTATAATGGACCACCTCTCTTTTACCATTATTCATGGCGTAGGCAGCCACAATGATGGGCCCTTTGCCTGGAAAGGCGGTAGAAATCTGGCCGACCAGGACGGTGGAGGCCAAGACCTCGCGCATTTCATTTTTTACTTTTGCCAAAAAGCAACCCGTTGTAACCAAACAAACTATCAAAAGAGTGAAAGTCATCCTGTTGAAAACTATAGGCAGTCCTCTTTTCAAACCGCCCATTGTGTATTTTACTGCGTTCATGCTTCTATCCTGTTTCTTTTTCTATCCAACAATTTCAAAAGCGTGCATTATTGCATCTCAAAATAATCGACGCATGGCATATGCTCCCTGGGTTGAACTGTTTTCTGTGAATTTATTGTTTGTATCAGTAACAATATGTGGGAAATTGTCCAAGCAATTTGTATACTTGAAATGGGGAATTTTTTTATCGCCAGAAAATATATCGAAGCGACAATTGTGTGTCAATATCCATGCCCCTGCAGGACATTGTATGGCGTAAAATAAGGCAGGCAACAGATCTAAAGCCATTGTTGTATGAACCAGGACAAGATTAGCCCAAGTTTATCAACAACGTAAACATGATCATTTTTTTACGCGGCTGGGCTCTATGGCAGACGAGCGAAAACTCAGCCATTTTTTTTCAATAGAGCATATACCATGGTTATCGCAAACAATTTGATAAACATAAAACGTGGACTATCCTGCCATTATTATAACTTTGCCCAGAATGCGAAATATATATGGACCAAGCACTGTTGCCAATAGTGCACAGATGTCACCCACCATTTAGGACAGCAGACAACTTGCCATAGTCCTCGAATCCGCAAATTACATAAAACCGTTACAATTCCAAGCTACAGAAAAAAACAAAACCCAACCTCTCATTATCCGAGAAATTGGGTTCAATTATCCATCGGCATACCTTCCTTGATAGGTTCAGCACGAATCGATATTTTTTTAAGTATTTTTTTCAGTTTAAAAGCATATATGACAAGACGTCAACCCTTTTTTAGAATACAGAAATTTTTTTCAGCAGCAGTGGTTTTTAATTTCAGAAATTCATGAGCAGGGTACGACCGGAAGGAGATATAACTTTTACTCCTCTAACTCTTTTGCATCTGCATGGCCCCACCAAGTGCCTGATAGAGCGTCAAGCAGTTTTTAAACTGGTTCAAGCGAACGACAGCAAGTGCCATTTCGGCATCACGCCGGCTCTCCTGAGCATCCAGCCAGGTTTGCAGGGCGGTTGAGCCCGCTCGATACCTGATTTCCGTCAACTCCTCGGCCTTCCTGGCCAGCACAAGGGATTCTTGTAATTGTTTGATCTCTTCAGCGTAATTTTTTCGCGCAGCCAGCGCATTTTCAACATCAGAGAGCGCTCTATAAAGCGTCTGTCTGAAGTTGACAACCGCCTCCTCGTAATCCGTCTTGGAGATTTCAACGTTCAGTTTCATGGTGTTCCATTGAATGAACGGCAGTGTGAGGCCGGCACCCAATACGGCGTACGGATTTTTTATAACCTCGATCAGGCTGGTGCTGCTCGTGCCGAGAGTTCCGGTCAGAGAGAAGCTTGGATAATAGCCGGCACGGGTGCTATCGACACTTGCCAGGTATTTTTTCAGTCTCTGTTCGGCTGCCTGAAGGTCGGGTCGCTGAGATAGAATACCGGCCGGGATACCCGCCTGGACTTGCGGCATTGCTCCTTCCGGCAGGCTTTGACGTTCCGGCATCGTATTTTCGGGAGCCTGATTGAACAGGATCGACAGGGCATTACGCGCCTCAGTCCTCTGTTGTTCAAATTCTGCCAGCTGGGCCTTCTGGCCGGCGACAGTTTGCTGCGCCTGAACTTTGTCCAATGCTGAAACAGCTCCAGCCTGATATTTCACCTCAACCAGCTCCTGGAGTCTCTCTGCATTGGCGATGCTTGCTTCGACTGCGGCGATCCTTTCATTTAGATAAGCGATGGTCCAGTAAGTCGCGGCAACCGTGCCGATCAAAGACAACGCGGTGCTCCGACGATCGGACTCGGTTGCCTGGGCCTCCCAACTGTTTGCATCACGGGTGCTGGCCAGCTTGCCCCACAGGTCCAGTTCGTAGCTTGCCGTGGCGACGACGCCGCTTGTTTTGGTATTTGAGTGATCCTGCAAATCACGTGAAATGCTGCTGTTGGCAGCTACAGATGCTGACGGCGTGAGGTTCGTGTCAGTCAGTCTAGCGGAAAGCCGGGCCCGCTTGACCCTGATCGTGGCAGCGGCGAGATCGTTGTTTGACTCCAGAGCCCTTTCAATCAGATCGGTAAGGAGTGGATCGTTGAAGTCTTGCCACCATTGCTCCCTGGCAGCAACCGTTGTCCCCGTAAGGCTGTGTTCCTGCCATTGCTGCGGCAAAGTCACCTCCGGACGGGCATACTGGCTGCGAGGCAGCAGCACCCCGCTGCACCCTGCCAGAAAGAGAAGCAGCGGCAATGTGCATACGCATTTGTACTTGAATAAAGTGTTCATACTTGAATCTACTCCCTGGCAAGCGCTTCGATTGGATCCAGTCTTGCCGCATTGCGAGCCGGCAGGAACCCGAAGAGTACACCTATCAACGAGGAACAGATGAATGCCGACAGGATAGACGCAATGGAAAACTTCATGGAAAAGCTGGATACGAACATCTGAAAGATGATGCTGACGCCATAGGAAAGTGAAATGCCGATCATTCCGCCAATGAGACAGACCAGAACCGACTCGATCAGGAACTGCTGCATAATGTCATTCTGACGCGCACCGACAGCCATTCGTATGCCGATCTCGTGAGTTCGCTCGGTAACGGATACCAGCATAATGTTCATGACGCCTATGCCGCCCACAATCAGGGAGATGACGGCAATGGCCGAGATCATCAGCTTGAGGGTGGTAGTGGTCTTGTTAATGGTCTTCATGATGCTGTCACTGCTATTGGTGAAAAAGTCCTTGCGTCCGTGTCGTTGCGTCAGCAACTTGATGATGCTCTGTTCGGCAACCTGGTTGGAAACCCCGTCTTTTACCCTGACCGTGATCGAGCTGAAATACTGCTGCCCGAGGAGCCGGTTCATTGCCGCGCTGTAAGGTATCCAAACCTCCAGGTTCGAGCCGTTGCCAAAGGGACCGTCCTTGACCTTGGTTACGCCGATTACGCGGCAGGGAAGAATGCCGATGAAAATGATCTTGCCGATCGGATCTTCGTCAGCGAAAAACTTCTTGCGGGTGTTCTGGTCGATTACCGCCGTCTGGGTTTGATGCTTCACATCGTCACTGGAAAAAGCAATACCGCCGGCGATTTCATACCCTTTGGCGCGGAAGAACTGTTCACCGACTCCGTTCACGGAAGCATTTGCCGTCACATTGCGATATCTGAGAAGTTGACTGCTGCTGATAGCCGGGGAGGCGCTGTCGACGTACACCTGTGATTTTAATGCCTCCAGGTCTGCCGGCACGAGGGTCTGGATACTCGCGGCATCTTCATCTCCCCAGTCTTTGCCCGGATTGATGTCAATAACATTGGTCCCCATGGAACTGATGTCTTTGATAACCTTCTGCTGCGCCCCTTGACCCAATGCCACCACCGAGACGACGGATGTAATGCCGATGACGATGCCCAGCATGGTCAAAAGGGTTCTCATCCGGTGGGATGCCATGGCAACCAGGGCCATCTTGAAGGCCTCGGCAAATCTCCCCCAATTGGCTTGCAAGATGTTGACCGAATGGGTTGCCGGCACTTTGTCCGGCAGGCTCGCAGCTGTTGTTGCCTGCCGTTCCGGGTTAGGCTGATCGCGAACGATCAATCCGTCACTGATTTCGATGACCCGTTCGGCATGACCGGCTACCTGCTGGTCATGAGTGACGAGGATGATGGTGTGGCCGCTGGTGTGCAGTTCATGGAGGACGGCCATCATCTCTTTGCCGCTATTGCTGTCCAGCGCGCCAGTCGGTTCGTCGGCCAAAATGACGTCGCCGCCGTTCATCAGCGCCCTAGCGATACTGACCCGTTGCTGCTGCCCCCCGGAAAGCTGGTTGGGGCGATGGTCGCACCGTTCGCCAATCCCCAGGCGCTCAAGGAACCTGCGGGCGCGCTCCTGCCGGGAATGCTTGTTCACTCCGGCATAGATGGCAGGTATTTCGGCATTCTGAGAAGCTGTCAGGTGCGGCAGCAGGTGATACCGCTGGAAAATGAAGCCGAAGTAGTCGCGCCTCAGCCTGGCCAGTTCATCGTCGGAGAGTCGGCCGGTCTCCTTGCCGGCGATCCGGTAGCTCCCCTCGCTGGGGCGATCCAGACAGCCAAGGATATTCATCAGTGTGGATTTCCCTGAACCGGAGGCACCGACAATCGCCACCATCTCCCCGGCCCGGATGGCCAGGTCGATCCCTTTGAGAACTTCGATCTCCTGATCGCCGGTGACGAAACGACGCACGAGACCGGAAATTTTCAGCAGCGGTCCGTTCATTTAATTTCTCCCGCCCGGAGGTTTCGGAATTGCTCCTGAGTCCGTCTTGGGCAATGCCGAACTGTCACCGACGATTACTTTTTCCCCCTCGCGCAGACCTTCGATGACTTGAACGTACACACTGTTGGAGATGCCGGTGCGGATCGTGCGCATCTCTGCCTTTTCATCTGACAGAACATTCACCGCGGCCTTGCCGTTTTTGTTATTTACAAGCGCAGATGCCGGGATGCAGAGCGCCTGCTTAACCTGGTTGAGCACGACGGCCACCTGGGCGGTCATTGAGACCTTCAGTTTGTTGTCGGAATTAGGGACCTCGAACAATCCATAATAGTAAATGGCAGCATTGGAACTGCTGCTGCTCGTCCCGCTTGTGGTGGTGCCGCTGGAGACGGGGCCCGGTTCAATCGCGCGTAGCTTGCCGTAATAACGGGTATCGCTGTCTCCCAGCAGGGTGAAGTAGGTCGGCAAACCAGGCTTGACCTTTATAACATCCGCCTCTGAAATCTTTGCCTTTACGGTCATGGTGTCCAGCGTGGCCAGGTTCAGGATTGTCGTCGCAGCCTGATTCGATACGACCGTCTGGCCTTGTTCGGTTTCGATCGATATGACCGTCCCGTCGATGGGGGCATTGATTTTGGTGTAGCCGAGGTTTGCCTGTGCCGTACCGACCGCGATAATCGCCTTATTAATCTGGGCTTCAAGGGATGCGATGTCATGGCGGGTGCTCTCCAGCAGGGCCTGAGCGCTCTCAAGGTCAGCCTTCGAACTGGCATCCTTTGCGTACATCTGGCTTTGGCGCTGATAGGCCGATTCGTACTGCCGCAACAGGGCCTGCTTCGATCTTTTCTGGGCCTGCAGGTTTTCCACCTGGGTTTCGGCATCCTTGAGCGTATTTTGCGCTAATACCGGGTCGATCTCTGCCAGCAGCTGCCCTTTCTTTACCTTGTCTCCAAGCGCGACACGCAGGGTTTTCAACTGGCCGTTGACCTGTGCCCCGACCGCGACCGTCTTGAAGGCCTTGAGAATGCCGCTGGCCAGAACGCTCTCTTCCAAGTCCATGCGGGCCACCGGCGCGGTAATATAGGTCGTTTGCGGGGGGCTGAACCAGTATTTCTTGGCAGCAGCCGTTCCCCCTAATAAGACGATGAGGACAGTTGCTCCGATAATTATTTTCTTTTTTGCCGGCGACGTCATGACGCTCTTCCATTTCTGCGAATGGCGTTAATGCCGGCAAGCGCAAAGGTCACCACATGATCAACAAAAGCCTGGATGTCTTCGATGAAGATCGGCAGGTCCATGTCTTTGTTTCGCTGTGCGATCCGCTGCATCATCATCGGATGAACGCACATGCTGACAATACTGGTCTCACAGAAGACAATCTCCTGATCTGACGCTTGCGCGCCAAGCATTTCCCGGACGAGCGCAAGCGTTTTCTCACGCACGGGAATGAGTTCCGTCTTCATGACCTCCTTCAGCAATCCGGTCGGATTCACTATTTCCATCTGGGAGATAAAAAAATCCTTATTCTTTTCGTCGGCAATCCTTTGGATCAGGGCCGTGAGAAGACCGCGCAGACGTTCCTCGGGTGGTGCCGATTCACTTACTCCGCCGTCCATCGGATACGCCTTAAGCGATTTGGAAAACGAGTGCCGCCATGCTTCTTGATAGAGCGCCTCTTTGCTGCCGAAGTGATAATTTACGGCAGCGATATTTGCGCCGGCCCGCGCACAGATTTCTGCTACGGTGGCTTCACGGAACCCTTTTTCGATAAACACCTCACTTGCAGCGACAAGCAGTTTTTCCTTTTTTGTTCCAGATTTCTTGCTGGTCATAGTGGCCTCCAATGAACAAATATTTATTTTAAATAATAATTTAAAACAAGCATTTTAATTTGTCAAGCATTTTTATGCACCCGACATAGCCGGGTGGTTGAATACTACAGGCACAACTGAAATGACTGTGACCATTGTGCCCGAAATGGGTACGATCGAGGTCAATATTTTTCAAATGATTACAGAGTGCAAGCATATATAAGCAAGTGTAGAATTTTGATGGGCAATTCGGGCTTGTCTATTGGATTATTATCATTGAAAGGTGCCTGACGATTCGCACCGCCATAGAAACTTTCTGCACCTGCGTTCCCTTTGACATTAATCGGGCAAGCGAAAAAATCTGAATTTCAAAATATTGGGATTTTCGATAAAACCCAGTTTGTTTATCATAATTATCTATTTGACATATAGATATTACCCATGAAATAAGTTTTTCATTCAAATTAACCTTCAAAGAGAACTTCCATGATTAACGGTTTTGGCTTTACCTGAGGCGTGATGATTCAGCTAACCGGGTTTGTTAGATGATGCCTTATGCCAAAATCTTATCCAGCCTGTCATACCTGATTATTATTAAGCAGTTATTTTCTTTAATTTTCGGCGATACAGGAAATTCGAACTCACCCGGCGCAACCAGCGTTTAAACCAGTTAAGCAAGTAACCGGATCTCATCAGAAGGGGATATGGTATTCACCGAATGAGCGTATTCAATAGGTTATATAAATTATTACGGTGGGGCTTGGCGGGCGTTTTCATTTATGCCGGCAGCACAAAGCTTATTGCGCCCAAAACCTTTGCGGTTCTGATAGAGGCTTACGGCATCGTCCCGGAGAGCCTGCTCATGCCGCTGGCCATCGCCCTACCGGCCCTGGAGGTCGTTGCCGGTATCGGACTGCTTTTTGATATCAAAGGCAGTCTTGCGCTGATTACCGGCCTGTTGGGATTGTTTATCGCAGTATTAAGCTACGGTATCTGGGTGGGGCTGGATGTGGATTGCGGATGCTTCGGATCGGAAGATCCTAACGCCGAGGCATTTCATAATCTCAGACAGTCGCTTTTCCGTGATATCGGCATGCTTGCGGGAGTCGTTTTTATATATGTCTGGCGCCGATGCCGCGCCATCGCGCCCGTGAGGATCAAATTATTTATAGAAAAAATTTAAACCAAGGAGGACTGAGGATGGGTATGTTTAAACAGATGCTGAAACTCATGACCGTAATGATTCTGGTGGCCGGACTTGCCGCCCCTGCCATGGCTTTTTGGGACAACAAATTTGAAAAGGAACTTGAAACGGAGACCGGTGCGGTGAAGCTGGTCCGCGAGGTTCAGCGGGGCGGTTACGATGTGGTCACCACTGAAGAGCTTAAGAAATGGATCGACTCCGGCAAGGACATGGTCATCGTTGATACCATGCCCTATGAGGACAGCTACAAAAAACAGCATGTGCCGGGAGCGGTTCAGTTTCTGTTTCCCGTCCCGGAAATGAAGCAATGGGATGTCAAGGAGACGGGCGGCAATACGCAAGACGATTTTGTCAGACTTCTGGGCAGCGACAAAGACAAACGGATTGTTATTTACTGCGGGTTTGTCAAATGCACCCGCAGTCACAACGGTGCATCCTGGGCTGTCAAGCTCGGGTACAAAAATGTCTATCGCCACCCGGGCGGGATCTTCGCATGGAAGGGGGCGAAATATCCCGAGGAAAAGGCTGAATAGGCAATAGATTGGTGTTTCAATATTTTCCTGTCTCAGGATAAATACCCTGAATCACATGATCGTTGCAAATACCTGGGAGCAGGTGCCGCCAAGGCAATTTTTGAAGTTATCGTGGCGCCGTCAATGCGGCGCCAAAGGTTGAATGATTGAGGGCGGCGGTATCGAGAGACTGCGATGGCGGGACGACGGGCATGGATTTAAATCGATAGGCCTCGATTTGTGGTTTGATGCGGGTCGGGGACTGATATCCGTTGAGTTCGATTTTTACAAGATGCTTACAATACAATGTTTAAATCAAAAACCTAAAATTATCGCCTTCTTCCTTTTCGACTTCTTTTAAAAAAGCACATTCAAGACAATCAAAAATTTTTGCATACGCACCTTGTCCATTGTAAAAATTAAATCTCATGGACATCCTCCAGCAACAGCGGCCAGCGTTCTCACCACCGTTAATTCCATTCAGAGATGTGTTTGTAGCGGTAGGGCAGTATCCAAGCTCTTTTACTTTAACCCCGTTAGGCCCTTGCTCGCATTGTTTGAATTCCCAACAATTCATAATGCACCTTATCGTCATGGCACGGCTGCTTTAATGTAAACGGATAACGTCTGGAAAGGTTACAATTTATTTTGAGGAAATCCCGCCCACCCTGAGACGGCAGGCAATGATAATGCCCGGTTTAATCAGGGGGTTATCTGGTGATTTCGGAAGGCGGATCTTGAGCGGTTTGAACGCTTCCGCCTTGCCGCTGGTGATGTGGTCGGCCGTTCGGAGACCGAACGATGAATGCCGCATCTCACGGCATCTGTTTGGATGGACGGGGGATACGGGAATGTTGAATTTGGCTCCCACCCCTTAAAATGCAAGACCCCGCTTTCTCGATCAGAGAAAACGGGGTTCAAGGCTTCATCCGAATTTGTCCTGTTTTAAGGTGCGACGCGATTCGAACTAAAATTGGATGCCATCAATGGGTTTTTTGTCATGGGAAATACCAGAATTCCTGTCGCACCGCGGCGCTCAAACTCTTAGACCGAAATCCACTCAAGTGACTGCTCGTCTTCGATGCATTGCAGGCGTTCGAAAAAGCCGGACATTGCCGCCGGGTCGCAATGACGGGTCAGCATGAGAAATTTTTCGCGCAGTTCTTCACGGCTGAGCGGATTGTCCGGGGTGCCCTTGAAGTCGGCGACCATCGCTTTCAACACCCGGCCGTCGGTCGTGGTTACCGTCGTCAGCGTAGCGATCGGCGAAGGCGGGGCGGACGAAGCCCAGGGCACAAGCCGGATACGGTCGGCGAGCGACCGGATCCGGGCGTCTGCAACATCTGCATCGCGGAATGTGCGCGGATCAGTCGGATCGGCGACCAGGGCCAGGGCCACGCAAAACGGGATGCTGTACTGGCCGATCATCACATCCGCCGGCGCTTTGATGTTGTGTCGCGACAAGGCCTTTTCGCCCGCCTCGATGATGATCGAGGCAACCTGCGAGGCCTGCAGGCCCTCGCTGCGCTTGAGACCGAGTATCGCCTGGACCGGCGTATGAGACGCCGTATGACAGGCAAAGCGTTTCATCGAGATGCGCGAAGTGAGCCACCTGCTGCCCAGCTCGCGCGTCAGTTCAGAAGCGTCCCATTCGTCACAGAAAACCCTCAGAAAGCCGCACTCGCCCTCCAGCACGGTTTGAGGGCCCGTGAAGCCTGCGGCGGCAAGGTTGGCGGCGAGCAGCCCGCCTTCGGCGGCGCGGCCAAAATGCAGGCGTTTGACCATCGCGCCCGTATTGGAGCGGGAGAACTCAACCAGGCCGGCGGAAAGCGATCCCGCTATTCCAAGGGCGCTGGTCATCTGGCGGGCGTCAAATCCGAGAAGCTTCCCGCAGGCGACCGCGGCGCCGAACGGTCCGGTCGTTCCCGGGGCGTGAAAGCCGCGGGTTTCATTGCTGTGTTTGGTCGCGCGTCCGATCCGGATCATCACCTCCGAGCCTGCGACGAAAGCCGTCAGGAGATCCTTTCCGCCGAAGCCGCGCTCCTGCGCCAGTGCCAAAGCGGCGCTGAGGATGGTTGCGCCGGGGTGGGCGCCGGCGCTTGGCCGAACCGCACCGTCGAGCTCGAATGCATGGGCAAGCACGCCGTTGGCGAGCGCCGCGAACGGCGCGATCACCGGCACGTCGCCGTCACCGAGAATGCGGCTCCTGCCGCCGCTTCCCATCCGCCTTGCATAATCTATGACAATCCGGCTCCAGGGGAGGTCGCGGCCGAATACTGTTGTGGCGATCGTATCCGCGATAGAGTCTCTGGCGCGCTGCCTTACGGAGGCCGGGACATCGTCATAGTCCAGGCCGGCGGCAAATTCGGCGAGCCTCACTGTTTCATTGCTCATTTCCGCCTCATATCAAATTACGTGGCCGCCTGCTCGTGCAGGTCTGTTGCTGGCCGTATATCCGAGTCCGCGGCAACGCATCAATCCCTGATGTCCTGCAGGAGCCAGTCGGTCGGGATTTCACGTCCCACTCCCTGTGCTTTCGCCAGCTCGTAGATGCGTCCGGCCATCGCCCAGAACTGGTTGCCCTGCAGGTTGCCCCTTTCAGAATAGGAAATCTGATCGGCGGATTTCCGGCCGCGGCCTGTACCCTTGACGATGTCCGCGAATGTTATGGTTTGCTCCGCGGGGAAGAGCGCTCCATGGCCGCGCCCGCCTTTCTTTTTGCGCTTGAAGCCGGTATCGAGATCGGGACGGGCGGCATAAGTGAAATACTCGTCCTCGATACCAAACCCCGAGGCGCCCCAGGGCGGCGTGGCACTGCCGAAGCGAAAGTAGACGTCTATGCGGTCCAGGACGGCTTTGTCCTTGATGCCGCCGCCGGTTCCGGGAGCGACGAGGTGGGTTCCCTTCTCAATCTCCCGGCCATTGATGACCGAGACCGCCGAATCGGTCAACGCCGCGACAATGTCGGCACCGCGATAGATCTCCTCGGGCTGGTCGCACACCTTGACCTCGATGCCGTACTTTTCGGCCATCTCCCCGCCGAAACGCTCGCGATTGGCCCTGGTCGGGCTGTAAACCTGCAGGCGCTTCAGACCCGGACGCACATGCATGAAAGCTTCCATGTGCGTGTGCGACATGCCGCCGGACCCCAGCATGCCGATCACTTCGGCATCGCCGTTTGCCATGTATCTGACGCCGATGCCGCCATCGGCGCCGACGCGCGTAAGCTGGGGCATGCCGTCATTGAGGATCGCCAGCGGTTCGCCGGTATCGGTGTCGGTAAGCAAAATCAGCCCGCAGTAAAGCCCGGGCCGAATGCAGTACTTCTCCTGGGTCCGGGCGCCGTTGTACTCCTGTTCGTAAATGATGTCCGATTTCATCCGGATTGCGAAATATCCGCTGGTCGAGCCGCCTTCTACGCTGCTCCACTGGTACACCTTGCCTTTGTTCCTGGTCGGGATCTGAATGTCGGTCCGGGGCCTGCACACCGATTCGGTTGCCACCAGCTGGCGATAGGCCCTGTCCAGAACTTCGATTGCCTCGCCCATCGTAAGGAGCTTCGCCATATCCGCATTATTGATGATCAGCATGTCCCCTCCGCTTTCTCTCCATAGGATGCAACACGGCAACAGGATGTATTTATTTTCAACTTTTCAGATTGCCAACTAATCTGAGGATGATCCAAAATAAAAAACCCCGGGTTCTCGATCTGAGAAAATGGGGGGTAGCGGTTCATCGGCATTCTTCCTGTCTTGAAGGTTCAGCGCGGCTCGAACTCAAGTTGGGATGCCATCAATGGATTTTTTTGTCAAGGAAAATGCCGGAATCCCTGGCGGCCCCGCAATTTGCCGGTGTCGTCCCGCTAATTTCGCACCGCAAACGATACCGTAACATTATGATATAATTGTTTTAAAACCTTTTTGTCATGCCCGGCTTCCTATAAAATATCTTGAAATGACTCATTAATTTTAATATGTAGCAGAAACACCTGCCCTGAGAGGGAACACAGAGAAACATCGGGCCGCGGACGGAACCGTTGCCGCCGTCACCCCAAAGAAGACCTGCACGATCAGGCCGACCGCGGTCCGCGGCCTGATCCGAGAAAAGAAACATTCACCTCCGGTTTTGCGTAAAACAGCATGATCAGCTAGGCAATGCCGGGATATTCTGAAAGAGGGGCTTGGCGTTTATGAAAAAGATCCTGGTAGTTGACAACGACCGCATCATGCTGGTGCTGCTGTCAAGATTTCTTAAACATAACGGGTATGAAGTGGTAACGGCCGAAAACGGAATTCGTGCGATTGACGTTCTGAAGACCTATGTCCCGGATATCATTTTTATCGACCTCGTAATGCCCAACATAGACGGGAAACGGTTATGCCGGATTATCCGGAGCATGAAGAAATTCGACGATGTTTATATCGTCATCCTTTCCGCCATTTCCGCTGAAGAAGACATCAATATCGCCGATATGGGCGTCAATGCATGTATCGCTAAAGGGCCGTTTGAAGAGATGTGCCGATACATCACCGAAGCTCTCGACCATCCGGAAAAAATTACCAGGCGGTGTCAGTCAGGAGAAGTCCTCGGGATAAAAGATGTTTACCCGCGGGGCATTACCAAAGAGCTGCTGCTGGAAAAAAGACACTTTGAGATCATGTTGGATAGGATGTCCGAAGGCATCATTGAAATTAACCCGGAGGGGAGGATTGTTTTCGCGAATGCAACCGTGCTGTCAATGACCGCTATTCCGATAGAAAATTTATTGGGCTCTCTCTTTGTGGATCTGTTCGCGGGGGACGAACGCGTACGGATTTCGGATCTGCTGCAACAAAAGGGGGAAAAAACCGAAAGCAGAACCGAAAGCCTTCCCCTGCGGCTCAATCAGTATTTTGTCATGCTGGATATTCAGACGCTGAATGAAAGCGGTTCCAATTCGCTGGTTATTCTGCGGGACGTGACCGATCAGAAGGAATCGGAGTCCATATCGCTCAAGAGTCAAAAGCTTCAGGGCATGCTTGAGATGGCCGGGGCGATTTGCCATGAATTAAATCAACCGATTCAGGCGATTTTGGGATTTTCCGACCTATTGATGATTGACATGGCGCATAACGATCCATCTTACGACAAGATTAAAAGAATTAACGAGCAGGTTTTGAAACTGGGAGATATCACGTCTAAACTTTCGGGTGTAACCAAGTATGAAACGAGAGCGTATCTTAACGGTAAAATTATAGACATCTACAAGTCTTCAACCTGAAAGGGGATATCTGTTGTGAACGTCAGCCCCGTCTGTACCGGCTGTGAAGCCTGCCTGCCGTATTGCCCGCATAGCGCCATTTTCATGACGCAAGAAGCCCAGGCCGCCGTCGATGAGGATTTATGCCTGGAATGCGGCGTCTGCATCGATACGGATATTTGCCCGGTATGCGCCTTTGAAGAGAGCCCGGGGGATGCGGCCCGGTTTAAAAAATCCTTCGGAAGGCTGCTGTCGAAACATTTAAACCTGCGGCATGCCGTAAAGGAAAGCGCCTATGACGTCAAGACCAATGATGTCACCGGCAAGCTTCCGGAAAACCGGGTCGTCATGCGCCTGGAACTCAACCGCCCCGGGGGCGGTCTTTCTTTCAGGGAAGTCGGGCAAATGGGGGCGGAAATGCAGCGGCAGGGCTGGGATCCCCGCATCAGCAGCCGGTCCCTGAACATGAATGAGGGCCGGCCCGCCGACGGGGTCCCACAAGAGCGCATCCTGACCTGTCATCTTGAGCTGGTGCTAGATCCGGAACAGATACCGGCGGCCGTGCAGGATGCGGCGCGCTTTGTCGCCGAACACGGCCTGTGGGTTTCGATCAACGTCGCCGGCAGGCTCGCTGCCATCGATCGTACCCGGAATGCTTTGCAAGGGGCCGGCGTGAAGGTGGAACCGGTTGCCAAGGTGAACCTTGGGTTGGGCAGGAGGACCGCATGACCCACGCCCTCCATCGAAAGGTTCCGGATAAAGAAACCGACTACGTCCTGATGATGCGCAGCAGCAAGGGGATCAACCGGGCCGGCGCAGGGGCGAAGCTGCTGCGGTATCTCGAGCGGATCGAGCCGCTGGGACCGGTCAACTACGGCAACCCGGCGGACGGCACCATCCTGCGCGTGGATTCCGGCGCCATCAAAAAGAACATCACCGACGAATCAAACCTGCACATCGTTTTCAAGGATGCCGAAAGCGCCCGAAAGGCGGTTGAGATCGCCCGGGAAATGGATGCGGGCCTTTCGGTAACCCTCACCGGGCCTTTTGAGCGCATCCGGACGCTGGCGGAGGAAATGGGGCTCGGGATAGATTCCGTTCAAATCGACCTGGGAACGATCGGAAAAACCCCGTTTGATTCCGTGACCGAGGGAATACTTTCCTTATGCGGCCACATGCGGGTGTCAAAACATCTGGTCCGGGAGATGCGGCGGAAAGTCCAGGCGGGTGAAGTGGATCCGGAAACGGCGGCCCGAGAAATCGGCAAGGTTTGCCTGTGCGGATGTTTTAATCCCCATGCGGCCGGTAAACTTTTGGGCGGTCAGAAGAAAACAGACGGGGAATGAAATCCCCCCGGGGCAAATGCCCGCGGATCCGGATGGGTGTTTAAACGCCCGTTAGAAGTTTGCGTTGACAAACGGGAAAAAACGGACAGGCTCCCGGGCCCAGGTGAAGTTCAGTAAACCGATCTGGATGCCCGTGAGGGAGTCGGCCGAATTGTACAGCAGGCCGATCTGAAGGCCGGAAATTTTACCGGCATGATTGATAAGGCCGAGTTGAAAGGCTTTGGCTTGTTTTTCGACGTTGTTCAGCAGCCCGATCTGCACGCCCTTGAGTTCGTCAACGGCGTTGTACAAGCCGGTCTGTATCCCGGCCGACTGGCCTTTAACGCTGTTGACGATGCCGTTCTGCCACCCCGCTTGATTGCCGTCCACGAAATTGAGGAGTCCGAACTGGAAACCCTCCAGGTTTTCGGTTACTTTATTGCCTAAACCGATGTCCAGCCCGCCGACATTCCGGTTCATCCCATAGAGCAGGTTCAGCCGAAATCCCTGAATGGAAGCCTCGGGTTTGAATAGCTGTACGGGCTGCCAAAGGGACAGCTGAAACGCTTTTGCGGCGTCTTCCGACGATGCCCCGGAGCCGGTCTCTGCCGAAACGGCCGGGCCCGGAAAGAAAATGGCCAGCGTGATAAATACGAACCCGATCTTCAGGATGCTTTTCATTTTGTCACCTTTCTCCTTTATGAAGTCAATGACATCAAGCCTAGTGTTGCGTCCTGGAAATAACTTATAAAAGTCGCGGCCACATTTTGGATGCGGCCGGCATGAACCCTATGGTACCCAGGTGCCCGGATTCGAATCGGCACGACAAAAAATTTGTTGAATGATTGTTTGCCATTATCCGATCCGAATCCGTGTCCGCTTCCCTTTATGAACGGCAAATAGAAATTGAATCTATTTCCGGGACACGACACTATCGCCGGTGAACACCGCTCTGAGACGATGGGGTATTTATAAATGAATATTGAAATTTTGGCAAGTGCACACCCGCCGATCAGGGGATGACGGCACGGATCGGCCCTGCAGCCGGACGCCTGTCGATACGGGAGAGTCTGGATTTGAGAAGGCCGGTTGACCCTGCAGTTTCATAAAAAACATGACAAAGTATAGAAAAAAATAATTTAACATGATATTTAAATCCATTTGCTTATGTTTCCCGAATTACCGTTGGGTGACTTCTAAAACAAAGAAAAAATTGTCATGTTTGTTACCCGGAGGGAAAGCCCAGGTTGCCCCATCTCCTGCCTTGCCATGGGCTCGCAGTAAAAAACTCTGGCCTCACCCTTGGACGCCTTGGATCTGGGGCATCCTGAGCTATTGCAACGCCAGGCGTTACTTACAGGTATGGGAAACCGGCTTGTTTGTTTCACGTTCTTTCCGCTGCTCTTCGGCGATCACTTTGGCGACGGCCTGGCGGACCTGCATTAAAACCGTATGGATCCGGGCGGCAGCATTCTGGCCGTCGGTGTGTCTCGACTGTTCGACGATTAATTTTACGATTTTATCAATCATGAAAAGCTCCCGTTCATTGTCGTGTGCTGAAGGTCCGCGCTCAGGACAGGCCTGAGAAGGCAGAGGGTTTCGGAGAGCCGCCTTCCGAATACCTATGGGCAGAGTCGTTGTCGCTTCACCGTTTACCGGCGGTCCTCCCGGGATTCGCCCCCGCAGGACCGGACGGCATTTGAAAAACTCCCCGACTCCTGACTTAATTAAAGTATTTGTCCGGGTACTTCAACCTAAAAAACGGAATACATGATTTTCTTGACACACCGGTCTATAAATATTAAAAATTCAAATTTTAATTATGAGACCTTTGCAAAACGCTCCCTTTTGCTTAATTTCAGCGTCGGGCTCAAATTTTAATCCTCGAAATACACTATGTATTCCTGTGGTTAAAATTATCGCCTTCCTTGAATTTGAACAAAATTGAGCATTTTTCAAAGGCCTCAAGACATTTTGAAACGGTGGAGGACATTTAATGGACTATAAGAAAACGCTCAACCTTCCGGCGACGGCGTTTCCCATGAAAGCCAATCTGGCCAAGCGGGAACCGGATCAAATCCAGGCATGGGACCAAAACAGGCTCTATCAAAAAATCAGAAACCTGTCAGAGGGGCGCGAAAAATTTATTCTTCATGACGGCCCTCCCTATGCCAACGGCAACATCCATATCGGTACGGCCCTGAACAAGATTTTAAAAGATTTCGTTGTCCGAACCCGTCAGATGTCCGGTTTTGATGCCGTGTATGTGCCCGGATGGGACTGCCATGGGCTGCCCATCGAACATAATGTCGACAAGGAGATCGGCGAGCATAAAAAAGACCTGTCCCTGGCGGAAGTCCGCGGTCTTTGCCGCCGCTACGCCGAAAAGTTCATCGACATCCAGCGCAGTGAATTTAAACGCCTGGGGGTCATGGGAGAATGGGAAAATCCCTATCTGACCATGAGTTATGAATACGAGGGCACCATTGCCCGGGAATGCTGCAAGTTCGCCCTGGACGGGAGTCTTTTCCGCAGCAAAAAGCCGATCCACTGGTGCTGCAGCTGCCAGACGGCCTTGGCTGAAGCTGAAATTGAATATCAGGATGAATCTTCACCCTCTATTTTTGTAAAGTTTCCCCTGCTGGACGATCTCAGCGGCCAGCATCCTTTTTTAGCCGGGAAAAACGTGTACATGGTGATCTGGACGACAACGCCCTGGACGCTCCCGGCCAATATGGGAATTGCCCTTCACCCGGATTTTGAATATGCGGCCGTTGCCGTAAACGCCCACGAAGTGTTCATTCTCGCCCGGGACCTGGTGGAACGCTCCATGCAAACGTTCGGGATCCGGGAATTCAGCATCCTGGGAACCCTGCCGGCGGCTGCGCTTGAGCGCAAAAAATGCCGCCATCCCCTCTATGAACGGGAGTCCCTGGTCGTTCTGGGGACGCACGTCACCCTGGAAGCCGGGACCGGTTGCGTTCATACGGCACCCGGGCACGGGCGTGAAGACTACGATGTCGGCATGCAGTACGGCCTGGACGTATATTCACCGGTCGACCATAAAGGCTGCTTTAGCGAAGGGGTCGGGTTTTTTGAGGGAAAGTTTGTTTTTGACGCCAACCGGGCCATTAACGCGAAGTTAAAAGAACAGGGCGTCCTGATTACCGAAAAGACCATCACCCATTCCTATCCGCATTGCTGGCGCTGCAAGCAGCCGGTGATTTTCCGGGCGACGCCGCAATGGTTCATATCCATGGACACGACGGGGCTGCGCAAGAAATCCCTCGAGGCCATCGACACGGTCCGCTGGATCCCCCACTGGGGCCGCGAGCGGATTTACGGGATGATCGAAAACCGGCCGGACTGGTGTGTTTCCCGCCAGCGGGCCTGGGGCGTTCCCATCACGGTGTTTTACTGCCAGAAGTGCGAAGCGCTGTATATGACCCCGGAGATTGCCGACCGCATTTATGAACTGTTTAAAGCCCACGGCGCCGATATCTGGTTCGAAAAGGACGCGGATTCGTTTTTGCCCGCGGATGCCGCCTGCAAGAGCTGCGGCGGCCGCACCTTTATTAAGGAAAACGACATCCTGGACGTCTGGTTCGATTCCGGGGTCAGTCATGCCGCCGTTCTGGGGCAGCGTCCGTATTTAAGATGGCCGGCCGACCTGTACCTGGAAGGGAGCGACCAGCACCGCGGGTGGTTTCACAGTTCGCTGCTGACGGCCGTGGGCACCCGGAACCAGGCGCCCTACCGGTCGGTCTTGACCCATGGATTTGTGGTGGACGCGGACGGGAAAAAGATGTCCAAGTCGCTGGGAAATGTGGTGGCTCCCCGGGAGGTCATTGATAAATACGGCGCTGAAATTCTCCGCCTGTGGGTCTCCGCCTCGGATTATCGCGACGACATCCGCATTTCGGATAAAATTCTAGGCCAGCTCAGCGATGCCTACCGCCGAATCAGAAACACCTGCCGCTTTCTGCTGGGAAACCTTTCCGATTTTAATCCGGCCACGGATTCGGTCCTCTACGGGCAGATGCCCGATATCGACAAGTTCGCGGTCCATAAGCTCCAGGAACTGGTCGCAAAGACCGTGAAGGCGTATGACACGTTCGATTTTCATGTCATTTACCATGCCCTTCACAATTACTGCAGCGGTGACCTGTCCGCGTTTTACCTGGACGTCCTCAAGGACCGGCTGTATACATCGGTGCCGAACTCAACGGCCAGACGAAGCGCACAGACCGCGATGCACCTGATCCTGGATGCCATGGTGCGGCTGATGGCGCCGGTGCTGCCCTTTACCGCCGATGAAGTCTGGCACTATATGCCGGCGGCAAGCGCAAAAGAGGAGAGTGTCCATCTGGCCGGGCTGCCGACGGTCAACACGGAATTGATGGATAAGGAGCTGGCCGAAAAGTGGGAGCGGATACTTGAAGTCCGCGGCGAAGTCACCAAGTCCCTGGAGGAAGCCAGGGCCGCCAAACGCATCGGGCATTCTCTGGATGCGTCCGTAACCCTCTACGTCGACGACGCGTTGCTGGCCCTGCTGCAGCCCTATCGTGAGGAGCTGCGATCGATATTTATTGTTTCCGAGGCCGGACTGGCACGGGAAAAGGATTTCGGCGGGACGTTCCGCGACGGCAACCTGGCGGGGTTGACGGTGCTGGTTGCCCCGGCCGCGGGCCGGAAATGCGAGCGCTGCTGGATTCATGACACGTCGGTGGGGAGCAATGCCGAAAACCCCGCCATCTGTGATCGCTGCCAGTCGGTGATTGTTCAATTGTAAGTTTGGATCATCTCCAGACTCGTTGATAACCTGGAAAGGGCATAAGGGGGGCAGGGATTCAAGGGTTCGAGTGAAATGCGGAAGCATGCCGTGGCTCCATGACCCCTTGACCCCTGTCCCGTCTCGGCGGGATTGCCTCCTTACTCTCGACTGACTGTAATAAGAACCTGAAATATCAAAATGATTGCATGAACTGGAAGACCTTTAGCGGGAGCAGCAAGTATTACCGACTGGCGATCATTGCCGGTCTGGTCGTTCTGGTCGACCAGGTCAGCAAGGCGATCATACTCAGCCGCGTGCCGCTCCACCATTCCGTTCCCGTCATTCCCGGATTTTTCGACATTACCCTGATTCTGAATCCGGGGGGAGCGTTCGGATTTATGGCCGGGCAGCATTCGAGCCTGCACCATATATTTTTTCTGGGTTTCACCTCCATGGCGATCTGCTTCATCGCCTTTATGTATCGTAAGATTCCGCAAACGCACACACTGCTGGCCACGGGCTTTGCGCTGATCCTGGGCGGGGCCGTCGGCAACCTGATGGACAGGGTCCGGTTTGAAAGGGTCGTCGATTTTCTGGATTTTTACCTGGGAAGCTATCACTGGCCGGCGTTTAATGTGGCCGACAGCGCAATTTCAGTGGGTATGGCCATATTCATCTACCATATTGTTTTTAATAAAATGCCGGAGTAACGCATTCCGGCGGCGATAGTCGCGAGCATGCCTGAGCTTGATTATAAAAGTTTCAGCCAGCAGCTGAAAACATTCGAAAAAAAAGAACTGCTTCCCGTTTATCTCTTCTGGGGCGAGGAGTTTCTCTACAAAACCGCTCTGGAGGAATTTTTAGATGCCGTTTTATCGGCTTCGGAAAGACGCCTGAATGCTGATGCCGTCGATGACGCCCATGAGAGTATTCACGATATTATTGAACGCATTCATACGTATTCGCTTTTATCCGGCCCCAAGGTGGTCGTCTTAAAAGACTCGAAAGTATTCTACTCCAGCCTCGATGCTTCCGCATTTTTCGAAAAAGCCAGAAGCGCTTATGACGTCAACGACATGAAAAAGGCTTCCCGGCATATCCTCAGCCTCATGGGCAAATTAAAATTGGCTTACGAGGACCTGGCCGACAAAACGGACCGCAACGAGCGCTTAAAGTATGATGCCGCTGTTTTCGGCGACGATCTGTGGCTGGGGAAAATCATCGATTATTGCGCGGACAACCGCCTGCAGATCCCCCCGGCGCTGGATAACGCCGATTTGTTGCAGCAAGCCATTGAAAAGGGTTTCCCCGCAGGGAACCACCTGGTTGTCACCACCGACATGGTCGACAAGCGCCGCGCCCTCTATAAGTCGATCCTCAAGATCGGGGCCGTGATCAATTGCTCCGTTCCCAAAGGGGAGCGCCGCGCCGATAAGGCGGCGCAGACGACGGTTCTCAACGAGCAGCTGCGGACCATCCTGGCGCGCACCGGCAAAACCATCAAAAAAGAAGCGTCCGATTCCCTGGTTGAAATGACCGGCTTTGACCTGCGCACCTTTGCCGGCAATATTGAAAAGCTTGTCAGCTATGTGGGGGATCGAACCGAAATCAGCGCCGACGATGTCCAAGCCGTTCTTGAGCGGACCAAAAAAGATCCGCTGTATGAATTGACGAATTCCGTTGCGGAGCGAAACCTTCAGCAGGCGATTTTTTTCCTGGACTCGCTGTTGTCCGACAACTTTCATCCGCTGCAGATACTGGCCGCCATCGCCAATCATGTCAGAAGGCTCCTGGTCATTCGGGACTTTTTGGAAAGCTCCCGCGGCGCCAGCTGGCAGGGACCCAAAACGAACTATCAGCGGTTCCAGAGCTCGGTCATGCCCGCCATGCAGGCATACGACGCGGAGATGCTGGCCGGTATCGACGGCGGGAGCGAAAGAGCGCTTGACGCTGACCCGGATGAAGGCGAAACGTTGTCCGACCGAAAGCTCAAGATCAAAACCGATCTGGCCATCGTCAAAAACCCGCAGAACCCTTATCCGATTTTCCAGATGACCCAGAGAGCCCAGGGCTTTGGTTTGAACGAGCTGCAGGTTGCCGTGGAGGCGCTCAGCGAGGCCGACCTGCAGTTGAAGTCCAGCGTAAAGAACCCCTGCCTGATTCTGGAAAACGTCATTCTCGGGATCTGCCGGCGGACTGACAAGTGAACAGTCTCTCCCGGCAGGTATCTGCCGCAGGGCCAGTGAACCCCTGCGAACATAACGCCCGGAGAGGAAGGACCGACCCGTGAACCTGCCAGCGCCCGAAGAAACCGACCGTACCCGCTGGGGTATCATTGCCGTCGCCGTTGCCGCCGGCGTGATTGCCGCCATACAGGTCGGCAAGGTGCCGCCGGTCATGACGGCCCTGCGGCAGGAACTGGGACTGAGCCGGGTTGCCGCGGGCTGGGTGGCGTCGCTTTTTAACGGGTGCGGGGCCCTGCTGGGAATTACGGCCGGCATGCTGGCCGACCGGTTCGGCCCCCGGCCGGTGCTGGCCGTATGCGTCGCGCTGCTGGGGCTGGGCAGCCTGATGGGCGGCATGGCGCCGAGCGCTGGCGTCCTGTTTGCCAGCCGTTTCATCGAGGGCATCGGTTTTGTCGGCCTGATCGTTGCGGCACCGGCCGTGATTGCCGCGGTATCACGGCCGGCGGATCGCCGCCTGGCGCTGGGCATCTGGGGGATATACATGCCCCTGGGAATGGCCCTTGCCATGGCGGTTACGCCGGTATTGATCATTTTCATGAACTGGCGCCTGATTTGGCTGGCGAACGTGGCGGTCATTTTTTTATATCTCGCGCTGCTGCTGGGGTCGATACGCCGGCACGGCTGGCCGGGCGGCCCCGAAATCACCGGCAAACAATCGGATTCTGATTGGAAAGCGGTTCTGTCCTCTGGCGGCATCTGGCTGCTGACGGCCTGTTTTACCATTTATGCATTGCAGTTCTTTGCCATGATGACCTGGCTGCCGACGATCCTGGCCGAGGCCCTGGGATGGTCTGCCGCAGCCGCGGCCTACACGGCGGCACTGGTGGTGTTCATGAATGTGTTCGGCAACCTCGCCGCCGCCTGGCTCATGCGCTACGGCGTGAAAGAGTGGACATTGATTGCGGTGGCTTTCGGGGTTATGGCAATTACCGCCGTGGGGATTTTCGGCGGGCTTGTTCCGGATATCTGGCGGATTTTACTGGCCTTTGCATTCAGCCTGGCCGGCGGACTGCTTCCGGCGGCCGTGTTGGCCGGAGTGCCGGCCATGGTCCAGTCACCGGCGCAGATATCAACGGCAAACGGCGTGGTGGTGCAGGGGGTCAACTGCGGCAGCCTGGCCGGGCCGCCGGTGATGGCGGTGGCGTTCGGATTTTTCGGCGGCTGGCAGGATGTCTACTGGTTTATGATCATCTGCAGTATTGTCGGGTCTGTGTTTGCCGTCGGGCTCAAGCTGCGGAAGCGCTGAGCAGGCTGTTGAAAAACTGCGTCTGAGTCCGCCATACGGTGTTGCGCGGCTCTCGCCAATGCCCGCATATACTTAAATATGCCGCTCTTGTCGAATCGCCGCGCGCCTTGTCTGGCGTCCTGATACTTGTTTTTCAACAGCCTGTTCAGAACGGATTTGGTTCCGTTTGTATGATGGACCGGAACATTCTAACAAGGATAAAACATGCCGGAACTGCCGGAAGTTCAGACGGTTGTTGATGATTTAAAAAGGGACGGATTCGAAGGCACCGTGATCACGCGCGCCCGGGTTTATTGGCCGAAGACCGTTCACGGGCTTTCCCCTGAAGCCTTTCAGAGAGGAATAAAAGGGCGGCGGATCGCTGCGATCCGGCGACGGGGCAAATTCATCGTTTTTGATTTCAATGATGCCGGGCACCTGCTCATCCATCTGCGCATGTCCGGCCGGCTCCTCGTCAAAACGCCCCGTTCACCGCGCTTGAAACACGAGCATGTCGTCCTCAGTTTCAGCGATCACCGGCAGCTGCGCTTTCATGATGTCAGAAAGTTCGGCCGCTTTTACCTGGTGACCGACGCGGCAGCGATACTGGGGCGATTGGGACCGGAGCCGCTGGAAGATTCTTTTTGCGCGGCTGGATTTGCCGCCATGCTGAAAAATTGCGGCCGCATGATCAAACCGTTGCTGCTGGACCAGGCGTTTCTTGCCGGGCTTGGCAATATCTATGCGGATGAGGCTTTGTGGGAGGCCCGCATTCATCCCCGGAAAATTGCCGCAGAACTCGGCAGTGCAGAGATCCGCGCCCTCTATCGCGCCATCCGCAAGGTGTTGCGCAGGGGGCTCAGAAACATGGGAACCTCGCTGGGAAGCGGTCAATCAAACTTTTTTTCGATTGCCGGCCGTAACGGCCGCAACCGCGATGCGCTGATGGTTTTTCGCCGGACCGGATCAGCCTGCCCCCGATGCCGAATGGCGATCAAGCGGATCATTGTCGGTCAGCGCAGTACCCACATCTGCGAGAGGTGTCAACGGCTGAATGCAATTGATGGTTCAACCGGGGTTTGATATATAAGTTTAATATACGTTTGTCATACGAGAGGGATTATGCCGAAAACAAAAATTGTCTGCACCATCGGACCTGCCAGCGGGTCCCCTGAAATCATCCGGCGCATGGTCGCGGACGGGATGAACGTCGCCCGGCTCAATTTTTCGCATGGCACGCATGCCGAACACCTTGAAAAAATACATATCATCCGGGAAGTATCCGAAGAACTGGGAAAGCCGGTCGCCATTCTCCAGGACCTGTGCGGACCCAAAATCAGGGTCGGCAGCGTGCGCGAGCCCGGGGTGGAACTCAAACCGGGTCAGACCTATATCCTGACCAGCGAACCGGTTGAGGGGGATGAAACCCGGGTGTCGGTCTCCTATGTCGATCTGCCCGCCGAAGTCAAACCCAACGATCGGATTCTGCTGGCCGACGGCATGATGGAAATGGTCGTCCAAAAAACCAGCCGGACGGAAATCTTCTGTGACGTCGTTATCGGCGGCAAGCTGACTTCGAACAAGGGCGTCAACCTTCCGACCGGAACCATTAAGGCGCCATCCCTGACCGACAAGGATCAGGCGGATCTTCTGTTCGGCCTTGAACAGAATGTGGATTATGTGGGGCTTTCGTTTGTCCGAAAGGCGGATGATATTCAACTGGTAAAAGATATCATTGCCGCCGCCGATAAAGATACGCCCGTCATTGCGAAAATTGAAAAGCATGAAGCATTGGAAAATATCGATGACATCATGGCGGTTTCGGACGGCATCATGGTCGCACGGGGCGACCTGGGAGTGGAAATTGACCTGGAAAAAATTCCGGTGATTCAAAAAATGCTGGTGGATAAAGCCAACACGCTGGGAAAGCCGGTAATCATCGCCACCCAGATGCTGCGATCCATGGTGGAAGCGCCGCGGCCCACCCGGGCGGAGGCCACCGATGTGGCCAATGCCGTTCTGGACGGGGCCGATGCGGTCATGCTGTCCGAAGAAACGGCCAGCGGCGATTACCCGGTGGAAGCGGTTCGATACATGGCGCGCATCGCTGACAACGCGGAAGCGGTATATCCCCATGACCGGTACATGAAGCAGATGCCGGCGAAAAAAATTCCGGACTCCGTTGCCTATGCGTCCTGTGTGTTGGCGGATCATCTGGAAGTCAAGGCCATCGTGCCGACCACCCGTTCCGGGTTTACCGCAAAACAGATATCAAAATTCAGACCCAGAACAAAAATCATCGCCCTGTCGCCGGACAAGACGACGGTCAGGCGGCTGGCGCTTTACTGGGGTTGCCTGCCCAGCTTCGTCCCGGACCCCAGGGACACGGACGAGATGATTGAAAAGGCGGCCCAGTCGGCGCTTCAAACCGGCAATGTCGCCAAGGGTGATTTGATCATTATTACGGCGGGATACCCGGTCTGGGCGGCAGGGACCACCAAGATGCTGAAGGTGAAAAAACTTTAAATGGGGTTCATCAGACAACAGGAAGAACGCCTGGCCGTACGCTTTCTCGAATGGCAGTATCAACGCATCAATCAGCCGGTTCCGCCCGCAGACATACTGCAGAACAAGGCGGTTGAAATCGTTGACGAGGCCCACCGCATTGCCCGTGAAAGAGGGCGAAATGTCGTCGCTATCATGAAAGAGATGGTTTCGGACATTAAAAAAAAATGAGGTCCTTGAAACGGGCGTGCTTCAGACAGGGTTCCTGATAAAACTCAAATCCAGATTCATTTCGACGGCAAGGGCGCCGAGCGCTTCCTTGATTCCTGCAATAGGGGCTTCGGCCGGAACGTCGGCTTCCAAATAAAGCTCCAGAAGCGGCGCCCCGGATAAGGGCGCCCGGTTCACGTCCGTTTTCAGCGATTGAATATTGGCGTTGTGCCGGTGCAGGATCTGGACGACCCGCTTGACGATTCCGGGATGATCGATCGCCCGTATCTCCACATACAGCGGAAGGGACGGCATTCGCCGGGAGGCCCCGGGATCTTCGGCATCATACAGAAACGCTTCCAGTCCCAGCTGCTGCAGATCGCCGATGGCGGTCCTGATCTTTTCAAGATCTCGGGGGGAAGCCGAAAAAAGGGTGATGATGGCAAAACGGCCCCCCAGAACGGCCATGCGGCTGTCTTCAATATTGGCGCCGTGTTGAAACAGAAGGGTGGATACGTCGTTTACGATCCCGGGCCGGTCTTTGCCCACCGTGAATAGAAGCATGAATTGTTTCATAAAGCATCCCCATGGGCGTGAGTTTGAGACCTTTGCAAATCATCCTCTTTCGCTCAATTTCGGCGTCAGGCTCAAATGTTAATCCTCGAAATACTCAATGTCTTCCTGCGGTTAAAATTATCGTCTTCCTTGAACTTGAACGAAATTGAGCATTTTTCAAAGGTCTCAGTTTCACACGCGTCGAATCGGGTTGTTATGGCGACCAAATAACGAACCGGAAATATTTAGAAGCTACCTCAAAAAAAATATAACTGTTTCCAGGGCCGGGGAGCCTTATAACTGTTCTCCAGTCCGGCCTGGGACCGCCGACAAACGGTGAAGTAACGGCGGCACACTTTATAGAAAATTATCATTTAACTCCCCGACCTCTCAATTATTTAGAGTATAATTATTTTGAGATAGCTTCTACGTAAAGGCAATCAATCCACTGAAACATCCGCATAGAGTTCGCCGGCATGATAGGAGCTTCTGACAAACGGACCGCTGGCAACCCGGCGGAAACCCATTGAGAGGGCCGTTTTCTCCAGACGCCTGAATTCCTCCGGCGCGACATAGCGCCCCACCGGCAGGTGCGCCTTCGTCGGTTGCAGGTACTGCCCGAGGGTCAGGAGGTCGCAGGCGCTGTCCCGCAGGTCTCGCAGGGCCGCCAGGATTTCATCTTGCGTTTCGCCCAGGCCGAGCATCATGCCGGACTTCGTGGGGATGCCTTCGTCATGCCTCTTAACCAACCGCAGCAGATTGAGCGATCGGCGGTAGTCGGCCTGGGGTCGGACATCCGGATAGAGCCGCGGGACGGTTTCGATATTATGGTTGATGACGTCCGGACGCGCATTTAAAACCGTTTGGAGCGCGTCCGTATTTCCCCCGAAATCGGGGACCAGGACCTCGATCAATATCCCCGGGGTTTTCGCGCGAATGGCCGCAATGGTCTCTGCAAAAAAACCGGCGCCGCCGTCTGCCAGGTCGTCCCGACTGACCGACGTGATCACCGCATAGCGCAGGTTCATCCGTGCGACGGCCTCGGCGACCCGGGCGGGTTCGGCGGGGTCCGGCGGCTGCGGCGAAGGATCAACCGCGCAAAATCGGCAATTTCGGGTGCACCCGGGGCCCAGAATCAGAAAGGTGGCGGTTTGTCTTGAATAGCATTCCCAGCGATTGGGGCATAGCGCCTCCTGGCATACCGTATGAAGAAGCCCGTCTTTTATCAGCTTCCGGGTTTTTTCATATCCGGCGCCGGGCGGCAGCCGCCGTTTCAACCAGGGGGGTTTGGGTGTCACTGCCGATGGTTTCATGAGACTCTCTGTCATGCGGCGGATTCCTTGCCGAAAAAGCGCTGCAGCGCCGGCAGGTCCACGGGTTCTAGGCGGACTTCAAAGATTTCTTCCATGTGGCGTTTGATTGATGTCCGCACCGTGTCGATTGAAACGGTTTGATCTGATTCCATCGCCATGGACGTCGCCTGAATCCCCTTGAGACCGCACGGATGGATCCAGGTGAAGGGGTCCAGCGGCAGATCGACATTCAGGGCCGATCCGTGAAAGGCGATGCCGCGGCGCACGGCAATCCCGATGCTCCCCATTTTTTTCAAACCGACCCAGATGCCGCGATTCAGGGAACGGCGCCGGGCGGCAATTCCCCAGTCCGCCGCCGTGCGCAGCATGATTTCTTCCAGCCGGTTGACATAGTCCGTCACCCGGAGTCCGGCCGACTGCAAATCCAGGATCGGGTAGACCACCAGTTGGCCGGGGCCGTGAAAGGTGATGCTGCCGCCCCGTTCCACCTGGAAGAGCCCGATGCCGGATTTTTCCAGAAAAGTTTGCGGGATCGTCAGGTTTTCTATTCCGCCCCTGCGGCCGAAGGTGAAAACCGGATGATGCTCCACAATCAAAACCGTGTCGGCAGCGACCCTCCGATCTTTTCTGGCGGCGACCAGCTCTTTCTGCAGCTGCCAGATCTTGCGATAGTCCGTGGGCGGCAAACTGACACAGTGCCACCTGGACGGGCTGCGGCCGGAATGACGGCTGAGAAACAGGGTGTTCAATCCAGAACCTTTCTATGAAATAGCCGGGCTAGTCGGCCAGGCAGGGACGCCGCGCTGCGGTTGCTTCGTCCAGGCGTTTTAACCTGGTGCGGACCGGCGCCTGCTTGAGCGTTTCCGGGCCGGCGGCCGCCTCTTTTGCCACAGCTTTGCAGGCGTCGATAAATTCATTAATATTCTCCAGCGACTCTGTCTCGGTCGGCTCGATCATGATGGCACCGCTGACCACCAGCGGAAAATAGATGGTGGGGGGATGAAAACCGTAATCCATCAGCCGTTTGGCGATATCCAACGTGGTGATGCCGTGACTTTTCTGCAGCTTGTCCGAAAAAACGCATTCATGCATGCAGGGTTTGTCGTAGGCCAGATGAAACACGTCCTTTAAGGAGTCTTTAATGTAATTGGCGTTTAATACCGCCAGTTGGCTGGCCTTTTTTAAAAACTCCGGCCCCATGCTCAAAATATAGCAGTAAGCCTTGATCATGACGCCGAAATTGCCCCAGAAGGCATGCAGTTTTCCGATGGCGTCCGGAAAATCCTCCGACAGGCCGTATCCGCCGTCGGTTTTGATAATACGCGGGATCGGCAGAAACGGCGCCAGATGACTTTTGGCGCACACCGGTCCGCTGCCGGGGCCGCCGCCGCCATGGGGAGTTGAAAAGGTCTTATGCAGGTTTAAATGCATGACATCTACGCCCATGGCGCCCATATGGACCATCCCCATGACGGCATTGAGATTGGCGCCGTCGCAATAGACCTGGCCGCCTTTGGCATGGACGATTTCCGCAATGGCTTTGATGTTTTCTTCAAAGAAACCCAAGGTGTTGGGGTTGGTGAGCATAATGCCGGCGGTATCTTCGTCCATGAGATCCGCTACCCGTCCGGGGGAAAGAATTCCCTGCTCATTTGAACCGACCGGGACGGGCTGGAAACCGCAGAGGGCCGCACTGGCCGGATTGGTTCCATGGGCGGTGTCCGGAACCAGGATTTTTGACCGGGGGCGTCCGTTGCGGCGGTGATAGGCATACAGCATCAGCATCCCGGCCAGTTCGCCCTGGGCGCCGGCCGCCGGCTGAAGGGAGACGGCGTCCAGGCCGGTAATTTCCGCTAAATAATTCTGCAGTTCGAACATGAGTTGAAGGGCGCCCTGCATCAGCCCTGCGGGCAGCAGCGGGTGGGCGTTGGAAAATCCGTTCAGCCCGGACAGTCGTTCATGCACCTTGGGGTTGTATTTCATGGTGCAGGAGCCCAACGGATACATGCCGGTATCCACTCCGAAATTCCACTGGGACAGGCGGGTATAATGGCGGACCACGTCTATTTCGCTCAGTTCGGGGAAGTCCAGTTCCTGGCCCAGCAGCGTCTCGTCAACGGAACTGGTTTCAATATCCGCCCGCGGCAAAGAGTATCCGATCCTTCCTTTTTTGCCTTTTTCCCAGAGGAGGGGTTCGTTCAGAATCAATCCGGTCGTGCCGAGTGTTTCGGTCATGGTGAAACCTCTTTGATCAGGCGGTCGATTTCCCTGCGCGTCCGGGTTTCGGTCGCGCACAATAGATAGTGATCGCGCAGTTCGGGATAAAACGGTTCAAGCGCCAGGCCGGCTACAATTTTTCGGGCCAGCAGGCGCTGATACGTCTCTGAAAAGCCGCGGGGGGCCTTGACCACAAATTCATTGAAGGTGGGGCTGCTGAAAGGCGTTTGAAATCCGGACCGGCGAAGCTCCTTCTTGAGATACTCGGCCTTGTCATAATTCAGGCGGGCCAGTTTGCGCATGCCGGCGCCTCCCAGTACGGCCATGTACATGGCGGCATTCAATGCGCACAGGCTGTTGTTGGTACAGATGTTTGAAGTCGCCCGTTCCCTGCGGATGTGCTGCTCGCGGGTGGACAGGGTCAGGACGAACCCGCTCTTTCCGCTCTGATCGACGGTTTTTCCCACCAGCCGGCCGGGCATGCTGCGAACATATTTCATTCTGCTGGCGAACAGCCCCAGGGCCGGGCCTCCGAGGGACCGCGGCAACCCCAGGCTCTGGCCTTCGCCGCATACGATATCCGCTCCCTGGCTGCCGGGATTTTTAAAAAGTCCGAAAGCGAGCGGTTCGGTAAAAGCCGCCACCAGCAGGGCTTCCGTTTCCCGGGCCCGTCCGGCGAAAGCCTCCAGGTCTTCGATGCATCCGAAAAAGTTGGGGCTCTGGACGGCAATGGCGGCAAGATCTTTAACGCCTTCAAGGGCCGACATATCCGTCCGTCCGGTTGCGGCACAAGGAATTTCCGACAGTTCAATCCCGGTCGGTTTGAAATAGGTCGCGACCACCTGGCGGTACAGGGGATGAATGCACCTGGAAACGGCGACGCGGTTTCGACGGGTGATGCGAACGGCCATCAACAGCCCCTCCGCCAGCGCGGAAGCGCCGTCATACAGGGAGGCGTTGGCCACCTCCATACCCAGCAGGCGCGCCGTCAAAGTTTGGTATTCATAAATGGCCTGGAGAGTCCCCTGGGATATTTCCGGTTGATACGGGGTATAGGACGTTACAAATTCCGAGCGGCTCATCAGGTAGGGGATGACGGCGGGAATATGATGGTCGTAACTGCCTGCCCCCATAAAGAGGGTGTATTCCGGGCCGGTGGCCACATGCCGGGACAGCTCCGTCAGGTGATCCGTCAGTTCCCACTCCGTCAGGGGCCGGGGCAGCTGAAGCTGACCGGTGCGCCGGCAGTCGGCGGGGATTGATCCAAAAAGCTCCTCCAGGCTGTCCGCCCCCACAACCGCAAGCATGGAAGCGATATCTTCCGGGGTATGGGGTAAATAGCGCATAGGGTTTATCCCTTCAACATTTTTAAATAGGCATCCTTTGTCAGAAGCGAGTCGATTTCGGACAGGTTTTCTATTCTGATTTCAATCATCCAGCCGTCATCGTAAGGCGATGTGTTGACCTTTTCGGGGGTATCTTCGAGGGCTTTATTGACGGAAACAATTTCGCCGCCGACGGGCATGTACAGTTCGGAAACCGCTTTGACGGATTCGACGACGCCGAATTCGGCGCCGCTTGACAGCTTTTTACCGACTGCCGGGAGCTCAACATAAACGATATCCCCCAGCTGGTCCTGGGCGTAATCGCTGATGCCGATGAAGGCGGTCCCGTCCTTGATCCTGACCCATTCATGATCCCGGGCGTAGCGAAGGTCTTCAGGGAAGCTTAATTCACTGATTTCTTTCATGGCGGTCCTCTCAGTTTGTGGGTGGCTCAGGGGAATTTACTTAATGATTCTTTGTTTTATTATTATGGTGCGTTTGATATATAGAAACATATCAGGGGTCGGGGAGTTTTTCAAATGCTGCCATGTCCGGCCCGGGGGTTTGCCCCGGGCGGTCTTCCGACAAAGGGTGAAATGATTCCATCGGCATCCGTAATGAAACGCCCTAACCCCACACATACATATAGTCGCATTGGGAAACAATATCAAGGCAGAATTCCAGGGGAAATTGAAATGAAGATGAAAATTCTCGTCATAGGAGCCGGTCCGGGCGGTTATGTCGCGGCGGTGCGTGCGGCCCAGCTGGGCGCCGATGTGACCGTCGTGGAGCGCGATAATGTCGGCGGGACCTGTTTAAACTGGGGCTGCATTCCCTCCAAGGTCATGAAGACCACCGCCGAGCTGTATCATAAGATGGGACGGGCCGGTGAGTTCGGTATAGGCATTACGGGTTCCATAAGACCGGATATGCGGGCGCTGATGCAAAGAAAAGAAACTGTCATCCGGAACCAGGCCGGCGCGATCCGCAATCTCCTGAAACAGCATGACATCCGGTATGTGGCCGGGCGGGGCGTCATCACCGCAGCGCGGACGGTAACCGTTACGGGGCAGGATGGCCGGCGGCAGGACATTGGCTGGGACAAACTGATTTTGGCGCCGGGCACCAGCCCCGTGGGACTTCCGGCCGTGCCGGTTGACGGACAGCGCATTATTACCAGCAACGAGGCTCTCGGACTGGACCGGATTCCGAAATCCATCCTGATTGTCGGCGGCGGTGTGGTCGGATGTGAATTCGCCTGCATCTTTTCGGCCCTGGGCGCCCGGGTGACCGTAGTCGAGGCCATGGCGCGGATCCTGCCGCTGCCCTCGGTGGATGCGGACGTTTCCAAGGTGCTGCAGCGTGAAATGAAAAAACAGAAAATAGACCTGCTGCCGGGTTATACGCTCGAAACAGTTGAATGCCGTTCGGATGATGTAAGGGTGCAGCTCGTTCCTTACATCAAAGGCCATTCAGATGGGGCCGCTGAGCGGCTTGGGCTTGAAACGAAAATGATTTTGGTGTGCGTCGGAAGAGCCCCCCTGACCGGCGATATCGGTCTTAACGTCCTTGGGGTTGAAACCGACTCCAGGGGATGGATACTGGCCGACGATGGGATGCAGACCAGCGCCCCGGACGTCTATGCGGTCGGCGACGTGCTGGGCCCTGAAAAGATCATGCTGGCCCATGTCGCCTCCATGGAGGGCCTGGTCGCCGCCGAAAATGCCATGGGGGGGGGCAGCAGGATGAACTACGAAGTCGTCCCTTCAGCGATTTTCACCATTCCGGAAGTTGCCGGTGTGGGATTGACGGAGGAGCAGGCCGGAAAGCAGGGACGCGCTTATCAGGCCGATCGAATTCTCTTTCGGGTGATGGGAAAGGCCCAGGTACTGGGGGATATCGCCGGAGAAGTCAAAATGATTTCCGAGCGGGGCGGCGGCCGGCTGCTGGGTGTTCACATCATCGGCCCCCAGGCGACCGACCTGATCGCCGAAGCGACCCTGGCGCTGCAGCTCAAGGCAACCGCAGGGGACTTGGCCGCAACGATTCACGCGCATCCGACCCTGGCTGAAATCATGATGGAAGCCTCGTTAAAAGCGCTCGGTAGATCCCTGCACGGATGAAACGCCTTCGGGAAAATTTTTAGGCCCGCTTGATTTTGTTCAAGCTAACATTTATCTCTTTGCGGCCGGACCTGAGAACCTCTAAAGTCCTCACTCGTGAAATGATTATATTTTTTTGAGATAACCGCTAATCATTTCCGGTAAAATGATAGCCGGTTGTTACCCAGAAAATATTTAGCGCGATTCTACTTGAAAAGCAAAACCGGCTCTGATAGGTCAGTGTCAGTCGGAAGAGGGACGTCCGGGGTTACAACTATAGCCTGAAGCCGATAAGAGCATGAGCAGCGGCCGGCATTCGTCACAGCGGGTCGATAAACGGGAGGATTTTTATGATTCGGGTCGGTGTCGTTGGCGCAACCGGATATGCTGGGGCGGAGCTTGTACGCATCCTTTCGGCGCATCCTGAAGCTGAAATTACCATCATTACGTCGCGTCAGTTCGCCGGCAAGGCGTTTGACCGCGCCTTTCCATCAATGACGGGATTCGTCAATCTGGTATGTGAAGAACTCGCGATCGATACGCTGTGCGAACGGGCGGACGTTGTATTCATCGCACTGCCCCATAAGATACCCATGGCGATCGTTCCCGAACTGCTGGATCGAGGCAAGAAAGTAATCGATTTGTCGGCCGATTTCAGATTCAAGGACGTCTCCGTGTACGAATCCGTTTATCAGCACCATAGCGCCAGGCAGCTTCTCGAGAGAGCCGTTTACGGCCTCTGCGAAGTCTATCACGATCAAATCCGGAATGCGGACCTGGTGGGAAATCCCGGGTGCTACCCGACCAGTACGATTTTGCCCCTGCTGCCCCTTTTAAAGGGCGGGTTGCTGGCAGGAGCGCCCATTATCGTGGACTCAAAATCAGGAGTCAGCGGCGCCGGCCGATCACCGTCCATAACGACGCATTTCTGCGAGGTCAATGACTCTTTTAAAGCCTATAAGGTCGCTGAACACCGGCATTGCCCGGAGATGGAAGAAGTACTCAGCCGCGAAACCGGAAACCGCATTCAATTGACATTCGTCCCGCACCTGGTGCCCATGACCCGCGGGATGCTGACAACCGCCTACGCCGAGCTTAAACCGGGTATCGGCGCGGATCATGTTCGCAACTGCATTGCGGCGTATTATGCCGGCCGGCCGTTTGTCCGGTTATGCCCTTACAACGGCCTGCCGGACACCCTGCATGTGCGCGGGACCAATTATTGCGATATCGGTTTTCGGATCGATCAGCGCAACGGCCGGCTGGTCCTGATCTCGGCAATCGACAATCTGGTGAAAGGCGCAGCCGGTCAGGCCGTCCAGAACATGAATATCATGACGGGACTTTCTGAAACCACCGGGCTGATTCAGGCCCCTTATCCCATTTAGGGGTTCCGTCCGATTCTTGACAGCCCGGGATGGTTCAATTAATGGTACCCGTAGGCAGATAAATATCGAGGAAAGGAAACTTACGATATCCGTATCAATCCAATAAAAAGAAAGGAGACTGCACATGTCGGCAAAGCTAATCAAGGGAACGGAAATACGCGAACAGATTCTTGCGGAGATCGCCGAGGAGGTCGCCCGGATCAAGGAAAAGCACGGCGCTGTACCGGGGCTGGTCACTATACTCGTGGGTCAGAACCCGGCTTCGATTTCTTATGTAACCCTTAAAATTCAAACCGCCGAAAGATTGGGATTCAAGGAGATTCAGGACAGCCAGCCGGAAAACCTGTCCGAAAAGGACCTTCTGGCTCTTATCGATAAATACAATAAGGACGATTCCATTCACGGCATCCTGGTCCAGCTGCCGCTGCCCAAGCATGTTGACGAGAAAAAGGTCCTCAACGCCATTGACCCGGATAAGGATGTGGACGGGTTTCACCCCGTCAACGTCGGCCGGTTGATGATCGGCGGCTCTGAAGTCAAATTTCCGCCCTGTACGCCGGCCGGCATTCAGGAGCTGATTGTCCGTTCCGGGGTTGAGACAAACGGCGCGGAGGTCGTCGTTGTCGGGCGCTCGAACATTGTGGGCAAACCGATCGCCAACATGATGTTTCAAAAGGGCCCGGGGGCCAACAGCACCGTAACGGTGGTGCATACCGCCACGAAAGATCTCGCCTCACACTGCAAGCGGGCGGACATACTGGTTGTTGCCGCAGGGGTTCCGGACCTGGTAAAACCGGAATGGATCAAACCGGGCGCTTGTGTCATTGATGTCGGCGTCAACCGTGTCGGTGAAAAGGTCAGCGAAAAAACGGGGAAAAAAGTGGCGATTTTAAAGGGTGACGTCGATTTCGATGCAGCCAAGGAAATTGCCGGTCATATTACTCCGGTTCCGGGCGGCGTGGGGCCCATGACCATCACCATGCTGATGAAAAACACATTGAAATCTTTAAAATTTAAACTGGGAATTGCCTAACGGTTCGGCGGTTCAAACTTTGGTCAAAGGGGAAGCGGAAAGCTTCCCCTTATATTTTTGGTGTCGAACCATCATGCGTATTGACACAGCAACCGTCAACATGTTAGTATATTTAATTAATTATCAATGTTTAAACCGGCAATACAAAAGGAAGGCAAAATTTGTCGCGATGAACAAAAAGTTTTCATAACGTAAACGGAGTGCGTCGATCGATAAGTCGGGAACTGTTTTTCCATGGGTAAAAAAATATCTTTTTTCATTTTGAGCACGACCGGTTCTCCCGTAAAACAGCTCACGATGTCAAGAGGAGTGCTGAAGCTTTTATCCCTTTTGCTGATGATTGCGTTGATCGCATCCGGGTATGCCGCCTACGATTATTTTACCTTAAAACGATTATTGCCGAGCACCTCGCGGCTGAAGCATAAAATTGATATCCAGGAAGAGGAAATCGTCAGCCAGCGTCAGCAGATTCAGAATTTTGCACAAGAAATCAACACGCTGAAAACCAAGCTCATCGATTTAAATCGGTTCGAGAGAAAGATCCGGATTATCGCCAATATTGAAAAATCTTCCGAACAGGGCGGACTATTTGGCGTAGGCGGATCAATTCCGGAAGACTTAAATCCCATCATTGAGCCCGAAAGTAAACAAGACCGGCTGATGCGGGATATGCACGAACAGATCGACCAGTTGAATGTCGCATCCGTCAACCAGAAAGACGGGTTTGAATCCCTGCTCAAATATCTCGAGGACCAGCGCAACCTTCTGGCCTCCACTCCGGCCGTCAGCCCGGTTGACGGATGGGTAACATCCCGTTTCGGGTACCGGACGTCTCCGTTTACCGGCAGGCGTGAATTTCATAAGGGTCTGGATATCGCCACCCGTAAAAAATCACCGATCATTGCAACCGCCGACGGGGTTGTGACGTTTGTCGGGTTGAAGGGGATGCTTGGAAAAGTTATTATGCTGGATCATAGCCACGGCCTCTCGACTCAATACGGACATATTGACAAGGCCTTGAAAAAACCCGGTGAAAAAGTCACCCGCGGGGAAGAGATCGCACTTGTCGGCAACTCCGGGCGGACAACCGGCTCGCATGTTCATTACGAGGTGCTTCTCAACGGATTGCCGGTCAACCCTGAAAAATATATCATTGATTAGAAGCCGTTTCGAAACCCCGCCCGCGGCCTGATCGCCCCGCCCAAAGCGGGATCGCATTCCTCATTTTTTATAATCAAACCGTTCTGCACATTCAACAGCCTCCAGAATACAAACGGTAACGTGTCTGATTTTTTTTGCTTTCGCTTTAAAAGACTATTCGTTATAATAACATTTCATTTTAACGGATGACGCAAACCGCATAAGGAACAATTCATCGATGATGTTTAACTTTTTAACAAAAGTTTTTGGAAGCAAGAACGAGCGCGAGCTGAAGAAGCTGTCGCCGATCGTTGAAAATATCAATGCCTTCGAGCCGCAAATGCAGGCGCGCAGCGATGCAGAACTGCGGTCTCAGACCCAGTTATTCAAGGAGCGTTATGCAAAGGGAGAAACCCTCGACGAAATCCTGCCGGAGGCCTTTGCGGCGGTCCGGGAGGCTTCCGTTCGCACGCTGAAAATGAGGCATTTTGATGTTCAGCTCATCGGCGGGCTGGTTTTGCATCAGGGTAAAATCGCCGAAATGAAAACCGGCGAGGGCAAGACGCTGGCGGCGACGCTTCCCGCTTATCTGAATGCTCTGACGGGCAAGGGCGTCCATATCGTCACGGTGAACGATTATCTGGCCAGAAGAGACACCGAATGGATGGGGCATATTTATAATTTTCTGGGACTCAGCGTCGGCACCATTGTTCATGGTCTTGACGATGCCGCCCGTAAGACGGCCTACGATACCGATATCACATACGGCACCAATAATGAATTCGGTTTTGATTATCTGCGGGACAACATGAAGTTTTACAGCGATTCCCTCGTTCAACCCGAACTTCACTATGCCATTGTGGACGAGGTGGACAGTATTTTGATCGATGAAGCCCGGACGCCTTTGATCATTTCCGGACCGGCCGAAAAGTCTACGACGCTTTATTACCAGGTCAACGGGATTATCCCCCGCCTGGTCCGCGACACGGATTTTACCATTGATGAAAAAGCCCGAACCGCTGTATTGACCGAGCAGGGGGTGGCCAAGGCTGAAAAGATTTTAAATGTGAGCAACCTGTATGATCCCAAGCACATCGAGCTGCTGCACCATATCAATCAGGCCCTGAAGGCCCATGCGCTATTTAAGCGGGACGTCGATTATATCGTTAAAAACGGCGAGGTGATCATTGTCGATGAATTTACCGGTCGCCTGATGCCGGGGCGCCGCTACAGCGAAGGGCTGCACCAGGCGCTGGAAGCTAAGGAAAACGTCAAAATTGAAAATGAGAATCAGACGCTGGCGACCATCACCTTTCAGAATTACTTTAGGATGTATGAAAAACTTGCCGGCATGACCGGAACAGCGGATACGGAAGCGGCCGAATTCAAGAAGATTTACAACCTGGACGTGGCGGTCATTCCCACCAACAAACCGATGATCCGGACCGATCAAGCGGATGTGATTTACAAGACCAAAAAGGAAAAATATGAAGCGGTCATGGATGAGATCGAGACGCTGCACCAGAAAGGCCAACCGGTTCTGGTGGGAACGATTTCAATCGACGTTTCCGAACAGTTGAGCAAGGCGCTCGGAAAAAGAGGGATTCAGCATTCCGTCCTGAATGCTAAAAACCATGAAAAGGAGGCTGAAATTGTCTCCATGGCAGGCCAAAAAGGCTCGGTGACGATTTCGACGAATATGGCCGGCCGCGGAACCGACATTGTTTTGGGAGAGGGCGTGACGCAACTGGGGGGCTTGCATATTCTCGGCACCGAACGGCACGAGAGCCGGCGAATCGACAATCAGCTGCGGGGGCGTTCCGGCAGGCAGGGGGACCCGGGTTCGTCCCGCTTTTATCTGGCATTGGAGGATGATTTGCTTCGCATTTTCGGCGGGGAGCGCATATCCGCAATCATGGAAAAACTGGGGATGGAAGAAGGGCAGCCGATTGAGCACAACCTGATCAGCCGGGCCATTGAGAACGCCCAGTCAAAGGTCGAAGGGCACAACTTTGAAATCCGCAAACACCTGCTTGAATATGACGACGTCATGAATCAGCAGCGGGAGGTCATCTACCGCCAGCGCCGGGAAGCCTTGCAAGGGCAAGACATTAAAGAGTCCATTGAAGAAATGATTTGGGAAAAAGCGGAAGAGATCGCCGCTGCGGTCGCTGATGAAAACATCCCGTCGGACGAATGGGATCTCAAGTCCATGAGCGATGCCGTATTTAAACAGTTTAATTTTCGCCTGCCGATTAAAGACGACACGCTTGACGGTCTCAATCACGAGAGTTTGCCCCGGTTGATTTTTGATACGGCCATGGCGATATACAATCAGAAGGAAGCGGCCGTCGGCGCAAAAGAATTTCGCCAGCTGGAGCGGATTGTGATGCTGCAGACGGTCGACACCCTCTGGAAGGATCATCTCCTGAGCATGGACCATCTCAAGGAAGGGATCGGTCTGCGGGGCTATGCCCAGCAAAACCCGCTGATTGTGTATAAAAAAGAAGGGTTTGAAATGTTTCAGGATATGATAGACAGAATCAAGGAAGAAACCCTTGCCGTGCTTTTCCGGATTCAGATATCGGAACCTGAGGTGATTGAAGACCTGAGCAAGCCGAAGGAACAGAACTTTGTCCTGTCCCACGGCGAAGATGACCCCAAAAAACAACCCCAGAAAAGAACCGATAAAAAAATAGGCAGAAATGCGCCGTGCCCCTGCGGGAGCGGGAAAAAATATAAAAAATGCTGCGGCCGCTGACGATGCGGAATACTCAATTCGATGTTTTTGCATACCCGTGCAAAATGATTATTATTTTGATCAGCCCAGCCCATTTGGTAGTGCCTGTTTGCGGGGCTGAGGGATAATACATTTTGACTGAAAATCGATGAGTCGGTATAATCCAGATTTAGAAGATAAAACAGAATCCATAACCCATGTTGCGGTGACCGACCCCCCCATGTTCCGGGTGCTGCTCCATAATGACGATTTCACCACAATGGATTTTGTTGTTCAGATTTTAATGCAGGTGTTTCACAAAACACTCGAAGAAGCCACGCGGATTATGCTGAACGTGCACCGCAAAGGAATCGGACTGTGCGGTGTCTATGTCTATGAGGTGGCGGAAACTAAGGTAGATACGGTTCATTCCCTGGCGCGGGAGCATCAGTATCCCTTAAAGTGTACCATGGAGAAGGATGAATAGCCCATGATCAGTAAAGAACTTAGTGCAACCCTGGGATTTGCGGTGAGAGAGGCCAAGAAAAGACGACATGAATATGTCTGCATTGAACACGTTCTTTTCGCCATTCTGTATGACAACACCGGCAAGGAAATCATTGAAGGCTGCGGCGGCAACGTTGAAAATATGAAGCAGGCGCTTGAAGATTTCTTTGTGGATCGACTCGAGAGTATCCCCGAGGGAGATGAATACGTTCTGCAGCAGACAGTCGGATTCCAGCGGGTCATCCAGCGGGCCGTAAACCAGGCGCGCTCGGCCGAGAAGCAGGAAGTGGCCGTGGGTGACGTGCTGGCATCAATCTTCCTTGAAAAAGATTCCAACGCCGTTTATTTTCTGACGCTGGAAGGCATTACGCGCTTCGACGTTTTAAACTTCATTTCCCATGACCTACCGAAAGCCCCTCAGGTTCCCGGCGGGTTTGTGAAAACCGACAAGAGCGAAAAACCGAAAAAATCCGACCCCCTTGAAATGTTTACGGTGGACCTCGTGGAGCGCGCCGAGAGCGGCAAACTGGACCCGCTCATCGGACGTGAGCTTGAAATGGAAAGAACCATCCAGGTGCTGTGCCGACGCCGCAAAAACAATCCTGTTTTTGTCGGCGACCCGGGTGTCGGCAAAACCGCCATGGCGGAAGGACTGGCCATTAAAATATCCAAAGGTGATATCCCCGAACTGTTGAAGAACGTTCGTATTTATCTGCTGGATCTGGGTGCGCTGCTGGCCGGAACGAAATTTCGCGGCGACTTTGAGCAGCGCTTGAAAGGGGTTCTGGCCGGGTTGAAGAAGAAAAAAGACGCGATCCTGTTTATCGATGAAATTCATACGGTTGTCGGCGCCGGCGCCACCAGCAGCGGTTCGATGGACGCCTCCAATATTTTAAAGCCCGCCCTGACGACGGGGGATCTGCGCTGTATCGGATCAACCACCTATGAAGAATACAAAAATCATTTTGAAAAAGACCGGGCGCTGTCCCGCCGGTTCGAGAAGATCGAGATCGCGGAACCGCCGGTTTCGGACAGCATCAAGATACTGAGAGGACTGAAATCCTGCTATGAAGATCATCACGGCATCGTCTATTCCGATCAGGCCCTTAAAGCGGCCGTTGAACTCTCGGCCAAATATATCAATGACCGCTATCTCCCGGACAAGGCGATCGATGTGATCGATGAGGCCGGGGCCTTTGTCCGGCTTTCAGGTTCTCCCCGCAGAACGAAAATTCATCCGTCGGATATCGAGAAGATTGTTGCCAAAATCGCCCGGATTCCCACCCGCAACGTTTCCACTTCAGACAAGGCTAAACTGGAAACCCTGGAGGAACGATTGATGCAGGTGGTTTTCGGCCAGGATGACGCCATCCGGTCTCTGGTCACTTCCATCAAACGATCCAGGGCCGGACTGGGCATTCCCGATAAACCGATCGGTTCTTTCCTGTTTACCGGTCCCACCGGCGTGGGCAAAACCGAAGTCGCCAGGCAGGTGGCATTTCTGCTGGGTGTGCAATTCCTGCGCTTTGATATGAGCGAGTATATGGAAAAGCATGCAGTGGCACGCCTGATCGGCGCTCCGCCGGGGTATATCGGTTTTGAGCAGGGTGGTCTCCTGACGGACGGCATCCGCAAGCACCCGCACAGCGTCCTGCTGCTTGATGAAATTGAAAAGGCCCACCCGGACATGTACAATATCCTGCTGCAGGTTCTGGATCATGCCACCCTGACGGATAACACCGGTAAAAAAGCGGACTTTCGCAATGTGATGGTCATGATGACTTCCAACGTGGGATCAAGAGAGATGAGTAGCCAGACCATCGGTTTCGGGGATGCGGTCTATGACACGGAATCAAAAGGCAAAAAGGCCATCGAGAAATTTTTCAGCCCCGAGTTCAGGAACCGCCTGGACGCCATCATCAATTTCAATCCCTTGACCGTTGAAATTATGGAGCGGGTCGTCGACAAATTTATTGCCGAACTGAATGATCAGCTTGCCGCCAAAAGGGTGGTGCTCAACATTTCTGCGAAAACCCGAACCTGGCTGGCGAAAAAAGGCTATGATCCGCGCTTCGGCGCCCGGCCCCTTGCCAGGCTGCTGCAAACCGAGATCAAGGACAATCTTTCCGAGCAGATCCTGTTCGGTGGCCTTGAAAAGGGCGGCAAGGTTTTTGTGGACATCCAAAACGACAGGCCCGCATTTCATTATTGATGCCGGTTTATCTGCTGAACGAACGGATGATTTTCCCTCCGCCGCGATTTGCCCGTGAAGACGGGCTGTTGGCCGTCGGCGGCGACCTGAGCCAGGAGCGGCTCCTGCTGGCTTATCGCCAGGGGATCTTTCCCTGGTTCGTGGAGAACGAACCGATCCTATGGTGGTCTCCGGACCCTCGCCTGGTGCTCTATCCGGCGGAGTTCAGGCCTTCACGGAGCCTGCAGAAAATAATCAGGCAAAAAAAATTCAGAATCACCATCGATCAGGCTTTCAGGCGGGTGATAACGGCCTGCGCGCAGACCCGTATGAACAAAAACGAACAGACCTGGATCGGCCAGGAGATGATCCGCGCTTATTGCCGGTTGTACGCATCGGGGTATGCCCATTCGATTGAGGCCTGGAATGAGAATCAGCTCGCGGGGGGGGTATACGGGGTGTCCCTCGGGCGGTGCTTTTTTGGAGAGTCGATGTTCACCCTGGTCAGGGACGCCTCCAAGGCGGCCCTGGCGGCCCTGGTCGAGCATCTTCGCAAAAACTCATTTAATCTCATTGATTGCCAGGTTACCACCCCGCATTTGATCCGGCTGGGCGCCCGTGAAATACCCCGGGCTCTTTTTTTAAAACAGCTTGCAAAATCCGTGGAATCGCCATCGGCCGCCGAACGGTGGTCCATCGAAACGGAGTCGGTAGATGCCGGTTAGAAGTATTATTTCCGAAGTCGCATTGCTTCTGATGCTTGCGGTGGCGACGGCCTTTTTTGTTAATTATTTTTCGCCCAACGGCATTAGCCTTGTGGGACAATGGGATCCGAATCGGGGGGTTATCAGCGCAGCCCCTCAAACCGATGCGATATTTCATGAGCTCGAACTCGAATCGCCGGAGACGGCCAAGAAGATTTACGACGGCGGAACCGCCGTTTTCATTGATGCCCGTGCCAAAAGCTTTTTTGACGACGGACACATCAAAGGGGCCTTTTCGCTCCCATTGGGCGAAGCCGGCAACCGGATGGAAGCTTTTAAAAACAAATTTCCCCACGGGACGTATCTCATCACCTATTGCTCGGGCAGAGAATGTGACGACAGCCATCAGCTGGCTCAGATTCTTTTAGAAAACGGCTTCATTAACGTCAGTATTTTTATCGACGGCTATCCTGGCTGGACGGCGAAAGGTTACCCGATTGAAAAAAAAGGTTGAAGCCCTTATCCAAAACGTCTGGTTTGAGCTGATTGCCCGCTGGGTTCTCGGCGCCGTATTTATTTATGCCAGCTTTCATAAAATAATCGAACCGGCTCAGTTTGCCAAGGTGATTTACGGCTACTATCTTTTCCCGCCTGCGACCATCAATCTCATCGCGATTATCTTGCCGTTTGTTGAGCTGTTCTGCGGCCTTGAGCTGCTATTGGGTATTTATCCCCGGTCTGCCGCGCTGGTACTTAACCTCCTGCTGATGGCGTTTATAGCGGCACTTTCGATTAACCTGCTCAGGGGGCAGGAGTTTGACTGCGGCTGTTTTTCTTTTTCCGAAAAAGGATATACCTACTCCGCCAGGACGCTTCTCATAAGGGATATTATTTTCTTTTGCGCCGGCCTTCCGGTCATTTTTTTCCCCGTTCATAGAAAGTGGTGTGTCCTGCAAAGCGGATCTATTCGGAATAATATCCATTGACCGAACGCCGGTGATCTCGATGGGACGCCGGCTGAAAAGGGCGGCCTCTTACAATGGCTCTCGACTGCATATTCTGTCAGATTGTTCGCGAAATAGCGCCTGCTGACCTTGTGTACAAAAATGACTCGCTCGTTGTTTTCAAGGACATCCACCCGCATGCGCCGGTGCACCTTCTGATCGTTCCCAGGAGACATATCCGGAGCGTTAATAATTTAGACCTCAATGACGGCGACATCGTCTCCGAAATGATCCTGACGGGTCAAAAGATGGCAAAACAGACGGGAATCGCAGAATCGGGCTATAAGCTTCTGTTCAATGTCGAAAGGGGCGGCGGGCAGGTTGTTTTCCACCTGCACCTGCATCTTCTCGGCGGCTGGAAGTAAAGCATCCGGCCCTTGCGGATCAGGCGCTTCGGGCCGGAACGGGGATTCCGCATCGTGCTCTATTTGCGATTAATGATGGCGGCCATATAGCCGGCGCCGAACCCGTTGTCGATATTTACGACCGCAACGTTGGAACTGCAGCTGTTCAGCATGGCAAAAAGCGCTGTAAGCCCCCCCAGGCTGACGCCGTAACCCACGCTGGTGGGAACGGCGATTACCGGCCGGCTGACCATTCCGGCCACCACACTGGGAAGGGCGCCTTCCATTCCGGCCACAACGATCAGAACGGCGGCATCGTCGATCAGCTTTTTATGACTGAACAGGCGATGGATGCCGGCCACACCGACATCGAAAACAGACCGGACCCGGTTACCCATGGCTTCAGCAGTCAGACAGGCCTCTCTGGCCACCGGTATGTCCGACGTACCGGCTGAAAGGATCAGGATGGTCCCTTTGCCCTGGTCTACCGGCTCCTGCTTTTTCCAAATGATCATGCGGGCATCCGGATCATAAACGGCGTCCGGAAAATGCTGAAGAACGCTGGCGGCTTTCTGCGGGTCGATACGGGTCACCAGGACGATATGTTCCTGTCTAAGCATCTGGGTCATGATTCCGATGATCTGGTCGGGGCTCTTGCCGTGACCGAAAATAACCTCGGGAAATCCCTTGCGCAGGGAGCGGTGATGATCTATATGGGCGTAATCGATATCTTCGTAGGCCAGATTCATCAGGTTCCGGGCGGCATCATCCACCGGTGTTTTGCCGGCGGCAACGGAATTTAACAGTTGCTTTAAAAGATCTTTGTTCATAATGTTTATGGCTCCAATAAAAATCCGGAATTATTTCCTCGGCAAATGAATTCGGAAAACCCCAATTATTGCGGGGAGCAGTTAATAATTGTACCCTAAATGAGCGCAAACAAAACGAAAAACCATATTAACATTCTTTTGTATATAAGATGTATTAATAAAAAAATCTCTCTGTTTTGTTTACCCTTTGGGAAAGCCGAGGCCGCCCATCCTTTGCGTTGCAAAGGGCTCGCAGTAGCAGACTACGGTTTCGCCCGTTGACGCCTTGAAGCTCGGCAGCCTCGACTTTTGCTCAAGTAAAGTTGTATTAAAGTAAACAATTCAACCGGAACGGTCAATACATTCCTTTTCGGCACCCAGAACAGACCTGACAACAGCTCGTAGGTAGCCATCGAAATATAAGTCAAGGGAGTTAAAAAAAATGAAAATAGTCGTTATCATTCCGTCCCGCTACGGCTCCACCCGTTTTGCCGGCAAGCCCCTGGCCCTTATCGGGGGGAAACCCATGATCCAGCGGGTGGTTGAAATCGCCAAAACCGGCAGGGGCGTTTCCGACGTCGTTGTCGCAACGGATGATCCGCGCATCGTTGATGCGGTCGGGCGTTTTAACGGCCGCGCGATCATGACCGGTGAGGAAAACCGGTCCGGAACCGATCGGGTGGCTGAAGCCGCCCAGAAAATGGGCCTTCTTCCTGAGGATATTGTCGTAAACATTCAGGGGGACCAGCCGGCATTTACCGCCGCCCATATCGATGAAGTGGTCAAGCCCCTGTTTCATGTCGGCGAAGCGGAGATGAGCACGCTTGCCTTCGAAATTGTCGACCCGCAGGAGATAACCAATCCCAAGGATTGCAAGGTCACGTTCGACAATCAGGGATATGCGCTCTATTTCTCACGCTCGCCCATACCCTGTGCGCGGGATGCCGGCACGCGCTTCAGCACCTATAAACATTTGGGAATATATGCCTATACCCGGCGTTTTCTGGATACTTTCCGAAAACTTCCCACCGGCAGTCTGGAAAACATTGAGAAGCTGGAGCAACTCCGAGCGCTTGAACACGGACATCGGATCAAGGTGGCGGTTAGCCCATACGATTCGCCGGAAGTGGACGTGCCTGCGGATATCCCGCGGATTGAGGCGCTGATAAATAGAAGCTATCTCAAAAAAATATAATTATTTCCTAAGTTGAGGCTATCCCTGGTCGGGCCGACGGTAAAAGATGAAGTGACGTCGGCTTTCTCCATATACATTTGTAATAAAACTCCCCGACCTCTCGATCATTTAGAGTATCATTTGTTTGAGATGACTTCTAAACGGTCGCGGGGTTGAGCGGTTATCTTTTTAATTCCTGCTCAATAATTTTTCCAGGTTCCGGTACGGCGGGTTTGATACTTTCCACAGGGGGCGGGGCGGACAGTACCGGCGCTTGCGGCGCCGGGGTCGCAGCGGCGGCGGTAGTTTTTTTCTGCTTTTCCTCAAGTCCTTTTACCTGACTGCGGAGGGATTCGATTTTATCCAAAAGGGATTTTTCAAGATCATTAAGTTTCTGCTGAAAAAATTTTTCCTCATGCCGGTTGGTCAGATCAAATGTTTTTTTGTCGACCCGGGTTGAAGCCAGAGCGGTGGTGTCGGTCTTGAGCGTGCCGATTTCCTTCTGGAGGCCGCTGACGCCGGTTGCCAGCTTGGCGGATTCCTTGTCAAGTTTGTCCTGAAGCGACTTCAGCTCGGATGATACTTTTTTTAGGTCCGACGACAGCTTCTTCAAATCCGTACTCATGGGGGCCAGGGTCTTGTCAATTTCGGCCATGACGCCGGCAATTTCCTCTTTGCCGGGGGCGGCGCTGTGCGTATCGGATAATGTCTTTTCAGTTTGTTCAAGCTTTTGTCCAAGGAGGTCGGCGGTTTTTTCCATTGCAGATATTTTTTCGTTCAGCAGCGATTCAATTTTGGCCTGGCGAATGGAAAGCGATGAAAACTTTGAATCCAAATCCTTGGAAAGTACCTGGACATCGGACAGACCGGACACATGAATATTTTTAAATTTATTACGGATGTCAAAATATCCGAAAACGAGTACAAAGACCAGCAGACAGAGGATTAAAACAGCAAACAGATTGATTCTGCGGCTTAACTTGTTCAGCCGCAGGTTTTCAACTTTTTCCTGTAGCGGAGGCTCGGGACCCTTGGCATCAAAGGCGCCTTCATCGTCAAAACGGATTTTAAATTTCTGTGAACCGTTATCTGTCATTTTTTCATTCCCATTCAATTGTGCTGGGCGGTTTGGAACTGATGTCATACACCACCCGGTTGACGCCGCCGACTTCATTAATGATTTTGTTCGAAATCCGGCCGAGGAGGTCATGGGGCAGCCTGGCCCAGTCCGCCGTCATGGCGTCTCTGCTGGTAATGGCGCGGATGGCGACGATACTTTCATAAGTTCGCTTGTCCCCCATGACTCCCACGCTCTTGATGGGCAGGAGCACCGCAAAAGACTGCCATAATTTTCGATAATAGCCGCTGCGTTTAATTTCCGCAAGGAGCAAATCGTCCACTTCACGCAGAATCGCCAGCCGTTTCGGTGTGATTTCACCGATTATTCTGACCGCAAGACCGGGACCGGGAAACGGTTGGCGCCATACCAGGTTTTCCTCAAGTCCAATGGCCTTGCCCAGTTTGCGGACTTCATCCTTGAAAAGGTATCTCAATGGTTCGATGAGCTTCAGCTTCATTTTTTTGGGAAGCCCGCCGACATTGTGATGAGATTTAATTACGGAGGTTGGACCGCCGAAGGCCGAGATCGATTCAATGACGTCCGGATACAGCGTACCCTGGGCCAGAAAAACGGCGTCTTTGATTTTTTTGGCTTCTTCTTCAAAGACATCCATGAATACCTTGCCGATGATTTTGCGTTTCTTTTCCGGATCGGTAACCCCTTTGAGCGCTTTCAGGAATTGACGGCCGGCATTGACAAACTTGATATTGATCCGGAGATGCTGCTCAAAGATGTTTTTCAGTTTGCCGGCTTCGTTTTTCCGCATCAGTCCGTTGTCGACAAAGATGCAGGTGAGATGATTGCCGATGGCCTTGTGCATCAGCAACGCGGTAACCGAGGAGTCCACGCCGCCGCTTAATCCCAGGATTACTTTCTGGTCGCCGACGGTCTCGCGGATCTGAATGACCGCATTCCTGGCAAAGGATTTCATGGTCCAGGTTCGTTTGCAGCCGCATACATCAAATATGAAGTTGCGCAGCATCTTTGTGCCAAAGGGAGTATGTTCGACTTCCGGGTGAAACTGGACGCCGTAAAATTTTTTAGATGAATCGGCGGCAGCGGCAAATCGGGTGTTTTCGGTTGAAGCGGTTATGCCAAACCCGGGGGGCAGGCGGGTGATCACGTCTCCGTGACTCATCCAACACTCTGTTTTTTTGCGAATATCTTTAAAAAGGCCGGTTTGATGGACAATGGATAATGCCGCATATCCATATTCCCGCTTACCGGCAGGTTCGACCCGCCCCCCCAGCGCATCCACCATGAACTGCATGCCGTAGCA
>JBFLWU010000032.1:0-56386 GCA_040757625.1 Thermodesulfobacteriota bacterium | reverse complement strand
ACCAGCGGTACAGCTCCTCATAGTCCCCAAAGCGACTCCCGTGACGCGCATTGACCGCCTGCATGAACCGGTACAGGTTCGTGCTCTCAACTCTCTCCCGCGATGGCTCCCACAAACGCTCTGCCATACCAACCTCCTTAAGGGTATTGAGAAACACTTGTTGGTTTTAACTGCCGCGAAAACAACCGGGTAAAACCGGATCCGGTCGTGCCCGGCTACCCTGCGGCATTGAATGACTTTATCAGTAAATTTCTTCCGGCCAAAATGAGTTTTTCCCGACGCCGTCCCCGCTTATCAGGAAGAAAGGGGGCCCAAGTCCGAAGTTTAGAAGATTCGCGTGTTGCCGGAAGGCTGGCAAGACTGGGGTTTGGACGCTATTCTTATTGGAATTGTTTTTTTGAAATTCCAAGCTTCCCCCCTACCGGCTTTAGGTTTATTTTTATTTTCACCTGAACCCTTGTGACCTATGACAAGCACCCACCTGGGCCAGTATCTTCGTATTCTTTATATTTATCCCATTCGAATAGTCAAGCCAAGACCATCGCCCCGATCATTTTCAAATTAATCCTTGCAGGGGCCCCGGTTTTTTTATAGAGGTGCAATGGAGCTTTCTGTTTCATCCCCTGCGGAATACTGCTTTGCGGTTTGCCTCCTGAGGGCACCGCCGGGCGAACAGACAATGCCCAAGGATGGGAATCCATTTATTGAAGGAGAAATCGACCATGCGTATTGTGGACCTGCGTTCGGATACCGTCACGCAACCAACCGCCAGCATGCGCCGCGCCATGGCTGAAGCCCCGGTCGGCGATGATGTGTTCAGAGAAGATCCCAGCGTCAACCGCTTGGAGGAACTGGCGGCCGAAAAGATGAACAAAGAAGCCGCTCTGTTTGTTGCCAGCGGCACCATGGGCAACCTGGTCAGCCAGCTGGCCCACTGCGGCCGGGGGGATGAAATCATCCTGGGCGATGAAGCTCATATTTTCTTCAGTGAGCAGGGCGGCTCCGCCGCGCTGGGGGGGATCCATCATCGCACCATCCCCAACCAGCCCGACGGCACCCTGAATCTGCGCGACATTGAAACCGCCATCCGGCCGGACAATATCCATTTTCCCCGCACCCGCCTGATCGCCCTGGAAAATACCCATAACCGCTGCAACGGCAGCTTTCTGGACGCCGCTTACATGCGCGCCGTCGGGGACATCGCCCGGCGCCATGGGGTGAAAATACACGTGGACGGCGCCCGCATTTTCAACTCGGCCGTCGCCCAGGGCGTTCCGGCCGGTTCCCTGGCGGTCGAGGCGGATTCCATCACATTTTGTCTGAGCAAGGGACTGGCCGCCCCGGTGGGGTCGCTGGTCTGCGGAAAAACCGATTTCATTGCCGAGGCCCGCAGGGTCCGCAAGGTTATCGGCGGAGGCATGCGGCAGGCCGGCATCCTGGCGGCCGCCGGTATCGTGGCCTTGAATGAAATGGTCGACCGCCTGGCGGACGATCATCTCAATGCCCGCAAACTTGCTGAAGGCCTGGCGGCGATCGACGGCCTCTCCATTGAACCGGATCGGATCAAAAGCAACATTGTCTTTTTTAAGATTACCCGCACAGGGTTGACGCCGCAGGAATTAACGCGGCGGCTCAAAACCGAAGGGGTGCTGGTGGGTCCCAAAGAACCTGATCAGATTCGGGCGGTAACCCATTACCAGGTTTCATCGGACGACATCGACCATGCGCTTAAGATTTTAAATAAGGTATTATCCGGCGATTGACAGTTTTGAAATCCCCTGGGTAACAGGCCCGCAGCTTATCGAATCTGCACCTGAACATAGCCGGCCTGGCCGGTTTTATGATCGATTGCAAGCAGGACGACATTCTGATCCGGCGGCAGCGCGCTCACCAGATTCACAAAACTGTCCATACTTTCGATCGGCTGCCCTTGAACTTCCAGAAGGATGTCCCCCTTTTCAAATCCGACGGTCCCCAGAGGCCCGTCGGCGTCAATCCAACTGATTGCCACCCCCTCCTGAAGATTCAGGCCGAATTGTTTTGCTTCTTGGGTCGTAACAGGCCGCAGGGATACTCCCAGGCGGTCCTTGACGGACGCGGTCAGCATCCTAATTAAAACTTCCTGGTTTCCGACCTTGACGGTAAATTCCTTGCGCTGATTTTTTCTTAAAACTTCCAGCTTGGCCTCCTGATTGACCGGGCTTAGGGACACTTCATTTCTGAGGGCGCTTGAATTTGCAACCGGTTTTCCGTTATAGGCGACCACCACATCGCCTCTTCTGAGTCCGGCCTGTTCGGCTGGACCCCCTTTGACAAGATCGGCAATATAGGCCCCCTTGAAGATATCCAACCCGATCCCCCGGGCCAGTTCGTAGGTGATATCCTGGATGCTGACACCGATCCAGCCGCGCACCACCTTGCCGTCTTTAATGAGCGCCCTGGCGACATAAAGGGCCATGTTGCCCGGAATGGCAAAGCCGATGCCTTCAAAGCCCCCGGATTCGGATGCAATGGCTGCATTTATCCCCACCACCTGTCCTTGCAGGTTCAATAAAGGGCCGCCGCTGTTCCCGGGGTTGATGGCCGCATCCGTCTGCAGAAAATCCTGATAACTGGTAGGATCGACGATTTCGTGCCGATGCTTGGCGCTGATGATCCCCTGGGTCACCGTATGATCCAGCCCCCTGGGATGACCGATGGCCACAACCCATTCGCCCACCACGATCTTGTCCGAGTCGCCGAAGGAGACATAAGGGAGCGGCTCTTTGGCCGCAATCCGAATCACCGCCAGGTCTGTTTTGGGATCGGTCCCGACGACTTCAGCCGGATACCCCCGGCCATTTGTAAGCATCACCTGGATGCCGGTCGCGCCGGACACCACATGGTTATTGGTGAGTATATGCCCCCGACTGTCCATAATGATGCCGCTTCCGACGCTCTTCAGCTCCTCTTTGAATTTGCGCGGCATTCGCGGCGCATCATAGAAATACCGGAAGAAGGGATCGTTCTGAAAGGGTAAAAACGGAACAGATACCTCCTGTCGCTGGGTGACCTCAATATGAACCACGGCCGGAATGTTTTGCCTGGCAACTTCCATGATGGCGGTGCTCAGATTCAGTTCGGGGCCGGTTTTGTCGGCCGCATGACCGATGGCCGTCGAAACGATAATAAAAGCTGCCAATACGATTCTGACCAACACACGCAACATGACACCTCCATATAATCATCAAAAAACCCGATTGCACCGGCACGCGCTATAAGCCAAAAAATCAAATCGCATGGGTTTTTCCTGGCTGATATTTCATTCAATAATGACGTTAAGCCCTGCGGATGAAAACCGGACAGGGTCGATATCAGGAACAAGACCTGACGCGCCATTTACATGACAAAATATAAGGATTTAGAATCCTGAAATCAAATCGTGCGATTACCCTACAAAGCTCAAGTCAATCCAAACGCGGCCGCCATAACCATACCGGGGCTTGCTGGATAACCGCCGCAAATAAATTGAAGCTTTCCGCTGCCCCGCTGAAAGCGGAGCAGGCTGTTCAGGCCAAGGGGAATACATCCGACGGCAGGTGGCGGAGTGTCTCAGCAGGTGATACGCTTATCTTGTCAGAATAGGCATCCCCATCAGCGGCCAGACGATGCTGATAAAGAGGGCCAGAACCGCCATCAGCGCCAGACTGATGGGTATGCCATGCTTGAGGAATTCTCCCGGAGAGAATTGTTTGGACTCATAGGCCATGGCGTTGGGCGCCGCTCCGATGAGGAGCACAAAGGGCATCCCTGCGGTCACCAGCGACGCATATAGGATAACTTCCGGCGCCACACCGAGGTATTCGGCGATGGATAGAGACACCGGCAGGGAAATAGCGATGGCGGCCACGTTCATGATAAAGTTGGTCATGATCAACACAAAAAATGCGATACTTAAAACAAAGACCATCCAGTGCGCCTTCTCGAACATGACGAGCCAGTTGATGGCCATCCATTGCGCCGCCCCTGTTTTCCAGAGACAGAAGCCGATACTCATGGCGCCGCTGAACAGTAGGATGATGTTCCACGGAACATCTTCTAGTTCATTAATCGTAAGCACCCCGGACAGAAAAAAAAGAAGCGTTGAAACCAGCATGATGGCCGCCCTGTCCCACCCCTTCATAAAAGGGACAAAGGACTGCAGCGCCATGCCGATCACTACCACGACAACGCATACGATAACGAACACCTCGTGCCTGGAGATGGACCCGAGTTCGGCCGAAAGATTCCGGACAATCCCTCCCAACCCCTCGATTCTTTTTTTCTCGGGCTTCAGGAAGATCATCAGGTAGCCCCATATGACAAAAATCATTACCCATCCGAGAAAAAACAGATACCTGGGCAGATCGAAAAAACCGATGTCACGGCCGGTGAATTCCTTGAACATCCCCGCTGCTGCCGGCGCACGCGCCGATCCGAGCATGGAGATCACGCTTCCTGCTCCGGCGGCATACGCCATTCCAATGAAAAGCGCTTTGCCGAAATTGGTCTTTTTGTCCCCCTCGCCATAAAGATGATAAACGGATAGAAGAATAGGAAAGACCGTTGCGGCCGCTGCCGTGTGCGCCATGAAATGGGCCAGGCCGGCGGTTACTACCAGACAGCCGAGCAGAATGACGCCGGTTCTTTCACCCACAATCGCCAGCATTTTGTATGCCAGCCGCCGGGTCAGACCTGTTTTGGTAAAGGCGATTCCCACCATCACGGATCCGAAGATAAACATCACGGAAGGGTCCATGAAGTCCCGGAAAGCTTCTTTTGCCGGGCGGATGGCAAAAAAAACCTGCATGACCCCGATGGCCAGGCTCGTGATACCGATGGGCACCACTTCAAAAACCCACCAGATGCCCGACATCAAAAAAAGTGCAATGGCAGCCTTGCCCTCGCGGCTGAGGGGAAACGCTTTTCCTGCCGGGTCCACCGCATCGGCCAGCGGCGGCAGCCAGTATATGATTCCAAAAAGTCCTAATCCAAGGAGCGTGAAAATTATCCGGGGCCAATTGATCCGGTTCTTGCCGCCGGTCACATTTCCGTTATCCGTCATAACAACACCATTCCAATCCGTTTATAAACAATTCCATCTGTTTCGCTTGCCTGATTGAACATCTTGACCCCGTCCCCGCGACAACAATCCCCGACAACCCTTCTGCACGGCACCGAGCCGGATGTCCGGCGGCCGGTTTAAACCATTCCAACTGCCCGACCGGGAATGCCCCGCTTAAATCGAACAGGACTCGATCATGCTGCAGATTTCCCGAAACACGTCGCTCAGTCTCAGAATCCCGACGATTTGTTTCCTCCGCATCACCAGCAGAGACTGATGATGGCCGAAAATCAGTTGATGGATGCCCTGATCCAGGGTGTCGTCCGCGTTCACGTATTCGCCCTCGGTGGGGCGATACATGATTTCACTGACCTTTTTCACAGCAGCTTTTTTGCACAGTTCCCGCAGGGGCCTGTCCCAGAGGCCATAGTTCTTGATCAGCGATCGCATGAAATCCGGGCTGAACCCAAAACGGGAAGTATCCCGCAGGCTGCCGATCTTTTCGTAGTTGGGTTCCAGTCCCTTGATCACATCCATTTGACTTAATTTGCCGATCACATACCCATTCTTATCAAGGACCAGAATGGCACGATGTTTGTCACGATCTTTATTGAATGCTTTCTGGGCTTTTCCCAAAGCCACCACCGCGTCATATAGACTGGCGTCCTCCGATACGGTTGCATAGTCGGCCAATGGAACCATCAAATCCTTAACCTTGAGCTGCTCCATCCCTCACGCTCCTTAAATCTTTGACTCATTCATCTTATTCCCGCCCGTATTTTCGCTTGAGAAACTGTTCACCGGTCGTCGGATATAAGGCGCAGGTCAACAGGTCTTCATCGGTTTTGGCAAGATCGCCCGCCCGCTTCTTGGCTTCTTCAAGTTCCGGGGGAATGTAATCGGCAGGTCTTCCGGTAATCGGGGTTTGGCCACGTTTGAAATTCTTGAGAACTTTTTTCCTGACGTCGTCATCGATCGGGGTAGCCGTCTGCCCGTACAGACCATAGACCAGGTCCCTGAACTGGTTGGTCACCAGTTTATATTTGCCATGCAGAACATTCATCACGGCCTGTACCCCCACGATCTGCGAAGTGGGTGTCACCAGGGGGACGGTGCCCGACTCTTTCCGGGTGATGGGAATTTCCTTGTAAACTTCCGCAATCCGGTGCAGCGCCTTCATCTCTTTTAACTGGCTGACCAGGTTGGAAATCATTCCGCCGGGAATCTGGTGCGCCAAGACCCCCGTATCGATTACCGACAGGGTGTTTGTACTCAGGAAACTGTTGTATTTGGGAGCGATTTCTTCAAGATAATTTCCCAACTCCAACAGCTTGTTCAGATCAAGGCCCGTGTCCCGCGGCGTGCCATGTAGCGTTACCACCAGCGGTTCCACGGCCGGTTGGGATGATCTGAGGGCAAACGGCGCCAGGCAGGTGTCGATGATGTCCACCCCCGCCTCAATAGCTTTCAGGTAGGTCATGGAACCCATCCCGCTGGTATAGTGGGTATGGATGTGCAGGGGAACCGTGATTACCTTTTTAAGGGCGGCAACCAGATGATAGGCGTCATACGGAGACAAAATCCCCGCCATATCCTTGATGCAGACGGTATCGGCCCCCATGCTTTCAAGTTCCCGGCATTTATTGATGAAATATTCCAGATTGTATACATCGCCACCCAGGCGGCGCTCCGTCAACGAGTAGCATACGGACGCCTCCACCCGTTTGCCGTTGGCTTTCACCCTTTCCATGCAGGGTTGAAAATTCCGCAGATCGTTGAGGGCGTCGAAGATGCGGAAAATATCAATTCCAACCTCGCAGGCTTTATCCACAAAGGCTTTGGCGACATCGTCGGGATAATTGCGGTATCCCACCAGGTTTTGTCCGCGCAGCAGCATGGAAAACGGCGTTTTTTTGATATAATTTTTGAGGATTTTAGGGCGCTCCCAGGGGTCCTCGTCCAGAAAGCGATGCATGCTGTCAAAGGTCGCCCCGCCCCAGACCTCCAACGCCCAGAATCCGACATCGTCCATACGCTCCGCCATTGGAATCATGTCTTCGGTCCGCATGCGCGTGGCAAAAATGGACTGGTGGCCGTCCCGCAAGGTGTTGTCCTGTATTTTCAGAGGGTTTTTATTTTCGGTGTTCATTGCCGGACCTCCTTTTAAATCGTAAATTGAAATTTTTCGGTCCTCCATATCAAACCCAAAAACACTCTCCGATTGCCTTATCGGGCCATATCGGCCCGCCATTTCATCTCGCAGACCTATTTCAACTGGGTCAAAAACATGCCGGCGGCTACAGCCGTTCCGATCACGCCGGCCACATTCGGCCCCATCGCGTGCATCAGCAGATAATTATGCTTATCCGCCTCCTGACCGACTTTCTGGGAAACCCGCGCCGACATCGGAACGGCCGACACCCCCGCAGAGCCAATCAGGGGGTTGATCTTCTCTTTGAGAAAAAGATTCATCAGCTTTGCCAGCAGGATGCCGCCGACCGTCGAAAAGGCAAAGGCGACCAGTCCTAGGATAAAAATGAAGATCGGCTGGGGGCGTAAGAATTTCTCTGCGGACATGGTTGAACCGACGCTTAATCCCAGAAAAATCGTTACGATATTCAGAAGTTCGTTCTGAGAAGTTTTTAACAGTCTTTCCACAACGCCGCATTCCCTGAACAGGTTGCCGGCCATTAAGAGCCCCATCAGGGGAGCAACCGCTGGTGTGATCAGGCAGATCACCGCGGTGGCCAGCAGCGGGTAGATAATTTTTTCCGTTTTTGAAACCTTGCGAAGCTTTTTCATCCTGATTTTTCTTTCGCTCTCGGTGGTCAACAGCCGCATGATGGGTGGTTGGATCAGCGGCACCATGGACATATAGGAGTAGGCCGCGACCGCTGTAGCGCCGAGTATCTGCGGCGCCAGCATCTGCGTAAGGTAAATCGTCGTCGGTCCGTCCGCCCCGCCGATGATGCCGATGGAGGCGGCCTCTTTGATGTTAAACCCAAACAGCAGGGCGCCGAAAAAAGCGATATAAACTCCCAGCTGGGCACTGGCGCCCAAGAGAATGGTCTTGGGATTGGCGATCATGGGGCCGAAATCGGTCAAAGCGCCGATCCCTAAAAAGATAAGGCATGGAATGACTTCCCATTCCAGTCCGTAGTGATAAAAGATATAAATGAGCTCCCCTTTGCCCGTCAGGGGCGCCAGGGGCATATTCACCAGAAAGATACTGAAGCCGATGGGAACCAGCAGCAAGGGTTCAAAATCCTTTTTGATGGCCAGCATCATGAAAAACAGGCCGACCCCCCACATGAAGACGTGGCCGAAGGTGAGATGAAAAAAACCGGTCTTCAACAGAATCATCTGGAAAACGTCAAAAGCGCTCATTGCTGCACCTCCTCAGCCTTCTTGTCTTCATGCTTGAAAAACATGCTCATCATCCACACGCTGAGGGCCAGAACCCCCAGCGAAACAAAAACCACCGAAAACCCGATTACGGCCACCTTTAAAGATTCTGCCCACATCGTCTTTCTCCTAGATGAATTTCCGCCATTTAATTAGCCGCCGCAAATCCTGCGGCGCCGACCAACGCCTGCTGATATTTATAAAGCATGAAACATGCCAACAGTATAACTAATTGATAATTAATAAAATAAATTGTTTAAGCGGTTTGAACGACGGAACTTTCTATTCTGAATTCCCTGTGGCGTGCGGGTTCAATGGTCTGGAAGAAGGCAGCTGAAATTTAGCTAACCAATTGAAACGAATAAGACTTTAGCACTATGAAGGGCCGGTTCCGCTTTCACAACAAAAATGATCACTCAATTCCCAAGAAAAGCGAGACACCGATTCCTTGCTCGCGCCTTTTAGCTGTCAGAGGAGAAAAAAACCGGTCGAGAACCAATCGGGCAGGCTGGAGATGCACGTGGATATTGTAAAGCGACCATCCGCAACGTTTTGCTGAAGCAAACCCAATTTTTATCAATTCGGTTTGGCCGCCGGCATGACATGCCCCTACGGGCGCTTTTCGATCCAACCGATTCAGACAAAGATCTGCTCGGCAAACTTTCGACGCAGATGCTGAGACTTGGTTTCGATGGTGGTGATGATCTCGGCCGCTCCTTCCGTTGAGGACAGCTGCGGTTTCATGGCGTCATAAAATTCCTTTTCAACCGTGCTCAGGCGGTTCAGGGCCAGCAGGTAGTTCGTGCGGCTGCAATAGGCCGAACGCACCAGGGACTCGAAACTGTCGCCCGTTGCGGACAGAAGATCCATATAATGCTCGGTCAGAACCCTGACCCAACAGGCATAAGGTTTTTCGATGCTGACTGCAACTTCGGATTGCCGGACCGCCCGATCGATGTCCGGCCCGCCTCCCGTTTTCACGGCTTCAACGGCCACTTCCATCGCCCGGCGGCGAGCGGCCATGAACTCCTGATCGAACTTCAGCCGTCCCTCCTTGTATGTCTGCATCCGGTAAAGAAAATACAGGAAGAGGATCGGAATCAGGATCATCCAAAAGCTGATCCTGGGTTTTTCAACCACTGCAGCTCCGATGGCATTGCTAAAATCCAGTTCACGCTCGAGGATGAGTGTTTTCTTGCGGTCAAAGCCATTCATGACGGTTTCAATCAACATTGAATTCGGCAGCGGCGTCTTTTCCGAAGACGCTTCTCGTCGACGCCGTCGGTCATTTTCCAGCGCCCGGCATATAATCCAGGCTGTCGCGGATGCGCTCAGAGCCCTCGGCAGATTCCTCAAAATCCGTATAATAGATGGCAGTGGCCCTGAGGTTGCGTTCGTCGATCACTTTGGCCATATGGCGCGCCCCGGGAATGAACTGGGCCAGGGAACCGACCCCGAAAATGAACACAAGGATCAGAACGATGCCGACCAACAGTTTCAACCAAGGGTTGAGGCCTGTCTGCGGAGCCGAAGCTCCGCAGACAGGTATGGCGATATAAGCGTCTTTCACGTTCATGCCCTTAAATTCCGGCAGTGATTTCAGGAAAGACAATATAGAACATGATATAGGCCACCAGCATCGTAAACATCAGCTGGAAGGACTGCCCGAACACATACAGGGTGATGGGTTTGCCGCCTTTAAAATACGGCCCGAATTCCTTGAAGTTGGTCTCAAGCCCGATGGAAGTGAACGCCAGCGCAAAGAACCATTCGCGCGCAATACGGGTAAAGCCCCTCAAGACTCCCTGGTCGATCATGACGGTGCTCATATCCTTGCCCACACCCTGGTCGATCAGCGAGAAAATGATCGAGGCAATGATGAATCCGATGACGAACTTCGGGAAACGGTACCACACCTCCCACCAGCTTACCGTCTGGCCGGGTATGCGGTCCACCTTGGCACACCAATAGACCGCCACGCAGAAAGCCGTGACCCCGATCAGCACGTTCTGGATCATCTTGATGGTGGCGGCCACGTAAAGGGCTTTTTCACCGAGAAACGCACCGGCCGCAGCCACCGCGCCGGTTGAGTCGATGGTGCTGCCCATCCAAGCCCCTGCCAGGATTTCGGACATTCCCACCAGCTTGGCAAAGGCCGGCTGGCCCACCATGCAGATGGCCGTAAAGACCATGGACAGGCCGATGGCAAGGGTCAGTTCCTCTTTCTTGGCCCGGCAGGCCGCCGCAGTGGCAATGGCCGCCGACACCCCGCAGACCGACATGTCGGCCGAAATGGTGATATTAAGGGTCTTGGACGGCATTTTGACAACCTTCTGGCCGAACCAGTAGGTCAGTATCAGGGTGATGGGTGTGCACACCCATGCCACAAAGATGCCCGGTTTGCCGATGGCCAGGATCTTGTTGAAGAGAATTTCCGCGCCGAGCAGCACCAGGCCGGTCTTGATATAGTATTCGGTGGCCACGGCAGGTCGCATCCATTTGGGGGTTCCCACCGTGTTGCTGATGAGCAGGCCGAATACGATCGCCCACAGCGGAAACCCGAAACCCCAGTACGACATCAGCGCCTGGGTTTCTGCCATGTATGCCAGTATCGCCAGAAGGAACACCGCCGGAAAGCCGATGGCGAAGCTGCCGAAAGGGATTCCCATGATAGCCTTGCCGATACCGAAAAACACGGCCAGAATAATGCACAGTCCGATCAGATAAGGGATACGATTATACGGCTTGACGCTGGCTTTGGCTTTGGCCTTGGAGGACTTGTCCTTGGCGGCCTGCCAGTCTTTGATTGCCTGATTCGCCGTTGCGTTAAGGTTTTCGTCTTTGAAGCCGGCGGCTGCTGCCGCGGCCTGGGCTTCCGTGGCTTTACCCAGAGCGGCGTCTTCGGCAGACTTGGCTTTGTCCGCCGCTTCTTTATGCGGTGCGCTCATGGCGTCAGCCGTTTCCTTGCTCCGGTAAACCGCATCCAGCGGGTTGTTCGACCAGCTGCTGGGAGCGGCCAGAAAATTCTGGATCGTCTTGCCGAACTCCTGATCCCGAGCGCGGATGCCGCGCTTGGCTGCGGAGGCATTGTGCCATTCGATCGTTTTAAAGGGGGCTTTGGCGGCCTCCTCCTTCATGGTAGCGTTGTATTTGGGAATTTCCGCCGCTTTTTCCGGAGGCCGGGGCAAATAGATCAGGAGACCGATGATGAGGAGCACAAAGCCCAGCCAAATGGCCATCCAGTCCTCTTTCTTGTAAAGATCCTGGAGTGTGGTTTTGCCGCTCTCGATGACGACAACTTCACTTTTTTCTTTTTCCTGGGTTGTATCTGCCATAATAATTTTTCTCCTTTCCCGTTGATCGTCCATCCCGAACGTATGGGCCGTAACGCCTTTAACTTTATTCGTTCGGTACGTCAGCGGATCTGTTTCCAAAGCTGTAGAAATCAGAAATGGTAACGTACATTCTGGCGCCGGCGGTTTTCAAGGTTCCGACAACAGCGACTTCATGCTCGATAAAACTCAGCAGTTCCTTTCCTGCCGGATTATCAGACACATAATATTTATTCTCATTAAAAGCCGCAATGGACACGGCCACGACCTTTCCGGTCTCATCCCATTCTGCCGGAATCACCAGGCCCCTAATTAATATATGGTCTTTGCTGGCATGATCAGCGCTTTTTGATTTTTTTAAAACCATTCCATCGGTCCCTTGAAAATGACGCCTGCTTCGAATTCGATCTTCACCGGGAAGTAACTTCAGCTATCCGTATGCCCACATTAAGAAGATGCCCGGCCCTGTGGTTTATTTTGAAATCCTTGTCCATCTAAAAACGGAAAACATCGCCGCTTTGATATCCATCTTCAGTTGCAGTTGCTGACGTCAGGCGATCTCGATACAAACATTCGGCGGTTTAAAACTTTGCGGGTTGAAAAGTTGCTACCCCAAAAGACAGGTACGGACAGACATAGAATCCCCCCTCTCTGTAGCAATTTAGGATCATAATTTTTTCAAAGCAAATACCATGCCACAGCATAACTATATGTTTTTTTTATTTAAAACTGTTTCTTCGGTCTTCTATTGCGGAACTGCCGGGGACTTGCGCGATTAATCCATTCGTTTTGAAGACAAAATGTGAAAGCTGGCAGGCAGGTAACTGTTTGAATATAAATTATATATAAATAGGAGGAATCGGGTGTTCCGGTTTTTTGAAATTATTGAATCTAGGGTTCCTGTTTGTGAGAGGAAGCCGGAGGAAATTTAAACAATTCTTTTTGAATGGCATATTTACTTAATAATTTATGAAGCTGGCGGGGTGAAACACCGGCATCCGTCGACGCTTTTCCGAGTTTGCCCTGGTGCTTAAAGAGCAATTCCCTCAAATAAGTCTTTTCGGCGACCTCGATGGCCCTGCGTCTGATCTCCGAAAGCGTTTCAGACGTATTAACGGACATAATCGCCGGCGACGTCCCTGAATCAAAAATTTCGCCGGGAAAGTCCTGCCGGGTCAGTACATGTGATTTTGCCAATATGTAAGCCCGTTCCAGCATGTTTTCGAGCTCGCGGATATTGCCGGGCCAGGAGTACTTTCTAAAAGCGTCCATTACCACCGGCTCAACCGTCTGAATATTTTTTTGACCATTGCGATTCAGCCGTTTTAAAAAAAAGTCCAGCAACAGAGAGATATCCTCCATCCTTTTTGCCAGTGGAGGGACCTGGATCGGAAACACATTCAGCCGATAATAGAGGTCTTTTCGAAACTGTCCGTCATCGCACATCTTCTTTAGATCGACATTGGTGGCCGAAATGACCCGGACATCCACCGCGATGGTCTTTTCGCCCCCGACATGTTGAAAGGTCCCGTCCTGTAAGACCTGCAGCAGTTTGATCTGGGCCGAAGGAGTGAGGGTTCCGATTTCGTCAAGGAAAATCGTGCCGCCATGGGCAATTTCAAACTTGCCTGGCTTTTTCCGAACCGCACCGGTAAAAGCCCCTTTTTCATGCCCGAACAGTTCGCTCTCCAGCAACGTATCCGGAATGGCGCCGCAATGTACGCTGATAAACTGGTGATCCTTACGATTGCTGTACCGGTGAATCAGTTTTGCCAGCACACCCTTGCCGGTGCCGGTCTCACCCATGAGAAGCACCGTTGTCTTGGTGGGGGCAACCAGGCCGATGCGCTCTAGTACAGCCTTCATTTCTGGATTGTGGGTTTGTACCAGTTCACCAGAATCCGACTGCCAGAGTTTCTTCCGAAGGTAATCCAGCTCGGACTGGATCGAGGAAAATTTTTTGATGTTCTCAAGGACCAGTTTCACTTCCGCCGGCTGAACGGGATGGGTAATGTAATCCCTTGCGCCGGACTTGACGGCTCTAACGGCTTCGCGGATTTGGTCTTTGGAAGACATCACCACAACCTCTGAAGAGGGGCAGGCATTCCAGATAAGCTGCAGCCCCTGGGGAAGGCCGACATCTTCATCCGATTGGGACAACAGTTCCACATCAATGAAAATTAAATCCTTGTGACAATGATGCAGGTCGTCCAGAACATCTGTTAGCCGATTGGCTTCGTCTATGAAATGGGAGCTGCCGACAGCATCGCGAAAGGCTGTAATTGAATCTTTATTCGTTGATACAACCAGAATGGAGTTCATTTTATAAACCGGTTTGAAATGCCGTCAGCGCAGTCTCTTCATGACGGAGTTGAAGGTGGGCATTGAGTGGTGCTATGTCTAACATCTTGGTATAAAACCGAGTGTGCAATTTATAATGGTGCTGCTAATTAACGAATTATTTTAGGCTACCGATAAAAAAATGTCAACCGAGAAAGTTCCTCCGGAACAAGGACCATAATTTTGACGTCAAACCTTTTAACCTGCTGGAAACAATAGCATAATATTTTCAAACCGCGCCGGGTTGATTCCCGTGGCGTTATGAGGCGGATTGGTGCCTGGCATAAAATTTGATCAGTAATTACATGCCCGAGCGGTCTGGATGCTTCAATAAAGGAACTCCTTGTATTTATCCGTTCCTTGGAAATATCATTATCATGTCCGAGCGAGCAGGGTGGGAAACCAGTTTGGCGGGGAGATCAATAGGTGACCCTAAGAAAAGAAGGCGATTCAAACATCCGTTGCTCCTTTTGTGGTAAGAATCAATCGGAAGCCAACAAGCTGATTGCCGGCCCGGCTGTCTACATATGCGACAAGTGTATCCGGTTGTGTGTTGACGTCATCGAAAGCGACCGCAGAAAAACCAGGAAACCGCCAAAACTTGTACTCACACCAAAGGAAATAAAAGACAAGCTGGATGCACATGTCATTGAACAGGGATCCGCTAAAAAAACGCTTTCCGTGGCGGTTTACAACCATTACAAACGGCTTGAACCGGCATTTGATTTCGAAGACGTTGAGCTCCAAAAGAGCAATATCCTTCTTGTCGGCCCGACAGGCTGCGGGAAAACGCTGCTGGCCCAAACCCTAGCCCGCTTTTTAAATGTGCCGTTTACCATCGTGGATGCCACCAGTTACACCGAAGCCGGCTATGTGGGTGAAGATGTTGAAAATATCATTCTCTATCTAATGCAAAACGCCGACTACGATATCAAACGGGCGGAACGCGGCATTGTTTACATCGACGAAATTGACAAGCTCGCACGAAAATCGAATCACCACTCTAAAACCCGGGACGTTTCGGGCGAGGGGGCCCAGCAGGCTCTGTTGAAAATAATAGAAGGGACGGTGGCCAGCGTGCCGCCCAAAGGCGGCCGCAAACATCCCCAGCAGGACTTTGTCAAGGTCGACACCACCCGTATCCTGTTTATCTGCGGCGGCACCTTTACCGGCATTGAAAAAATTATTCAGCGCCGACTGGGGTCCCGGGCAGTGGGCTTCGGCGCTAAAATTGACTCCCGCAACGATCCCGCCGGCAAAGATATTCTGGGACAAATCCAGCCGGAAGATCTGGTAAAATATGTTTCATACCCGAGTTTATGGGGCGGTTGCCGGTAATCGCCACCTTGCACGAATTAAACGAATCCTCTCTGGTTCGAATTTTACAGGAACCCAAGAACGCGCTGACCAAACAGTTTCAAAAGCTGTTCGACAGGGAAGGCGTCACCCTCAGGTTTACCGAAAACGCTCTGGCCGCCATTGCCGGAGAAACAAGCCGGCGCAAGGCCGGCGCCCGGGGGCTGCGATCCATCCTGGAGACCTGCTTGCTGGATATCATGTATGAACTACCCTCCATGGAAAATATCCGGGAATGCGTTGTCACCGAAGAAGTCATCCGGCGACACGGGCAGCCGATATTGATCTATCACCCCGCCAAACAGCATGCCGGATAGAACCGGATTAATGTCAAATTGGAGCAAGTTTATTTGGCAGCCACTAAAAATTCAGGAGAGAAATACTATCCATAGAATTTGTTTTTTGATGACAACATTGATCCGGCTGTTGAAAAACAAGAATCAGGCCGTCAGGCAGGGCGGGCGGCGATTCGACAAGCGCAGCATACAGGGTGTAGGTGAGCATTGGCGAGAGCCGCCCAACGCCGCATGGCGGCCTGAGGCGCTGTTTTCCAACAGCCGGTTAGTGCTTAAAGCTGCGCTGGCCGGTATACACCATGGTCACTCCGGCCTCGTTACAGGCCTCGATTGACTGGAAGTCATTTTCGGATCCACCGGGCTGAACAACCGCGGAAATCCCCTCTCGGATTCCGACATCGACGCCGTCCCGAAATGGAAAAAATGCGTCGCTGACCATGGCCGCTCCGACCAAGCCGCCCTTTTCCAGCGCCACGCGCCGATCGATTTCGCTTTTTTTATCCGGATCCTTCAAGTCGTTATAGGCAGTGGCATAGGCTTGAAAAGAGTAGCGGTCGGCCAGCTTGCGGTAGGCCTTATCCCGCGCAATTTCGGCCACGCCGACCCGGTCCTGCTCGCCGGTTCCGATGCCGACGGTCACCTGGTCTTTCACATAAATGACGGAATTGGAGGTGACGCCGGACTCCACCAGCCAGCCGAACAGCAGGTCTTCATATTCCGCCGGGGTGGGCGTACGCTCTATTTTGTATTTCCTGCCCTTATACTCGCATTCCGCCAGCTGCAGATCGGCGGCATGGCGAGTCCGGGGCACAAACGATTCCTGCACGATCAGCCCGCCGTCGATCAGGCTTTTGAAATCGACGAAGATTTTGCCGGCAAAATCCTGCAGGCGTTCAATGTTGGCTATCCGGATGACCCTGAGGTTTTTCTTCCTGGCGAAGATATCCATCACTCCGGGTTCAAAATCGGGGGCCACCACCACCTCGGCATACTGTTTGAAGATGGCCTCGGCCGTCGGCTTGTCAATCGGACGGTTGACGGCAATACAGCCGCCGAACGCCGCCACCCGGTCCGCCATATAGGCTTTTGCATAAGCGCTTTCCAGGCTGTCGGCCCGGGCCACCCCGCAGGGATTGTTGTGTTTCACAATCACAACCGTTGGACGCCCGCTGAAATATCTTAAAATATTGAGGGCATTGTCGGCATCGGTCAGGTTGGTCTTGCCGGGATGTTTGCCGGACTGCAGCAACTCTACGTCTGAAGCCAGATACTGGCCCGGCTGAATGGTCTCGATATCTCCCAGGACCAGGTTGCCGTTGGTCAGGCGATAGAGCGCCGCCTCCTGTCCGGGATTTTCGCCGTATCGTAATCCCTTTTGTTCGTCGCCGATGGTCCAGAGGACTTTTTCATAAAAGAGTGTCTGGCGCTTATCGCCGTCGATAAAACTGATTTCCATTTTTGGCGGAAAATGTTCCGCAACGATGGTCTTGTACATTTTTTTTAGATCTTCAGCCATGTTAATCTCCCGCTTTCATATGGTCTGCTTGTTGTCTGGACGGATCTGTCTGCAAAACAAAGACTGCCCACACAAGCCGACGGGTTATCCCCGGAAAGGGCATCAAAACACCCGTTCCGGATAACTCTCAGCTATCGAGGCAGTCGAGGTTTTTTTCAAGAAATCCGCAATGGCCCGGTCATACCCGGCGGTGTGGTCAAAAGCCTTCCGGGCCAGTTCAAAGCGAAGTGACAGCGGAAGGCGGCCCTTGGCGGTTTTCATCCCGGCAATTATCCGCGGATAGTCGGCCGGATCCACCACCGCGGCAACCCGAATAAAATTCTTGGCGGCCGCCCGAATCATGCAGGGACCACCGATGTCGATATTACCCCGGGCCTGCTCAACGGTCACATCCGGTTTCGCGACCGTCTCTTTAAAGGGATACAGGTTGACGACCACCATATCGATGGGAACCGCGGCGGTGCGCGTTAAGTCGGCCTGATGGGCCGGATTGTATGTTTCCGTCAGCAATCCCAGATAGATTTTAAAATCGAGCGTTTTCACCAGGCCGCCCTGGGTTTCAGGCTGCCCGGTGTATTCCGATACCTGCTGTAAACAGCGGTCGGCTTTCTCCTTTAAAATCTCCCGGAGCCGGGTAAACGTGCCGCCGGTCGAAAAAATCCGCACGCCGGGGGTGATCTCCAGCAACTGCGGAATAAATTCTTCCAGGCCGCTTTTGTCTGAAACGCTCACCAGAACGTGTTTCACCTTTACACTGTCATCAATCTTTGTAACCACATTGATGCTCATAACAATTATTCCTTTCCTTCATATTCCCTTAAAAATCTTTTAAAAAAACCGACCATGAATTCATGACGCGCGGCCGCCAGCTTTCGGCCTTCCCGGGTCAATATCCGTTCCTTGATCCTGCTGAGTTTCACCTTGAATTCACGGTAGCCGGTATCGTCTATGGAGTAGGGCTTGGCCGCCTCCACATTCATCTCGGGATTGTGCAGCCGGGCGCCGACTTCACCGGCAAAAAGAAATGCCCGGGCCACGCCCACCGCACCGATGGCGTCCAGCTTGTCGGCATCGAACAGGACGCGGGCCTCCAGCGTCTCGGGCGCCCGGTTCCCGCGAAAGCGATGGGAGCGCACGGCGTGCAGAATGTTCTCCTTCTGCTCCGGCGACAGCGGAAGCGCCTGTACAATCGGCCTGGCCATTTGGGCGCCCTTTTCGGCATGGCAGACCTCGCCGTTGGAAATATCCTGATAACACCGGCCGATATCATGAAGATAGGCAGCAACCATGAGCACATCCATGTCGGCGCCTTCCGCCCTCCCGATCTGCTGGCAAAGCCGGCATACCCGCAGGGTATGCTCCCAGTCGTGACTGCCGCGGGCACCCTCAAACAGTTTCTCGGCATGATTTTTTACGGCTTCAATCAACTGAAGGTTCCCTGCTGGTGATTTCTTTGTCTTTTCTTCTCAATTCGACATGTCTCTCGTGAGGCTTAAAAACGCAATAGCTTCCGGGGTCGATGACTGCCGCGCGCTGGTAAACACATGCCGCCGGAGCATTGGATTGTCCGGTCGTTGTCCGAATGGATGCCGGCAGAACATTTATTCCAGGGACATCAGCGATTCCCAGCGCCGGTACTCGGTATCAACAGGCAGCCCTTTTTTCTCAAGAACGGCGATGATGTTGCTGTCATTAAATTTCAAATAGGGATTGACCTGCAGTTCCTCCTGCAATGTCGAAAAAACATGACCGGGATCATATCGCTTTAAAAACAGATCAATGGCGCGGTTTTGCGGTTCAAGCGATCGGGCAAACGCCATGGCGTCCCGGAGATAATCATGGCCGGCATACACCACGGTGTCCGCCGGCAGAGCCATCAGTCGTTTAATCGACCTGAAAAATCCGTTGAGATCGCCCGAAAAGCAGTTTCCGATGGTGCCGTTAAAAAGCGTATCGCCGCTGATAAGGGTGTTTCCAAAATAAAAGCAAAGTGAATCCGCCGTATGACCCGGCGTATCGAGTACGGTTATTTTATGGCCTTCCAGTTCCAGTTCGCTACGCTGTCGCAACGTCCGGTTGTCTATGACGACGGCCCCCGTCAAATCCTTCAGGCGCCCGGTTCCCACCGTATGATCGGCATGCCCATGGGTGTTGGTGACAAACCGCAGTGTCAGCCCGTTGTCTGTCAGAAAGGCAAGGATCTTTTCCACAGCGCCGCCGTCCACGACACCCGCCGAGGCATCTCCGAAAATCACATAGGCAAAATTATCGGTCGAGTAGCGAAATTGCTGAATTTTCAACATAACAATCCCTTTTGAATTGCCGCTGTCTACATTGATCGTGTCTATCCGGGTGCCGAAATAATTTACATTAATCGGTAGGGTTGTCAAGCGTTCCGAACGGCGTCGATCAGAAGATCTTATGAACATTTCACAATGAAGCGCCCGGGGCCAGGCGGGCTTGATATAAAAAATTATAATAAATATCCACAATAATCCACATTACTTTTTATTTGCCTTGACACATTTAAGGTTTTTTAATTATTATGAAAATTAAATTAATTATTTTATTTTTTTCTTGACAGTCTCACAAAAATATTGTTTATTACAAAAAAAGTGGAGAAAAGTGGTTTAACGGGGTGAACATGTTTCGAGGAAGCTCCTTTCATACCCTTGATGCAAAAGGGCGTATCATTGTCCCGGCCCGCTTTCGGGATATCATCCGGGCCAATGGCGACGGGGTGATGGTGTCCCGGATGGACAGCTGTCTGCTGGCCTATACGTTCCCGGAGTGGCATCGGATAGAGGATCGGATCCTGGCCCTTTCTGAAAAAAGCGAAACCATGCGTCGTTTCAGAAGGGTCTTTATCGGAGGCGCATTTGAATGCACCTGCGACAAACAGGAACGAATCCTGATCCCCCCTTCCCTGCGACAATATGCCGGCCTGGAAAAAGAAATCGTCCTGGTGGGAGTGCTCGATCATTTTGAAGTATGGGCCCGCGACAACTGGGATAGAGAAAATACCCACATGGAAGAAGATATGAACAAGGAGGTTGTCCGCAACGAAATCGCAAAACTGGGGCTTTAATTCATGTCGTATCGACACATCCCCGTCATGCCGGACGAAGTTCTGCAGTACCTGGACTGCCGACCGGGGAAAATTCATGTCGATGGGACCCTGGGAGGCGCCGGACATGCCCTGGCGGCTTTAAAAAAAATCATGCCGGACGGTTTGCTCATCGGCATTGATCAGGACTTGGATGCCGTCCAGAACGCCCGGAAGGTGCTGGGCGACTATTCCGAAAATGTTCGGCTGTTTCACGGCAACTTTGTCCGGCTACCGGATTTTCTGTCGCAGCTGAATATCGGCAGGGTCGACGGCATCCTTCTGGACCTCGGCATCTCGCTCTACCAGATCGAATCCAGCGGTCGGGGGTTTAGTTTTATGGCCGACGAACCGCTCGATATGCGCATGGATGTCACGACGCGTCTCACAGCTGAAGATATCGTCAACGGCGCGGAGGAAAAAAACCTTAGAAAGATTTTTACAGAATACGGGGAGGAACGCTGGGCACGGCAGATCGCCCAGAAAATTGTCGCGAGCCGAAGGCGGGAAAAAATCACCTCAAGCCGGCAGCTGGCGGAAATTATCACTCGTGCGGTTCCCGGCAAAGCATCCTTTTCTCAGCGGATTCATCCCGCTACCCGTGTATTCATGGCGCTACGGATTGCCGTCAACCGGGAGCTCGAGGTTCTGGCGACATTTCTGGACAGTGCCGTGAATTACCTGAATCCGAAAGGCCGCCTGTGTGTCCTCTCGTTCCATTCCCTGGAAGATCGAATCGTCAAACACCGTTTCAAAACCCTGGAAAAAGGGTGCTGCTGTGCGCCGCAACTGCCGCAATGTGTCTGCGGTCAAACCAAACAGGTTCGGACGCTGACGCCTAAACCCCTTCGGCCGACTGCCGAAGAAATTCGGAAAAACCCCATGGCCAGGAGCGCCCGAATGAGGGCTTTTGAGAAACTGTGACAATGGCAGCCAAACCCAACAGAAAAATCCGGCCGCAGCAGCCCATCGGCGTTTGGATTGTCTTGCTGGTGATCTTTATTACGGAAATGATGTTGTATACCTGGAGCCGGGTTCAGTGCATCCGCCTGGGCTACGGCATATCCGCCGCCATTGAAAAACAGCGGGAACTGCTGCTGCTGCAGCACAATTTGAAAATTGAACTGGCGCATCTGAAATCCCCCGACCGTATCGCCAAAATAGCCAAAGAACGGCTGGGGCTCAGACCGCCCAAACCGGAGCAGACCATCATTATTCCATGAAAGCGGCAGAGAATAGTCAATTAAAATATATCAGCTTGCGCATCTTTCTGGTGGGCCTGGTCTTTATTGTCCTTTTCGGCGCTATCGGGGCAAAAGCGATGTTCGTCCAAGTCTTTCGCGGCTCGTGGCTGTCCCAGAAAGCCGCCGATCAATACGAAGCCTCCTTTCAGCTTTACGGCAAACGCGGCACCATATATGACCGCAACCACAGGGAAATGGCCGTCAGCATCGAGGCGACTTCCATCGCCGCCCATCCCCACCTGATTGAAAACCACCGGGCTGCGGCCAAAGCCCTTGCCGCGAAACTAAAACTGAACGAGCGTGCACTTTACCGCCAGCTGGCATCTGACAAGACGTTCATATGGATCAAGCGCCAGGCTTCCCCAAAAGAGACAGAAGCCGTCCGGGCGCTGAACCTCAGCGGCATTATATTCAAGCCCGAGCAGAACCGGTTCTACCCCAACCGGACCCTCGCCGCTCAGGTTCTCGGATTTTCCGGAATCGACGGCAACGGCTTGGAAGGCGTTGAGTATTTTTACGATGATTATCTGAAACAGACCCATGAAAATCTGACGGTTCTGCGGGATGCGCTGGGGCGTGAAATCGTTGCCGAAAAAGACATCGCTCCCGATCAGAGCGGAAAAAGCCTGATTTTAACCATCGATCGAAACATTCAATACATTGCTGAAAGCACGCTGGCCGAAACCGTAAAGGAATTTGAGGCAGTTTCAGGGGTGGTCATTGTTACGGCGCCGAAAACCGGCGCCATTCTGGCCCTGGCCCATGTGCCGTTTTTTAACGCCAACGCTTTTCAGGATTTCAGCCAGCAGCAATGGCGCAACCGGGCGATTACCGACCCGTTTGAACCCGGCTCAACCATGAAAATATTCAGCGCTGCCGCCGCTATTGAGCGGGGCAACAGCACCCCCAACTCCATTTATTACTGTGAAAACGGCGAGTACCGTATCGGCAGCAACATCATCCATGACACCCATCCCTACGGGTGGCTTTCCTTGCAGCAGATCGTCAAATATTCCAGCAACATCGGTATTGCCAAGGTGGGCGAATTGATCGGCACGGAAGCGCTTTTTAATACGCTGCGCGATTTCGGATTCGGCGAAAAGACCGGCATCGACTGCCCGGGAGAGACTCCCGGAAGCCTGACATCGCACAAGAACTGGTCAAAACTGGATGCCGGCTCCATTGCCTTTGGTCAGGGAATTTCGGTTTCCGCCATCCAGCTGATAACCGCCGTGGGCGCCATTGCCAACGACGGTGTCTTGATGAAACCTTACATCGTCCAGGCCATAACGGACAATAACGGCCGGCTGATCCGGAGCACCCAACCCCAGGTGGTCCGCAGAGCGATTTCACCCCAGACGGCCCGGGCCGTTAAAAAAATCCTGCAAACCGTGATCCAGGAGGGTGGAACCGGCACCAATGCCGCCATTGAAGGGTTTTCAGTCGGCGGCAAGACCGGAACCGCCCAGAAAACCGACGAGAACGGTACCTATGCCAAGGGAAAATATATTGCGTCGTTTGTCGGTTTTACACCGGTTGAAGATCCGGCGCTGGCGATCCTGGTGGTGGTCAACGAACCCCGGAAGAACAATTACGGCGGGATTGTCGCAGCGCCGGCGTTTAAAAAAATTGCCCTTGAAGCACTGAGTTATCTGAACATCTCCCCGGATAAGGGCAGAAACAACTTAACGGTATCCCTTCAGGGAGAGGCGGCCGGATGAAACTCTCCAGTTTATTAGAAACCGATACGTCCTTCCGGAAGGATGATGCCGCCGCCATCGTTTCCGTTCCTCTGGAGGCAATACCCGGATCGGAAGCGGCTGATCCTGAAATCAGATCCATTCACTGCCGCGCCCAGGAAGTTCAGCCCTCGGGACTCTTCGTCGCCGTTCCCGGGCTGGCGGTGGACGGACACACTTATATTGATGAGGCCGTCGGCAGGGGGGCCGCCGCCATCGTGGTCCAGCGACCGGTCCAGAAAAATATCGTAACGGTCCAGGTCCAAAACACCCGAAAGGCCCTGGCGCAGCTCGCCGCCCGATTCTACCGGGATCCGTCGCAACAGCTTTGTTTGATCGGCATCACCGGCACCAACGGCAAAACCACCACGGCATTTTTAATTGAAAGCATTCTTGCCGCCGCCGGTCATTCGGTCGGTGTGATCGGAACCATCGACTACCGCTTCGCCGGCCGACATTACGAGAACCCGGTAACAACGCCCGAATCGCTGGACCTGCAACGGATTCTGGCCGAAATGCGACAACAGGGCGTCGGCCACGTGGTTCTGGAAGTATCATCCCACGCCATCGATCTTCACCGCATCCACGACTGTCAATTCGATATCGGCATATTTACCAATCTCACCCAGGACCATCTGGATTATCACGGCGACATGCAACGCTACTGGTCCTGCAAGAAAAAATTTTTTTCGGAGCATTTAAGCAGCGGCCCTAAAAAGGAAAAAGCGGTTGCCGTCGTCTGCGCCGATCATCGCGAAGGCCGGGAGCTGCTGTCATCCCTAAATATCAGGACGCTGTCGGTCGGATATTCCAACCGTTGCGCGGTCAGCGCCGGTCACAGCGCCGTCGACCTGTCGGGAATCAGCGCCGAAGTTTCTTTTCCCGGCGGAAGCTTTAAACTCAAATCCGCCCTGATCGGCGCCCATAATATGGAGAATATTCTATGCGCCGTCGGCGCGGGGCTCTCCTTGAATATTCCCCCGGAAACGATCCGGATCGGCATCGAAAACCTGTCGGCCGTACCGGGCCGCTTGGAACGCATCGCCGATACCGCCGAGCGCTTTGTATATGTCGACTATGCCCATACTCCGGACGCCCTCAAAAATGTCCTGTCGGCGCTGCGTCTGATATCCGAAAACAGAATCATCTGCGTGTTCGGCTGCGGCGGAGACAGGGACAGGGGCAAACGGCCGCTGATGGGAGAAATTGCCGGCCGTATATGCGATCTTGCGATTATCACGTCGGACAACCCGCGCACGGAGGATCCGCTTCGAATTATCGGCCAGATCCGCGACGGCATTCACTTGACATCCGCAGCTGAATTCAGCACGGCGGATATTAAAACCGGTTTCGCTAAAAAAGGATTCGTGGTCGAACCGGACCGCAGGGAGGCGATCCGTCTGGGCGTTTCGGTCTCAAGGCCCGGGGACATCATTCTAATTGCCGGCAAAGGCCATGAAACCTATCAAATCGTGGGAAAGCAAAAACGGCCCTTCGATGATCGCAGCGAAGCCCGGCAGGCTTTCTCGCTTCTCGGTAAAGGCCCGGCAACACAAGCGCAGTCAGGACCGTTAGGAGTTGAAGGGAAATTGAAACCGCCATGCTGGCACTGATGATGATACAAGATAGTCCTTCGGTCTCCCGTCCGATACCCTGGACGACAGCCGACCTGCTGTCGGCCACCGGCGGCGACCTGTTGAGCGGGGATATGCGGCAGGTCTTTGCGGGTGTTTCCATTGATTCCCGCGACATTGCATTCGACAATCTGTTTGTCGCCATCCGCGGCCAGGTGCATGACGGGCATCGGTTCATACCCGAAGTGGTTGCCGGCGGCGTCCGCGGCATCATCGTTGAGGGGTCAAAAATTGAAACCCTGGCCCTGGAAAGTCTGAAAAGACAGGGAGTTGTCGTGATTGCCGTTAAAGACACCAACCGGGCGCTGGGGGCGCTGGCCGGATTCAACCGCCGGCGGGCGGGAATTTCCGTTGCCGCCGTCACCGGATCAAACGGAAAAACCTCCACCAAAGAAATGACGGCGGCGGTGGTCTCTCGGCGCTACCGGACGTTAGCCACCACCGGCAATTTAAACAATGAAATCGGCATGCCCCTGACGCTGCTGAAACTCGCGCCGCTGCATCAATGGGCGGTACTTGAACTCGGCATGAATCACCCGGGGGAAATCCGCCGCCTGGGGGAAATCTGCCGGCCGGACGTGGGTATCATTACCAATATCGGACGGGCCCACCTGGAGGGGGTGGGTTCCTTTGACGGCGTCATGCGGGCCAAGGGCGAACTGCTGGAAACAATCAAACCGGGCGGAACGGCCGTTTTAAATGCCGATGACTCCAAAGTTATGGAACTGGCCAAAGAAACCGATCTGGCCGTTACGCTTTTCGGTCTTGGCGACAAAGCGTCGGTTCGCGCCGCGTCGATCAGGAGCACTGCAGTCGCTGTCAGTTTCCGCCTGGTTCTGCCAACAGAAGAAATCGACATCACCCTGGCCGCTACCGGGCGCTTTATGGTTTACAATGCCCTGGCCGCCGCAGCGGTCGGCCTGACGCTGGGTTTTTCGGCGCTGGAAATCAAGAAGGGCCTTGAAAGTTTCAAACCCGTTGGCGGGCGCATGAATATCATTCAGACCCGAAAACTGGTTTCCATCATCGATGACACCTATAACGCCAATCCGGCGTCGGTTCAGGCGGCCATTACCGCTTTAAGCGACCTGAAAGGAAAAAACCGCGGCATCCTGATTCTCGGCGATATGCGCGAGCTTGGCGATCAGTCCGAATTATTGCACAGCGAGATCGGCATGCTGGCCGCCCTGACCCATACCGACCGGCTGTATCTGACCGGCGACTATGCCCAGGCGGTCAGGGCCGGTGCGGTAGCGGGAGGAATAGACGCCGGGGCCGTTTTCTGCGGAACCCACGCGGAAATCCTGGCGGATCTGAATGGGCGCCTGGCGCCGGGCGACTGGGTCCTGGTGAAGGGTTCCCGCGCCATGGGAATGGAAATAATCGTAACCGGCCTCAAGGCCTGGGGAGATGCCTGACAATGTTTTATTATTTTATCTATCCCCTCAGTTCGACCCTGTCGGTTCTTAACGTTTTTCGTTACATCACGTTTCGGACGATTTACGCCAGCCTGACGGCTTTCATCATCTGTTTCCTGCTGGGGCCCTGGGTCATCAGAAAATTAAGCCACCTTCAGGTCGGACAGTACATTCGCGACGACGGACCCCAGTCGCATTTAACCAAGGCCGGCACGCCGACCATGGGCGGCACGCTGATCATTTTTGCAGTCGCACTGGCGACGCTCATGTGGGCCGACCTGGCCAACGCCTATGTCTGGATCGTCCTGCTGGTTACGGTCGGTTACGGAATCATCGGTTTTACCGATGACTACTTGAAGCTGGTTAAAAAGCAGAGCAAAGGGCTGGGGGTCCGCAGCAAATTCCTAGCGCAAACCGTTCTGGCAATCGTCACCGGAATTCTGATCTTTTGGAGCCCCGACTTTAATACGGTGGTAACCATCCCGTTCTTTAAAAAGCTTTCTCCGGATCTCGGCTGGGGATACGTCCTGTTTGCGGCCTTTGTAATCGTGGGCACTTCCAATGCGGTCAACCTGACGGACGGGCTCGACGGCCTGGCCATCGGCCCGGCCATCATCGTAGCGGCCACTTACATGATTTTTGCCTATGTGGCCGGGCATGTCAAGATTGCCAACTACCTGCAGATCAACTATGTCGCCGGCAGCGGCGAGTTGGCGGTTTTCTGCGGCGCCATCGCCGGGGCCGGGTTCGGATTCCTTTGGTTCAACACCTATCCGGCCCAGGTTTTCATGGGAGACGTGGGGTCGCTCTCCCTGGGGGCGGCCATCGGTTCGGTTGCGGTGATTACCAAGCAGGAAATTCTCCTGATCCTGGTTGGGGGGCTTTTTGTCATCGAAGCCCTTTCGGTTATTTTTCAGGTGGCTTTTTTTAAATTGACGCACGGCCGCCGCATATTCAGAATGGCGCCCCTGCATCATCACTTTGAGTTGAAGGGATGGCCCGAGCCTAAAGTGATCGTCCGTTTCTGGATTATCGCGATCATCCTGGCCCTGATCGCCATGAGCACGTTGAAACTCAGGTAATCCCGGCCATGGTTTTAACGATGAGATAAAATTTAATCTTGCAAGTTACGGGCTGACGGCATTGAACATCATGATTAACGCGGAAACAAAAACAGACAACAACCAAACCAAAAAAAGACGGCAGAACAAAACAGCCCGTAACTTGCAACTCGCTAGGACAGGCCTCTGAAAAATGCTCGATTTCGTTCAGGTTCAAGGAAGGCTAAAATTTTAACCACAGGAGTAGGTTTCGTATTTCGAGGATTAACCTTTGCACCTGACGCCGAAATTGAACGAAAGCGGACGTTTTGCAAAGGTTTTAGGACAGTATGGATCTAACCCACACACATACCTTGGTGGTCGGTCTCGGCGTGACCGGTGTCGCCCTGGCGCAGTTTCTGAAAAAAAACGGCGCCATCGTGACGGTTACGGACATTTCCGGCGAGGCTGCGCTGGGGCCACGGGCCACGGCCGTCCGCGCGATGGATATTCCTCTGGAGCTGGGCGCTCACCGGCCGGAAACATTTGCCGGAGCGGATCTTATCGTTTTGAGCCCGGGAGTCCCTCATACCCTCGAGGTCATTGAATCCGCAAGGGCAAAGGGGGTTCCGGTCCTGGGCGAAATTGAGCTGGCCGGCCGCTTTATCCGGGAACCGATTGCGGCGGTGACCGGCACGAACGGCAAAACGACCACCACCGCGCTCCTGGGTGAGATGTTGAAAAAATCAGGGCTGCGGGTATTTGTGGGCGGCAATATCGGCACCCCCCTGATCGGTTATCTGGACGGAGAAAACAGAGTCGATGTTGTCGTCGCCGAAGTCAGCAGCTTCCAGCTCGATACCACCGAACGCTTCAGGCCGAAGGTGGCGGCGCTGCTGAATATTACCCAGGATCACCTGGACCGGTATGCGAATTTTGACGCCTATGTCCGCTCCAAGGGCCTGATATTTAAAAACCAGGGGGCCGACGACGTGGCGGTGTTAAATGGAGCCGATCCGCACATCCGTTCCCTCAACCGCGAGATCCCGAGCCGGCGGCTCTATTTCAGTCATCAAAAAGACGCCGCCGCAGAACCGGCCGAAGGCGCCGTGATCGGCAGCCGCGAGATCATTCTGAGGACACAAGCGGGCGGGCGCTTCACGCTCCCGGTGGATTCAATCCGATTGATAGGTAAACACAACCTTGAAAATGTGGCCGCAGCTTCCCTGGCGGCGCTGGCGGCCGGCGGAAACTTCGAGGGGATCCTCGCTGCCGTAAGAGCATTCAAGGGGCTGCCCCACCGGCTGGAGCACATTGTCACCCGAAACGGGGTTCAGTATTTCAACGATTCAAAATCCACCACCCCGGATTCGGTCCTGCGGGCGCTGGAGTCATTCAACCAGCCGGTGGTCCTCATCATGGGCGGACGGGATAAAGGCAGCGACTTTGATTTACTGAAGGAACCGGTCAGCCGGCAGGTCAAGCATGTGATCGTCCTGGGTGAGGCCAAAAACAAGATCCTGGCGGCACTCGACCGTCAGGCGCCCGCATCTGTAGCGGACACCATGGCCTCGGCCGTTTTTCAGGCCGCCCGGGCAGCCGCTCCCGGGGACGTCGTCCTGCTGTCACCGGGATGTGCCAGTTTCGATATGTATCAAAACTATGCCGAACGGGGCCGGGACTTTTCAGAACGGGTCAAGAAACTGTAACGGGAAACCAGCATGGCCGAAGAGCAGCAAAAGACCGCGTCATTGACATACGACATCATGCTCCTTTTCCCGGTGTTGCTACTGGTGGGAATCGGCATTGTCATGGTTTACAGCGCCAGCTCGGCCCTGGCCCTGAAAAAATTCGGCAGTGAATATTTCTTTTTAAAAAAACAGGCTATTTTCGCCGTGGGGGGAATTGTCGCCCTGGTGGTCTACAAACATATTCCATACCGCTGGTATCGCATGCTGGCCTATCCGATTTTGCTGCTGGCCCTGGGGTTTCTGATCGCCATCCCGATTCCGGGGCTGGGTTCCTCGGCTGGCGGGGCCGCCCGCTGGCTGCGCTTTGGAGCGGTATCTTTTCAGCCTTCGGAATTCGCGCGCTTTGCCATGGTCGTATTTATGGCCTATTCCATGAGCAAAAAAAGAGATCGCATCAAAGATTTTTATATCGGGTTTTTGCCCCATGTGCTGGTGCTTTCGACATTTACGGTGCTGATATTTCTTCAGCCCGATTTCGGATCGGTGGTGATTCTGAGCGCCTTGACTTGGATCATGCTGTTTGTGGGCGGCGCCCGCCTGCTGCACCTGGCCTCTTCCCTGCTGCTGGTTCTGCCGGTGTTATACTTCTTTATGATTCATGCCGAATACCGCTTAAAACGCATCATGAGTTTTTTAGACCCCTGGCAGTATCCCACCGAAGAGGGCTACCAGATCATTCACTCCCTGATGGCTTTCGGCACCGGTGGTATTTGGGGTGCCGGTATCGGCAAGGGGTATCAGAAGCTGTTTTATCTGCCGGAGCCCCATACCGACTTTATTTTTTCGGTCATCGGCGAGGAACTGGGACTCGTGGGCATTTTCCTGATTTTGGGACTTTACACTTTGATTGTCTGGCGCGGCATCTCCATCGCCCGCAACACCGGCGATTTGTTCGGATCGTTTGTCGCCCTGGGTCTGACCACAGCCATGGCGCTTCAGGTCCTGATCAATATGGGCGTTTGCCTGGGGCTGCTGCCGACCAAGGGGCTGACGCTGCCGTTTTTAAGCTACGGGGGAACATCCCTGCTGATCAATATGGCGTCCATTGGAATACTGATGAATATTGAAACCGCCAGGGCACAATGAATCAATATGCCGAACATAACCCAAATAAAGCCGGTAATCCCTTCACCGGCAGCGCCCTCCGGATCATTATCGCCGGAGGCGGCACCGGCGGACATCTGTTTCCGGGTGTCGCCGTTGCCCAGGAATTCATGGCCCGCGACCCCCGCAATCAGGTGCTGTTTGTCAGCACCGGCAACGCCATGGAACGATCGGTGCTGGCCAAAGCCGGGTTCAGACTCAGCACCATTCCGGCTGAAGGGATCAAGGGGCGGGACATTTTCAATCAGGCCCTGTCGGCAGCAAAAATCCCCTGGGGGGTTGCGGCGTCCGTTCGGATCATCCGTGCGTATCGCCCGGATGTGGTTTTGGGGGTCGGAAGCTACTCCTCCGGACCGCTTGTCGTGGGGGCATGGCTCATGGGTATAACCATCGCACTTCACGAACAGAACATGCTGCCGGGGATGACGAACCGGCTGCTCTTCCGTTTTGCGGACCGCATGTTTGTGTCCTTTGAAAATACCCGCGCCGGTTTCAATCCCGCCAAGGTGTGTTTCAGTGGAAACCCTGTGCGAAAGGAAATACTGGCGCTGGCGGCAGCGGCTTCGAAAGCGCCGGCTGCTGAACCTGAAAAGAAGGCGCGTTTCCAGGTCCTGATCCTCGGCGGCAGTCAGGGCGCCCACCCCATCAATATGGCCGTGATGGAAGCGCTCGCACACCTTGAAGAAAGGGATCGCTTTTATTTCGTCCACCAAAGCGGGATTCAGGATGAAGCCGCGCTCAAACAGGCTTACCGGGAAACCGGAGTGGCCGGCGTAGTGGCGTCCTTTTTTGACGATATGGCGCATCAGTATCGGCAGGCCGATCTGATTATCTGCCGGGCCGGCGCCACCACCGTGGCGGAGATCAGCGTTGCTGCAAAAGCCGTGATATTTATTCCGTTTCCGCATGCCGCCGACAATCATCAGGAATTCAACGCGCGGGCGTTGGCGGACACGGGCGCGGCTGAAATCCTCCTGCAGAAAGATCTCGACGGCCGCGGTTTGGCCCGGAGGATTAAACATTATAGCGCCGACCCGGAAGCACTGGTGCGGATGTCCCGGAAGGCCGGCGCCCTGGGCCGGCCCGATGCGGCCCGCATCATCGTTGATGAGTGTTACAGGTTGGCTTTAGATAAAAGTTAAGGAAAACGAAACGGCGTTATTTTGGGGCGGAAGGATTCAAGGGTCCAGGAGGTCGAGGGTCCAGATGAAAACTCTTGAATCCTTGAATCCCGGAATCCTCGAACCCTTTCTTCGGAGCGGATCGGGAGATAATTGTTAAAAAAGGGATGAAAATAAAGAATGTACCTTAAGAAATACCATATCCATTTTGTCGGCGTCGGCGGCATCGGCATGAGCGGCATTGCCGAACTGCTTCTCAACCTCGGCTATAAGGTGTCCGGTTCCGACCTGAAATTGTCGGATATCACCGACAACTTGAAACGGCTGGGCGGCGTCATCTATGAAGGCCACGCCGAAAGCAATACCCTCGGCGCCGATGTGGTGGTGACCTCTTCCGCGGTCAAAACTGAAAATCCGGAAGTGCTTGCCGCCCGCCGGGCAGCCATCCCGGTCATCCCCCGGGCTGAAATGCTGGCGGAACTCATGCGCCTGAAATACAGCGTGGCCATCGCTGGCGCCCACGGTAAGACCACAACCACCTCGATCATTGCGGCCGTCTTGGCAAAGGGAGGACTCGATCCCACCGTGGTCATCGGGGGCAAGTTGAAAGGAATCGGTTCGAACGCCGTACTGGGCAAGGGCGATTTTATCGTGGCGGAAGCCGATGAAAGCGACGGGTCCTTTCTGAAATTCTCACCCACCATCGCGGTGGTTACCAATATCGACCGGGAGCATCTGGATTTCTACGCGGATCTCGATGCCATCAAGGATGTGTTTCTTAATTTCATCGACCGGATTCCATTTTACGGTCTGGCGGTCCTGTGCCTGGACAATGAGCCCATTCAGGATATCATCCCCAGGGTCCAGAAGCGTCATACCACCTACGGCATCAGCACCCAGGCTGATTTCCAGGCCAGAGAGATTCTCTTTGAAGGCTTGAAAAGTCGGTTCGGCGCCTATCATCTCGGCCATAAACTGGGCGACATCTCTCTGAACCTGCCGGGCATTCACAATGTGCTCAATGCCATGGCCAGCATCGCCGTCGGCGTCGAGCTGAACATTCCCTTTGATGTCATCAAAAGCGCGCTGGAAACCTTGGGCGGCGTTCAACGCCGTCTGGAAGTTAAGGGAGAAACCGCCGGCATCACAGTCATAGACGATTATGGCCACCATCCGACCGAGATCAAAACCACCCTGCTGGCCATAAAGGAAAGCTGGCCAGACCGCCGGATCGTCGTCGCCTTTCAGCCCCATCGATACACGCGCACCAAAGCCCTGTTCGACGAGTTTACGCGGGCATTTTATCAGTCGGATCTTCTGGCGGTCCTGCCGATTTATCCGGCGGGAGAAACCATCATTGCTGAAGTGGACGGCCCGGTTCTCTGCCAGGGCATCAAGGCCCACGGGCATAAAGAGGCGCATTATTGCAAAGATTTTGCGGCCGCAATCCGCTTCCTTAAAAAGGTATTAAAAAGCGGGGACATCCTCCTGACGTTAGGCGCCGGCGACGTTTGGAAAATCGGCGCCCAGGTTTTAACTTTAAAGCTCTGATGAAACGAATTGCTTTTGTAGCTTATGAATAAATGGCCGTCAAAAATCTTCGCGTCTTTGCGAGAAAACTTTTTTGGGTTCCGGCCTGGCCGGATTTGACTGAAGGGGCATGATGGTTTTAGACGCAACCTGCAGAAAATGGCTCCAGGATCGATTTGGGAAGGATGTGCGCTTTGACGAACCCATGTCCCGGCACACCTCCTTAAAGGTCGGAGGGCCTGCGGACGCCTTTGTGACGCCGGCAGCCCTGGAAGACCTGCAGACCCTGATCCGCTGGAGCCGGCAGGCGAAACTCCCCTTTCTGGTCATCGGCGGCGGGACCAATCTGCTGGTGAAAGACGCCGGGATTGCCGGGATCGTCGTCGCTTTAACGAAATGCCTGAATCAGATTTCAAAGACCGGCAGCCGCGGCGGCGGCGTAACGGTGCGGGCCATGGCCGGCGCCCGTTTGCACAAGCTCTGCGCTTTCGCCATTGCCGCCGGTTTAAAGGGGATGAATTTCGCACTGGGGATTCCCGGCACGGTGGGCGGCGCCATCATGATGAATGCCGGGACCTCCCACGGATGGATGCAGGATGTTTTGGAGGAGATTACCCTTCTGGCCCCGGCTGGTGAGACCCGGACAGTCGCAAAGGAGCGGCTCGATTTTTCTTACCGGAAACTATCCTTGAAAAATACAAACGCAAACGGCGGGCCCGGATACCCGATCGTTATTGACGGTCTGTTTTATCTTCAACCTTCAGACGGAGCGAAATTGCGGCAAGAGGCTGACGAAATTCTGAATAGACGCAGAGCGACTCAGCCCACGCACCTTCCCAGTGCCGGCTGCTTTTTCAAGAACCCGGCCTCCGGAAAATCCGCCGGCGAACTCATCGACCTGGCCGGATTGAAGGGCAAAAAAATCGGCGGGGCCCTGATATCGCCCCAGCATGCTAATTTCATCGTCAACAGCGGAGGCGCATCCGCCGGCGATATGCTGGCGCTGATGGAAACGGCCCGGAACACCGTATTGAAACTGTTTAACATCGAGCTGGAACCAGAGGTTAAAATTGTTGGCAGGTAAACCGTCCCGAAAAAATTATTATAAGAACAGCGCCTTAAAAAAATCGGCGACGCGCAGGCGCCGCTGGATTCAATCGGCCAAGGCGGCGGGATTCCTGCTGGCGGTATCGGTCATGAGTCTCGGGTTTGTCCTGTGCCATGATTTTTTAACGCAATACGCCTATTTCAACGCTCGCGATATCGTCGTTACCGGCGGAAGCCGGCTGAGTGTTGATGAAATCACCCGGCAGGCGAATATTCAAAGGGGGATCAACATCCTTTCGCTGAACCTGACAAAAACCCGCAAGAAACTGCTGTCCCATCCTTGGATTGAAGAGGCCGATATCAGCCGCAAGCTGCCCGATGAAATCCATATTCACATTAAGGAGCAGCAGGCCATGGCCGTTATCGATCTGGGCCGAAAATTCATTATCAATACAGAAGGGATTATTTTTAAGGAATGGGGACCGGCGGACCCCGAAAACATGCCCGTCATCACCGGACTTCAGTTCAGCGATATCAATGTTCCCGGAACCCTCCGCACCGCCACCTTCGAAGCGGTCATGACGGTCCTGTCGCTGGGGCGCCAGGACAACAGCGTCTTGCCCAACCGCCTGATACACAGCATCCGCGTTGACCGCGAAATCGGCCTGACGCTGCTTGCTTTCGACCAGAACAAACAGATCAAGCTGGGATACGACGACTATCCCGGCAAATATGAAAACTTAAGGAACATCCTGCTTCACTTCAGGACAGGATCGGCAGTTCCTGATTTTGAGACGATTGATTTAAACGATTTAAACCGCGTGGTTGTCAATCCGGTTAAAACGCTTCCAACGGGCGTGGATCAAAAGGAGGTTTAGGGTGCAGGGGCAGGAAAATATTATCGTAGGGCTTGATATCGGGACGACCAAAATCTGTGCCGTTGTGGGCGAAATGTCCGGCAAGGACATCAATATTATCGGAATCGGAACGCACCCCTCCATCGGGCTCAGAAAAGGAGTGGTCGTCAATATCGAGTCCACCGTCGATTCGATCAAGAAGGCGGTCGAGGAAGCCGAGCTCATGGCCGGATGTGAAATTTCATCGGTATATGCCGGCATAGCCGGCGGTCATATCACCGGCTTCAACAGCCGCGGCATTGTCGCCATAAAAGGGCCTGAAATCACCCAGGCGGACATCGACCGTGTGATCGATGCGGCCCGGGCGGTGGCGATTCCCATGGACCGTGAAGTCATCCACGTCCTGCCCCAGGAATATATCGTAGACGATCAGACCGGAATCCAAAACCCCCTCGGCATGTCCGGCGTCCGCCTGGAAGCAAAAATACACATTGTTACCGGCGCGGTCACCTCGGCCCACAATATCGTCAAATGCGCGAACCGCTCGGGGCTGGATGTGTGCGACATCGTTTTGGAGTCCCTGGCTTCGGGCGAGGCGGTCCTCACGGATGAGGAAAAGGAGCTGGGGGTTGCCCTCTTGGACCTGGGCGGCGGCACCACGGATCTTGCCATTTTTTCCGAAAAAAACATCAAGCATACGTTTGTTCTGGCCCTTGGCGGAAACAACCTGACAAACGACATTGCCATCGGACTGCGCGCCCCTATTGCCGAGGCCGAAAAGATTAAGATCAAATACGGCAGCTGCCTTGCCCAGAACATCAGCAGCGATGACACCATTGAAATTCCCGGCATGGGGGGCCGCAAGCCCAGGAAACTCCCCCGGCAGATCCTGGGCGAAATTCTAGAACCGCGCATGGAGGAAATCTTCACGTTGATCAAAAGAGAAATTTACCGGGCCGGGATGGAAAACATGATCGCATCTGGATTGGTGGTGACCGGCGGTTCCGCCCTTTTGCAGGATGTTAGCGAAGTGGCCGAGTCGATCTTCAATCTGCCCACCCGCTTGGGTCAGCCGGTGGGAATCACCGGCCTGGTGGATGTGGTCAACAATCCCATGTATGCCACCGGAGTCGGGCTGGTATTATACGGCGCTAAAAATCAGACTCCCAAAAAATTCAGAATTCGGGACAGCAATATTTTCAACCGGGTCATGACCCGCATGAAACGCTGGTTCAAGGAAGTTATTTAACATTTGTCCCGGCATTTGCACGGGACCGGGGAACATTTATTGAACGGGGCGATCGTGCCCGCAACAATCAAAAACCAGGAGGTGGGGGAAATGATGTTTACCTATGTGGATAACGAAAAGTCTGCTAAAATTAAAGTGATCGGTGTCGGCGGAGCGGGCGGAAATGCGATCAACAACATGATCGAGTCCAATCTTCAGGGAGTTAAATTCATCGCCGCCAATACCGATGCCCAGGCGCTTGAAATCTCCAAAGCACCGGTCAAGATTCAACTGGGCGAAAAATTGACGGAAGGCCTGGGTGCCGGTGCCGACCCCCAGGTCGGCCGCGATGCCGCCCTGGAGAACAGCCAGGCCATCATCAGCGCCCTGGAAGACAGCCATATGGTATTTATCACGGCTGGTCTGGGCGGCGGGACCGGCACCGGGGCCGCGCCGATCATTGCCGAAATCTGCAAGGAACTGGGCGCCCTGACCGTCGCCGTCATCTCCAAGCCGTTTTCCTTCGAAGGCAAAAAACGGGCGCGCCAGGCCCAGGAAGGAATCGATGCATTAAAGAAATTTGCCGACACGGTAATCACCATTCCAAATGACCGCTTGCGAGGTCTGGCCGCCAAGAACGCCACCATGATTGAAATGTTTCGCAAGGCGGACGAGATCCTGCTCCATTCCGTCAAGGGGATTACCGACCTCATCATGATGCCGGGGCTGGTGAATCTCGATTTTGCCGATGTGCGAACCACCATGTCCAAGGCCGGCATGGCCATTATGGGCATCGGGATCGCCACCGGTGAAAACCGCGCCATCGAGTCCGCCGAAAGGGCCATCTCGCACCCCTTGCTGGAAGACATCAGCATCAACGGCGCCAAGGGTGTCCTGATGAACATTACCTGCGGACCGGACCTGACCATGGAGGAAATGACCGAGGCCTCCGAACGGATTTACCATGAAGTCGGGGAAGATGCCGACATCATCTGGGGAGCGGTAGTCGATGACAACCTCAAAGATGAAATGCGCGTTACGGTCATTGCGACCGGCATCGGGGAAAAGATCGAGTCCAAAAAATCCCTGCGTCAGGTTGAAGCGCCCCTGCGCGGAAAATTGCGGGATATCACGCCTGCGGATATGGATAATGCCATTGATTACGATGAACCGACCTTTATCCGTCAGCAGGAAGCGGTCGGCGAGGCCGCCGGCGCCACTTATCGCGGGTACCGCGGAATCGTCATCGACAATAACGATCTGGACGTCCCCACGTTTTTGAGAAGAAAAGCCGACTAGCCCGACGGGCGGTTTTAGCGCCCGCGGCTTCAGGGTTAATTTGCCGCCGCTTGACAAGCCGGCGGGATCATCTTTTTACTGAAACAAATGGTTTTCCAATCAGAAACGCCATATGACAGATTGCTGGAATCAGAAAAGGGAACGGTCCGCAAAAATTGGGGTGGACGCACGAAAATCGCACTGGTTTATCCCAATGAGTACCATGTGGGCATGTCCAACCTCGGTTTTCAGGCCGTTTATCAGCTGCTCAACCGGATGGACACGGTGGTCTGCGAGCGCGCGTTTGTGCCGGGTGATCGATCCCCTGCCCATCGCCCGGTCTCCGTGGAATCCGGCCGCCCCCTGGGTGATTTTGACATTATCGCGTTTTCGATCTCATTTGAAAACGATTTCCCCAATCTTCTCAAGGTACTTGAAAAGGCGGCGCTCCCCCTCAACGCCAGTGACAGAGGCCACCCCCACCCCCTCGTCATTGCAGGGGGAGTCGCCTGCTTTTCCAATCCCGAGCCGATCGCGGAATTTATCGATCTTTTTGTCCTTGGGGAAGCCGAGCCTATCCTGACACAGCTTGTTGAGCGCTTTGACCCCGGTGCCGACCGGCCCGCGCTGCTGAAAGCGCTTGCTCAGAGTATCCCCGGCATTTATGTGCCGTCGTTTTATCAGCCCCGCTATCAATCGGACGGCACCCTCTCGGCTTTTGAGCCGACAGACGATGTCCCGCCCACAATCAAACGCGTCTTTGTGGACGATCTCTCCAACGCCCCCACCTGCAGTGCGATTGTAACTCCCCACACCTCCTTCGGTCAAACCTTCCTGGTGGAGACCGGTAGAGGCTGCCCCCATGGCTGCCGGTTTTGCAGCGCCGGCTATATTTATCGCCCGCCGCGCTTCGCGCCCCTGCCGCTCTTGCAGGAGGCCCTGGAACAGGGACGATCACTGTCCGACAAGGTCGGTCTGGTGGGCGCCGCCGTATCCAACCTGCCCCAAATCGAAGCGCTCTGCGGCCACATCCTCCAGAGCGGCACCTGCGCCTCCTTCAGCTCCTTAAGGGCCGACGCCCTTTCGCCCGGCCTGATCGACGTCTTAAGGCAAAGCGACGTCAAGACCGCCACCATCGCTCCGGACGCTGGGTCCCAGCGCCTGCGCGACGTCATCAACAAAGGCATCCTGGAAGAGGACGTTCTCAATGCGTCCGACCTGCTGATTCGCAGCGGAATTCCGAATTTAAAACTCTATTTCATGATCGGGCTTCCCACCGAAACATCCGAAGATGTAGACGCCATCGTGTCGCTGTGCAAGCGAATCAAACACACCTTTCTAAAGTCGAGCCGCTCCCAGAAGCGTATCGGCGATATCACCGTCAGCCTGAACTCCTTTGTCCCCAAGCCCTTCACCCCCTTTCAGTGGGCCCCCATGGATGAAGTGCCTGTTTTGAAAGACAAAATCAAAACCGTTCAAAAGGGCTTAAAACCGGTGGCCAACGTCCGCCTGCACGCGGACATTCCCCGCTGGGCACTCCTCCAGGCCGTTTTTTCCCGGGGAGACCGGCGGATTGCCGACCTGTTGCGCCGGGCCCATTCCAATGGGGGGAACTGGCCAAGGACCTTTAAGGAATCTCCCCTGAATACGGCCTTTTATGTCCACCGGGAGCGCTCTCTGCAGGAGCTCTTCCCATGGGATTTTATCGATCACGGCCTAACAAAATCGTTCCTGAAGGCCGAATATAAAAAGGCCTTGAAAGGCAAACCCTCGCCCCCCTGCCCCCTGGAATCCTGCCAGGCCTGCGGGGTCTGCCGGGAAAAGTGATCAGGGCTCGGGGGTCGGGTGTCTGGTGTCAGGGATCGGGGTCCTGGAATCAGGAAACATAGGAAGATAGGCTGTTAGGATCGCCTTGGGCAGTATTGAAACCTCAAAACAAAAGGGGGTTTGACCAATAAACGAGACAATCCCCCTTCAATTTACGGACTTTCGATTTCGACAAAGTCGGTCCTAATAGTCTTTAGCCTTCTGTCTTCAGTCTACATACCTGACACCTGGTACCTGACCCTGACCCCCGATCCCTGCTACCGGTTGACCCTTACAGGCAGCACAAACGCGCGTTCGCTTTTTTTCTGGTGATGAATTCCTCCGGTATAGAGCATGACCGTATAGGCTCTGGCGGAAGGGGCATCGGGCCTGACCGAGAGATTGCCGCTAACGGCAAAATCGGTTTGGGACCAGTAAGGCATATGAATGATGATATTCTCAAAGGGGTTCGGTTCGACCAGGGCGGGCGCCTGTCGGGCGGTATCGATCAGTGTTTTCCACTCATCCACCGATGAGAGCCGCCAGTCGGCATGGCCGCCCAGGTTGAAATTTTTGCATTTTTCGACGGCTTCCTGCCAGGTCAGGGCCGATACAAAATCCAGGCGCCAGCCGTTTTTTACCCACATTAAATCGGTCCGGGTATCGGTAATCGTCCCGTCCTGATTATCCACAAACCGGGGAGTTGCCGGTTTCGGCTCCGGGGTCTCCATTGCCGGCGGCAAGGGCTTTTGGATCGGCGGCTCCGGCAAATTCAAGGAAGCCACCGCTTCCTTGAATTCATAAATGCCGAAATAACTCACCGCCCCTTCCTGGTTTAATTTTTCCCAGAAGCGAACCGCCTCTTCCCGGGTGGGGTATCTGCCCAGAAAGACCCGGTAAAATATCCCCTTGCCGGGGATGTCGACCTCTTTCCAGAAAACCAGTTTCCCCTTTTCCTGAAGCGAATTGACCTGCCGATTGGCATTTTGCAGGTGTTGAAATGACGCCAGATGGATACTGTAATAGCGCTGCTCGGCGCCCTCGACCGGGCTACCTGTCAGCAATATCAGCAGGGCTGCAAAAACGCCGAGTCTGAAAAGTATCATTGGCGCAACCATTGTAATCAGATGCGGTTTGTTTTTTCCGTGCATGTCGCCTCTACAGTGTTCTCATTTGAATATTGCCCGCCTGGGGGCCTTCAATCGACATGCCCGGCCCTATAACCAAGCCGTCATCGCGCCTGGCCATGCCGCCGGTCCACCGGTTCTTTCCCCGGGAGCCAGCGCGTCTGAAGGGTAGTCCCTTGCAGGTTGAGCAAACTTTAGCACAAACCACCACCCTTGGCAAAGCCCTAAACGGAAAAACGAATGCGTTCGCTGTTGCGATCCAATTGAACCGGTTGTATGGGGTCCGGAACCTGTTGCGTAAATAAGCTGTCGGATATGCAGAGTATTTTTCCATTGACACAAATGCAACAATTCTATATCTAATTTTGTAATAAATGTCGACGGACCATTTAACCCACGAGGTGGTTATGTCCCGCGAGACCGCTACGCTTGCTATTCTGTTTGCAGACATTGCCAAAAGCACCCATCTTTACGAAACACTGGGCAATGCTGTGGCCCAAAACCTCATCGGCGCCTGTATTTCGCGTATGGCTGACGTGACCTTAAAGCACAAAGGCGTTGTCATCAAAACCATCGGGGATGAAATCATGTCGACGTTTCCCACCGCTACGGATGCCGTCGCCGCAGGCAAGGAGATGCATCTGGCCATTGAACAGATGACGTTGCCCGATCAGCCCGGTTTTTCCCCTCCCAATATTTATGTCGGCATTCAGATCGGACCGGTGGTTAAGGAAGAGGGAGATGTATTTGGAGACGCCGTAAATGTCGCCGCGCGAATGGTATCGCTGGCCAAGCAGCGGCAGATCCTGACGACCGAAGAAACGGTAAACGCACTTTCCGCGGATTTACGTGAATCCGCTCGATGCATTGACAGGACCACCATCAAGGGCAAAAGCGGAGAAGTCGATATCTATGAAATCATCTGGGAGCAGCATGACGTCACGGTCATGTTGGACGGCTCTCTTGAAGAACTGGCGATCCGGTCCCGGCTGGAACTTTCCTTTGCTGGAAGCACCATCGAAGTCGATATCGACCGTCCCAGCGTCACGCTGGGACGCCAGGCCCACAATGATATCGTGGTCAACGACAATCGCGTCTCACGGTCCCACGCCCGCATTGAATACCGCCGCGGCAAGTTTGTGCTGATCGATCAAAGTTCCAATGGAACGTTTGTGCTGATTCAGGGTAAAAATAGTGTTCAGATAAAACGCGATGAAGCGTCGTTGCTGGGAAGCGGTGTTATCGGGCTGGGTCGCGAAGTGACCCCTGATTCGGCCATGGCGGTGCATTTTTCCATCAAGTTCTAAGAGACCATTGAAAAATGCTCAATTCCATTCAACATCAAGCAAGGTCAATATGTAATTTCCCTCTGAGCCTGATGGTTGTATTTGCAGTCGTACTGTTGTCGGCGGCAAACGGCCGGGGGCAGCCGATTGAACAGTTGACCATCAATTATATCGAAGCGGCGGCGGCGGCGGATCAGATCGCAAACGAAGTCCGCGCTTACTTCACGGTTTCTACTGCGGCACAACAACCGATCCGCAATCTGGCTTCATCGGAATTTAAGGCGCTTGAAGACGGGAAGGCCGTCACCCTTATGAAGGTGGCCCCGACGTCCGACCCGATGGCGGTGGTGCTGGCCATTGATACCAGCGGCAGCATGCAGGCCCGGGACAAGTCGGGTCAGACTTCCATGGAAGCGGCCAGAAAGGCTGCGGCCGACTTTATCGCGATGCTCTCCGCCGATGACCGCCTGGCGCTTTTCAGTTTTAACAGAGAACCCCTGCTTCACTCCGATTTCAGCTCCGATCATGATGCCGTTATTTCAGCCGTTAAAACTCTTGAAGCCAAAACGAATGCCTATACCTGCCTGTACGACACTGCTTTTGAAGCCGTCAAAAAGGCCGCTGAAATTCCCAAGGGCCGTCGGGCCGTCATTCTGCTGACCGACGGAAAAGATGAACGCGGCGACGGGCCCTGCAGCACCCATAACGTCAGTGATGTCATCGACCTTGCCACCACCAAGACCATCCGGGTGCCGATATACACCATCGGTGTGGGGCCGAAGGTCGACGCCAAGGAATTGGGGCGCATCGCCAACCTGACCGGCGGCCGCAGTTTGCTGGCTGCCTCGCCGGATCAGCTCAAAGGCTTCTATCAAACCCTGGCCGATCAGCTCAAAAATCAGTACCTGTTGACCTACCGCTCCCAGGCCCCCAGCGGTGAGCATTCTCTGGTCGTAAAGGTTCAGCGCCAGGACCGGCAGGGCCAGGACGAAAAACGGTTCTGGGTCCCGCCGCTTCCGATCATGCAGCCGCCGACCGTAAGCTTCGTCGCGGTTACGCCCGGCGAGCAATCCGCCGACATCTTGAGGGTAAAAGTAACCATCGCCCCGGAGCAGACAACCGCAAAGCTTCGATATTATGTCGATGGCGCCCTGAAATCGGAAATTACCTCCCCGCCCTTTGACGTCTTCGATTGGAATACCGCCGGGTTGTCCGCCGGGACCCATATACTGCGGGTGGAGGTAATCGACATCAAAGGACAGAGCGGGATGGCCGAAATAACCCGGGAAGTTGGGGCCGGCCTCATCCCGCCCGGGGCAGCGCCGGATTCGACCGCCCCCAAAGATAGATCTGCCGGCGGTTTCATCATTCTATTGGCAGCAGCGCTGGCGCTGGTCCTGGCTGCGGCCGGCGGCGGCATCTGGTGGTTTCGCCGGCGGCAAAAAGACGCGGCGGCGGTGCAAATGGTCGCCCGGACCGGAACTTCCGACCAGTGCCAGAAACCCGCTCGGGATATTGAGGATGAAACCGTTTTCTGGGGAAATGCCGCAGCCGAAGAAAAAGGCGCCGCGACCGCCCAAATGAAAGTTCCGGCAGCTACCCTGACAGTAGTTCAGAACCAGAACCTGGAAACCGGAAAAACCTTTGAACTGGCCGGAACTACATCGATTGGCCGCGGTGACGACAACGTTATCGCCATCCCGGACAAGGCCATATCCAGAAGACATGCGGAAATATATTTCGACGCTAATCGTTTCTATATCCGGGATCTGGGAAGTAAATACGGCACCAAAGTCGATGGCCGCGATATAGTCTCCGGCCGTGCCGCCCTTGTCGATGGAGTCGAAATACAGCTGGGTCCCCGAACAACTTTAAAATTTCACGCGGCACCTCAGCTTGAAACGGACGATAATACCAAAACGAAAAGTTATGACCTGGACAGGGATGGAAAAACCCTGACTGTTGATCCGAATTGAACCATAGGGCAAACGAATGAAAACAACCGAGCGCGTTCACCTGAAGGTTAAGACACCGCACATCCATGCGAGCGGCATTTCGGATCCCGGTCGCTCCCGGGCGGACAATCAGGATTACATCTTTATTGATGCATCCGGACATTTCATGCTGCTGGCAGACGGCATGGGAGGGCATGAGCGCGGTGCCGAGGCAAGCGAGGCCGCCATCGCGGTCTTAAAGGAACGCCTTCATCCGGACATCTTGTTGCAGGAACTCGCCGATATCACGGATGCCGAGGGGATTCCCACGGAAGTCATCTGTCTTTCCTCCATTGTTGAAGATGCGGTCAAGGAAGCCAGCCGACTCATCTATGAGCGCAATGTCAAGGCCAATCTGCGGCGGTTTATGGGGACGACGGTCGTGGGACTGGTTCCAGTCAGTGACGATTTCATGCTGTGGTTTCATGTGGGCGACAGCCGCCTGTATCGCTGGCGCAACGGGAATTTCAAACAGCTGACAGCCGATCATTCCGCGTATTCACAATGGGAGCGCAGCGGCCGGCAGGGCGCAGAACCGGCCAAGCATGTTATTACCCGAGCCATCGGACCCAATAAAATGGCATCGGCGGACATATCCTGGGAAAAATGGCAGACGGGCGATGTTTACCTGCTGTGCAGCGACGGCCTCACGGATATGCTGTCCGATAAAGACATTTCACAGATTCTGGCCGATCACAGGGAAGTTGATCAGATTGCTTCGCATCTGGTCGATGCCGCCAATGCAGCCGGCGGCAGGGATAATGTCAGCGTGGTTGTGTGCAAGGTCTGAGAAACGTTTCTCTAATGCACCCCGTTTTTCAACTCATCTTATCTGAGCTTCTTGATGACATAAGCTTCCAAGTCCGGTTCTAGATCCGGATGTTTGGTCCTTATCATCTTCGGCTCAACTTCAACAATTTGATATATGCGTTCGTATACGGACTTGCTGATAATAATCTCCCCAGGCTCCGCGCCGTCGCAGAGACGGGCGGACAAATTGACGGCGTCGCCGATGACGGTGTATTCCATGCGTTTGGCGGACCCGACAAACCCATGGATGACCGCGCCGGAATGAATGCTGATGCCCACCTGAAAAATGGGAAGGCGTCGAACCTTTCTGCCTTCACCCAGTTTTTCCATGGATAGCTGCATTTCCATCGCTGCGCGCACCGCCTTTTCCCACTGACGCTCGTCAGGATCCGGGCTGCCGAAAACCGCCAGAACCGAGTCTCCGACGTATTTGTCGATAACACCGTTGTACTCAAAAATGATCGGAACAAAAGCGTCAAACATCTCATTGAGCATGCGCACGACATCGTCCGGATCCATCCGTGCGCTCAGGGCCGTGAAATTCCTTACATCGGTAACCAGGATCGTCACCGGATCGACCTTTTCGCCCCCCCCGCGCAAACCGCCGTATTTATCCATCACCCGTTTGGCAACTTCCGGTGAAAATTGCCGCATCAGGCTCATCTGGGCCTCTTCCTTGCGTCTGAGGTCTTCACGCAAGACGTGGTCCCTTAAAAACAGGGATATCTGACCGGCAATGGCCCGCAGCAGCTCCAGGTCAGCAGGCAAAAAGGCTTCCCGGCTCAGATAGTTATCCACATAGATGACCCCCAGGACCTGCTCGCCGGTTGTCAGCGGCGCATAAATAGCCGACTGGACCTTGAAGTATACGGCGCTGTGCGGGGAGGCCGGACCGGTTTTAGCTTCCGACGGTGCGGTCCAGATAAACGCCTCGCGATTCGTACAGGCCCGCGTGGCAAGGGTGGTGCTGACGGAATGGTCCCCCGCCGGCCAGTGCGCTTTGAGAAGCATTTTCCCGCGCGGATCCGGCATCAAGATCGCCCCGCGCTGGGCGCAGGGCATCGCCTGCTTGAGCTGGTTGACCAGGATCTTGCCCAGCGTATCCAGGTTGCCGGCCTTGCCGATGCTCTGGCAAAGGTCATTAAATGCTTTCAGCTTGCGCCACTCCTGGGCCGGAACCTCAAAGGCCTCTCCCCGTTCGGTCCTTGTAAACGACGTCATGACATCATCGGTATTGATGATGGTGCCTTCCAGTTCCTCCTCTTCGGCAGGTGCTGCCGCAACGGGAGCCGCCGGCATGAGGATGGTAATGATCGTTTCGCCGATCTGCAGTTTTGACCGGGGGGTGAGTCGCGTTTTTTTTGAGATCGTCTTCCCGTTTACCAGAGTGCCGTTGCGACTGCCGAGATCCTCAATCCAGTATTGGTTGTTCTCACATGTCAGGCGGGCATGCCGGTGAGAGGCATATTCGTCCTGGATCAAATCCAGATCAATGGGTTGGCCAGACTTTTTGCTGCGACCGATGATAATCGTGTCTGATCCGGATTCAAATCGTTCAGTCGGATGGGGTGGAATGGAATAATTGATAATCATGGCTCACAAATGCTAATGCGATTAAGGGTTGGCGAAATCGGCCTGAGCCAGGAAAACATCATTTTTATATGCGGGAGAATTTAGCACGAAACCCGGTAGAATTTCAATCATTTCTTGACAGCTACCGATTCTCAACTTATAATTCGGCCTTGTCAAGACAGGATAGTTCATACGCCCTGGATTTATCTAGAACCCCCTTTTTGACGGATAATAGTCGTTGATGACCGTTTCGAAATCAATCGCTATAATACTCGCCGGACTTGTCGTTCTTTTCTGGGTGGGTTTTGCCGCCATGGGGATATCTGCGGTCGCGGATAAAAATGCTGCGGACAGCGGCACCAATCACGCACTGATCATCGGAATCAACAAATACGACTTCTGGCCCGAACTGAAAAGCCCCGTCAAAGACTCGGAAGCAATGGCAAGGGTTCTGACCGAAAAATATAATTTCAAAAAATCAAATATTGTCCTGCTGAACGATAACGCCAAAGAAAAACCCAACTTGGTCAACATTCTGACCTACCTGGACAAATTTGCCACAGAGCTGACCGAAAAAGACAACCTGCTGATCTTTTTTTTCGGCCACAGTAAGGAAGACGACCAGGGCGAAACCTACTGGATTCCCAAAAACGGCAAAGAAACGTCCAAAATGACCTGGATCAATCATGCGGCCGTTTCCGAAGAAGTGTTCGCCTCTGACAAGTTCAAGGCTAAAAATCTTTGCGTCATCACCGACTCGCCCTTCTCTGCCAAGCTCTTCAGGCCCCGGGCGACGACCGTTTCCCCTTTCGACCTTCGCTACACCGAAAAGGTTCTGGAGTTGGCCACCCGGCGTTCCCGGGAGCTGATCGCCTTCGGCGACCAGCACTGGCCCGGCAGCAAAAAAACGGAAGATCTCGGCTTGTTCGCCTATTCCATCCAAAAGGCGCTGCTGGACAATACCCTGGATATCATCGATTTTGAAAACCTGATTTTTGATGAAAATATCATTTTTCAAATCTCCAAAGTGGCTGGCACCAAGATCACCCGCGGCAGGTTCAGAACCGAACTGGATCAGCGCGGTCAGTTTATTATCAATAAAGTCGCCACGGGCCCGGTCATTGAGATCGTCGCCACCGAAGTCAGCCCGGACAAAGGCTATCCGGGCGACACCTTCTTAATTAAAGCCAAAACCAGCGCCCCGGCATCCGAAGTCGTAATCGATATCGATGGACAGAAAAACCGCATGAAGGGCTCCGGCACGGACTGGACATTCAGCGCGAAAGCCGAAAAACCCGGAAAAACCGCTTATAAAATCGCCGCTCTTAATGAAAGGGAGATCAGCGGCAAGCCCCAACCGGGCGAGTTTACCATCATTCCCAGGCGAACAGAGGTGGCCAATGTCGAAGCGCTGACGGTGGAACCTCAGCGGGGGGTGGAAGGCGAAAACTTCAAGTTTACAGCCAGAACCGACACCCCAGCGGATACGGTTGAACTTATTATTAAGGATAAACGCTATAAAATGCAGGGTTCCGGAACGAACTGGTCGCTGACCCGGGCCGTTGAGGACACCGGCAGCGTCGACTTTTCAATTGCCGCTTTGAACAAGGACGGCGTCAAGGGCCGCGCAAAGGAAGGTAGCGTGACCGTTAAAGCCGCCGCTGTCAACGTCGTCCAGGTGGATACCACGCCCCGGGAAGGGTATTCCGGCGAAGAATTTACCATCACGGCTAGAACCAGCCGCTCGGCCAACACCGTCGCCATCCAGATCGACGGACAGGAATTTCCCATGGAAGGATCTGGGAATAACTGGCGCTTTAAAAAGACCATTGCGGATATCGGCAAAAAGCAATTTACCGTCATCGCCAAAAATGCCGACGGCGTGACCGGGCAGTCCCGCGCAGGGGAACTGCTGACGAAGAGAAGCCCACTGCCCATACCCAATGTTGCCGCGGTTGACGTGAATATCGTCGCTCCCGGCAAGGGGTATGCCGGCGACAGCTTTGAAATCAATGTTAAAACCACCGCATCGTCCGAATCGGTATTTGTTGCCATCGAGGGGGATACCTATCAGATGACGGGTTCCGGCACCGAATGGAAATACGTCGCCAAAGTCAACAAGCTGGGCGAAAACAAATATCGAGTCGGCGCCAAAAACAAGGACGGAGCCCAGGGCGAGTCCCGTGAAGGCGTTATCACCACCACCAAGAAACCGCTGGAGCCGGTGAATATCCTTGCAGCCCAGGTGAATCCCCCCAAAGGCTATGCCGGCAAGGAATTTAACTTTACGGCCAGCACCGACAAACCCGCCAAGGGGGTTGCACTTATCATCGGCCGCGAGCGTTACGAAATGACCGGTTCCGGCACCAGCTGGCGGTTTACTCAAAAACTGGATATAACCGGCGACATCAATTTCTCCGTGGTGGCCCGCAATGCCGACGACGCCGAAGGCCTTGTGAAAACGGCGTCGCTGGTGATTGAAGAAGAACCCAAGGGGTATGCCTACATCGGCGACGGAAAAGTCAAGGACCGCAAAACCGGACAGGTTCTCGCCCGATTTGTGGATAACGGCGACGGCACCATTACCGACCGGGTCACCAGCCTGATGTGGCTGCAAACCCCCAAGACCATCGCCGTGACCTGGGACGAAGCCAACGAATTTTGCCGGACGCTCGATTTCAAGGGCCATTCTGGCTGGCGGCTCCCCACCATCGAGGAATTACGGGCGCTGGTGGACACCAAAAAACAGAACCCGGCCCTACCGCCGGGACATCCCTTTACGAATGTGTTGACCCACGTGGGCTACTGGTCCAAAACCAAACACAAATTCGGACCGCAGTACGTCTATCAGATGAACATGTGGTACGGCAAGGACGGCTATCTTAAGAAAGAAGAAAATTCCATCGTCTGGCCGGTCCGGTACGCAGAAGAGCTGAATAAGGGCTAAAAACAGATGAGTCAGATTATTATCGGTGCGGCATCCGATCCCGGCATGCGACGAAAAGAAAACCAGGATTCCCACACATTTTTCTGTCCCCCCGAGGGCACTGCCCATAAAAAAGGAATCTTGATGGCGCTGGCCGACGGCATGGGCGGTCATGCCGGCGGGTCCGTCGCCTCCAAGCTGGCGGTGGACACGCTTCTTCAGACCTATTATGAAGACTCCGACGCCCGAATCCCGGAATCCCTGGAAAGGTCTTTTCTGGCAGCCAACCAAAAGGTCATCGAAAAAAGCCGCAGCGATCTTCAGGTCCAGGGGATGGGATCCACTCTGACGGCAGTGGTGTTTCAGGGAACCGATATGTATCATGCCCATGTCGGCGACAGCCGGGGGTATTCCATTTTCGCCAAACAGATGACCCAGTTCACCGAAGATCATTCATATGTCGCCAGCCTGGTCAAGGCCGGCGCCATCAGTCCGGAAGAAGCCCGGACACATCCCGAGGGAAATATCATCACCCGGGCGATCGGTTTCCAGGAAGAATTGAAAGTGGACGCTTCCCGGACTCCCGTAAAAATTCATAAGGACCAATTCATCCTGATGTGCTGCGACGGCCTTTATAAAGAGGTGCCAGAGGAGGAAATTCTGGCAGCCGTCCATGAATTCAAGGACCCGGAGATCATCTGCAGAAAATTGATTGAAAAAGCCAATACAAACGGCGGACATGACAACATCACAATTCTGGTTGCGAGAATCGACGGCGTTGAGCGTGCCCCGGGCTTGCTGAACCGGCTCAAGCGACTCCTGAGGTGACGATACATGATTAACCAAAAAATAGGGGACTATGAAATAACCAATGCCCTGGGAAAGGGCGGCTTCGGCAGTGTTTGGATGGCAAAATCCTCCGAGGGCACCACCGTTGCGTTGAAACTACTGAACCCCCAGGCCTTGGACAATCAGAAGGTCGTCAAGAAATTTTTCCACGAGGCCATGATCCTGGCCAAGCTCGATCATCCCAATATCACCAAGCTGCTGGAGTTTTTCCCGGACGGCGACAACTATGCCATCGTCATGGAATATGTTGAAGGGATTGAGCTGAAAAAACTGCTGCAGCAGCAGCAAAAAGGTCTGCTCCCCTTTAACCAGGCCTATAAAATTGCGGTACAGTCTTTGGATGCCTTCCAGTATGCCCACGAGCATGGGATCCTGCACCGGGACATCAAACCGGCCAATATCATGATCGACAAAAACGGCAATGCCAAAATCATGGACTTCGGCATCGCCAAGATGGGCACCACCGCATCCCATGACACGGCCGCCAGCATGCTCTCGGTTCACTACACCCCCCCGGAGCGCTTCGACAAATCCAGAGAAATCGACCAGCGTTCGGACATTTACTCCCTGGGCCTGGTGTTCTATGAAATGTTTGCCGGCCGCCGGGCCTTTTCCGCCACGGAAACATCCCAAATCATGTTTTCGCACCTTAATGAGATCCCGGAGCCGCCGTCCAAGTACTCACCAAACCTGCCGCCGCAGATCAACAAGGCCATCTCCAAAGCGCTGGAAAAGGACCCGGAAGATCGTTTTACCGATTTCAAAGCCTTCAAACAGGCCATTCAACTGGAGCAGGGAGTCATCGACGATGCCACCAGCGTGGTGGACCTGGAAGCCACCATGACCGATGCCACCATCGATGTCGGCGCCATTGAACCCCCGACGCCCTCTAAAGCCGCCGAAGCTCCGGCGGCCGCTGAAAAAAAGAAAATTCCCATGGTTATGATTGCCGCTATTGCTGCGGTGGTCTTAATCGGGGGCGGCCTCGGGGGATACCTGTTCCTGAAAAAAGGGCCGTCCGGGACTGAGCAGGCAACAGTTGAAACGAAGGCAACGGCGCCTTCTGAAACAAAATCGGCAGCAGCGCCCGCTGTGGGGCCCGGCCAGAAAAACGCCAGGGGCTATAACGAGGTCAAAAACCAGAAAGACAACAGCATCATGGTCTCTATCCCGGCCGGGGAATTTACCATGGGATCGGATAAATATTCGGCCGAACGACCCGTGCAGAAAATCAGCATGGACAATTACTATATCGACAAATACCTGGTCACGAACGAAAAATTCGCCAAATTTATCGAAGAAAGCAAATACAAGACCGATGCGGAAAAAGAAGGAGCCGGCAACGTGCGGATCGGCCGACGCTGGAAAAAGGTGGATGGGGCCAGCTGGAAAAAACCGGACGGCCTGACCGCCATCGACGGCAAGGAAAGTCATCCAGTCAGCCAGGTGTCTTATAACGATGCAGCGGCTTACTGCAAATGGGCCCAGAAAGACCTCCCCACCGAGGCCCAGTGGGAAAAAGCCGCCCGTGGACCGGAGGCCAACGAATACCCTTGGGGCAATTCCGATCCCAACGACACCATGGCCAATTTCGACAACATCGTGGGAACCACCACACCGGTGACGGAATACGAAAAAGGTCAGAGCTTTTACGGAGTCCAGGATATGGCCGGCAATGTCTACCAGTGGTGCAAAGACTGGTACGGAACCGAAACGCGCGCCGCAAAAAACCCCACGGGCCCCAAAGATGGCAAAGAGCGCGTCATCAAGGGCGGATCGTTTATTGAAGGCATGGAAAGCCTGCGTTCCGCCAACCGCGACCGCTATGAACCCAACTACAGCAGCTTCCTGTTCGGATTCCGCTGCGCCAGCTCGAATCCAAAGATAGCGAAATAGGATCAGGGGCCGGTAATCAGGTGTCAGAGGACAGGTGTCGGTGATCAGGGATCGGGTGTCAAGAACCAGGCTTTCAGGCTGAAGACTGAAGGCTGATAGGGCCGACATTGGTGAATTGAAGGCCCATAATAATCAAAGGGGGATTATCTCATAGATAATCCCCCTTTTTATCCGAAACAAAGCTGTTCCCAAAATGACAGATCACGTTCAAGGGCAAGGCGCAAGCCGACGCAAAGGCGGAGCATACTCGGAGTATGTGAGCATTTTAAGGAGACTTGCAACGCCGCTATTGAGCGTCAGATGTATTTTGGGAGCAGCTTTTATTTCTTGTTGAGTTCTTTCAGGACCTCATCCGTCACATCCACTTCCGGGTCCAGGTACCCGACGGCATTGGGATCTTTCAGGATAATGGCATACTTCTGTTTTTTGGCCACCTTTTTCAAGACCCCGTCGGCCTTGTCCAGTATGATTGAAACCAACTGGCGGTCTTCCCGGGTTATGTCCTCTTTGGCATCGGCCACCAGGCGCTGGTAGTCCTTGTAAGCTTTCTGAAACGCTTCCAGCTTGTCGCGCCGTTCGGTCGCGCTCAGTTTGCTATCCTTGTCGTTGATGATATCTTTCAGCCTGTTGATCTCCTGAAGCTTGGCGGCAATGGACTGCTCCCGCTCCTTGCGAAGCTTCAGGATTTCCTGCTTGGCGGCCTGGCCCATTTCAGATTCATTCACCAGCCGCTGCAGGTTGATATAGCCCACCTTCTCGGCGGCAACCACGTCATTTCCACATACCATCACAAACACCAGACATACCAATGTCAACAGGTTTATTTGTTTCATTCCGTTACGACTCCTTTCAATAGTCTCCTGAATTCCGACTTCCGGGCAAATCAACCCTGTACGCGGAGCACCTCCTCCGAGCCAAGCACGCTGAACCTCAAACCGGGCAAAATGCTCCCGTCATTCCCGTCAAAGAGCAGGGTCGGCCGGGTGCTGTAATTTCTCAATTTGGGAAGATCAATCTTTGACTGCGGGCCCGGTTCGCCCGGCATGCATTTCCCGGTCTGCGGGTCTTTTTTACAGTCCTCTTCGATTTCTTCCATCAGACCGATATTCTCCACATCGATGTTCACCAAAAGCGGCGGCTCCATGAAGAAATCCGCCTTGGAAGCATCTTCCAACAACTCTTCAATAATCTGCTGCGATACGACCGACGCCGATTCAGATTGGATGGCCTGCAGAGCTCTCTGGAAAGTCCCGCCGCCGTAATTAGCAAGCCCGATAATTTGAACCGACCCCTCCGAGTTGATATTTTCTGTCGGGGGCGCCGTTGTAAGCAATGCCCCCCGCTTCAATATACCTGATCTGTCGAGCGCATCCTTGGCAGATAACCACAATGTCAAGTTGGAAACATTGGCAGTCGGCGGGTCTGAAAGACCAGTGGTTTCGGCATAGATTGTGCCGCTTGTACCGCCGCCAAAGATGCCCTCATTAACTGTAGCAGCTGTAATATTTACTGTGCTGGTTCCCGTCACGTTGTCAAGGAGCAGCGCATTTGCATCCGTCAAATCCACGGTTGTACCGGTCACGGATACCGCCCCGACAAAATCATTGGACACATTGTCCAGAGTGACCGGGTTGCCGGTACTGATAATCGAGGTCGTACCGCCGACATTCAATGCCGCTGACTGGGTCACGGCGCCTCCGGCAGTCCAGTCCAGGTTGCCTGTGACATTGTGGGCACCCAGCACAACGGCATTGGCATCGACCAGGGTCGCGTTCCGGCCGCTGGTCACCACAGCCGTGCTGAAATTGTTCGTGACAGTGGTCAAGGTAATATCATTCGCTCCGGTAGAAGTAAACGTTGCGGTGTTCGGTACGACTAGCTTTCCGCTCTGATTTAAACCGGCGGCAGTGGACATCAGGTTGTTCGACACCGTCAGCGCCTGCAAAGTCAGTAGTGTTGTATCCAATATCGAAACATTGGCCAGTGTGCCGGTCGAGACAAAGTTAACGGCGCCCCCAAAGTTGTTTCCGACATTGGTCAATGTAATACTTCGGCCACCCGGCGCTGTAAACGTTGCATCCCCGGGTGTAATAATTAACGCACCTGAGTTCGTAATATCACCTGCCGTTACCGTCACCGAATATGCACCGGTTACGTTACTGGCGCCGAGGTCGATCGAACTGGTGTCCACCAGCGTCACGACTGCACCGGACACCGAAACTGCACCGGTAAAATTATTGTTTGCAAAATCTAATATGACGTTATTTCCCGGATTTGCAATCGTCGTTGTTCCGCCTACGAGTATAGTCCCGCTGTCCGTAATCGTTCCGGTGTTTGTTAATGTAAGATTCCCTACCGGGTTGCTGATGCCTGTTATGTTCACTCCACCGTCATCATTTAGGGCCACGTTGCCGCTGCCGGTGTTTGTCGCATTAAAGTTTGTCACAGAATGACCGAAATCCAAAACCGTCCCCCCAGCAGATGTCGTTGTCAGCGTATTGCCCGAAATCGCACCGCTGTCCGTAATTGCGCCCGTGTTCGTCAGCGTCACATTGCCCACCGGGTTGCTGATGCCTGTTATGTTCACTCCGCCGCCATCATTCAGGACCACGTTACCGCTGACAATGTTTGTCGCATTAAAGCTTGTTATGGAATGTAAAATATCCAGCACTGTTCCGCCGACAGACGAAGTTGTCAGCAGTCCTGCCGTTATCACACCGCTATCGGAAATAGCTCCACCGGCATTCAGCGTTAAAGTTCCTGCGCCCATATTAATTGTCGATAGATCAATCAAATTGGTCTCATCGATATAAGCGTTACCACTCGATCCTGTAATCTCCAGTGTGGCAATCGTTGAATTGATGGGGAAACCTGCTGCCCCAATCGCACTGGCATTTGCGATTGAAAGCTGCGAAGCAGTAATTGTAAAGCCCCCCGCATTGCTGATCGTTTCAGAGTCAATGGCCAGCTCGTTTGCTATTGTAAAACTGCCTGCAATATTAACCGTATCGGCGCCTCCCCCAGCATTGATAGCGGTATCGTTGGTTCCGCCACTTATATTAATGGTATCACCATCGCTGCCGGCATTCAGGTTAAGGGTCTCAATGGTTCCATAGGTGATCTGGGCCGCACCGGTCCGGTCAATGGTTGTCGACGTCAATGTATATGTTTTGGCGCCCGCATCTCCCTGGTCATTGACATTCAAGATGTCAGCCACGGTATGTGCCTGACCGTTTACCGTAAAAGCCCCTGCTATGTTGTCCAGCGAGTTGGTTCCATTACCGATGTTGATGGTATCGTTACCCGAACCCATATTCAGCGTCGTAACGGCTGATGTGCCTTGAGTATTGAAAGTGTCGCTGCCACTCCCCAAAGTAATATTCAGCGTTTCCACAGTCCCGTATGTGATGCCGCCGGTCATGCCGAGCCCTGTCAGCTGGGTACCGGTAAGTGTTCCGGTATTACTTGTTCCATCTCCCGCATCGCTGACATTTATTGTGTCAGTCCCACCATCCCCGTTTAGGGTAAGAAGCGCACTGATGCTGTTGACATTGCCGCTATTTGCCGGCGCATCAGAAGAAACATTAAATACGTCATTCCCTGTTCCCGCATTAATACTTAACGGTGACGAGCTGACCTGAATATTAAAGGTGTCGACAAGGGTGCCGCCGTTAAGCGTGTCCATATCACTGAAGCTGCCTACCCCTGTCACGTTGCCGGCGCCGGCCCCGTTAACCACCCACGTGTTGGCTACATTGTCACCGGTCAATGAGTTTGCTCCGGCGCCGCCACCCCCGGCTATCGTACCGGAAATCGTCCCGCCGCTCAGCGTAAACGCATCCGCATCCGTGCCGCCCGTCAGGTTGGCGATGTCAGCGAAGCTAATAGCTCCATTGATATTGCCGACGTTAGATCCTGTAATGTTCCAGGTATTTGGCACATTCGGTCCAATAAGAGTATCTGTTCCACCGCCTCCCGTAATCGATCCATTTCCGGTCCAACCACCAATATCAAAGCTGTTGCTCGCCGCTCCACCGGTGAGATTCGCTACCTCGATGTTTGCAAGCGTGTCAGTCCCTTCCGCATCGATGATTAGACTGTTGTTGGTCAGCGTGAAGTTAGTATTCCTGGTCTCTGCTATGATATCACCGGTACCATCTCCACCATCTATGGTGTCCGCGCCCGCACCACCTGTGATGGTATCGTTGCCGGCACCCGTGCTGATGCTGTCCACACCTGCGCCCGCCGTCACGATGTCCGCTCCCGCTCCCGTGCTGATGCTGATACCGTTGCTCCGACCACTGGCATCCACCGTAATATTGCTCGTACCGGTTACCGCCGCCGTGGCATCTACCGTGACCAGTCCCGCCGCATCCGACAGAGCCGCCAGGGTCACGCTCTGGGTCGAATCATCATCCAGCACCAGGGTCTCAACACCCGTTACAAGCGTAAAGTCCGCATCCACCACCGTCGCTGAATCGGTGATGTGTATCGCGTCGGTCTCCGTTCCCCCTGCCACCGTGTCTGCCGAAGTGAAGTTCGCCGAAGCAAAATTGATGGTGTCAATCCCGGCACCCGTGCTGATGCTGTCCACACCTGCGCCCGCCGTCACGATGTCCGCTCCCGCTCCCGTGCTGATGCTGATACCGTTGCTCCGACCACTGGCATCCACCGTAATATTGCTCGTACCGGTTA
>JBFLWU010000031.1:0-57272 GCA_040757625.1 Thermodesulfobacteriota bacterium | reverse complement strand
CAGTTAAATTAACAACATTCGTTGTTTTTAACGGGGTAAAGATTTTTTGATCGGGTTCGAGCCCATATGGTTTCGTGAATTCCGTGGTGATTCCTGTCTTGACAACTGTCACGTGACAGGTTACATTCGAAACATGATAAAAACATTTGCCGATAAAGAAACTCAACAGGTTTTCATTAAAGGCAAATCAAAACGTTTACCCCCTGATTTGATATTAAGGGCTGTTCGTCGCTTGGAATATATTCATTGGGCAACAAGCTTGAATGACCTGCGAGTACCTCCAAGCAGCCGATTGCATGCCCTTAAAGGTTCCCGTGAAGGGCAATATTCAATATCCATCAACGATCAATGGCGCATGTGTTTCCGGTTCATCGACGGCGATGCGTATGACGTTGAAATTACCGATACCCATTAAGGAGATACACAATGGCGATATCGAATACCGCTGAAAGAGAAATACCTCCGACCCATCCCGGCGAAGTTTTAAGGGAGGATTTCATGCCGGATTACGGTTTGACTACCGCGTCACTGGCGGATGCCTTGGGGGTATCCCGTCAAACGATCAATGAAATTGTAAGAGAAAGAAGGGCTATCACCCCCATTATGGCATTACGGTTGTCCCGTCTGTTCGGTAATTCCGCTGAATTCTGGCTCAACGCGCAAAACGCCCGTGACATTTGGGAATTCGCGCAACATTTCAAGAATGAGCTTAAACAAATTCACCCACTCAATGCCGCATAGCAGTCTGTTTCGTCATCATTTTAGAAACTGAACCTGTCTTTGCGTACTTGGCGTCTGGAGAAGGCGATGCGAACGGGCGGTTATCCAGCAAATCTTCTTTGTGCCCAAGCCGTTCTTTCCACTCCCATGTTATTGATATATAGAGCAGGATCAATTTTAAAGACAATATGAAAGAGGAGGAGTAGTTCATGGCCCGGATCGACGACTATATTGCCGCAAAAAATCTGGCGGCCGAGAAGCTTTCGGCTGAATCTTTTGAACTGCTTGCAAAACGCACCGGATTCGAGGCGCCGTCTCCGAATGTGTTCCGGGTTCCGTTTTTAAACCGCTGTTACAGGGTCGATTACCCCGGATTCAGCTTCCGGGATGAAAAGGAGGCGGGCAAGGAGGTCCCGATCCAGGAGCAGGTGCTGATTTTGCATTACATGCTGGGCCGGGAGGTTCCGGCGCTGTCCGGAAACTGGGTGGCCTACCGCGAAATTCCGGGGGCGGCCTTCTATTTCAGCGCATTTGTCAAGAGGGCCGTGGACCCTCTCAAAAATACCTTCGGCAATAATGCCGCCGGTCTGGCGCATGCTTCCGGCCTGCTGGGCGGGGAAGCGGTCGAGCCCGGGGACGCCGCCTTTGAGTTCCGCCTGTTTCCGCGGGTGCGGCTGCGGCTGATACTGTGGGAAGGCGACGAGGAGTTTCCGCCGGAGGCCAACATCCTTTTCGACAGCACCATCGGCAGCATATTTTCCCCGGAAGACATCGCCTGGCTGGCGGGAATGCTGGTGTACCGCCTGATGGCGCTTTCCCGTTGACAACCCGCTTCGAGGTAGAAAGGACAGCTGCCGTCCCGCAGCGTTGCCGGCAGAAACGCAAATGGATATTGCAACCGACAGCATCCTGCTCGTTGTCACCGCTTTTTTTCAGCGGCCTCCTGATGCAGAGACTGGGTCAGCCATTGATCCTGGGGTATATCCTGGCGGGGGTGGTCCTGGGTCCGCGCACCGGGCCGGGACTGCCTGCTTGCCATTACGACGCCCGGCATCGTGGAGGCACGAGCCGTCATTGTCGGCGCGAAGCGATTCAATAGTCGAATCAAAGTCGTGGCGAGAACTTCCGACTCCGAATTTTTTCAGGTTTTCAAGGAGATGAATGTTACGGAAGTAGTGCTTCCCGAGTTTGAGGCGGGCCTGGAAATGACGCGGCAGGTTCTGCTGCATCTGCGGGTCCCCGTCGTAGAGAGTCAGCGCCATACGGAATCCCTTCGCCAGGAACTTTTTGCGCCGATTTTAAACGCCGTCGGCGGCTATAAAACATTGGCCCAGCTGAGACCCGCCGAGCAGCAATTTGATCTTCAGCGGGTATTGCTTGAAGCAGGCAGTCCCTGCCTCGACAAAACCATCGCGGAAACCGAAATACGCAAGGCGACCGGCGCTTCGATCGTCGGGGTCGTACGCGACGGAAAGCTTGAACCGAATCCCGGTACGCAGTTCCGGTTCAGGATGAACGATCTGGTCGCGGTCATCGGGTCCGAACAGTCACGGGAGGGTTTTAAAAGGCCGTCGCGGCCTGTTGCAGGTTCCGGACAAAAATGAGAAGGCAAGGGGCTATACTTTATTTTTCTTCGATTACCTGGCCGCGGGATGAAAAAGAAAGCCCTTGTTGTCTTTGCGTTCCGATCATTATTGCCTCGATGATCGGCGGATTGACTTTTTCATCAGCTTTCCACTGAACAATGAAGTTCGCTCCCGATCCTCCCCCCTTGTCGGATTCTTTTACCACATACCGAACGGATGCCATCTTTCCGAGATTCAACGGAGCGTTTAAATAATTTACCAGGAGCTTGCCGTCGGAATCATAGTAATCCACCGTTAGAATCGTTATTGAACGGTTGGGGTCCGTATTTCTGATGCTTACCGTTGCCGCCAGATAGAAAGGGTATTCCGTGTTGCCGCTGTAAATATGCGAATAGACGGGGACATATACTTTCTGGCCCGCGGATTTATGCACCGTTGTTTCGGCGGATGCACCCCGAACAGACGAAATTGCGAAACCGGCAAGAAAAACAGCAATGGCGGCAAGTTTTAATGCGTTGTTTTTTATCGTCATTATTATTCATCCTATTCGGCCGTTGGTGAAATATAACATGCGGCCACCTCTAAAAACTGCCTTTCGGCCGATGTCGGCGTGATGCTCGAATTTTAATCCTCGAAATAGTTCAATGTATTCCTACAGTTGAAATTTTAGCATGCCTTGACCGTGCCCCGGGTCCAAATTTTTAAAGGTGTTCATATGATTCAATGATGTTTGATGAAGCAGCGGACGAATATTAGCATATACCGTCCGGCGGCTCAAGAACATTCCGGGCCTTTAAGCGCCTGAACAATCCGGTCCTTGCGTCGCGCGTGCCGATGCCCGGCCGGCCGGGTGCGCCGCTATTTCACCGGTTGCCGGCGGAGCGTCCCGGGGTCTTACGGCCCTCAATCTCCTTGAAAACCCTGTAAACCTCTGATACATTGTCAAAAGCCGTCGCAAAAAGGCATCTAACGTCCTATGGCGGAGTTGCAAACCTTCTCAAAATGCTCACATATTCAATGTATGCGGCGCTTTTTCGTCGGCTTGCGCCTTGCCCTTGAACGTGATCTGCTTTTTAGAGATAGCTTCTGGATAACATACCGATATAAAGGAGACCTTTGCGAAACGCCCCCTTTCGCCCAATTTCGGCGGCAGGCTCAAATGTTAATCCTCGAAATACTCAATGTATTCCTGTGGTTAAAATTTTCGCCTTTCTTGAACGTGAACGAAATTGAGCATTTTTCAAAAGTCTCAATAAAGTTAAGTTTAACTTTTTCAGCTTCAGAGTAATCAGATGGTCGAATCCAGGGCCCTTGAAGTCAATCTGGCCAGCTATCAGGTCGATGTGGTCATCGATCCCAAATATGCCGTGCTTCAGGAAATCATGGCGGATTATTACGGCCTGGCCGAGGGGCTGAACGTTTTCCTGAAGGAGCTTTCCCATCCCTATCGCAACTGGCAGTTTATCGTAAGCGAGGCCAGGGGTTATTCCCTGGATTATTTTCATCTTTTTTTAGCTCATCCTATGGGTCCCCAGGCAGGCGCCCTTATCGTCGATATTTTCATCAATGCCGTCAGAGAAGCGGGCGAACCGGATGTCAAGGCCGATGCGGCAGACAATCTGCTGCTTTACCTGCAAAAGATCGTCAAGGACAGCGGCGCCGAGATCGACCGGTTCATGCCGGGGCTGAACAGCGCTTTTGAGCAGATCCGGCAGTTCAAAAAAGAACAGTTCTTTTTGTTTCTCAAAAGCTTTTATCAAATCAAACGCCTGGCGGGCCTGCTGATCCGCCGGCCGACCGACGGTCCGGTTGATTTAGCGCCCCTCAATGCCCTTCTGTTTAAATACTTTAGGGAAACGTACGCCTACTGGCTGAAAGAAGACGACCCCTTGAGCTGGTTTGCCGGAGAGGTCGGCGCAGTTGCCGGCCAGGCAGACCTGGATAACATTTTCCGGGGCGTCACCCATAAGGATATCGATAAATTCAATGATGTCCTCAATTCCCTTGTCAAAGTGAAGCCGGCCGATTCGCTGTCCGTTTTAAATCGGCTGCTGGAGCTGCCGAGTTATCACCAGATCGTGGAACAATACCGCGGCATTCCCCAGAAACTCTTTGCGGCCGGGTCCGTGCACGACCAGGGAAACATGTGGAAGCTGGTATTTATTTTCCATATCATGAATATCGCGGGGCTTTCCATCATTCACGAAGAAGCCTTGCGGGACATCAACCGGACCCTGACCTGGCTGATCGGTCATGAAGACGCCAAAACCGTTCAGAAGCTGGTTCAGAAAACCTTCTCGATATTAAAGACGCGAACCAATCGCTTTCCGGAAACGGCGTTGAACTGCGTCTTGAACATGGGCAAAGCCGTTTATAAGACCGCTGAAAGCGATCTGGTGAACTACTTTATTGACTCGATGATCGATCTGGGATTCCAGACGCCCAGGATCGGCGGCGTCGGCAACGACTGGCAGATCAAGGTCAACAGCGCTCATATTCTGAATATCCGGACCTGGCTGGAGCTGGTGGAGTTAAACCCCAAATGGTCGCCCCGGCTGCTGTCCGCCCTGATCATTCACCTTTCCCTGTGCGGCGTGTTCATCAAGGACACCGATCTTTTTCCGCGGGATATCACCCACCTGCTGAACAGCGATATCGGGCCGGTTTATAACCTGGTCAAGCAGCTGGCCCGGATTTTTCCGGCCTATTTCAACGATATCGGCGCCGAGGGCGAACTGCGCGACATCTCCACAACCATCGATGAAATATCACACCGCAAGGATGTCCTGATCCACTTTCTGCGCAAGCAGAGTCATGTGGAAGGCAGCAACCGCATCATCCATTTCATGGACGCCACCCTGAACTTCTGGAAAACCCGAGATAAAAGCGGCTTGAAGCCTTTTATTCCCCCCAGCATCTACGAGCAGGTTAAAACCCGCGGCCCCTTTATCGACGGGGTACACAAGGTTTTGAAACACATGACGGATAAAGGCGTCGCCATCCCCGGGGATTTTCTGACGGCCGATCGCCAGAAAATCGACGATATCCTGAAAGAGATTGCGCCCGGCGGCGGGCACGATGGGGAACGGGTCAAACTGGCTGTTTCATTTTACAGGCTCCTGAACCAGAAATATAACCTGGACGCCGGCGGGATGGAACACTATCTGGCCCAGCTCAGGATCGAAGCCTTTCCGGACCTGAACCGCTTAAAAGCTGCACTGGCTGAAAAAGATCTGAAGAAAAAAATTTTTGAACTGCTCGATTACCTGGAAATTCTAAAAAAAATCATCCTGTCCCCCGAAACCTTCGAGATACGGGAAGACATCTATAAAAAACGGCATTTTACCGTTGACATCCCCTCCATGTACGGCAGTTACCATGAAGTCAAATTTGATGCCCTGGGCCTGACCTTCCGGATAGAATCCCTTATTAATGTTCTTTTTGAAAAGCTGGTGGACACCATTGATCTGAGTTTGATCACCAAGGCCACTTTTTTTCAGGTTTACGACCGGCTGAAATTGTTTAACAAGGCCTTAAAGATAGACGGCATATCGTCGGTTGAGATCGAGCGGCAGCTCGATTTTCTGGCCCACTCCCTGGAAGTCAGGGGGTTTACTTTTACCCAGTACCTGGATATTTTTAAGGGCTTCGCCCTGGCGGTCCAGAATATCATCAACGATTATTTCAATAACATTCATGAGCGCAACCTGGACCGGATCCTCTCCTATCTTGCGATTCAACAGATTCTTCCGAAATACCTTCCCCGGGATCGCGATGTCGACCCTGAAAAAATCAAGCACCGGATTTCCGAAATTTTTTTCCGGGAGCGAATCGCGCTGTCCCTGGGGCTTCAACAGATGGATCTTTTTCTGAGTCGCATTCTCAACACCATTTTCCAGCAGTCCGACAAGGTTCCCAAAGACAAACTGCAGACGCTTCTGCTCTATGACCACCGCAGCGCGCTATCGTCCATCGACCAGACAGAAAACCGGGTTTCGGGGATCATCCACCTGGGGAACAAAGGCCTGAACATGGTCAGGCTCAAAAAATACGGACTTCCGGTTCCGCCCGGCTTTATCATCACCACCGAGGTCTTTCGCTCGCGTCAGGTGATTAAAACATACCTGCCGGCGGAACAGAATTTGAGGGAGCAGATCTCCCAGCATATTGCCCTGCTGGAAAAAGAAACCGGCAAATCCTTCGGCAGTTCCCAAAACCCCCTGCTGTTTTCCGTCCGGAGCGGATCGTCCATTTCGCAGCCGGGGATGATGGACACGTTTCTGGATGTGGGCATGAACGAGGAAATCGCCGCCGGCATCGCCGCGCAAAGCGGCAACGAGTGGTTTGCCTGGGACAATTACCGGCGGTTTCTCCAGTGTTACGGCATGTCCTTTAACCTTGAGCGGGATGATTTCGACGCGATTATCGACGATTTTAAACAGCGCCTCGGCGTTCCCTTCAAACGCAGCTTTAGCGGCGCGCAGATGAAACAGGTCGCGCTGGCTTACAAGCAGCTGATCCGCGATTCAGGGATCACCATTGAGGAGTCGCCCTACGAACAGCTCTATGTCATCATTGAAAAGGTCTTCGATTCCTGGGATTCTTCCAAGGCAAAGGCCTACCGCCGGATCATGGGGATCTCGGACGATTGGGGCACGGCGGTAACCATTCAGGCCATGGTTTACGGCAATATTTCCGACCGTTCCGGGACCGGCGTTATTTTTACCCACAACCCCAGATGGTCCGGCGACAGCTTGCGGCTATGGGGGGATTTTACCCTCGAGAACCAGGGCGAAGACGTGGTTTCCGGGCTGGTAAAAACGCTGCCCGTATCCGTCGCCCAGCAGGAAATTGAAAAGCGCGACACCGATGTCACCCTGGAGACGCACTTCCCGGGGATTTACAACAAGCTGGAAGAATGGGCCAATGATCTGATCTATGAAAAAGGCTGGAGCCCCCAGGAGATGGAGTTTACCTTTGAATCGCCTGCGGTGGAGCACCTGTACCTGCTCCAGACCCGGGATATGGCTATCAGGGAGCGCAAGAATTATGTCACGTTCGATCTGGACGAGACTTCCGTGCAGAAGTTTTTGGGGCACGGCATCGGTGTCAGCGGCGGCGCCATGAGCGGGCGGATCGTATTCAGCCTGGATGAGATCGACAAGTGGAGAGCGCTGGAGCCGCAAACATTCCTGATACTGGTGCGCAGCGATACCGTACCGGACGACATCCGCGAGATTTTTGCAGCCGACGGCCTGTTGACGGCCCGGGGCGGTTTGACGTCGCATGCGGCGGTGGTCGCCCACCGGCTGGGGAAAACGTGCGTGGTCGGCTGCGGCAACATGATCAGCAATGAAAAAGAGCGGACCTGCGTATTCAGCGCCCAAAAGTTAAAGACCGGAGAGTTTATCAGTATCGACGGACAGCAGGGATCCGTCTATCAGGGGTTGCTGAAGATGAAGGCGGAATAATTTTTGAAGCTATTTCAAAACCGCATCCGAAGTCTGAGGCCTTCAGACGACTTCTACCGGTTTTGATGCGATGCTTTTCAGGAAAGCATTTACGATGCAAGAGAGGAGGAACATGGAAGGGACATCCGCACATGAAAGTAAATTAAAGCTGGGAATCAACGGCTTCGGCAGAATCGGCAAGTTGTCTGTCTGGCACCATGTGGGGCGCAAATATTTCGGTGAACTGGTGGTGAATATCGGGCGCGGGGCGGGGACCTCCCTGGCGGATATCGCCCACTACGTCGAAAGAGATTCCACCTATGGCCGGCTGGGAGCGTATCTTTACGGCCACAAGGCAAAGCCGGTCATCAGCGAGATAGACGAAAACTCCGGCAGCATGCGTATTGACGGCATCCGGGTCCGGTTTTTACGGCTCGCCAGAAATCCCGGCGGGATCGCCTGGAAAGATACCGGTGTCAAGCTGGTGCTGGATACCACCGGCCAGTTTCTGGATCCCTCGCTGCCGCCGGATGCTCCCAAAGGGTCTTTGCGCGGGCATCTTGACGCCGGCGCCGAAAAGGTCATCGTGTCGGCGCCTTTTAAAATCAAGGATAAGGGTCGGGCCATGCCGGAAGACGCGGTGACGACGGTCATGGGAGTCAATTCCAACGACTATGACCCGCGCCGGCACCGGATTGTTTCCAATGCATCCTGCACCACGACCTGTCTGGCACACATGATCAAGCCGCTGATTAACTTTTTCGGTCCCAAGAAGATACTGTCGGCCTCCATGGCCACGGTGCATGCCGTCACCGGGTCGCAGGAAGTGCTGGACCGGCTGCCGAAAACGGGCGCAAAGGATCTGCGAAAAAACCGGAGCGTCATGAACAATATCATCCTGACGACAACAGGGGCCGCCCAGGCCCTGGGACTGGTCATCCCGGAAATGAAACAGATTGCATTTATCGCCGAATCCGTGCGGATTCCCACTACGACCGGCTCGCTGATCATTCTGGTGCTGAACCTTCAGGAAGAACTGTCGGGCGACCCGATCCGCAGGGAAACCATCAATTCCGTTTATCGCAGGGCCGCCGGCGGCGACCCGAACGGCTACCTGCAGTATTCGGAAAAACAGAATGTATCCTGTGATGTGATCGGGCTGCCGAGAGCGGCCGCCATCATCGAAGGGCACGAGACCCACACCCGTACCGCCGAAGTCAAGATCGACCTTGAAAGGGTGCTGGGAATCGATAACGAACTGATTTCGTCCCTGCGCGAGAAAATCGTGCGGGTGCCCCTGACCCAGGCGGTCATATACGGCTGGTACGACAACGAGATGGGAAGCTACGTCAACATGCTCGGCGATCGGACGGTTTCGATGGCGGAGTATCTGTAGAAGCCATTTCAAAACCCCATCTGAGGCCTGATAGCTGCGTTGCAAGCCTCTTCAAAATGCTCACAACCTCCTATGGTTGCTGCGCTTTTTCATCGGCTTGCGCCTTGTTCTCAGACCTGATCCGAGGTTTTGAAACGGCTTCTACTGAAAACAGGATTCAGGGGTTCGAGGGGTCAAGGATTCGAGTGAAATAAAATTAGCCCGGATATTTCATGAAAATTTTTCAGCAAGTTTTAAAATGATCCTGATAATAGTCGGTTAGATGTAAATTTGACGTAAAAACCAGAGATACGCTTTGTTACTTCTATTGAAAAAGACAAATGCTTGAAAAATTTTCACCCTGGGGGCGAAATGCATTCGCCCATTTGCTGCGTTATCCGGGGCTTGCGGTACGAAAAGTACAGCTGCACCCCGGAGTGCCTTGCAAATGAACGAATGCATTTCGTGAAATAATCGGGTTAGGCTGTGAAGCCGGGAAGCTACAAGAAAAGGTTGAGGTTGAGGATTAGGTTTAGAAAAAAATTTAATGTCGAACCTTAAAGTTATTTTAAGATAGCACCCTGTCATTCAGGCAAAACGTGGAGAGTTTCAAAACCGTAACCCGGGCCCCCAATCCTGAACCCCTATCTCCGTGTATTAACCAATTTAAGGCATTTTACCCAGCGCATACAAAACGTTGCTTAATCTCACGAACTCCTCCACGCTGAGGGTTTCCGCGCGCCGGGCGGGTTCGATCCCTGCCGCTTTCAGCGTCTGTTCAGCAATCCCCGCCTCCAGGGCGAGGTCGCTGCCGGCCAAGGCGTTTTTCAGTGTTTTGCGCCGCTTGGAAAATGCCGCTTTCACCACCTTGATAAAAAACGCTTCATCGTCGGCCGGAAACTCCGGCGCTTCCTTAAAATCAACGGCAAGCACTTCCGAATCCACCTTCGGTCGGGGATAAAAAAGCCCGGCCTTGACATCGGCAATGCGCCTGACTTCGGCGCAATACTGCAGCAGGACCGACAGCCGGCCATAGTCCCTGGTCCCCGGCGGCGCCATGATTCGCAGGGCCAGTTCTTTTTGAAACATCAGGACGCAGTGGCGGACGGCCGAGCGGGCCATGATCAGATGAATCAGAATTTGAGACGAAATGTTGTAAGGCAGGTTCCCGAAAACAACCAGCCTGCAGCCTTCCTCCCGGGCCAGCTGATTGATGTCGACATCCAGGATGTTTTTATGCACCAGGGTGACATTGCGGCACTCACTGGATGCCAGGATGCCGGTCAGCACTGCCGCCAGCCGGCCGTCCTTTTCAACCGCGTAAACCTTTCGGGCGGCCCGGGCGATGGGGACCGTCAGGGCGCCGAGCCCGGCACCGATTTCAAGGGCCACATCCCCGGACGTCAGATCGGAGCGCTGCACGATCATTTGGGCCGTGGAAGGGTCCTTTAAAAAGTTCTGGCCGAACTGTTTTTTCGGAAGCAGGTTTTGAAACCGGAGAATCTGCGCGGGTGATGTCATGGCGATTGGTCGGCCGCATCCCTTTGGGCTTTGCGGGCACGAAGGGTTGTGAATATTTTACGGGTGATAAAATAGGCCGCAATTCCCGGAACGATGCCGAGGATCACGCCCCCCACCATCAAGGCGATGGTGGCGTTCAGCCCCAGCTTGGCGAGTTCCGCGAGGGATTCGTATTTGGGATCAAAAGGGATGGAGTTTCCCAGGATGAAATTCCCCACCTTATAACTGCCCAGATAAAAAAAGGGGATGGTCACCGGATTGCTGACCCACACGGCGATGACGGCTGCCGGCTTGCTTCCCCGCAATATGAATGCGAGGGCAAGGGCGATGGCCGTATGAAAGGGGATGGTCGGCGTAATGGCGACAAAGACGCCGATGGCCATTCCCACGGCGATGTAATGCGGATCGCCCCTGAGCTTCTTGGCCCGCTCAATGAGATCGTGGAAGCGCCTCTTCAGCCTGTTTGTTAAGGTATTCTGTGTATTGCGGATCTGATCGTCTGAATGCATTTCATCCCCGGTTATTGAATTTCAGACGATTGATTAGCATGAACACTGTCTCTTTTCAATGCTCTAATCCGCCTTTTCAGCCTCGCGGGGAGCGAGAGGGGTGTTTTTTTATACGGTTTCTTTTCGAACCGTCGCTTGACTTTTGGGGTATTTTTAAATATTTTTCTTGATGGATTTCCCGTGGTTAGATGCCGCTGCGCAGAAGCCATACCGGGGCGGACAGCCTCGAAGCCAAAATACAGGGGGACTTATGCCAAAGAAAAAAGGAAAGTCAATCAGTTTCGATGCGATGGTCAAGTTTTTCATGCAGAGTTACGGCATTCCCACTAAAAGAGATGTCGACAGGCTGATGGCGCGCCTGGACCGCCTGGAAGAACTGCTGAAAACTGCGGTCGCATCCGGCAGAAGCGGTCGCAGCGCCCGGGCAAATGCCGCCAAACCCGGGACAACCAACGGCGGCTTCGCGAAGACGGCGTCGGATACGGTGCTTGAAACGATAAAGGCGGCCGGTTCCGGGATCGGGTTTGCCGAGATCCAGCAGCGGTTGAGGTATGAGGATAAAAAGCTCCGCAATATCATCTTCCGTCTGAACAAAACCGGCAAGATCCGACGGGTGCGACGCGGACTTTACATGGCCGTATGATCGCGCTGAAACTTTTTCCGCCTCACCGGGAAACCGATCCATACTTCCTGACATTTCAAAAATAACACGGCTGAGAAAGGACCACCATGCCATCAGACCCCAATAACCCGGGCCTAAGTGAAGGCGCACGGATACTCGGATACCGCCTGCTGCGTATCGTATCCCTCGATGAAATCAATTCCATCTATTACGAATTGCAACACGCGGCCACCCGCTGCCGGCACGTTCATATCAGCAATCAGGATGCTGAAAACACGTTCAGCGTGGCATTCAAGACCGTGCCGGCCGACTCCACCGGCGTGGCGCATATCCTGGAGCACACGGTCCTGTGCGGCTCAGAAAAATTTCCGGTGCGCGATCCGTTTTTTTCAATGCTCAAAAGAAGCCTGAGCACCTTCATGAACGCATTTACGGCTTCGGACTGGACCATGTATCCGTTTTCGACCCAGAACCGAAACGACTTCTACAACCTCATGGATGTCTACCTGGACGCGGTTTTCAGGCCGATTCTGGATCCGCTCAACTTCAAGCAGGAAGGACACCGGCTGGAAATCGACGCGTCCGGCCCGGCGGGTACCGACGGCCGCCTGGAATACAAGGGGGTGGTCTATAACGAGATGAAGGGGGCCATGTCGTCCCCGGACCAGGTGATGGCGCGCTCACTGCTGGATGCGCTCTATCCGGAAACGACCTACCGTTTCAACTCCGGCGGGGACCCCCGAATCATCCCCCGGCTGACCTACGACCAGCTAAAATCGTTTCACCGGCGTCACTATCACCCTAGCAACGCTTTTTTCTACACCTATGGTCATCTGCCGCTTAGGGACCATCTGGAATTTATTGAAACGACGATTCTGAAAAATTACGAGTATCTTGACCCGCACACGGAAGTTCCCAGCCAGCCCCGCTGGCGCAAGCCCCGCACGGCAACTTATTCATATCCCCTGGGAAAAAACGAAGACCCGGCCAGGAAAAGCCAGGCCTGCGTGGCGTGGCTGGTCGCCGACATTAAAAAAACGGAGGAGGTGCTGGTCTTGACGCTCCTGGAGCAGATTCTGCTGGGCAATGCCGCCTCGCCGCTTCGCAAGGCCCTGATAGATTCGGGGATGGGCTCCTCCCTGAGCGACGGCACCGGCTTTGACGCCGACAACCGGGATACCCTATTTGCAGCCGGATTAAAGGACATTGAAGCGTCCGCTGCTCCCCAAATCGAATCCATCGTTTTCGACACGTTAAAGGCCCTGGTGAAAACAGGGATCGAAAAAGAACTGATCGACACCGCCATCCATCAGATCGAATTTCACCGCAAGGAGATTACCAACCATCCTTATCCCTACGGCATCAAGCTGCTGCTGTCCTTCGGCGGCAGCTGGTTTCACGGCGGCGATCCGGTCCGAACCCTGAAGTTTGACAGCGACCTGGAAAATATCCGCAAGGCGGTTGCGGCCGGTCCGTTTTTTGAAAACTCTCTGAAAAAGTACTTTCTAGACAACCCGCACCGGGTCCGGCTGACACTGGTCCCGGACGCGGAAATGGAAGAAAAGGAAAAAAGGCGGGTGGCTGAAGAACTGGATGAAATCCGGGCGGGGATGGCTTCCGATCAACTCAAGGAGATCGCAGCCGATGCCCGGTCGTTGCAGCAGCTCCAGGAGGCCGAGATGGATGTTTCGTGCCTTCCGACGCTGGCGCTGGCTGAAATTCCGCCCGACGTCAAGTCGATTGCGGAAAAGGCCACGGACGGTCCGAAATGGCTGAGCCAGTACCCGCAGCCCACCGCCGGTATTTTTTACCTGACGGCCGCCATCGGCGCCGGCTCGCTGGAGCAGGATCAGGTCCCGCTGGTACCGTTTTTCTGCTATGCTTTTTCGAAAATCGGCACTTCCCGGAGGGGCTATGCCGAGATGGTGCGGCGCATCGACCGCTATACCGGGGGGGTCGGTTTGAGCGCCAATGCCCGTACGGCGTTTGACAGCGCCGGGACCTGTCGGGTTTTTTTGTCCCTCAACGGAAAGTCTCTGGTCCGCAACCAGGACACGATGTTTGATATCATTGCAGAGCTGGCCGGCGCCTTTGACTTCGGGGATTTAACCCGCCTCAAAGCCCTGCTGTTGGAATACCGGGCCGCCCTGGAAGCGATGGTTGTTCATAACGGCCATCGGCTCGCCATCTCCCTGGCGTCCCGCAACTTTTCGGCGGCCGAGGCCCTGGACGAGGCCTGGCACGGCATCCACCAGCTGAAAACAATCAAAGAATTGACCGCCGACCTGACGGACGGCTGCCTGCAGTCGGTTGCGGACAGCCTGACCGGCATCGGCCGATCACTCTTGACGCGCGAAAATATAAGAGTCGCGCTGATCGGCGAAGACAGCAGCCTGCCTGCCGCCCGGGCGTCGGTTGCCGCTCTTCACGGCGGCCTGTCCGGGGGGCCGGCCGCCGGGTTCGGGCCCCCGGCAATAGCAATCAGCGGCGAAGTTCCCAGGGAGGGCTGGACCACTTCAACGGCCGTTTCATTTGTGGCGCGAACCTTCCGAACGGTCAGGATGGATCACGAGGATGCACCGGCCCTGGCTGTTGTCGGCAAAATGCTGCGGTCGTTGTACCTGCACCGCGAAATTCGTGAAAAGGGCGGGGCTTACGGCGGATTTGCCATCTACAACCCCGAAAGCGGGCTGTTCAGTTTCGGGTCCTATCGGGATCCCCATATTGCCGGGACCCTGGCGGTGTATGACGGAGCTGCCGGGTTTGTCCGTTCCAAAAGCTTTTCGGACGAGGATGTCAAGGAGGCGACGCTGCAGGTCTGCTCCGAGATCGACAAGCCCGATCCGCCGGGACCGGCCGCCCGCAAGGCCTTTTACCGTAAAATGACATCCCTGACGGATGACGCCCGCAAGCGCTTTAAAAGCGGGGTCGTGTCGCTGTCGAGGAACCGGGTTCAGGAAGTTGCCGAAAAATATTTCCATGAAGGGGTAAAGGATCAGGCCGTGGCGGTGATTTCCGGCGAGGGGCAGCTGCAGGCCGCCAATGAAAAGCTTAAAGACCAGCCCCTGAAGCTGTATCCTATCTGACAGCGGATTTCTTTAACATACAGGTGTTTGAGACGCCGGCAAACAGTGAAGTGACAACGGCTCACCCCATTGGCAATTTGTAATGAAACTCCCCGACATTTCAGCAATTTAGAATATAATTTTTTTGAGATGGTTCTAATACTATGCGAATACCCCGGCGATCTTTTTCCCATCAAAGCCGGCGATCACCGCCGCCACCTCTTCAATCCCCAAAAGACTGACCCCAGCGCCAACGTGCTGATAAACGCGGAGACGGTTGCGGTGGCAGTAATTCCTCCGGCCAGCCAGATCGGTCCGCCGATCAGGGCCCCGATGATGCGGCCGAGCCCGCCGGCAGCAAAAAAACCGGCCATCATGGTGGCGCGGGAGTTCGGCTGCAGCTCGGTGCAGAGGGATAAAAAAGAAACGATGGTAAATTCCAGGACAAAAAAAATAGAAAACAAGCCGACCAGGGCCGGCAGCAGCGCCCGGCCCCACAAGGGCAAAAGGCCGTAAGCCAGCACCGACAGACCCAGGCCGGTAAAAACCGAGCGCTTCAGGCCGAAGCGGTCGGCCGCAGCGACGGTCAGCAATTCGCCGCACAACTCGGCCGCCCCGATCAGGCTGGTGCCGATGCCGATGGCGACAATGCTCAGATGGAATGCGCTTTCCAGCCAGGCACCGTAAACCACAAAAAGATTGTCATTGGCGATGCTGGCAAAAAAAGCAAAACCGAAGGCGCCCAGCGCGGTGCGCTGGCGCAGGAGCGGCCGCCAGGAGCGGCTGAAATCAAGAATGCGCGCCCGCTCCGGCGAGGCGTTAGCGTCTCCGGGGATGAACAGGCAAATGGCGGCCATTCCCACTATTCCCAGTCCGCCCAAGACAAAAAAAGGGGCGCGCCAGCCCAACCGATCCATCAGAACGGCCAGCAGCGGAATGCCTACCAGGGTGCTGCCGGCCCAGCTCATTTCGACGAAACCGATGACCATGCCGCGGCGGTGATATGGGACCTTTTCACCGAAATAGGCCTGATAGGCAGGGTCAAACACGCTTTTGCCCAGCCCCGACAGGAACAGGCCGGCCATGACCACGGCATAAAACGGCAGGATGCCGCCGAGAAACATTCCCACGGTCAGAAGCCCCAGTCCGGACAGCATCATCAGCCGGTATCCCAGTCGATCGGCAAGGGGCCCGAAGAACATGCCCAGGAGCGTGGTGGCCTGATTCACGGCGATGATGGAGGTAAATGCGGTCAGCGGCACACCGATGCCGCGGCTTAATACCGGGGCAAAGGGATAGGCGAAGCGTCGGGCCGTGTTCAGCAGCAGGCGGCACGACACGACGGCAACAACCGTGGCCGCCAGGCGTGGAAGCCGTCGGGCCGGCGCGGGTTCTTGACTGCGGCGGGTCATTTGTCGGCTTATAGAATCTGGCTCAGAAAGAGTTTGGTGCGGTCATGCCGGGGATTGCTGAACAGGGTGTCGGGAGTCCCTTCCTCCACGATGGCGCCGTTATCCATGAAAAGGACACGGTTGGCAACCTCCCGGGCGAATCCCATTTCGTGGGTGACGACGACCATCGTCATCCCTTCCCGGGCAAGGGTTTGCATGACATCGAGGACCTCCCCGATCATTTCAGGGTCAAGGGCAGATGTGGGCTCGTCAAAGAGCATCACCTTGGGATCCATGGCCAGCGCCCGGGCAATGGCCACGCGCTGCTGCTGACCGCCCGAGAGCCGATCGGGATATACATTGGCCTTGTCCGGGATGCCGACTTTCTGAAGCAGGCCCATGGCTCTCCTGCGGGCGTCTTCAGGGGAGCGTTTGCGGACCACGACCTGCGCCAGGGTCACATTTTCCAGGGTGGTTTTGTGGGGAAAGAGATTGAAGGATTGAAACACCATGCCCATTTCCGCCCGGGCTTTGTTGATATCGGTTTTGCGGTCCATGATGTCGATGCCGTCCACAAAGATATGTCCCTCATCAGCCACTTCGAGCCGGTTGAGGCAGCGCAGCAGGGTGCTTTTGCCGGAGCCCGACGGTCCGATGACCACCACCACTTCACCCACTTCGATCTTGCAGGAAACGTTGTTCAGCGCTTTGACCTCATGGGGCACATAGAAATATTTGGACACATTTTTAACGTCGATCACTAGGTTATGGTCCTCCTTTCCAGGTATTGCAGGAACATGGACAGCGCAAACGTCAGGACCAGATACAGCAATGCGCACATGAACCAGAGCTCAAAGGGCTGCAGGCTGGTCGTGACCACTTCGCGGGTGGCTTTGGTCAGCTCCCGGATGGCGATGATCCCCAGGAGGGAAGAATCCTTGATCAGGCTGATGAACTGACCGGCCAGCGGCGGAAAAATGCGCCGAAAGGCCTGGGGCAGGATGACATGCCGCATGTTCTGGGCATAGGTCATACCCAGAGAGCGGGCGGCCTCGGTCTGGCCGCGGTGAATGGATTGAATCCCCGCCCGAACAATTTCAGCCACATAAGCCCCTGCAAAAAACGCCAAAGCGGCGATGCCGAACCAAATGGGCGGCAGCTGGCCGAAATCCTTGTTCGCCAGCATGGTATTGACGACCGTACCGATGACAAAGTACCAGATGAAAATCTGCACCAGCAGGGGAGAGCCGCGGATCAGCTCCACATAGGTAATGGCCGTCCACTTAAAGGCGGGGTTGGCGGAGATGCGCGCCAGGCCGGCAAAAAGACCGATAAAAATTCCGATAATGATCCCCACCATGCTGACCTTCAGCGTCAGCCAGAGCCCGTCAAGTAAAATGCCGACCTTCCATTTGTCGAAGGCGCCCAGGACATCGCCCGGATAGATGAAGTCGTTTTCCGCCACCCGCAGGCTTTTAACCGGGACGCTGTATTTTACCTGATCACCGTTGCCGCGGATATATATTAACGCCTCTTTGTTCTGCCGGACGATTTTATCCACTTCGCCCTGGATTTCCGACCGGATTTCAATATGGTCCTTGAAAAAGAAGTATTGCGGAACCCGGTACCAGCGCCAGACATAATCCACCTTCAGGGTGGCGTAATAGGTCCCGTAAAACACGGACGCTATAAACACGACAAATACGCCTACCCAGAGGTAATAGGTTGCCTTGCTCTGCATGCGGGTGTCGCTTGGACTGAAGGCCATCGACTACCACCTTTCAACGCGAGACCATTGCAAAACTCTCTCTTTTGCCCAATTTCTGCGCCGGTCCTGTGGAATGCTGAAGCTTATTCCATAGGGTAAAGCTCAAATTGTTCTCTTGGAAATACTACGTGTATGCCTGCGGTTAAAATTATCGTCTTCCTTGAACTTGAACAAAATCGGGAATTTTTTAAAGGTCTCGACGCGTGCGCTATAAAATTAGAACATTGTATGAACCGCTCTTCTAAGTGTACAGCCGGGAATCGCCGGAAATCGATCATCAGAAAATCCCCCCTGCGCCCTTCCTTTAATAAAAGGGGGGAGCGGGGGGATTTTAGACGGATGTAGCTCCTGGTAAACTGCACACCGTTGCCGTTTTCTACTGCACGTCCTTGATCCAGTCGGTGCTCTTAATCCACTTCTGATAGATGCGGTCGTAGCGACCGTCGTTTTTGATCTGCCAGAGAAAGTTGTTAAGCCAGTTCATGAAATCGGGATCTCCCTTATTGATCGCCCAGGCCAGCGGTTCGAAGGTAAACGGGGTGTCCAGAAATGTGAGCTTGCCCTGGCCCTGCTGGGCCATGAACACCACGTTCATGGGCAGGTCGTAAACAAACGCGTCGGCCTTGCCGTTGACGACTTCAAGGACGGCTTCGGTTTCGGTTTCAAAGGATTTATAGGTGCATTTGGGGATCATGCGTTTGACGGCCTGTTCCCCGGTGGTTCCCAGCTTGGACGTTACGATGTAGTTTGACTTGTTGAGGTCCTTGTAGGATTTAACGGTGCCCTTGTGCTTGTTGTTGATCAGCACGGTCTGGCCCACAACAATATACGGGTTGGCGAAATTGATTTTAAGGTTTCTTTCCTGGGTGACCGTCATGCCGCTCATGATGATGTCGAATTTTCCGGTGATGAGCGAGGGGATAATTCCGTCCCAGGCGGTATTGACCGGCACAAACTTTACGCCCATGGCCTTTGCCATTTCCTTGGCCACATCAATGTCGAAACCGACGAACTGACCTTTTTTGTCCGTCATTTCAAAGGGCATGTAGCCGGCTTCAAAACCGACCCGCAGCTCGCCTTTCTGCAGAATCTGTTCCAGGGTGGATTTCTTTGCCAGTTCGATGTCTGCCGCCATCAACGGGGCTGACAGCAGGGTAAATACCGCCAGAAACACCATCATTCCTTTTAACAATCGATTCATTCTTAACCTCCTTATGTGGGTTTAATGGAAAGATCTGTTGACTGCCAGAAGCTGTGGACTCAATACGCCTTGCCTTCGTCGAGAAGCTCCCGGAGCACCATCTGAATCTTGCATTTCGGGCACCTGGGAATCTCTTCCTTGGGAATATAAATGATCTGGGTCTCTCTGCACCTGGGGCACTCAACTTCAACCGCTTCCAGTTTATCTCTCATTCCGACCTCCCTTCAGGCGTCAGGATATGGAATGGATTCCGTTATTAAAAAAAACAAACCAGCTGAACGGAGTCAAACTGAGCTGACAATAAACTCATGTCCGGTCCAAAACAGGCGGGATGTCAAAAACGGATCTCCTTTCCGCCAAAGATCAGGAATTGAACCGAAACTGTTGGACTCGGTTCAAAAAGGTATAGCTATAAAACCGGCGAAATGTCAACCGGTTGAAGCTGATTTTAGAACTTCGCAGTGAAAATGGTCCATGCGGGCGCTTCTTACCTTACAGCCGGGTAAAACCCGATCGGGAATCTTCGGGAGTGTTTTTTTCCAGCGGCCGGTTTACACCGGGTGAAATCTTTGCTATGGATGGCATCCTTTAGAAAGGGAAATCAAGGCATGGTTTTACGGGCTCAACAGCTCTGGATGGATTTTTTACTTTTTGCCGCCACGTTTTTCTGGGGGATTACGTTTATTATTGTAAAGAACGCCGTGGCACTGGTGGATGTATACGTTTTTCTGGGGGTCCGCTTCGGCATCGCCTTTATCGTGATGGCGCTTTTGTTCCGAAAAAGGATGTTTCCCTTTCATCTTCCCACCGCGCGTGCGGGCGTCTTTTTGGGGGTCTTTCTTTTCGCGGCTTTTGCCTTTCAGACCTGGGGCCTGACCCACACCTCGGCAACCAACGGGGCTTTCCTGACCGGCATGAATGTCGTCATGGTTCCGATCCTGTCGCTGATTTTTTTAAGGCGGGCGCCGGCCCCTTTTGCCGTACTGGGAGTTTTGCTGGCCTTTACCGGTCTGTACTTTCTGACCGGCGGCGCCCCTTCGGACTGGAACCGGGGAGACCTGCTGGTGTTCATCTGCGCAGTCTGGGTGTCCATCCATATCATGACGACGGGGTATTATGCCCCCAAGTATGACACCATGGCCCTGGCCGCCTGGCAGATAGGCGCCGTGGCGGCGCTGAATATGGGGTTTGCCTTGGGGACCGGTAGCTTTACCCTCCACGTGCCGCTTTCGGTATGGGGTGCTGTGTTAGTCACGGCGCTTTTTTGCACCGTGTTTGCCTTTGCCGTGCAAACCCACGCCCAGCGTTACACTTCTCCCACCCGAACGGCGCTGATTTTTACGGCCGAACCGGTATTCGGCGCTCTGTTTGCCCACCTGTACGGGGGCGAACCCCTCCTGAACCAGCACCTCATCGGCGGCGGGTTCATTTTCGCGGGTATGATCCTGGCGGAGATCCGCCCCGGTATGTGGGAAAGGATCAACGGCCTGCGAAACGGCGCGAACGGCGGCGGGGAAAAAAAGAACCCGGTGGTCAAGACATCTTAGAAGTCATTCCACAATAGAAACTCTGGGCCATTGGGCCAGGTCGGGGCGAATGACCTAACCTTGATGTTCGTCTAAAAATCCAATTCCCAAGTATCCAATAACACACAAATTCCAAACACAAAAATTTAATGAACAAAAACTCTTTAAGGCATTTAAATTTTCGAATTTTGGTTATTGAATTTTGTTTGATATTTGAAGGTTGTGATTTGGTATTTTAATGTGCAGATAAAATCCCAATAACCTTTAGCCCGGATATTTCATGAAAATTTTTCAGCAAGTTTTAAAATGATCCTGATAATAGTCGGTTAGATGTAAATTTGACGTAAAAACCAGAGATACGCTTTGTTACTTCTATTGAAAAAGATAATTGCTTGAAAAATTTTCACCCTAGGGGCGAAATGCATTCGCCCATTTGCTGCGTTATCCGGGGCTTGCGGTACGAAAAGTACACCCGGAGTGCCTTGCAAATGAACGAATGCATTTCGTGAAATAATCGGGTTAGGGGGCGTTGGCCAAGAGATTTCTCAGTGCTGCGGCATCCGCTTCAGCCAGTGTTCCCTTGGCCGCGGCGATGTCGATGGTGTGAAAACTCAATGCTTTGAAAAGGGCCGATAATTCAGGACGCCTGGCCTGGATTTCAAGGAGATGCCGCTTGACGGTTTCAATGTCGCCCCGGGCAATGGGGCCGGTAAGGGCCTGGGGAATGCCCACGGACGCGATATTGGCCAGAGTGCCCTGGATCAATGGCCGGAGGGCGTTGTATGCTTCAGGTCCCGAAATCCCGGCGTCGGCCAGCAGCCTGAAAGCGAGTTCCAGCAGGGTGACGAGATAGTTGGATGCCGCCACCGCAGCGGCGTGATAGAGAGTTTTGGCCTCCGTTTTAATTGTCAGAGGGGCGGCGCCAAGATCCGCGGCCATTTGACGGGCAACGGCCAGTGCCCGGGGTTCGCCCTCCACGGCAATGAGAATGCCCTCAAAGGGGCTGCGGGGAAAATCATCGGCGGCAAAGCTCTGCAGGGGATGCATCGATCCCGTAAAAGCGCCGCAGCGGCCGGCTGGCGCAAGAATGGTCGAAGGCAGCGCCCCGCTGCAGTGCAGAACCACGCCACCGGTTTTAAAGCCGCTGTTGGCGGCGATCAGACGGCAGGTTTCGGCAATCGCGCCGTCCGGGGTGGTGATCAGGACCACATCGGCGGCAGGCGTGATTTCCCAGGGAACCTCGCTGTAGCGGCCGGTCTTGAATAATTCCGCCGCTTTTCTTGCGGAAGAACAGCTTTTGCTGGCGGCACCCACGGCCACATACCCGGCAACGGTTAAAAATTTCCCCAGCGCATTGCCGACCTTGCCGCACCCGACGATGGCAAACGAAGGATTCATGACCTATATGTTTTCGGAGAATCAGAATATGTTTGAGAATATATTTTTTTTGAGATGGCTTCTAGTAACAGTGCTCCTTGCCCGGAAAGGCCCCTTTTTCAACGTCTTGGGCGTACTGCCTGATGGCGGCCTTGGTCGTATCGATCAGGCGGGCGTATTGTTTCGCAAACTTGGGGACGTGCCGGTCGTTTAATCCCAGCAGGTCATGCATTACCAGGATCTGGCCGTCGCAGTCCGGTCCGGCGCCGATGCCGATGGTCGGTATTTTCAATGTCCGGGTTATCTTTGCGGCAATATCGGCCGGGATACCTTCAAGCACGACCGAAAAAGCCCCGGCGGATTCCACTTCAAGGGCATCGGTCAGCAGGCGCTCTTCATCGCGCTGAACCCGAAATCCACCCATCTGATGAACCGATTGCGGGGTCAGGCCGATGTGGGCCTGGACCGGAATACCGGCTTCGGAGATGGCCTTAATGGTTTTGCTGACCGCGGCGCCGCCCTCCAGCTTGACGGCGGTCGCGGTGGTTTCCTTTAAAAAACGACCGGCATTTGCAACCGCTTCGCTGATGCTGGCCTGATAGGACATGAACGGCATGTCCCCGATCACCATGGCGGTGGCGGCGGCCCTGGAAACAATACGGGTATGATAAATCATTTCATCCATGGAAACCGGCAGGGTGCTTTGTTCGCCCTGCACCACCATTCCCAGGGAGTCTCCCACCAGAATCATATGCACGCCGGATTCATCCACCATTTTGGCAAATGGATAATCATAGGCGGTGAGGGCGACAATTTTTTCGCCCTTTTCCTTCATCCGGTAAAGCGTCGTCAACGTTACTTTAGCGGGCATCGCTACATCCTCCTAACCTATTATTTTTACATATTATTTATAAACAGGCCGAATATCTGTCAAGGGAAATATGCAGGACGTTTGTCGAACTGCGAAGATTTTTAATATAACACGGAAATCTCTATCTAAAAAAGGTCATCGATGCGCTGATTGCATGAGCAGTCTTTGTTTTGGATGCGACCTAATATTGATTAAGCTTATCCGGCAACCATGCGTGCCAGCCACATGGTCAGGGGTGAGAAAAAAGTGATGAGCAGCAGGTTGACGATCAGAACCAACAGGAGCGGCAGAATGCGCCGGCTGACAGCAGCGATGCTGTCTTTTGAGATGGCGCTGGATACGATCAGACAGATCCCCAGGGGCGGCGTCAGCATGCCGATGGCCAGGTTGGTGACGACAATGGCTCCTAGCTGAACCAGATCAATCCCCAGGGAGGGGAGCATGGCCGTGATCATGGGGACCAGCAGGATCAGAGCGGCGGTTGTTTCAACAAAGGTTCCGGCGATCAGCAGGACCAGGTTGATGAGCAGCAGCAGCATGACGGGATTTGATGTCATCCCCAGCAGCGATCCGGCCAGGCGTGCGGGCATGTCTTCGATGGCGGCGATCCAACTGAAAACCGAGGCTGTGGCGATGATGAACATGACGACGGCGGCGGTGACGGCGCCGTCAATGAAAAGGGCGGCAAGGTCCCTGAATTTTATGTTGCGGTAAACGAACATGCCGACGAACAGAGCATAGCATACGGCCACGGCGGCGGATTCGGTGGCCGTGAAAATGCCGAAGAGAATTCCGCCGAGGATGATGACCGGGGCACCCAAGGCCAGCAGGGCCTGCTTGAATGTCTGCCAGACCGTGTGAATGGAAAAACGGGTTGTGGCGGCATAGCCGTTTCGCGATGAAACCAGGGTGGTAACGGCGGTCAGGGAAAGACCGATCATGATACCCGGCAGGATGCCGGCGGCAAAGAGCTGGCTGATGGAGGCGCCGGTTAAAAAGCCGAAGATAATCATCGGGATGGACGGCGGAATGATGACGCCGATGGAACCTCCGGCGGCCTGGACGGCCGCGGCAAAGTCGGATTGATAGCCGGATTTTTTCATGGCCGGAATCAGGATGGCGCCCACGGCGGCGGTGTCGGCGGCGGCCGATCCGGAAATGCCGGCAAAAAACATGGCCGATACGATCGCCACCGCAGCCAGTCCCCCGGGCAGCCAGCCCACCAGGGCGTTTGCAAAGGCAATGATTCTCCTGCTGATGCCGCCGGCTTCCATGATGACTCCCGCAAACATAAACAACGGAACCGCCATGAGGTGAAAGGAATCGGTGCCGCCCGCCATGCGCTGAACGACCATCATCAGGGAAAAATCGCCCTGAACCAGAATTCCGATGATTGAGGCGGCGCCAATGGCAATGGCGATGGGGGCGTTGACGGCAAACAGAAACAGCAGGGATAAGATGAGAATTTCAGCGGTCACCGGCAGTACCTTTGAAGTCGTTTGCTAAAAAGGCCATTCCGTGGAGCACGAGAATGCCGCCGCTGAACGGGACGATGCTGTAGATGATCCATTTCGGCAGGTACAGGGCCGGGGAAATCTGCAGCCGGACAAAATACGCAAATTGACAGCCGTAAACTATCATCACGCCGAAAAGGGCCAGGGAGACCAGGTGAACACAGATAGCGGCCTTTTTTTTCAGATTGTCCGGGAGCAGCAGGGTTACGGTGTCGATACCCGGATGGGCCCGGCGATGATAGGCCACCGAAGCGCCCAGAAAGGTGAGCCAGACCAGCAGGTAGCGGGCCAGTTCTTCAGACCAGAACAGGGAATGATTCAGAACGTAGCGGGAAAAGACCTCCACTGCCACAATCGCCGCCATGCTCAGGCCGACGGCAAACAGGCAGCGTTCGATGACCGAATTCAGCGCCCGGCTCAGCCGTTCGAGAGGTGATGCAGGTTTTTGCGTCATCCGGTAACCTTTAACGATGCGGGAAGACTCTTATGATTTATTTGCGACGGTTCGTTCGCTTCGATCCTTCAAAACGCCATGTACCCATGTAGGTGCGGTCGCTTCCGGTTTGTTTTGACAGGATTGACAGGATGAACAGGATTTTTCTGCCTGCCTTCCGGGCAGGCAGAAAATAAAATCCTTCAATAATTTAACGGGTGGCTTCCAGCATTTCCGAAAGCAGCGCCTGAACCGGGGGCGCCTTGAAAATGTCCATGTCTTTCAGCCCTGCAACCCTCGCGCGCAGGGCCGCGACATCCGGATTTTCTTCCACCACCATCCCTTTTTCCTTTAAAAGCCGGAGTCGTTCGCTGTCCTTGGCGCGATTGTCCGCTCGCTGGAAAAGGGCGGCCTCGTAGATGGCCTTTTGAATCAGTCCCTGGGTGGCGGTATCCAGCGTCTGCCACCACTTGAGCGAAGCCACGTCAATATGCGCAGAATATACGTGGCGGGTCAGGGTCATGTATTTCTGAATCTCATAAAATTTGTAGACTTCCATGACCCATAGGGGGTTTTCCTGGCCGTCGATAACACCCTGCTCCAGTTCGGTGTAGATCGGCCACGGCATGGGGGTGGGATTGGCGCCCAGGGCCTGCCAGATCGCTTTGTGAAGCGCTGAAGCCATCACCCGGACTTTAAGGCCCTTGATGTCCGCCGGGCCGCTGACCGGGCGCTTGCTGTTGGTAAGGTTTCTAAACCCGTTTTCGGAAAAGCACAGGCCCTTGAATCCGGAGCTCTCGATGCTTTTTAATATCCGGCCGCCCAGCGGGCCGTCCAGAATGGCATCGGCCTGGGCGTTGTCCTTAAATAAAAAAGGATAATTGAGAACCCGGACGACGGGGTCGAAGGTGTCAAACGGGCCGTCGGTAATGATGCCCATCTGAACGGCGTTCATCTGGATCTGCTGTAGGATTTCAGTTTCATTGCCGATGGAATTTGAATGAAATATCTGAACCTGGAGATTGCCCCCGGAACGTTTTTCCAGAAGCTCCTTGAATTTTTCAGCAGCGATATTCTGGGCGGAGCCGGGTTTGGTGACGACTCCCAGTTTGATTTTGGTGGCAGTCATACCCATGGACGGCAAAAAACAAACACAGACGAGAATCAGCAGCAGCGTTTTTTTCAGCATATGTCACCCCTTCAAGAGAATTTCGCTCATAGATAACAAATATCCGTTGAAAAGCCAATAGGGAGGAAAAATATTGACTAATACGTTTTGGTTGGGATACATAAATAAATTTAAGTAATTATTGACAATGAAGAGACGCTGAAAATGATACAGTTAATCAGAGGATTCAAGGATATACTGCCCGGCGAAGGGGAACTCTGGCAGCACATTGAAAAGACGGCCGTCGCCCTTTTTGAGGCCTACGGTTTCAGTGAGATCCGGCTGCCGCTGCTGGAAAAATCCGAGCTTTTTGCCAGAAGCATCGGCGAAGACACCGATATCGTGGAAAAGGAAATGTACACCTTTCCGGACCGCAAAGGGGATCTGGTGACGCTGCGGCCGGAGGCGACCGCTTCCATCGTCCGCTCCTACATCCAGCACAAGCTCTATGCCCAGGACCCGGTACAGAAATTTTATACCATCGGGCCCATGTTCCGGAGGGAAAGACCCCAGAAGGGGCGCTACCGGCAATTTTACCAGATCAATGCCGAGGTGCTGGGGGTGGATTCGCCGCTGATAGACGCACAGCTCATCTTCATGCTGGTGACGCTTTTTTCGCGGCTGGCGGTCAAAGATGTCGAAGTTCATCTGAACTCGCTGGGATGCCCGGCCTGCCGTCCGGAATTTAAAACGGCCCTTTCCGGTTTCCTGATCGGCCTGAAAGAAAAGCTATGTGCGGACTGCGTGCGGCGGAGCGACCGCAATCCGTTAAGGGTGCTGGACTGCAAGGTTCCGTCCTGCCGGGAAGCCCTGACCGGGGCCCCGTCGCTGCTGGATTTTTTATGTACCGACTGCAAAACCCATTTTCAAACGGTTCAGGATGCCCTCCGGCGCCTTGAGATTTCCTTTACCATCAACAGCCGGCTGGTCAGAGGCCTCGATTATTATACCCGTACGACCTTTGAGATCCAGACGCGCTCCCTGGGCGCCCAGAATGCAATTGCCGGCGGGGGGCGCTACGACGGCCTGATTCAGCTGCTGGGCGGACCGGACATGCCGGCCATCGGCTTTGCCATCGGGTTTGACCGACTGGTGGAAGTGGCCGGACTGGACCGCTGCGATTTTATCAATAAGCCGGACGTATTTGTGGCGGCCCTGGGCGCGAAAAGCATGCAGGCGGCCTTTGACTGGTCCTGCGCCCTGGGACTGGCGGGCGTTACAGCGGAAATGGATTTGACCGGGAAAAGTTTGAAAAGCCTGATGAAGCGGGCCGATCGCCTGGGTGCCGCTTACGTCTTGATCGTCGGTGCGGATGAACTTGAAAAGGGCGAAGTTCTCCTGCGGAATATGGCAACCAAAGAGCAGACCGCTGTTCCCCTCACGGGAATTGTCGAAAAGGTCGCCGTCATTGTGCGCAGTGGCCGCAGACCGCTGTAATGGCGCTATCTGCTTTAAGATGATCGATAAGCCGCCGGCGAATCAGCCCCGGCCAAAGCCCGGGTCAATGCGGAGGTAAGGCGGGACAGGATTTTGCAGGCGAAATTGTTTATAGGCAAACTGAAAAAAGTTGCTTGAAAGGAGTCAAGGATTTGCTGGACATACTTGGAGATATGAGACGGACCCATCATTGCAGCGCCCTGTGCGCGGCGGATGTCGGCAGGGAAGTCATCCTGATGGGCTGGGTGCAGCGCCGCCGGGACCACGGCGGGGTGATTTTTGTGGATTTGCGAGACCGTGAAGGCATCACCCAGGTGGTTTTCAACCCGAAGGTGGACGAACAGGTTCACGCCAAGGCCCATGTCATCCGAAATGAGTTTGTCATCGGCGTGCGGGGCCGGGTGGATCACCGACCGGAGGGGATGATCAATCCCAACCTGAAAACCGGCGAGATTGAGGTGACGGTGACGGAGCTGAAGCTGCTGAATGCGGCCAAAACACCGCCGTTTTTAATCGAGGATACGGTGGACGTTTCGGAACTCATACGCCTGAAATACCGTCATATCGACCTTCGCCGCAATCAGTTCCAAAAGAATCTGGTGATGCGGCACCGGGCTGCCATGTCGGTGCGGAAGTTTTTAAACGCAAACGGTTTTCTGGATATCGAAACGCCTTTTCTAACCCGCAGCACTCCGGAGGGCGCCCGGGATTATCTGGTCCCCAGCCGGGTCAATCCGGGACAGTTTTACGCCCTGCCGCAGTCGCCGCAGATTTTCAAGCAGCTTCTGATGATCGCGGGGTATGAGCGTTATTATCAGATCGTCCGCTGCTTCCGGGACGAAGACCTGCGGGCCGACCGCCAGCCGGAATTTACCCAGATCGACATGGAGATGTCCTTCGTGGGCGAAAATGATGTCATGGCGGTCGCCGAGGAGATGATGGCGGCGGTTTTCAGTGATGTCCTCGGACTGAAGCTGCCCCTGCCGTTTGAACGCCTGACCTATGCGAACGCTGTCGGCCGTTTCGGCCTGGACAAGCCCGATGTCCGCTTCGGCCTGGAGCTAAAGGATGTCTCCGACATCGTCGCAAAATCCGGTTTCAAGGTATTTTCAAGCGTTGTGGAAAAGGGCGGCATCGTCAAGGCCCTGAACGCCAAAGGGTGCATCGAGATGTCCCGCAAGGAAATTGACGATCTGACGGCGTTCGTATCGGTTTACCGGGCTATGGGCCTGGCCTGGATAAAGGTCCGGGAGGACAGCTGGCAGTCGCCCATCGCCAAATATTTCAGCGATGAAGAAAAGGCGGCCTTGACCCGGCGCATCGAGATGGAGCCCGGCGATCTCGTGTTCTTTGTGGCGGACCAGCCCAGGATTACCAACGAGGCCCTGGGGCACCTGCGAAATCACCTGGGCCGAAAGCTCGGACTGATCAACGAGGATGAATTCCGGTTTGTATGGGTGACGGAGTTTCCCCTGCTTGAATTCGATGAAACCGAAAAGCGCTACCAGGCGATGCATCATCCTTTTACCGCCCCGGTTGAAGAGGACTATGCCCTGCTGCAGGAAAACCCCCTGGCGGTTCGATCCCGGGCCTATGACATGGTCTTGAACGGCTCGGAAGTCGGCGGCGGGAGCATCCGCAACCATCAGACCGATGTCCAGAAAAAGGTGTTTGCGGCCCTGGGACTGGCCCCGGAGGAATACGAGGGCAAGTTCGGATTTCTGCTCGAAGCCCTGGAATCGGGCGCGCCGCCCCACGGCGGGATTGCCTTCGGGTTCGACCGGCTGGTGATGCTCCTTTGCCGGCAGACATCCATCCGGGACGTCATCGCGTTTCCAAAGACCCAGAAGGCGGCCTGCCTGCTGACCAACGCACCGTCGGAGGCCGCCCCCGAACAGTTGAAGGAGCTGAACATCAAAATCAAATCGGGATTGCGTGAATGATTTTTTCTTGACTTTGGCGGCTAACTTTATTAACTGAGAGTTTCCAATTTAATCCCCGATAGCTCAATCGGCAGAGCGGGTGGCTGTTAACCACTAGGCTGTAGGTTCAAGTCCTACTCGGGGAGCCAACAAAATCAAGGGGTTAGCTCAAACGGGTTAACCCCTATTCTTTTCCGTGTGTGACTTTGTGTGTGACTTTTCCCGAGTCGGTTCCAACCCTGTTGCCCATGGCTAAAGTCGTTTTCTTTTCATAGCTCTTTAGCCACTTTTTAACCGCATTATTGCTTACCCCATATTTTCGTCCTGTGCCGCAGTAACCCAACTGCTCGATATCCTGTTTAAGGATTTCGTATGAAGGCCATTCGACCTTTCGGTTCCAAAACGACACATGCATATTGGTAGGGGCTTTTGTAATGGCACTCGGTTCGAGTTGAAAGAGCCGAGTGGTTTCAAGTTTTCGCATGGCCGCCCGTTCCGCTTCCCCGATTGAATGGAGATAAATCTCAGTCGTGCGTCGATTCTGATGACCCAGAATCCGCTGAATCGAGCCGAGCGGTACGCCTAAATCATCAAGGACAGAAGCCGTCAAGTGCCGTAACGCATGGTAGCGGAAATATCTGACTTTTGCCCGAGTGCATAAGGTGCCCATCAATTTTTTCCGTTCGCTGTAAGGACCGCTTACCCAGCGGCAAGTCTTTCGGTCCCAGTACGTGTGCCAGAATACCCAAGGAATGTCGGAGTTTCTCAATTCAAACCGGTGGCGTAAAATTTCCGTAAGCTTTTGGATCATCGGTACGGACCGTGGTTCCCGGTTTCCTCCTTTTCTCTTGCGAGTCCACAAGGTAACCAGGTTCCGGTTAAAATCGACATCATCCCAAGTCAACTGATTAATTTCACCCACCCGGGCGGCGGTCAACACGATGCACCATAGATACTGCTGGGCTTCCGGATCGCCGGTTGCTATCACCTTGAGCACATCTTCCTTGGGTGGCACATATTTCTTCCGCTTTTCGATCGGAAAAAATTCAATGCCTGAGGTTGGATTGATCTCGATCAGCTTTTTCTTGATGCCAAAGTTAAATAATGCCCGCAAATATTGTAATTCCTTGTTCGCAGTATAAGCGGACACCTTCAGCCGATTTTTCAAGTATGATTCAATCCTCCCTGCAGTGACCTCCCTGCACATCTTTCCATTCCATCGCTTGGTCCACCTTATTGAGTGATACCTTACATCGCGATAATGGCTTTTCGAATCATAACTCTGAACATGATCAAGCCGGAGATTCACCAGATCCAAGAATGCCATGTCGGTTGGCTCCTCCTTGATCGGCGGCGGATTCTTTACCTCCTCTCTCTTTTTGACCGCGGCCCTTTTGGCTTCGGTTTTTGTTTTGAACCAGGTTTCCGTGTACCTGGTTTTCATGTGGATGAATTCGTACCTCCATCCCTTTCCTTTGACAAAATATACGCTCATAGAGGTCCTCCTTTGCTGGAAAAAAAAGTGAACCTCCGAGCTTCCTACCGCCCAGCAGCTCCGCATTCTTGTAAACCCAACTCAAGCTTTTGCGAAGATACCGGGCTGTTTCCTCGGGTGTTAATATGTCTTTTTCTCCAGCCACAGTCAACAGGTCCTTTTCGGAAAACTTTTGGTTTGATGACCCTCAATGGGGCCATCCCCTTGCCTCTACTGTTAAAAGGGCTATGGAGAGCGTAAACTTGCTACTTTTTGGGTAGCGGAATGATTTTTTCGTTTGAATGGTCCCCAAAGGGGCTTTAATCAGCCCCCTGGGGAATTACGATTTGAATTTAAAGGATCAGAAGCGGAAATCTGATCCAATGGGCGGGATAATTTTAGAAATGATTTTCCTGATCGATTCCTTCCATTTGATCAAGGGATGATCCTTCAGGGTTTCATAAATTCCGATGATCGCCTCGTCGGTTTGGCCCCGCTCGATCTCACGGACAGCCTCGACAGCCATGGCGCTGTCAATCACGATATTTTTGCGGATGTGATTCATTTTTCCAATCCAGATGGATTCGGTCACAGAAAGTTCGAGATCCTCGACCAGGTTAATGACATCTTTGGCATCCAGCATGGGCTCGATGCTGACGGATGTCTGATATTCGGAGAAATAGGCATAAAGCAGGGCTGCTTTTCTTTCTTCATATTCAGACGCTCCCGGCTCCCAGAATGACAGCACCTGATTGTCCATTGCACCGATGGTAAATCTGAATAGAATCTGATTTTTATATTGACCAAATAAATCACAGATCCTCTCAATGCATTCCCATCTGGGCTTGGATACAACCAGAACATTGTTTCCGGCATCAAGCAGTTTTCTTAATACGGTCAGACATGCATCGAGGTTGCCCGGCGTGATGTCATGAGATGATGGGAACATTACCGGGCCATTGAACCTGCCATATTCACGATCGACAGCATCCTGTCTTACTTTCTCCAGCGGCCACTCTTCCGGTTTGAGTCGATTAAAACGGACCGCCATCCCTCTGGCATAACAGTACCGGCAGTTGTTGGAACAGCCCGTACAGCAATTGATTGTACGATCAGCCCATTCCCTTGTTCCGAATTTGTCTTGTTTCTTCATGGTTGCCTCCTTTTATTAATGGGTTTGAATTAATTACCACTTAATAAAAGAAGGGCTACGGAAGGGGTAGATTGGCTACAATACCGGTAGATGGAAGGATTTTATTAGAAATTTGATTTGCGGCTGTTTATGCTAAATTCATTTCAGGTAAGTCTGAATTAATCAATTTTCCAGTCGATATCGTCCTTTGGCGAATAGATTAAAGCATATTGTTTTGGGACAGACTTATATGATGTTTCAAAATGTTCCCTCAATTTACGATCTTTTATCCTGGCAATTGCCTCATTTATGGATTTGTTAATTTTATGTTTTATATTTTTGGCGCGAATTTTTTCTTGTTCAGTCATAATTGATTTGGATACTACCATTGAGATGATTTTCTCAAGCTTTTTCCGGTCATTGCGTATTTTCCTGAGTTTTTCATGCTCATAACTTTCTTCAGCGACAGATGCATCTTCACCTAAAGTTTTCCATTTTTTTATCATTGGGCGCAGTTCATTTATGATTTTTTCATTCCAGCTTCTTTCAATTTGTTCTTGTTCGATATTTCGTTTAACAGGTCCTCTCTCCTCTTCTGATTCTTTTCCCCATTCTTCGTTTTCCATCAAGAATGAGATAATTTCCTTTGTTCTTTCTTGGAGCAGCTCTGGCGCTATCCCTTCGTCGTCATCCATATCAAATATGCTTACCTCTTCGTATTTGTGCCTGACAAGATATTGAAGCCGTTTCAATCCGCCAATTTTATCTAAAAGATGCCTCTCGCCTTCAAAAAAGATTTCATAATAATCGTCAAACTCATGAAATGAATGCTGCACAGCTGTTTCCTGATGCGCCTTTTCTTTAGCTTCATTGAATAGCCGAATCAGATATTTTTCTTTGATTTCCCACAAGTCGGCATATGAAAAAGTGATATCCTGAGCTCTGCCGATATAATCCTCTATGAACTGCTGGCTTGATTCTTTTAGAAAAGTTTGAACAGTTTTTAGATGAAAATTTTCCTGAAGCGCTTTGACCATTTCTTGATGCCGTTTATCTTTGCCACTTCGGTCAAATTTTGCCGGGTCAATTTTCTTTAGATCATTTGGAACCGCATCGTCTTTAAATGGAAAACGTGATTTCCAGAGCCCCTTTAATAATGGTCGTAGCGTATCCGGATTCGGTCGTAGCTGATCCATGTTTGGATAAGGATCTGGATCAGCCACCAAAATTTCCATAAATTTACCTGCCAGATTCCAATTAAAATCACTGCTCAGGTTCTCCTGCATAATTTCCCAGGATTGTGGACCAAGTTCGGGATTTGACTCCTTGATATTATCTATGTCATAACCTTCAATCTCCGCACGGTTGGCAATGAATTTTAAATCTTCTTCCGCAGATTTCTTTCCATCTGACAAAAATTTTGCATACAGGTGATTATGCCAACAAAAATTCTCAACCTTATCCAACAGATCGTTATTGTAAAAATATCTTGGGAATACCTTATATTGCTTTCGGTTCTCAAAGCCTGCTAATTTTTCAACCTGATCCTCTTTGAACCAGCTTACAGAAAAAAGAGAGCCTATCGGCAAATCTTCATTCGATAAATAGGAACACAGATAATCCGTATCAAGCATCGGCAATTCTTCTTTCTGAAAATTTAACCGTTGCTCTATCCCCTCAATACCAGAATGAGAAATAAAACCATCATTAGTTATAATGTCAAAAGCACCTAAGCCGGGTATCCTTTTTTTTGGAGAATAATTCACCGACGGAAAATATCGCAGTTGGTTGAACATTGGTTTTAGTTCAAGGCATATGCCTTTCAAAATGGGGGGAATCAACAGTTTAATTGAATCGATTTCCCCTTTCAAAAGAAGTGTCTTCAGACACTTTGGACAATTAAAACCAATAAAACCGACATCTTTGCCAACAAGAAAAAATACCCCGTGTAAAAATATCGCGATATTTACCGAGTGATTATTGAGCAGCTGCTTGCAATGTTCACATTGGAAACTCAATTGGTAACAATTTTCACACTTGAAACTCGGGAGGTGGCAATCCTGGCAATGGAAATTCAATGGATCGATTTCGCTTTTCAAGCTTTCATTTAACTGAATCATCGCTATTCTCCCAAAAAAAATTGATTAGAAACCTTCAATCTTATTGATATGTTAGCATTATCGACACGTTTCATCAAAAGATTAAATGGCTAAGATGACATTTTTTGATTGTGATCCCTCAAAAACGCATCCAGGGCCTCGATCACCATGCCGGTGATGGTTGTATTGTTAGCGGTTGCATAAGCCTCGACTCTTTCAGCCAACCTGCAGGGGATCTGAATTATGAACTCTTTGGTCGGGTCGGAACACTGGTCAGCGGTGCTTTCGTTTTTCATTTAGAAATCCTTTGAAATTGCAATCTTACGAGCTAAATCGGAACGAACATATTCTATCAGCCGGTTTTATTCAAGGTTTTCCTCGGGTTCAAAAAATAAGCCCCTTAAAACGCGCCACAGCCAGCCACAAAGGTATTTTTAAGCATCCTTCCTGAATTATTTTGCAATAATTTCTGTACTATAAACCATCTTGTCTTTCACAATTCAAGATGCATTTCATACTTGATCATCCTTGCCGATTTGGTGGGGTGGTGGGGTGTCGGACCGGCTTATGGGGTTGTAATGGAAGATTCTAAATGCTGACCGATGATTTTTGCCAAAGATGGCAAATTGAAAGGTTTGCCGATAACCGAATTAAACAGATCCCTGTCGATGTCTTTATTTCCGGGGAAGGCGGTGATTGCGATGATGGGGATATTCGGATTAGCCGAGTTTCTGATGGATCTGGCAAATTTAATTCCGTCCATAATCGGCATCTTGATATCGGTGATTATCAATTTGATTCCATCCCCGTTGTTGAAATGTTCAAGTCCCTCTTTTCCGTTATGGGCGAGCGTAACTTGATACCCATAGTATTCCAGGGCATCTTTGATTACATCTCTTACTGATTTTTCATCATCAACAACGAGAATGTGATCCATGTTTTGTAGCCGTCCCCACAAAGAAAAATTTGAGCTTAACGATAAGAAAATGTTTGGCACTGTCAAGAGACAATTATTTTATGGGGGGGGAACTTTATTGACCCTGACTTACAGCAATCTTTCTATTGATCTCTTTTGCCGTCGTGTTCGCATCGACCATTCCCCAAATCCAAAGCGCGGGGGTGGTGATTAAACCGACACCGAAGAAAATCAAGATTGAGGAAATTGAATAAAGAATTATGAAAATAATGCCCTTACGCATCTGGTCATTGTAAATTTGACCAAGACCCATCCAGAAAAACGATAAAATTGTTGCATGGGTGGGATTTTTATAAAATTTCGGCGTTGTTCCGGGGGTGTCACTTCCATGGCTTCCCGGAGGGGGAGCGGGAGGGGGCTGAAGGTTCTTTGCCGCAATGAGTATCCTGATTTGAGCCTGTTTTTTAGTGTGTTTTGAATTGAGCTCTCTTAATTTGGATTTAAGCGGGGCTGTTTTTCTCTGATGCTCTTCACGTGAAATTGCACCGGCTTCAAGCAATCGATCTTCCTGCCGAATCGATTTCTGGGTTTCGGTTAATTCCCCGACGATCTTTTCGTCATCCTTCACCCAAATTTCAATTTTATCATCAATTTCCTTCAGGATATCGACAAGTTCCGGTTTGGCAGTATTTAAAAAACTGGTGTATTCATCTTTAAGGGCTTCGTATCTTTCATTGGTTATGTCGCCGCGAGTTTCATTCAAATTTGCCAATTTCTTTTCGGCATCTGCAATGGATTGGAATAATCTTCGATAATTGGCGGCAAGGTCTCTTTCCCCTTTCAAAGCCATTTCATCACTTTTCACCGGAACTTTTGAACGTTTGCTTTTTTGATTCAGCCGGTCTGAAATTGTGTCAGGAATTGATCTGATTAAATTTCTAAGACTATCAGCGTTTCTTGACATAACTGCCTCCTTTCGGTTCTTTGATTGTTTTTCTGCTCAGCGAACGTACTCAATATGGCCTGCCATAAACGGTGTTTCGACCTATTATGCTTATTATATCGTTCCAGTCAAGAAAAAATACCGCTTATAGGTGGTTTAAGGCACAATTTAAACAAGTTATATTGGTTATTATGAAAAAATCACATGAAAATGCGGCCATTCTCCTGGGGCGACGTGTTCGGTCGCTAAGAGAATCTAAAGGCTGGACGCAACAGGAGCTCGGAAGCCAGGCGGATGTGAATTACAAATTCCTGGGTGAGATCGAGCGGGGGCAACAGAACCCATCTTTAAACGTTCTTGTAAAAATTGCTTCGGCCCTGGAAGTGGACCTGCCGGAAATGCTTCGATTCGAGCATGAAGCTACGGACCGGAAACAGATTGAATCTCAAATTGAAAAAATTCTAAAGACCATGCCCGATGCCGATCTGCGTCAGGTGCTATTGGTGCTTCACACGCTCTATCCTGCACATCCGAAAGCTGCTTAAAATTTGCCAACTCAAGGCTTACTCTGGAAATGGCTTAAATTCCACCCGTTCTGGCTTGTTGACTGGTGGTTTGGCATGCTGAGCATGTTGAACATTTCTGCTGGATTGTTGGACTGATTTAGAGGTCTACCTTAACACTACAAATATTACCACTGTTACCGGCCAGGCTGAACTGGAATCAACCTGACCGGCAGGGTCTTTAAAAATCTTTGATGATGTCATCTACTGTTTTTATTTCGGCCCCGTAAACCTGTTTAAGATAGGCTAACCCGCCCTGGTAATCTTCCTCAGTAAAGGCTTCGGTGCCGTCTGTGGGGACAATGATTTTGAATCCCCAGGAAAAAGCATCGGCGGCGGTGTGGCGAACGCACATGTTTGCATGTAGACCGGTCATGATCAAAGTATCAACGCCAAGCTCCCTGAGCAGCAGATGCAGGTCGGTCTGGAAAAAACCGCTGTATCTTCGTTTGGGAATGATGAAATCTTCTTTTTGGGGAGTTAATTCTTTGATGACCTCTGCCCCTTCGGTGCCTTTAATGGCATGCTCACCCCACAGTTTCAATTCATTATCAATCCCCGGATAGTGGCAATCGTTGGAATAGATGACCGGCACGCCTTTGGATCTGGCTGATTCAAGCAGTTTTTGAAGTGGCGGGATTATCCTCTGGGCGCGATCGCATTTCAGGCTTCCGGTGACAAAATCGTTTAACATGTCGATAACGACAACGGCTTTGGTGGGCATATTGGCGTCTCCTTTGCTTTTTTATGAATCGCGCTGGTAAGCCTTGATAGCTGCTATGTTAGTGCAATTTCAATTATTTCAGAAATCCTTTCACGGGAATAGGGCTTTGCAATTAAGAGGTCTCCACTTGCAAGTCGACCGCCGTATCTTTCTTCTTCTATTTTAGAGATTATGGAGGATACAAAAATTACAGGAATATTCTCTGTATCGGCATTCTCTTTCAATATTTCCCGAAATTCGCCGCCGGTAAGATCAGGCATCACAATGTCGCTTATTATAAGATCGGGTTTGTGTTTACTGACCAATCGAAGTCCCTCTTTTGCACTTGTAGTTTTAATGATACTATGAAAACCAATCTGCATCAAAATCGATTCCAAAATATTCAAATCAATTTCACTATCGTCGACGATGAGAATTTTTAAATTATCTTTTTTATATTCCATAGCATTTCCCTCCAAAAGAAACCATTTTTTTCGGATTTAAATTTATAATTTTCGGAACCCGATGGAGATCCAGCTTCGTTCAAAAGTCTTAACCGTTAAAATCCAAAAAGTGGAACAAACCTTTTTGCATGGTCAATTTCCTTGTTCTTCTTGCTCGATCTTTTCCTGTTCTTTTTCTTCATGCAAGAGTTTATTAACGACTTCTATGATTTTTTCCGGATCAAATGGCTTGGCGATAGTATAAGCTCCAAACATTTCTGCTAAATCCAACTCAATTTCACGTCCGTAAGCAGCACTACCGGAGGATATGGCAATAATTTTTTGTTCCGGATATTTCCCTTTGATCTCAGAAATCAATTCAGATCCCATTTTTTCAGGCATAACCATATCGGTGATAACCAGGTCAGGAGGGTTTTCGTAAAATCTTTCAAGGCCTTCTTTGCCATCGGATGCTAAAGCTATATCATATCCTGCCTGTTTCAATATCTCTTCAATAATCATTTGATCAGCTTTTGAATCATCAATTACAAGGATTCGTTTTTTCGTTTCAACACCAGCCTTTTTGTTGAGAACACCGACATCTGTTTGAATTTTATTACCGACTTGTTGAATTTTTATTTCGGCCAGTTGTTTTTCCAAACCCTTAACCCTGTGTTCCAAATCATCAAGCCTGTGTTCCAAATCCGCATAGGTTGGTTTCTGACTCATTATAGATTCCTCCAAATGAAATAAATTTAAATAAAAGAATATTTATTTTTGTCGCTTTGTCTCACATGGTAAAACAACAAAAAAAGTGCTTCCTCTCCCATCACCTTCGCTTTCCACCCACATTTTTCCTTTATGAAGTTCCACAAGTTTATGACTGAGGGCAAGCCCCAGACCTGTTCCATCGAATTGTCTTTTCGTAGATGCATCCGCCTGTTCAAATATGGAAAAGATTCTTTCCCGATCTTCAGACTTGATGCCAATACCACTATCAGCGATCCTGATTTCTATAAAGGATTGATGATTGTTGAAAGTAGATTGACCCGCGGAAATAATTTTATTTTCTACCAAATCGGAAACTCTCAACCCATAATCTGTATCCATTTTCGCTTCAACGCGGATTGTTCCACCACCCGGGGTGAATTTCACAGCGTTGTCGAGAAGATTAAAGACCATTTGCTTGAATTTATCACGATCTGCCGTGATTTCAGGCAAATCGGAACTGAGGTCCAATGTAAGGGTGATCCCTTTCTTTTCTGCAGACCTTTGGAACATACTCACTGTCTCTCTCAATTCCTCACCCGGTCTAAACTCTGAAAATTTCAATTCAACACTCTCGGCCTCTATCCTGGAAAGCTCGAGAATCCCATTTATTAGTTTCAGAAGGTGTTGACCGCCTTCCAGCACATTATCGACATATTTGATCTGCCTATCATTCAGCTCGCCCTGGGCTTTGTCTTTCAATAACTGTGAGAAACCGATAACTGCATTGAGTGGCGTGAGAAATTCATGGCTCATATTGGCAATAAAGCGGCTTTTGGCAACATTGGCTGCCTCCGCCTCTTCCTTTGCGCGTTGAAGGGCGGCCTCAACCTGCTTCCTCTCGGCGATTTCTTCCAGCCTCTCATGGAGCTCGCTATTGGTTTTCTGGAAATTTTCCATCAGATTATTAAAAGATTTTGTTATCTCACTCAACTCACCGGTATCTTTTTGCACATCAAGTACATACTGTTCCCCTTGTTCGGCTTTTTTCACCAGTGTCTGAACCATTAGAACACGATCAAATACCTGCCGGATGATCACCAGCCCGCCCAGAATAAGGCACAAAACAGCAAGAAAAATGAGGATTTGAGCGGTATCAAAGGAAATCCCCTTTTGATAAAAAATATATGCAGCCACAAGACCGGGTATGAGAAAGACCAGTGCCTCAATAGTCACAAGTTTTCTTTTTAATAGGCTCTGCCCATTATAACGTTCTTTAATTCCCGTATTTTTCATTGGAACTGCTTTGCCTCGGCATAGAACCTGGATAGTTTTCAGATATAAACAAGCCTTATCAAGAGATCACCTGAAACACCTCCATGGGTTTGCTTAATCCCTTTAACATCTTTTCACCAATGGACTTAAAACGGAATTCTTCCTGCTGAATGGATTCAAGTGTTGTTTTAGTAATCAGTACTTGAAACCTATCGGCAAATGCGCAAAGGCGGGCCGCAATATTTACTGTGTTGCCGATAATGGTATAGTCTCTAAATAAATCGGTCCCCAAACTACCCAGATAAATCGGTCCCGTATTAATACCAATGCCCACATAAGGAAGTTCGAGTTCTTTATGTCTTTCTGATTCAGATAGTTCATGGACAATTTCAAGGGCGCACCTAAGGGCCTTTTCCCCCATCCCCGGACCTTCAAATACCGCCATGACTTCGTCACCGCTTAGCTTATCGATAATGCCTTCATATTTTTCGATAACTCTGAGCTGCTTTCCAATGGTGGCATTCAACTGGTCGAATACCTCTTTGGATTCCCAACCCTCCGCAATTTGAGTAAATCCCCGAATATCTGAAAATAAAACGGTCACATAGGCATCATAATTCATAGACCCTTTTTGACCTTTAATTTTATTTTCAACCATTCTCAAGGTTGACAGGGAGACATATCGAGACAGCTCTTTTTTAATTTGCGCCAATTCCTCATAAACCCTTTTGACGCGCAGGCAGGAAGATACCCTGGCAATCAATTCATCGGCGTCAAAGGGTTTTCGGACATAATCGTCTCCGCCTGCATCCAGACCTTCTATGACGCTTTTTTGCTCCAACTCACTGGCTGTTATAAATATAATCGGGATGTAAGGGATAGTCTTGTTCGAACGGAGATTCCGACAGACTTCATAGCCATCCATTTTCGGCATCATCACATCGAGCAGAATGAGATCCGGAGGGTTCGCAATAATTTTTTCAAGCGCTTCTTCACCGCGCATGGCCGAATCGATCGTATATCCGTTCGTTGAAAGGATGCCTTCCAGGAGGTCGATATTCAACCGGTGGTCATCAACGATAAGTATGCTGGCGGCCGACCGGCGTTTATCTTCTAAAACCGTTTTTCCCATAAGATATCCATCTTTATAACGCATGGTAAATTATATTTGACCTTCTGTTCCGTATTCATTTTGAATTGCATCCCCTTTTAAAATCAAGATTCGGAAAGAGTCTTTTTTTCTTCTTCAAAATCGGCATATTTTAAGGCGATTTTCCTGAACTCCTCGTTTAACTCAAGAAAAGCGTCCAGCATATCCGGGTCGAAGTGTTTTCCTTTGCCTTCGGTCATCATTGAAACCGCTTTCTTATGTGAAAACGGCGGCTTATAGACACGCTTGCTGACCAGGGCGTCATAGACGTCGGCTACCGCCATGAGTCGTCCGGAAAAAGGGATCTTGTCGCCGGCAAGGCCTTTGGGATATCCCGATCCATCCCACTTTTCATGATGGGTAATGGCAATTTCCTTGCCGAATCTTAGAAAAGATGTCGTGATTTCCCCCAGATCCTGCTCGACTTTCAAAATGGCATTATGGCCATATGCAGCATGCTTTTTCATCTCCGCGAATTCAGCTTCAGTCAGTTTCCCGGCCTTTAACAATATGGCGTCTGAAATGCCTACTTTTCCGATATCATGAAGCGGGGCCGATTCGAACAAATAATCAATCGTTTCATTATCCAGGCAATCTTCGAATTTGCGGTGATGTTTCAACCGCAAGGCAAGCAGCCTGACATAATTCTGGGTTCGTTTGATGTGTCCCCCGGTCTCCGGATCCCTGAACTCCGCCAGTGTTCCCAAAGCATGAATGGTCGCATGCTGCGTAAGAATGAGATCTTTTGTTCGCTCACGGACGAGTTTTTCAAGTCCATCCCGATGCTTTTTAAGCTCTAAATGGTTGCGCACCCTGACTTTCACCAATTCGATGTTAAAGGGCTTTGTTATGTAGTCTACAGCGCCGTATTGGAGCCCCTTGCCCTCATTCTCCTCATCGGATAAAGCGGTTAGAAAGATGACCGGTATGTGTCGAGTCTCCTTATCCGCTTTCAGCCTCTGACACACTTCATATCCGTCGAGCTTCGGCATCATAACATCCAGCAGAATCAGGTCCGGCGGGTCCTTTTCGACAATTTCAAGCGCACGTTCACCATCCATAGTCACGGTAAGATCATAGGCGCCTCCGAGTGCTTCCGTTAAAATATCCAAATTCGATTCAGTATCGTCGGCGATTAAAATTTTAGCCTGCAATCGTTCTTCCATAACACTTTATCCTCATAATTTTTTTCCGAGTATTGTTCAGTGATCACCTATTCTGCAGGAGCCTTGTTTTTGTCCGCTCTATTCATTTGATCGTGTTTTAATTGCTCAATGGTTTCTTCTAAGACAACCAAAGCGTCTTCGAATCGATATTTTTTCAGCAGTGTTTCGAGTGTCTTTACATTTTTTTTCCAATCATCGGGCCAGGAAAAGGATATGATATTACCCATGATTTCTTTGCATGGTTCGGGTTTGTTATTTTCAAGATATGGTTTAAGCTTTAACAGCAGCGCAGCCAACTCGTTTAAACTGCCGACCTCTTTAACAACCGAATTTTCAATAGTATCCTCATTTTTTATTAAAATGCTTTTGATGGAACTCAGAACCTGGTCCAAAGCAGCGTTAAAAGCATCGAGGTGCTGTGATATTTTATCTGTCCGCTTTCCAATGGCTGCCTCCAAGTCGGCTGAAGCGGTATATAGCTTTTCTGCGCCAATATTGCCGGATACCCCCTTAACAGTATGAGCCAGGCGATGCGCCTTTTCCCGGGTGCCGCTTTCAAGCGCAGACTGAATCTGTCGATCGGCGTCTGAAAAGCTCTTGCAGAATTCCGTCAAAATCTTGCCGTATAATTTTTTATTGCCGCCGACCCGTTTTAATCCGGCAGTCATGTTAATTCCAGGCATATCGGTAAAAACGAAGTTCTCCCAGCCGGCTGCCAGGCCCATATTTTTGTTAGCCGGACGTTCCGAAGTATTCCGCTCTTTAGGTTTGATCCATTTGATCAGGGCTGAAAAAAGTTTGTCCGGATCAATCGGCTTGGTCACATGGTCGTCCATACCGGCCGCAAAGCTTCTTTCATGGTCTCCGCTCATCGCATCGGCCGTCATAGCGATAATCGGTATATTTTGACCTTTCTGTTTCAAATTTCGGATTTCCCGCGTAGCAGCAAATCCATCCATTACCGGCATATGCACATCCATTAAGACCGCATCGAAATCGTTTTGCTGAACTGCCGCCACGGCCTCTTTTCCATTTTCGGCAATGGCAACCGTAAAGCCGGCATTCTCCATAATCTCCCGAGCCACCTGTTGATTAATTTCATTATCTTCAACCAGAAGAAGTTTCGCCCCTCTGATCTTTTTCAAATCTTCAAAATATTCAGCATCTGATTTTACAGCGACAGGTTTCATGAAGGCTTCTTTTCCGAAGATCTCCATGATTGTGTTAAATATTACGGACAAGGTTACGGGTTTATAAAGAATGGCATCCACTGCCATTTGCACAGTCTGTCCGAATAAATCCTCCGTGCCAAAGGCGGTGACCAAGATAATGGCAGGTGCTTTCTTTCCCTGAAAAAACCGTGGATCTTTTTTAATATGTGCAGCCGTTTCGACTCCGTCCATCCCGGGCATCTTCCAGTCCATCAGCACCAGTTCATACGGCTTGGCGTTGGGATCGCCGGCAGCTTTTTCCAGTTCGGCCAGAGCTTCTTCACCGGACCCTACGGTAGTTGTTTCGAAGGTAAAAGCTTTCATCATTTCGTGAAAAGTCCGAAGAGTGGCCGGATTATCATCCGTGATAAGAACCCTCTTACCTGCAAGATCCGGGGGCGGCAATAAAACTCTTTTTCCCTTTTCGGGTTGTAGACCAAATGCCGCTGTAAATGTGAAAATGCTCCCTTGACCTGGCGTGCTCTCCACCCGGATTTCACCGCCCATCATTTCCACCAGGCGTTTACTGATGACCAGTCCTAAGCCGGTGCCACCGTATTCCCGTGTGGTGGAGGCATCTGCCTGTGCAAAAGGTTGGAACAGCTTGGCTATTTGTTCTTGAGTAAGCCCGATACCAGTGTCGCGTACGCTAAACCTCAGCATAACCTCATCAGGTTTTCTTGAAACAAGTTCTCCAGTAAGATCAATCACCCCTGTTTCAGTGAATTTAACGGCATTATTCATGAGATTGATAAGCACCTGCCCGAGCCGCAAAGGATCTCCTACCAGATAGAGCGGGACATCTTTTGAAATCGAAAACAGCAGCTCAAGTCCTTTTTCCCGCGCTTTGACCCCTACCAGGCTGGAAACATTGGCCAGAACTTCGTCTAAATTGAAATTTACCGGATTTATCTCCAGCTTTTTGGCTTCGATCTTGGATAAGTCCAGGATGTCATTGATAATGCCCATCAGGGAATTCGCTGACGTGGAAATTTTGTCCAAATAATCCCTCTGCCTTGCGGTCAGTTCGGTCTGCAGGGCCAGACGGCTTAAGCCGATAACGGCATTCATGGGGGTGCGGATTTCATGGCTCATATTGGCCAGAAAGTCGCTCTTGGCCCGGCTGGCTTCCTCGGCTTCCTCCTTGGCTTCCTGCAATTGGCTTGTGCGCTCGGCTATCCGTTGCTCAAGTTCTATATTAAGCTTGCGTAATTTCTTTTCTGCCTGCCTGCGTCGAAACGCCACTCCAAGTTGTGCGGCCACTGCCGATATGAGAGTGACCATGCTTTCGTCTTCCGATGACCTTTCTTTTTTAAAAAAAACCAGCACCATCAAAACGGTATTTTGTACCAGGACAGGGATCCCCACGGCGGCTTTGAGGCCGAGTTCTTTGGCATGATCGGCTCTCAGAAAATTATCGTCCGCTCCTACGTCGGGTATCCATACCGATGCTCGGGATGACCAAACTCGTCCCGGAAGTCCCTGGCCGGGTACAAACGTATAGCTTTCGCTAATACTTCGAAAACATTCCAAATCATCCGTTTGACAATTGTAGGACATGCCCAATTCAAGATGGCTTTTGTCCTGGGAAGGAAACCATACTTCACCAAATTCCCATCCGGTTTTATCGCAAAGTGTCTCCAAAACCAAATTAAGGGCCGAGTCAAAATCGACTGCTTCAGCAATGATTTTCGTCAGCGTCACTAAAAGTTGATTTTCCAGTTCCGCATGTTTGCGTTCGGTTACATCCCGGGCAATGGATAACAGCCTTTTTTCTTGTTCTTCTCCTATAATTACACTACTTCTGACTTCACAATATACCCGTTTGCCGCCTTTGGCGATTAAGGTATAGATAGGAGCGCCAATCTCTTCACCTGCAAAAACTCGCAGAGTATCTGAAACGGCCCTTTCCATGTCTTCCTGGCTCAGCAGATCGACTTCCGTAAAAGCCTTTCCGACCAATTCATCCGGTCTGTGACCCAAAATTCTTTCAACCGAGGGGGATACTTCCAGAAATCGGAATTCAGGGTCCAGACTGAAGATGACATCCGATATGTGTTCAAAATGCAGACGATAGCGCCTTTCACTTTCTCTCAGGTATTGCTCTGCTTCTTTCCGTTCAGTGATATCCCTGAAAATGCCGAGAAGATGCGGGCGGCCTTCCAGCTCGATCGGCGCCGAGTTTACGTCCGCAAAAAAAACGCTCCCGTTTTTGCGTTTCACGGGGATGCCCTCGGATAGGGTGATTTCGCCTCGAGCCTGTTTTTCGAACTGGGATCGTACGTGATCCAAACTCTCGATCGGATGAATGTCGGCAACGTAAATACCCTTGATCTCTTTAGCGGAGTAACCAAGCATCCGGCATATCGCGTCATTGGCCTCGACGAAGCGTCCCAATTCGGCGTCCGCCAGGAGAATGCCATCGCTGGCGGAATCAAATATGGCCTTCAGGGTCTGTTCCGATCTTTTTCGTTCCATTTCCGTATCTATGTTATAGAGCGCAAAGGCAAGGTCTCCAGCAATTTCGGCAAGCAGGGATGCTTCATCCGGATCGCTTGCAAACTCGGATGGAACCGAAATTCCCAACCAGCCATAGGATTTATCCTGGTAGCGCAATTCCACGGTCATGGCTGAGCTTTCGTTATACACGTTCGCCAGGGGGCAATCCTTGCAGGTGAACGCGGTATTATTGATTACGGTCACGCTTTCCTCTGTCTGCTCACGACGGCAACATATCGGCAAATTACCGGCCTTGAAATTCGATATCATTTCATTGAAGACGGTGTTTTTAAAACCTGCGCAGGCGGTCTCAAAGCCAGTTGAGGATCGGTCGTTAAGAACGATCCACGAGCCCTGAAAACCGCGTAACGAAACCAGGTTATCACAGGCTGACTGGATTAGCCGACTCCGTTGATTTTCGCGTAGGATGAGCTGGTTGACGTTGCGAATGGAACGGAGCACAGCGTTTAGATGACGCTCGCGTTCCTCAATTAGTTTGCGGTCCGTGATATCCTGAACCGTGCCAACCAGACTCACGTCGCGCCGCTCGGCGCCTTGGCCCTCGAAAACAGCCAGGCCATGGGCTTCGATCCATCGGATCCCGTCGTTAAGTCTGTTGATACGGTACTCGGCAGCGTAGGGTCTGGGATCATTAGGGTCCAGCGCAGCCTCGACCGCAGCCCACACATGCGGCAGATCGTCGGGATGAAGAATCTTCAGGATCTCCTCATTGGGACGCTGGGAGCCGGAGATGCCGAAGATCTCCTTGTATCGTTCGTCATAGCTGGAGATCTTTGTCACCGGATCATAACGCCACCAGCCAAGCGTAGCCGCGTCCAGCGCAAGCTGCCATTCCCGCAAGAGCCGATCCCGTTCTCCTTCCGCCTGTCTGAGCGCAGTTATGTCTTGCATGGCATGGAGTGCGAATTGCTGCCCGCCGATCGTCACTGTGCTGATGTTGGTCAGTATCATGATCGCGTCGCCGGACTTTGAATACAGATTCCGTTCAATGCCTTGGGCCGCGTTATGCGCATGAAGCTCATTGATAGTGTGTTCCCTGGCTTTTGCGTCTCGGTGTATTCCAAGTTCAATCGACGTCTTTCCTATAACTTCTTCTCTTGTGAAACCGAAAAGCCTCAGCCAGGCGTCATTGACTTGTACAAACTCGTGATTCGGGTACTTTGACAGCACTATCGGGAGCGAGTTTTTGTTGAAAAGAATAGAGAACTTCTCTTCGCTTTTACGCAGAGATTCCTCAGCCTGCTTGCGGTCCGTAATGTCCTGAATGTCACCGACAATCCTGATGACACGGCCGTCCGCGACGACCGGCTGCCCGGAGGTGCGGATCCACAGCTCGCGCCCACGAACGGTTGTGAATCGGCACTCCAGTTCGTAGGGCGTGGCATTTTCGATACAGGATCGGAAAGACGCCATGACTCGCACACGGTCCTCCTCGGCGTAGCACGCAGCGCTCCGTTCGATATGTTCTGGCGATCCCGGCTCGAACTGGCCCGGATCGAGATCATGAATGCGGTAGGTTTCATCGGTCCAAAACACCTGCCGACGCTCCACATCCCACTCCCAACCGCCGATTCTGCTGATATGCTGAGCTGCGTTCAGCAAGGTTTCGCTGCGTTCCAAACGCGCCAAGCCATCCCGCAATTCCCGCGTCCGGGCTGAAACCTGCCGCCGCAGCGACCACGACCAGAGCAGGGCCAACAGGGCAATCAGTAGCAGCGGTAGGGCAACGATGGCAACATGCTTTAAAACCGTCCGCGAGGACATGCCCGGCTCGTAGACGCTCAGCCATTTTTCGTATATGCGCTGGTACTCGCCCGAGTCTTTGAGCAGCCGCAGGCCTTCGGTGAACTGCGCCAGCAGCGCCTCGTTTCCATGCGGAACGGCGTAGCCGTACTGGCCGGAATAAAATGCCCGATTGCCGATCTCAATATTCGTCCACCCATTCTTCTTGATCGCGTAAAACGCGCCGAATCGGGTTGCCAGGCCGCAGGCGTTTCGGCCTTCGGCGACCGCGCGCACCACATCCTCCTGGGTTTTGACAGTCGTGATCCGGGTCTCGATGCCGCGTTCCGCGAGCGCGTCCAGAATGGCATCCTCGGCCTGTACTACCAGGTCCCTTCCTGCCAAGTCTTCAATCTTTGTGGGCGGCGGTCCTTCGCCCTTACGCACCAGGCTGACGCAGTGAATCACCAGATATCTCGGGGAAAAATCCAACACCCGGTCCCGTTCCGGGCTGTAAAACATTCCCTCAAGCGCGTCGATCTTGCCATCGCGCAGCGCATTGACCATATCCTCCCACCGGCCCAGTTGAATACGCACGTCCATGCTCATTTCGCGCGCGATCGCGCGGGTCAGTTCGACCGTAAAGCCGGTCGGGCGCCCCTCGTCGTCGAGAAATTCGAAAGGCGGATAGTTATGATCGCCACCTACTACAATCGGACGGTCCGAAGGCAACTCAAGGTGGGCAAACCACTTGGCGTGCAGACGGCGGTGCGTGCCGTCGGCCACCGACAGAGCCAACCCTTCATTGAGAATTGATAGCATCTCACGGTCGCCCTCCTTGACCGCGAAGCAGAAATCCTGTGAGAATTCCCGGATGGGTCGATCAACGATCTTCAGATTCGTCAGGCCGGTTTCTTTCAGAAGCCGTAAGGCCACCAACCGCTGGATGACGACGGCGTCACAACGTCCTTCTGCGAGCTCACTGAAAGCGTCTGAAAACGTTGACGTTGTGACGATCTCGAAACCCCGGTCCTCACGTCGAAGAAACTCCTCCGCATTGTCATCCTTCATCACGCCAATACGCCGCCCGCGCAAATCCACCAGACTGTGCACGTCTTCCGTTTCCTTGCGCACGACAATCGCGCCATGCATCGTCATATAGGGAACCGTGAAGTCGAAAAGATGCTCCCGCTCCGGCGTCCGGCCCACCAGAGGCAGGGCCTGAACCTCGCCTCGTTCCAGCCATCCGCGCACCTCAGCCCAGGGACCGGTTCGAAAAGTGATGTTGCGTCCCATCTTGCCCAGGGCCGCACGCATCAATTCGACGGAAAACCCGTCCGCCCGTCCGTCTTCATGAACAATGCAGAAAGGGGGATAATCGATCTCGGAGGCGCTACGAACCGTCGATGCGGTCGTTTCTTTGGCATAGGCCCGAAAAGGGCACAATAACCCGGCCGCCAAAATTGAAACACACAGGACCAAAAAACATGTCCTTCCGGTAAGCACCCGAGGGGCACAGGCCGGACATCGTTTCTTGCTTTGTCTTGCGCTTTTCATGCTTTCTCCTTGCCGGCGTTTCCCAAAAGCACTTGTTGCCCTGAATCCCCAATTGTGTAAGTAATGCTCCCGCAAGACACGCCCAGGGAACAGCTCCGTGCTTGCTATTCTGCCGATTTCATTCCGGACTCGATTTTGATCGGCTTATTCAATAAGCCAGAGGCCCTTTGGACAAATATATCTCGAAAGGATCTGAAAGCTTGATATCTGCCTTTCATCACCGGTGTTTCCATTTAGCAAGAAATTTCAAGCTTAGGCACGGTAACCTCAAAAAATCAGAACTTACAGAAATTCAAGGGTAACTTTCATTATGTTGAAAATTTCGGCAACTTCAACCATACAAAAGATAATCTTAAAAAATCATGCTGATTCTGAATTGGACCATCCTTGCCATAGTTCGGTCCCAAGTCAAATGAAATATCAATGGGGAATAAGAATTTAAGTGTTTAATATCACAGATAAACAGAAATTACAAGATTTTGAATTTTACCGGGTCGTTTAGATGGAACTGGTTTGCTGGCCTGGTTTAGCAGTATATTGTATAAATATCGATACCCTTGTCCCTCATAATGTAGACCCAATCACAATCAAGAATTTCAACACGGTAGTGGTTGAACAGGACCGCAAAAAACATCGAGATAAAAGGCCATTGTTTATGGGTGGTGCTGAATCAGGTGGCTTCTGGGATCGCTTTGGAGGTGGTTATACTTGAAAACCATATGCCAAATAAAAGTTCATGGCTCCTTCACGCGTCGTAATATATCGATGCCATATTGCCATTTATGTTGAATTTTATGGGCATTCCGAGTTGATCAAAAATCATTTGATGATCCTGCATGCTTCTGGGGACCAGTTTGCCATCCTTCGCCAAATATTCAAGATACCTGTCGGCAAACCGATTGCCTCTAATCAGGGTCGTAAAATACATCTTCCTGTCTTCCGACAAGATACTCTTTAATGTTTTCAATAATTTTTTTGTGTCATCAAGGCAATGAAGCAAATTCTCAGAAAGAATTGAATTGAAGGTTCTTTCCCGAAACGGCAGACGAAGTGCGTCTGCATGAAGGAAAACCATATTGTCTGGGACTATTCCATTGATTTTGACCAGCCTGGACTTGGCGATTCTTAGCATTTTCAGGGATTGATCAACCAGAACAACAGAACGCTCGGAATGTTGAATATATGTCTTTGCGGTAAAAGCCAGGGAGCCGCAGCCAAGGTCTAATACGTTTCCCTGCGCGGCGGAGATTAATGCATCACGGGCGATTGTAGCGAAAATTTCAACCGAATAGCCCCATATCAGCCGGTTATAAAGGGGATTACAGGCAACCCAATCATATATGTATCCAAACCGGGTGTCATAGGCGTTGATGGCTTCGTTATCCGGGAGAACCGAATAAATGTGTGGTTCAACCAGTCTGAGGTCTACATCCTCCAAGAGGAGGGCCGATAACTCATTTTCGCCAATCGTTGTCATAGCCGTTTCCCTCTTTTTCCGATCCAAACAATGGAACCTCAAATGTTCAATATCATAAAACAAGCGGAAGCAACAAGATAATGAATTGGAAGCGTGATGGCTGGAAGGATGTGGCCGATCATCAGATTCAGAAGCTGACTCAGGTGTTTTGGGGGACTGGTTTATGGCTGCTGGTTTCATCGTGCTGTGGGAATTGAGACTGAAAGGCGGGCTATATTTAATGGACAGGGATTATTCCTTCCCCAATGCCTGTTGTACCGCTGAAAACTATTATGCCAGGTTTAAATGCTCCGATCAGGATGGAATGATTGACTGAGACGGCCAGGTTTTTACCCAAACCAATGCGGGCATACCTTGGTATGGGGCAAAGCGCAAATGTTTGCGGATTGGCACCTGGCTGGCTCTGGAGTGGTGTTTCCGTATGAACAGAAACATTCATTTATTCGGTAAGGTTTTTCACTGGGGGGATAGAGATTCCAAACGTTTGGAATCCTCATCTCTCTGACCCCAACAGAATCTGTTTTTGGACAGCGCTGTCCAAAGGGGTTCCAGAAACAACATTCCATACGTGTGGAAAGTTCAATGGTGGGTTGTCCATTGATTGAGACGAACTCCAGGGCGGCCTGGACGGAAAAAGTCAAGGCTATGTATCGGTATGGTCTGGTGTATTTGGGACTGGTTTGGTGGGGGATGCTGGATAAATGCTTGACTATAAAATACAATTTTATTATTATTTCAGAAATTCAACATTTTGTGATCTACGGGAAATAACGTTTGAATTCCTTACAGAAAATGTGTGAAGAATTTGGGCGCACTCTGGCAAGTAGTCTCATAATAATTAAATCTGCTCAACGACTGTAGTTGAGCAATCCAAACGAAATTGCTCATCGTATTCCGATGAGTAACTAAGTTATGCGGAATTCGACCTCAATCGAGTAGTGTCCTATGCGCCCAATTGAACGTTTCTCCGGCGGGGTCACCTCCCCTTCGCTTCTCCAAGCACTAAGGGAGCAGTACATAGTCCACGGTAACTCCGCGCTGGCCGCGGCGCTCGCCGAGGTAGTCGAGGTCGAAGAGCACGCGCCAGGGACGCACCTCATCGAACAGGGCAAAGCGGACAACCACATCCTCTTCATCTTGATTGGCGAGGTAGTGATCGTCATCAATGGGCAGGAGGTCGCCTACCGCAAGGCTGGCCAACAAGTCGGAGAAATGGCGCTTCTCAGTGTTGGGGCGCTCCGGTCGGCAAGCGTCATCGCGCGCGAAACTGTTGTCACGGCGCGGGTTACGGAAGCTGATTTCACTACGGTGGCCGACGCACATCCCGAGGCGTGGCGGCGTATCGCTGCGGAGCTCGGGGACCGACTTCGACAGCGCACGCGGTTTATCCGACAGAGAAACGTCACGCCGATTCTATTTATCGGGTCGTCGAGGGAGTCGCTCCCTATCGTAGAGGCCCTTGTAGACGGATGGAAGTCGTCACCTTTCATCGTGCGCCCATGGACGGGCGGTGTATTCACCCCGTCCCAATTTCCCATTGATGACCTTGCAAAGCAGCTATCCGCGTGCGACTTCGCGGCGCTGGTGCTCGGACCTGACGATCAGGTTTTAAGCCGGGGTATTACCTCCAATGCTCCACGAGACAACATGCTTTTTGAACTTGGGCTGTTCATAGGGGCTATCGAGCGCGCGCGGACACTCTTCATCATTCCAGCCGACGCTGACATCAAGATTCCGACCGATATTCTCGGGTTGAACCCGCTCAGATTTTTGTCGCGAACAGGCTCTCTTGCCGACAACGTCGTTCCGGTCTGCACCGACATTGCTGCGTTGATTCAAAGGATCGGCCCGCGATGAGCTTTTCTACCGATGTCGAAGCCGAAGTCAAACGTATCTTCCGCGAACAATGGGAGAAATCGAAAGCGACGACTGTCCCCGAACCAAGTGACATTTCGCTGGAAAAGAATGAGGCCAAAGTAATTGATGACGGAACGGTCTTGTACGCCGACCTATCGGGTTCAACGACCATGGTGCAGGGCTATAAGCCGCACTTCGCGGCAGAGGTCTACCGTGCATACCTCTACAGCGCTGCCCGAATAATCCGGAACGAGGGTGGCGTCGTCACTGCATACGACGGGGACCGAATCATGGCAGTCTATTTGGGGGTGGCGCCGAACACCAATGCCGCAACGACCGCATTGAAAATCAACTACTCGATAAAGAGCATCATCAACCCAGCAATCGCCGCTCAGTATGGAACCAAAATCGCGTACGCCGTGAAACAAGTCGTGGGGGTGGATCGCAGTTCGTTGTGGGTCGCGCGCACTGGGGTTCGAGGTGACAATGACTTGGTGTGGGTTGGCCGTGCGGCCAACTACGCAGCAAAACTGACAGAGATCGCGAACGATGATGCTTCGTTTATCACCGGGGAGGTATTCGATCGTCTATCAGATTCGGCAAAATACAAGACGAGTACGGCGACGCCTATGTGGCGTAAGCGGAAGTGGTCGCAAATGAACAATATGCGCATCTACAGTTCTAATTGGACTTGGAGTCTATAGGTGACCGGAATCCTGCATAGCAACAGCATGCAGTGGACAGCGCTTCGTGCCGCCGCTGATGCAGAGCGTTACCGCGCACAACGGCTATTCCCCGGTCACATCGAACTGTAAATTGGGCAATACCGATTAAATTCCGCAGCCCCATATCGAACCGCCAGTAGCTATCCCGTTTATCAGGCGGATGGCGTAATGGGGATTGATGTATGCTCCAACCAGAGGATTTGAGAACTGTGGAAAGTTATTTATAGTTTTTTAAAGTATTGTAAAAAAAGGTTGTCAAACATATTATGACGTTAAAAGATTTCTTTGAAGAAATTGATGAAATGGTTTCGACTGTGAATTCACCAGGTTTCGATATTGAAATTGTCGAAACAAAGAACGTTCCAAGTTTTAATGACGCGTCGATTACATATGACAATCTTGACACTAATACAAAGAGTTGTAAAAGGCTTGAAAGCTGTGTGTTATATGTAGACATGAGAGATTCTACGCAGATTAGTGCTGTTAAGAGACCGAAAACATTATCAAAAATCTATTCATCTTTCGTTAGGAGTATGATTTCATGCGCAGGATATTTTGGTGGATATGTAAGGAATATAATAGGCGATCGAGTAATGGTAGTATTTGATCAAGAGGACTGTTTTAAAAAGTCAGTGGACACTGCAATACTAATGAATAGTGTCGGTCAATACATATTAAATAAAAGAATTAAAGATGTTACTTTTAAATGCGGAATTGGCATTGATTTCGGAACAATGCTTATAGCAAAAGCAGGGACGATAAAAAGAGGTGCAGAAAAGGAATTTTATAGATCTCTTGTATGGCTTGGAAATCCAGCGAATATTGCATCAAAACTTACTGATTTAGCGTTTAAATCAGAAAGCTATAGTATCCCAGTTGTTCATCAAGGAAACTACTATAGGTATACAGACCGTTGGGTATGGTTCGATAAAACTTATGAGCAATTTATTGATGATCTTGAAGTTACCCATACACGAATGTTAAAGCATAAAGATGATAATTTTTGTTCTTTTTTTAAATCTTCTAAAGGATCATATAATTCTTATAAGCCAATATTAATATCGGAATCCGTATATAATGGATTCAAAAAAGCTTGTCCAGAAGACGAATCAATCAAAAATTCTTGGTGGCATAAAAAAAGTTTTAATTTAAAGGGATTTTCAGAAAATTTATTTGGTGGCGATATTTATTTTAAAGCGGTTAAAGAGTTATGATGAAAAAAAAGATATCGAAATATTGGCAGATATTTTTGACAACACAAATAACCGGTGTATTTCTTCTAAATCCGCAGGATTTTTATCTTGATAGTAACTTCGGCTATTATTCCGAATGCGAAAGCTTCACTAAACGTTCAGGAATACCATTAGGATGCTTCAGCGCCATGCCTGTAATTCTAAAATCACCGTCCGAACCGTCCACACCGTCCAAATCAATCCGCAGATAAAGAAAAAAATAAAGTTTTCGAAAAATCATCGTCATATCGTCATCCCTGGCTATATCTTCCTGAAATAGCGAAATAAAATATATGACGATCCTCATGACGCTCGCTATGTCGATGACGATCATGCGTTTGAAAAAGCGATGGCTGGATGGCGCTGCTTGAGCACCTGATTCAGGGTTTGGATACTGATTTAGATGGGTCTCCATCACAGGGATTTAAAAAAAAGTGGTTGATGGAACTGATCTTCACTCTGAGATGACAAAGGGCATCACTGATTGAATGTACCGCGCTATCGCTAAACTTACAGGTCCCATGGCAAGTTGTAGATGAGCTATGCGTTGTTGGCTGCTATTCTGCCTTTTGCAAACAAATCTCAATTGATTCGCCAACCAGATGCTTGATTTTGTCCTTAATCCATGCAGCATCTGAAGCGGTCAGAGGGGGGGCAACCTCCGTAATGATCCTCCCGATCCTATGCGCGCGGTCAAAAGTGGAGCCTCTACCGGATAACTCAAGCGCATTTTCCCAATTCCCGTATTTCGCCGCGATGAGGGTTTCTCGAATCATCTCCTTCAGCAGCTGTGCGAATTCCTGGCGCAGAGAATCGACGCTGCTTTGTTGAAGTCGCACAGTGACCACCTTGTCCCATTTCTTGACAGATGCGAAGTAGGGGCTCAGCCGCTTCATGATTTCTCCATGCAACTCAGAAATAGGTTGGAGTGACTTATATCCATCTTCCCTCCAAACCATTCGACGGTTGAACGCTTTCACTGTTTGCCATGGTTGTTTTGGCCCCCCATGACCGAAGAGATAGTCATTCCACAGTTTCCTAAATGCCTGCGTCGCGTGATCGAGAAATGCTGCTATCAGTTCGAAATCATACTGCGGCCGGACAAATACACCTTTAGCCTTTCTGGTACTATCACGAACCGTACGAAGCAATTGCACTATTGTTTTAACACTTTCATCGTCAGGACTGGCTTTGTCCAGGTGGCTAACATAGCTAATGGAAAGATCGTTCCTGTTCATGGTAACATTTTCGTCAGAGAGTGAGTTCAGCACATTGCGAAGACCGGCGTTGACATCGCTGATTTGCGTCCTACGGTCTTCCCCCTCGACAAGGTCAAGACGACAAAAACAAAGATGAAATCGCGGAAGGTAACCATTGCGTACGACCCCCGCAATTGCGGCCTTGCCAGCTCCGGTAAACGGCCTCTCTGAATCCTCAACAAGCACAATCAGATCAGAACGATAAAAGTAGTCCAGATGCCGCGAGGATAGCATCTTGTCTTCGCGAGTATCATGCCCGATGCCTTCACCATCCGTGAGGACAAGGTCAATGGCTTCATCCGCAAGCCAATTTGACCGAAATGGTCCTTGAATTCTTGAATATCGAACAACTGGCGACAGGGAGTTGGGCTCGGCTGCCAGAAGTGGTTTAAGCATATCAATAAAATCCTGGAGGGTCTTGTGCTCGATCACAACTGTGCCGTCGGCGAGATCTTTGCCCGTTTTTTCCCGAACCCGGCCATTGATGAATGAAAGTATCTCTGTTTGAAGACTGTTCAGTTTTTCAGCCAGTGTTTCACCAACGGCGAGTTCAAAGACCCCATCAACATCTTGTTCGTCAGGAAAATTGTTCTGAATCCAGTCAACTATGATTGGCAGGAAGTCATGGACAATCATATCGGCGTATGTTCTCTGGCTGTCGCTCGGGAGGATATACCTGAGCCGGAATCGTTGGTCTGGACTTTCGCCGATGTTCTCTATTACCTGATCAATATCCAAATGTCCCGCAAGTTGAGCTTTGAATGCATTGAAGAGCGCATCTTCAAGTATCTCGGCTATCGTCTTTTGCACTTCCTCATTGGATTTGAGGAGTACTGCCGCTTTGAATCCGCCATCCGATGTGATGAGGTATTCAGTTGGAACAACCGTTGTCCTCTTTCGTCTCACTGACGGGAAATTAAGGCTGCGTGTTCCCAGAATCTGCCTGACAAGACTGGTCTTGCCCGTACCAGTGTCGCCAAAGAGATAGAGGCGAGGGAGATCGGCTGGTATTGGAATCAGTCGATCCAGTTTATCCTGTGTTTCTGAGAAGTGATTCATTCTGCCATGCCCTCCTGAATTAGGGTAATTGCCTATCTTTCTTATGGATAAAACAGGCTATTTCACAGCTCTGTAAAACTCAACAAGCGAATTCATATAAAAAGAGGATTCGCCAACAGGTGCCAGGAATTCATTTTTACATATTTATGGTGAGGTAACAATCATTGCCAGAATCCGGGCTCAGGCCATATGAGATTGCAGCGTAGGTTTAGAATTTAAGTGTTCAATACCACAGATAAATTGAAACCACAAGATCTTGAATTTTAAGGGTTCGTTTGAGGGCGACTGGTTTATGATGCTTCTGAAACATTGAGCCGGTTTATGCTGGTTTAGGGCTACGGGTTTAGAGGGACTGGCTCATGAGGTCTACCATAGGGATGTTTGTGAGACTGAATTCGCAGTTAGGATTCCTAAATCAAGTGGTTTATGAGGGACTGAGCTTCGCTCTGAAATGCCTAAGGCATTACTGGTTTAGAGGGCTTCATCACAGCGATGGTTTAGAAGGCTGTTTTCATGTGGTTTATGAGGGTCTACCTTAACATGATGATGATGCTATTACCGCTACCGGCGCTGGTATCATTTTCGGTTGATGGGGCCGGGCTTAATCAGCAACCTGTTGCCGGGG
>JBFLWU010000030.1:0-61229 GCA_040757625.1 Thermodesulfobacteriota bacterium | reverse complement strand
ATGTCGGCGACGATACGCACCTTCAGAACATGGGGGATGTCCTTCACAAAAAAATGACCGGCGAAACCATGGTAGACCACATTGTCTTTCTTTAAGCTTTTCAGCACGGCGGATTGAATATAAGCGACATATTTGTCCTTGCCGCTAAACATGCGGGACAGGATGTTTGCGGGGTCATGAATGGCCTCATACAGTTTTATTTCGGGGATATTGAATTCCCTGGAGGCTTCGATCAGAATTTCCCGCGAGATGCAATCATATCCCAATCTATGAGCGACCTTCTCGGCTATTTCTTTCCCGTGGCTGTATGAGCCCCTTGAAATCGTGATGACTGACATGTTTCCCCCTGTTATTTGTGTTTATAATCACCTGTCGGCCGAACATGGCGGGCCGTTCGCTCCCCGCAATCTTTTCAATATCTTCACCCGGCTTTCACTCCCCGTCAGCGTTGTTCAACGTATGACGGCTCCGGTCAAGTGACGCCAACGCTCTTTTGATTGTCCCGCGGATTTCCTTCATCTTGAACGGTTTGGCGATGAAATCAAAGGCGCCTTTGGCTAATGCTTCCCGGGCCAATTCCAGCGTGGCATAGCCGGTGATCATGATGACTTTGGTAAAACCCGATTTCTGAAACACTTTTTCCATTATCTGGATGCCGTCGATCGCCCCCATGCGGATGTCGCTGATCACAATATCAAACGCCTTGCTTTCCAGACGACGCATGGCTTCGGTCGGATCGATGATGGTTTCGACGCCATAGCCGTCGTTTTCCAGGAAGGCTTTCAGCCGCTCGCAGACGATCGGTTCATCATCCACAATGAGTATCCGGCTGTCATCAGCCATGTTTTCCTCCTTGGGTTAAGCCCGGCTCTCTTCACTGCCGTCGGATTTAACCGGGAAGCGTTATACCGGGGCTGATTCGGTTTGTTGCAGTCCCGGATTTCTCACCACCAGCAGCGTTTTCTGAATTCTTCTTCTCTGTCGATAGGCCCGTATGACTTTTAACAGGATAACGAGCGCGCCGCTGATGCCGCTGGCGAAAAGGAAGAACTTGCTGCCGATGTTGAAGTATCGATCCCAGCCGGCCGCATAGGCCACATACCCCAGTTGCCGCAGGTAAACCGGAATGGCGATGACCCGGCTGAAAACGCAGAGCAGGATGATCAGGCTCGTGACCACGCGAATGTATTTTTCATTCACTACCTTGACGCCGTATACACCGAGATGGATGCCCGCCAGGGACCCGAGATAAAGAAGCATGGTCAAACGCAAATCCACGAAACCCTGATAGGCGTAGCTCAAGGCGCCGTATGCCCCCATAAAGACCGCCAGAAAAAGCTCGGTCCCGGTGGCAACGGCGGTGGGAACGCCGAAAACGTAAATCATGGCCGGCACCCCGATGAATCCGCCCACGCCGATGGTTCCCGCCAGATAACCGGTAGCGATTCCCACCACCATCAATACCCAGAAACTGACCTGGGTATCGGCTACGCTGAAGTGAATGACCGGCGGAAGATTCAGCCGGGAAAGGTATTTGGCGATTTTCATGGAAGGCCCCCCGTCGGTTTCCCCGTTACGGTTGGACCTGATGACATCCCTGAGCATGGAAACCGCTACGAAAGACAATATGAAGGTAAACACCAGGCTGATATACAGGTTGGCGCCGGCACCTTTGGCCGACCCGTGCCCGTCGCCCCCCCCTTTGAACAGATAGCTGTTGATCGCAACCGCAATCTGGATTCCGAAAATCGCCGTGGTCAGGAGAAACGCCGCCAGTTTTTTATCCACGTTGCCCGCGGCGGCATGCTTGCGGGATCCAATGATGGCTTTTCCGAATTTATGGGTAATGTTGCTGGCGACGGCGATGACGCCGTCCACTCCCAGATTCATCATGCCCGGCGTCATGAAAAAAGCGCCGCCGCTGCCGATAAAACCGCTCAGGATACCGCCGATAAAGCCCAGCATGACGACCTGCAGGGCATTGGCCAGATTGATATCGATAAAATTTGTCATAAATAATGCATGCATATATGCCTCCCGGCCCGATTTAATCGATTAGTCGATATTGATTATTTTCAATGCCAGTTCCGCCACCGTACCGTAAATATAGGCAATTGCGGGTACGAATACAGCCACCAGCGCCGAACTCAGCCATTTAAAGCGCTCATGAACGGAACCGCTGATGAAATCAAAGACCTCCTCTTGGTGCAAAAAAACCACCCCGTAGATCAAGATCATCGTCGCCAGGAAACCGATCAGGGTAATTGCCTGCCGCTTGCCGAAAAGAAAACGCGACTTTAACTCATCCGCCGTGATCACCGGCGCTTTAAGGCGGTCCCGTATGTTCATGGCCAGCTCTCGGGTCTGGCGCGTCCGCGTCGAATGTCCCTTGGAAAGAAACATGTCGCCGACAACCACCAGCGCATACTGGCCGCTGCCCTGAACCCGCTCCAGGATCTTGTCATAACCGCCGCAGACCGCGTGCCGGCCGCCGTAGCGACCCAGGTCCACCAATTCTTCCTGGATTCGATTCAGCCCCCCGTCGTCCACCGCGGTCGACGGTCCATCGTCCTCTACCCCGCCGTCGAAATCAGCAGGGCAATTTGGGCGCCCGTAGCCGTTGTCGGCGCCGACGTTCTGCGCCCCCGGGTCACCGGCCGGTTCTCCGGGCGGGACCAGACGCAGCAATTCAACGGCCGCTCCCCAGCGCTGGGCCAGGCGCATGATCTGCTGGAAATTATCCGACTCCGGCTCAAACCGTTCCTGGACCCACAAAATATTCGTTTCGGCCATGGTACACTGAATCTCGCGGCAGCCGTCCAGATCGGCCAGCACGTCGGGTATCTGGCCGCTGACCCCGTCCTGGTGGGGCGGATAAGTGACCGTAAGAATGCCGTTATCGGCCTGGACCTGGAGGTCGGCATGAAGCGTTCTTTCGTCCATGGATAGTCGCAACTTGGCCTGGGATGACAGATACAGGTCGTTCAGCCGCTTCGTACTGGCCGGCGTCGGCTGGAAATCAGGCAGCTGCGCCATGGCGCACAGCATGCCGACCATGTTGGAAAGACTCATGGTCTCCATATTAAAAAATACATCGAACTGTTTTGGATCGCGATCATCCGCCCGGTGAACGTAACGAATCCATTTATTCACATCTTCATCCAACCGGGACAGGTAGCTTTCAGCCTTGTCCGGCGTCAGGTTCAGCGCCTGGGCAACTTTCTTGATTCGGACCTGCTGCGGTATCGTCAGCCCCACCCGCAGCCGGTGGCTGACACCCGGCAGCAGCAGGTGCCCGGCCCTGCCGGTATAGATCAGGTTGCCCTGGCGGGACTTCTCACAGAGCGTTGCGGTTACCAGCGCCAGGTAGATTTCCTTTTCGCGGGCCAGTCTTTCAGTCAGGCCCGGCGTTTTAATCACGGACACTTCAAGCCGGCCGATCTTAATGCCCATTTCCCGCGCCCGCTCGAGTAACGCTTCGCGGTTAAGCACCGGCCAATTGGTCTTCCGGGCCAGCGCCTGGGCGAACTCTTCCCTTTCTCCATGATAGCTGCTCGAAATCATAACGATTGTCATTGGGGCCCACCTTATAAGTAGTTGATATGATTCTTTTCCTTCACCTGGATAATCTGGGTCGGAATTAGGGGTTTGATCTGAAGCAGGAGGCGTTCGTTAAGCCCGTCATCCGTGCCGAAAACCAGCAAATCAATGTCCTCCTCCCTTACCAGACCGATTATTTCTTCCGCCAATTCCCCGTGGGTGATATGATGCGAAACAATCAATCCGGCCTGGCGCGCCGTGTTGATCAGATCCTGCAAGGCTTCATCCAGCCAGTCGGAAAATTGATTCTCGAAATTTGCGCCGGGCGCCTGTTGCAGAATATAAATTTGGGACTGCAATCTTTCGGCCAATGAGAGAGCATAATGTACGCTTTTGAGATCCCTTCCGAACGGCCCTAAAGGGACCAGAATTTTTTTCTGAAACATTTTCAATTTTCTCCAAAGCGCAATAGTTCCCTTGTACCCCCCCATCATTCAAAATTTATGCCGAAATAATAATTTCAAATGATATCAATTGGTTTTAAATTTTTATCCACGGTCGCCGGCCGGAATTGTTTCAATTTGAAACATATGCAGCGCCACATTGCGCCGGCCATAAAAATTAATTTATTTGAATTCAAGTGGTTGGGCGGTTTGTTTCAGATTGAAACAATAGAGGAGGAAATCGCGGATCCACAACGGCTTTCCGATTGAAACGAAATGATCCGACAGTGAAGCAGAACGCTGCCTTAGAGGCGTAGCCCGGTTATTTCACGAAATGCATTCGTTCATTTGCAAGGCATTCCGGGGTGCAGCTGTACTTCGCGTACCGCAAACCCCGGATTACGCAGCAAATGGGCGAATGCATTTCGCCCTAAGGGTTAAAATTTTTCAAGCATCTGTCTTTTACAATTGAGGAAACAAAATGTACCGCTTGTTATTACCTCTATTCTGAATCTAACCGCGTATTATTAAGATCTTTTTTAATACTTGCTGAAAAATTTTCATGAAATATCCGGGTTAGATTATCGGTGGGCAGAAGGGATCTCTCCGGGTCGTTTATTCTAAACCGTGGCGTTTCAACTTGCGCCAGAGAGTGGTTCGGGGCAGGCCGAGAATTTCGGCGGCAAGGCTTTTGTTGTAATTAGTTTTTATCAAAACCTCTTGAATATATTGTTTTTCCTTATCTTCAAGAGACCGCCATGTTTGCGCCTCAAGGCTGCTCATGGAAAGTTCTCTAAGATCGGACGGCAGGTCCTGGGCTGAGATTTCTGCGTCATCGGACAGCGCAACCGCACGTTCGATGATATTTTCCAGCTCGCGAATGTTTCCGGGGTAAGGGTATCTGGCAAGAATATCAAATACCTCCGCGGAAATGCCGGTAACTTCCTTGCCGAAAGCACGGCTGTATTTATATAGAAAATGACGGATCAACAGGGGAATATCATCCTGCCTGGCCCTCAACGGCGGCAGGGATATCAGCACGACGTTGAGCCGGTAGTAAAGATCCTCCCGGAAGCTGCGCCGCTTGATCATCTCTTTAAAATCGCGGTTGCTGGCCGCAATCAGGCGCACATCCACCGGCAGCGGTTTAATGCCTCCCACCCTTAACAGCGAATGTTCTTCGACGAAGCGCAGGAGCTTCACCTGCATGCTGAGGGGCATTTCGCTGATTTCGTCCAGGAAGAGGGTCCCCCGGTGAGCGGCTTCCAGCAATCCGATTTTTGTTTCCGTCGCTCCGGTAAAGGCGCCTTTTTCATGACCGAATAATTCGTTGGTGATCAGCTCTTCTGTGAAACCGCCGCAGTTGAATGAAACAAAGGGGTGATCTTTTCGGTTGCTGCGCTGGTGCAGCGCCCGCGCAACCATTTCCTTGCCCGTGCCGCTTTCGCCCTGAATCAGAACATTGCAGTCCAACGGCGCCACCTTGTCGATGAGGCGGAACGTTTCCAGCATGGCCTTGCTGTTCCCGATCATCTCGGCCGGCCGGTTCTGTGAGAAAAGTGCCTCCTTGAGCGCTTCCTTTTCCCGCACCAGCATCACCTTGTCCAGCGCGCGTTCGACCAGCAGCCTGAGTTCGGCCATTTTAACGGGCTTCGTCACATAGTGAAACGCTTTGGACCGAATGGCTTCTATGGCCGAGTCAACCGAGCTGAATGCCGTAATGAGAATAACCTCACACAGGGGGTGGCGCTTTCGGATGGTTTTAAGAACTTCCAGGCCGCTCATCCCGGGGAGGCGAAGATCGCACAGGACCAGGTCAAAGTTCACCGCTTCAAACCGCTCCAGGGCGGATTCGCCGTCCAGGAAGGTTTCGACCTCGTAGTGTTTTCCGGATAGCCCCCGCTTGATCTCACGGCCGACAATGGATTCATCGTCGATAACAGCTATTCTGAAGCGACCCATCCCGCTACACCTCGACGCTGAGGGTTTCAGCGAGCGGCAGAAAAATCGAAAAGCAGGTTCCCTCGCCGGGTCGGCTTTTCACCTCCAGCCGGCCCCCGTTTTTCTTAATGATATTGTAACTGACGGAAAGGCCGAGCCCGGTTCCCACGCCCTCTTTCTTTGTGGTGAAAAAGGGATCGAAGATCTGGTCGATATGTTCCGCGGGGATGCCGCAGCCATTATCGGCAACATCAATCCGGGCTTCGTTGGAATCGTCGGCCTTGCTGATGATCACCCGCAACTCACCGCCCTTCTCCATTGCCTGCATACTGTTCATAAAAAGATTGAGGAGGACTTGCTGCAGCCCGCCCCGGTCCAGGCGCGCGGCAATCAAATCGGTCTTTACCTCCTTGAAAAATTTAATGTTGTGCAGGTCCAATTCATTGCGAATCAGGCGGGCGGTCTTGTCGACCGCCTCCACCAGTTTGACCACCTCCAGCTGCGGGTGATTTGCACGGGAAAATTCTAGCAGGTTTTTCACAATTTCACTGGTCCGATCTGCCTGATTGATGGCTTCCTGGTAGAGTTTGCGCCGTTCCGCGTCGTCCATGCGGTCGGCGCCTTCAAGCAATGACTCCAGGATCAGTGAAATGTTATTGACCGGATTGTTGATTTCATGTGCGATTCCCGCAGTCAGGGTTCCGATAGAGGCGATTTTGCGGGATTGGATCAGCTGTTCCTGCCTTTTTTCCAGCTCGGTCATCATACGGTTGATGGCCGCCACCAGGTGGTGAATCTCATTTCTGGCGTCACTATAGGGTGTTATGCGCTGGAAAGCCCCCTGAGCCACGGCTTCAGATTCCCGGGTGATTCGGGCCAGAGGCCGGATCACCTTTTCACCGATAAAAAAGATGACAAATCCCAAGAGTACGACCAGCAGGATCAGGCTGATCAAGGGGAGCGGAATCATCTGCCTGAGAAGGCGATCGATAATTCGGCGTTCGGTCACAACCAGGTGGTCGGCCAGTGTCAGGAGGTTTTGGCCGGCGCCGCGGATCAAGGCCTGCAGATCGGAACATCCGCCTGAATCGCAGGATGCCTGCCGCAATTTCGCCATGAAAGCTGAGTAATCCTGAACATATTTAACAAATTGTCCGTAGTTGTCCTGACCGATGGCCTTGATGAGGTTGTCTTGCTCCCTTTGGAGTGTCAGCGCCAACTGGTTGGTATAGGTGAGATTTTCTTCATAGTTGAATTCCTGGCGATAAAGAAAGTAGTTCTTTTCATAGCGTCTCATTTCCAGGATGGTGCTGTTGAGGTCCTCGGCCAACTCAAAAAACTGCATGGATTCCGACAACCGGCGGAAGTTGTTGTAGTTCAGGGCGATGATGATGGCCATAAAGACGAAACACACCAAAAACGCCGTCATAATCTGCCCGCGAATGGTTTTTGGAATGATATGCATAGGGACACTATAGCACCGGCGACATAATAAGAAAACCCCTTCTTTTCTGGTTATAAGGCTGCCCGGGCATACTGAAAATAAAATCTTGCTGCTGCAGCCATTGTTGATTATTCTTGAACTCAAAGATCAGCTTGCGGATCGCGACCCGGAGGATGCGTTATGAAACAGGTGAATATACCATTTACTCTTTTCCTGTGGGTTTCACTCAGTCTCTTTTTCCCGGGGTGTGCCGAAGTCCGGCCGCCGGCACCTGAAGTTCGGCAAGCCGCTCCGGTAATTCAGTTCCCCAAACTGGAAAATGCCCAGGCTTATAACAATCGCGGACTCGCTCATTTTGATAAGGGCCGATACGATCAGGCCGTCGCCGATTTCAGCCAGGCCATTGCCATCGATCCCAAGAATGCGGCCGCTTATTCCAACCGGGGAGACACATATCTGCTCATGGGCCGATATGACCTGGCCATCGCCGACTTCACTAAAGTCATTGAAATAAACCCGAAGCTGAGTGTTTTTTACTACCTGCGGGGCAATGCCTATTTTAAAAAAAAAGACTACGACAATTGCTGGAACGATTATAACATGGCGCAGAAATTCGGTTACATCATCCCTCCCAAAGTTCTTGAAGAACTCCGGGAAGCTTCGGGCAGAGAATAATGATTTTTTGTATCAGTTTGGCCGTTTTTCAAATCATCGGGCCAGATTGGGTTTGGGCCGCAAGGCACCGCAACAACATGTCTCAGGATTCAGCAACGGCAGCATACCCGCTCAGGTCGTTTCGGACAGCCCCAGAGGATCATCTCACACGACAGCGGGCGCCGTTGCTGCCTGCCATGTCGGTCAGCATCATCATACGTCTGCACTTCTATGGAATTTTCAAATAGCTTCCCGCAACTATATCCAAATTATCAATTGGACATATTCATTCTGTTCATGAGATAAAAATGCCTGTAACATTCCATATTCCATGGGATTTCTGATGAATACCGTACGAGGTGATCCGATGAAGGAAATAGATGCCAGGGGGCTTTCCTGCCCCGCTCCGGTTCTTCAGTCCAAGGCCGCGCTTGAATCCGGAAATATCAATAGAATCAAGGTGATTGTTGATAATGACGCGGCCGGACAAAATGTCAGCCGGTTTCTGGAAAACCAGGGTTTTAAAACTTCAGTATCGCGCACAGGTCCAGACTTTGTCGTTTCTGGCAGCTGCGACAACATGGCTTTGCCCACAAGCGACAAGGCTGTTGAAATTGAAAGCGGCCTGAAAAAAATCATGGTCATGGCGGCAACGGACCGAATGGGCGTTGGCGACGACGATCTGGGCCGAAAGCTCATGGTAAACTTTATCAGGACGCTTAAGGAAATGGGCCCCGAATTATGGCGGCTCGTTTTGGTTAACAACGGCGTGAAATTGACCGTCGACGGTTCCGAAGCCCTGGCGGACCTAAAGAACTATGAAAAAGGCGGCCTCAAGATAATGGTTTGCGGGACTTGCCTGAATCATTTTAACCTGCTGGACCGGAAACAGGTCGGAGAGACCACGAACATGCTGGATATTGTTACGGCCATGCAGCTGGCCGATCAGGTGATAACTATTTAACCCATTCAGAACGAGTCAGGAAAACTCCCATGACCGATCCTAAAAAAATTCGCCTCACCCAGACGGTCAAAGGCGCCGGCTGAGCCTCCAAGCTGCCTCCAGGGGACCTGGACAGGGCGCTTTGCGGTCTTGAAATTCCGACCGACTCGAATGTGCTGGTGGGGCTGGAAAGGTCGGATGACGCCGGGGTGTACAAAATATCGGACGAACTGGCCCTGGTTCAGACGGTGGATTTTTTTACCCCGGTGGTCGATGACCCCTACTGGTTCGGCCAGATTGCCGCGGCCAATGCGCTGAGCGACATCTATGCCATGGGCGGCGTCCCCAAAACCGCCATGAACCTGGTGGGCTTCCCGCTGAAAGCCATGGACCTTTCCATCCTTCGCCGGGTGATACAGGGCGGACTCGACAAACTGAAAGAGGCCCAGGTCGTGCTGGTGGGCGGTCACAGCGTGGAGGACCCGGAACTCAAGTACGGACTTGCCGTCACAGGATTCGTCCATCCCGGGCATGTGCTGACCAAGAAAAACCTGGTGCCCGGCGACCGGCTGGTTCTGACAAAACCGATCGGAACCGGGGTGGTCAATACCGCCATCAAAGCCGGTCTGGCATCCGCTGACCTCATTGAGCGGGCAACCCGCCTGATGGCTGCTTTAAATCGAAAAGCTTCTGAAATCATTAAACATTATCCGGTGCATGCCTGCACCGACATCACCGGTTTCGGTCTGCTGGGCCACCTGGCGGAAATGGTCACTGGCTCCGGCTACGGTCTTCGCCTGCGCGCCGATCAAATCCCGATGTTGCCGGAAGCCCTTACCTATGCCGGCATGGGCCTGCTCCCGGGCGGCGCCTTTAAGAACAAAGAGTTTCGCCGGTCGATGGTTGCTTTTTCCGCCGGGGTGGACCCCGTCATGGAGGACCTGATGTTCGATCCCCAGACATCCGGCGGCCTGTTGATATGCGTTGAAGCAAAGCGGGCTAAACACCTTGTGGACGACCTAGTTAAAAACGGTGTCTTAGAGGCAAGGATCATCGGAGAGGTGCTGGGGGATGCGCGAGAAATGATTCAAGTTGAAATTTCTTCCTCTAAATAAAAAAACAGTTGACAATCTGAAAATCTCTAATTATATTTCGCCAGTTTTGTCCCAGACTACAAAAGCCGGGGTTATCTTTCCTGGCTTTTTATTTTCCAGAATTCAAGAAAGGGGGGTGATTCCGATGAATTGCGCAACTGTAAAACAGGGTAAGGAATGTCCTTTTATGACGTCCAAGGGATGTTCATTTAATGGCGGGATTTGCCACGAGGTCGTGGAGCAGTGCAAAGGGTGCAACCGCAATATCCAGTTTAATTCCGCCTGGTATTGCATGGCATGCCCGGATCCGACTGTCAAATGGAAATCCGGACGGTGCAATCTGGCATCTCATGTTGCCGCGCCCGTCGCTCCGACAGTCCAGAAGAAAATCAATCCGCTCAAGGCTTCCAAACGCGGAAACAAATAGAAACATTCGACCGCGATCCAACGGCAAACCCCGTCCCTTAAAGGACGGGGTTTTTTTTATTTCGGCAACATATATCTGTTTTTTCAGCATCATTTCCCTTGACTTTCCTTTCGCTACAGCGTTAAAAAAAATTCTGCGGGTAAGACCCTGTTGAGGTCTGCGGTCACTTTGCTGCTTGCTTTTTGTGCCATTTCCTGAGATAACCCGCCGGCGCTTCGGCTGCCTTTTTTGGATAGAAAGTTACTAAAAACATTCATTACAATAAATCGTGCCAGGAGGATGAGACATCGATGGACCCCATTGCAGTGGAACTCAACCATATCATTGAAACGGGCAATCCCCATATCATGGAAATGCTCTCACCCATGGGCAAGGCCCTGTTTTTCCCAAAAGGAATCTTAAGCCAGAGTGCCGAGGCCAAGGAGAAAGCCCACCGCATCAATGCGACCATCGGAATCGCCACCGAGGGCGGCGGCACCATGTTTATTCCTTCGGTCATGGACACCATCTGCGGCCTGACCCCGGATGCATCCGTTAACTATGCGCCTTCTTTCGGTATTCCCGATCTGAGAAAAGCCTGGTTGGAAGCCATGATCCTTAAAAACCCTTCGATGAAAGGGAAAACCGTCAGCATTCCCGTGGTCACCAACGGCATCACCCATTCCCTGAGCGTGTTTGCAGATCTTTTTATCGACAAGGACGATGTGATCATTCTTCCGGACATGATCTGGGGAAACTACAATCTGATTTTCAAACTCAGAAGGGGTGCCCGCATCAGCCAGCATACCCTCTTTTCCGAAACGGGCGGGTTTAATTTAAAGGCCTTTGAGGAAACGGTTCGGGCGGAAGCCAGGCAAAACAGCAAGATCACCGTTTTGATGAACTTTCCCCAGAATCCCTCGGGCTATTCCGTCACGACCGCCGAAGGCGACCGGATTGTCGAGATCCTGACCGCAGTCGCCGCAGAGGGAACCAATGTCCTTGCCGTGGCGGACGATGCCTATTTCGGCCTGTTCTATGATGCCGAAACGCTGAAGGAATCCCTTTTCGCGCGCCTGTGCGACCGGCATCCACGGCTGCTCGCAATCAAGCTCGACGGCGCCACCAAGGAAAGTTTCGTGTGGGGGCTCCGGGTCGGATTCATCACCTACGGGACAAAAATCGAAAAAGAGCCGGCTGCGGTTTACGAGGCCCTTTCCAAAAAGACCGGCGGATGCATCCGCAGCAATATTTCCAATGCCGCCCGCCTGAGCCAGTCGATTGTCCTTAAATCCATGCGGGACCCCCGGTACGCAGCTGAAAAGGAAGAAAAATTCACTATCCTGCAGCGCCGGGCCAAGCGGGTCAAGGAAGTCCTGGCCGACCCGAAATACCGGACGGCCTGGGATGTCTATCCCTTTAATTCCGGCTACTTCATGTGTATTCGCTTAAAAGACGTTGACGCCGAAACCTTGCGGCTGCACATGCTGGATAAATACGGCGTGGGTTTGATATCCCTTGGTAAAAGCAACCTGAGAGTGGCGTTTTCATCCATGGAGGAAAACCAGATACCGGAACTGTTCGACCTGGTCCTCAAGGGGGTGGAAGATCTGAGGGCGACGGAAAAATGAAGCCTGCTGTTTCTGCTCCCTTCAAAAAAGGGTTCGGCCGGCTTGCTGAAAAACTCCATCCCCTTAACTTTGCCCACGCCGGCAAGTGGACGGTTTACTTTATCCTGATCGGGGTGATCGCCGGGCTGGGTTCGATTGTGTTTCATTACCTCTGCGAACTGGGCGTTCACTACTTTATGGATGCAATGGCCGGTTACCGGCCGCCGAGCCCGGCCGGAGAGCATCGCCTGCTGGCTCCCACCCAGACGCCCTTCAACCGCTGGATCCTGCTGTTTCTCCCGGCCCTGGGGGGGCTGGTGAGCGGCTGGCTGGTCTACACCTATGCACCGGAGGCCGAAGGCCACGGCACCGACGCCGCCATTGACGCCTATCACCGCAAGGGCGGATACATCCGCGGCCGCGTTCCCATCATCAAAACCATCGCCTCGGCCATAACCCTGACCACCGGCGGTTCCGGCGGTCGCGAAGGGCCCATCGCTCAGATCGGCGCCGGGTTCGGCTCCTTTCTGGCGACCAAACTCAAATTGTCAAACCGCGAACGCCGGATCATGATGGCGGCCGGCATCGGCGCCGGGGTCGGCAGCATTTTCCGGGCGCCCCTGGCCGGTGCCCTTTTTGCCGCCGAAGTGCTGTACCGGGACCCTGACTTTGAGTCCGAGGTCATCATTCCGGCCGGCATCTCTTCGGTGGTGGCCTACTGCATTTTCTGCCTGGTATTCGGCTGGGGGTCTTTGTTCGAAACCCCTTATTTTCACTTTCGCAATCCCCTGGCGCTGGGACCCTACCTGGTTTTGGCGCTGGTGCTGGTGGTCACCGGGGTGTTTTACATCAAATCCTTTTACGGCATCACCCGCCTGTTCAAGTCACTGAAGCTGCCCAACCACATCAAGCCTGCCTTGGGCGGACTTTGTACCGGCATTATCGGATTCTTTTTGCCGCAAACCCTGGCATTCGGTTACGGCTTTGCCCAGATGGCCCTGCGAAATGAACTGGCCATTTCCTTTCTGCTGCTGCTGGCCATCGGTAAAATCCTGACCACCTCCTTTTCAATCGGTTCCGGCGGAAGCGGCGGCGTGTTCGGCCCCTCGGTGGTGATCGGCGGGGCCATGGGCGGCGTCATTGGAAAAATTTTCCACACGATCATGCCTGCAGTGGTCACCGAACCCGGCGCCTTTGTGGTGGTGGGCATGGCCGGCTTTTTCACAGCGGTGTCCAATACACCCATCTCCACCATCATCTTTGTAAGCGAAATGACCAACTCGTACCATCTGCTCCTGCCCAGCCTGCTAGTCTGCTCGGTATCCTATCTGGCCGCCCGCAGATGGACCATCTACCAAAAACAGGTCAAAAGCAAGGTAGACTCCCCTGCCCATGCGGGTGATTTTTTCGTGGATATTCTCCAGGCTATCCGGGTTCAGGACCTCATGTCCCTGGTTAAAAAAGTGGACCTGATTCCGCGCAACATGCCCTTTCTGGAGTTTAAGAAGTATTTTTCGGAAACGACCCAGCATTATTTTCCGGTGATGGACAGCAGTGGAAAACTCATCGGCATTTTCTCGGTCAACGACGTGCGCGGCGTGCTTTTCTCCCAGGAAATCGAGCACCTGGTGGTCATGGAGGACATCGCCACTAAAGATATTATCGTCACCACGCCGTCCGACGACCTGAACTCGGTTCTGCAGAAATTTACAACCCGGAATATCGACAGCCTGCCGGTGGTCAAAGACGAGGACCCCGGCTATTTGATCGGCATGCTGAACCGCCGGGAAGTCATCTCCTTTTACAACCAGCGCGTCACCGAAATGAAGCAGCAGGCCGGGGGCTAACTCCCTTTGGAAAGGGCCCCATGTTATCCAGGTTCGAGGATAACTGACGTTCTCTAAAATATTGATATGGTCTGAAGCCGGGAAGTTTTTTTTCAAATGACGTAACACCCGCCCGGGAATAGCTCCCTCGCCCCATAGGCATTCGTAATGAAACTCCCCGACCCCGCATATCGTTAAAAATAGACCGAACAGCGCATCAGCTCCCGAAACGGGTCAATCCGGGCACTTTGCCTCAACACCATCAAAAGGACATGGTAATGGCTGTTCAGCTTAAATTCAGATTTTCCGATCTGTTCCACGGCTTGACCGACAGGCTGCACCTGAATGAAAACACCGTCACCCTGATCGTTGCGTCTCTTATCGGCATCATCGGCGGATACGGCGCCGTCGCTTTTCGCGCACTGATCGTATGGATTCAGTCGATCGCACTGGGAGGCGGCGAACAAATCCTGAACACGGTAATCGCCCTGCCCTGGTATCGTAAAATCTGGATTCCGACCATCGGCGGGTTGATCGTCGGCCCCCTGGTATATTTTCTCGGCAAGGAAACCAAAGGTCACGGCGTACCGGAAGTCATGGAAGCCGTGGCACTGCGCGGCGCAAAAATTCGCGTTCGCGTCATGTTTTTAAAAGCCTTTGTTTCGGCGGTCACCATCGGAACCGGCGGCTCGGTCGGCCGCGAAGGTCCCATCGTCCAGATCGGTTCCAGTATGGGCTCAAGCCTGGGACAGTTACTCAGAGTCAGCAAGGAGCGCATGCGGATCCTGGTCGCCTGCGGCGCCGCCGCCGGTATCGCCGCCACATTCAACGCCCCCATCGCCGGCGTGCTCTTTGCCATCGAAATCATCATAGGAAACTATGCCATCACGACTCTGGTTCCATTGATTATGTCTTCGGTTATGGCAACCATTGTCGGACGCTGGTATTTCGGCGACATCCCCGCCTTTGAAATCCCGCGTTATACCCTCTATAGCCCCTGGGAAATTCCGCCCTATATCCTCCTGGCGGTTTTGACGGGTTTTGTCGCCGTTGCATTCACACGTATTCTGTACGCCACGGAAGACTTCGTTGGAAAAATCAAACTCAAGGACTGGTTGAAAACCCCGCTGGTCCTCTTTGTAATCGGCCTGATGCTGTTGTACTTTCCGCAGGTATACGGGGTCGGGTATGATACCATCTCACAGGTATTAAAAGCCGAAACAGTCTGGTACCTCCTCTTGATGCTGGTTCCCGTTAAAATACTGGCAACTTCCATAACACTGGCCGCCGGGGGATCCGGCGGCATATTTGCACCCTGTCTTTTTCTGGGAGCTGTGTTCGGCGGATGGTTCGGCATCGTCATGCAATTTTTATTTCCCGCCACCGTCGTTTCCCCCGGCGCCTATGCCGTGGTCGGCATGAGCGCGATGGTCGCCGGTGCGACCCATGCGCCCATCACCGCTTTTATGGTTATTTTCGAAATGACCGGCGATTACAAGCTGATACTGCCCCTGATGTTATGCGCCATTCTGGCATCATTTGTCGCCACCCTTGTCATGAAAGATTCCATTTACACCATGAAGCTGACACGGCGGGGCGTGGACCTTTCCAGGGGCATGGAAGTTTCCATCATGCAGGCGACCAAGGTCAGGGATGTCATGAAGCAGGAGATGGTGGTGCTCAATGCCAAGGCGGGCTTTAACGAAATTCTGGAGTCCGTCATCAGCTCCAACGACTCCTGCTATTACGTTGTCGACGACGACAACATCTTTCAGGGCTCTTTCAACGTACACGACATCAAGGAAGTCTTAAATGAGCAATCGCTGGCCGGGCTGGTTGTGGCTAAAGACCTGGTGACGCTTTCGGGGGGCCCGTTTATTGAAATGGATGCGACTGTCGCCCAATGCATGCGAAAATTCAGCACTTATGAAGCCGAAGAATTGCCGGTGGTCGAAAACAGTAACACTCTCAAGCTGGTGGGGAAAATCAGCCGGCAGTACCTGATCAACTTTTACAACCGGGAAATTCTGCGCCAGGGGTCTCTCGGGCTGAAATTCATCCAAGGCCGGCTGCCCACAACCGCCCCCACCCAGAGTTATATTGATCTTCCGGACGATTTTGAAATCCAGGTGCTTCCGGTTACCGCCGACATGCGGGGGCAAACGTTAAAGAACCTGGATGTCCGCAACACCTTCGGCGTCACCGTCGTCTCGATCAACAGGATTTCCGAAAGGGGCGAAAGAGCGGTCGTCATCCCCCGCCCAGACGAGGCCCTGCAAAAGGGTGATATGCTGGTACTGATCGGCAAACGGGAGGATTTAAACCGCCTCAAGAAGTTCCTTAATTTTAACAGCGACACCCACGCACGCTACTTCCATTCGCTCGTTTAGCCTCTGCTTCGCAAATACGATACCCTTTAAGCTGTGGCGACAGGTATCTTCTTGACATTTGGAAAAATATTAACAATTATCGCAAAACGTTAACTGAACCGGGACTGCCGGTTTCCAGGCATAAAACAACCGGTCACCCCGGCAGGAATAGAGGCACGATCCAACGACATGAACCTGACTGACAAAATCACCCGGAATCCGGAAAAAATCCTGGCTTTTTTTGAGTCGCTCCGCAAAGCCCTGATCCGGACCGGCATTGCCGTTCTGGCCTTTTCGGTCTGCGGCTATTATGTCAGCGAGCCGATCCTGAAATATGTACAGCGAAGCACCGGCGTCAAACTGGTGGCCTTCGGCATTCCGGAAACTTTTTTCGCGCTGCTGCTGCTGGCAGTGGGATTCGGAATATTTGTCAGCATCCCCTACATCCTATATACACTGCTCGACGGGCTGCCGCCGCTCTTTCCAACGTTTACCCGAAAAATAATGATCGGCTTCTGGCTCTCTTCCATCGTGCTCTTCTATAGCGGAACCGTATTTTGTCTGTTCATCTCGCTGCCCTACGGCGCTCAGTTTCTGCTCAGCTATGAAAACGCCCAGCTCGAAGCCCTGATATCCGTCCAAAAGTTCGTTTCATTCTGTCTGATGTTCCTGTTCGGCTTCGGGATCGTTTTCGAACTCCCCCTGGCAATGGTGCTCCTGGGTAAAATCGGCCTGGTTAAGGCGCAGACCCTGGCCGCCCATCGGCGCTATGCTATTCTGGCCGTTGCCGTCGTCGCCGCGATCCTGACCCCGACCCCCGACGCCTTTAACATGGCGCTGATGGGCCTCCCGCTGTATGTGCTTTTTGAAATCGGCCTGATCGGCATGCGCTTTGTAAAATAATGAGGGGCATGCGTAAGCGGTCGGGGACAGGCCGGTCCGGAGAAACGGCAAACTGCTCCTTGACTCCTGAAATAACGATCGGTTTGTTTGGGATAGCTTCTCGTGTCGTATCCCGGAAATAGATTCAATTTCTATTTGCCGCTTATAAAGGGAAACGGACATGTTTGGGAGAAAACCGTATCCAAAATCCGGCCGCGACTTTTATAAGTTATTTCCGGAACGCAACACTAGAAGCCGTTTCAAAACCTCGGATCAGGTCTGAGAGCAAGGCGCAAGCCGATGAAAAAGCGCAGCAACCATGGGAGGTTGTGGGCATTTTGAAGAGGCTTGCAACGCAGCTATCAGGCCTCAGATGGGGTTCTGAAACGGCTCCTAGTATTTGACTTCCATTAAAAACAACCCCCGGGCCGGAGCGGTGGGGCCGGCCTGATTCCGGTCTGCGGAAAGCAGGATCCGTCTGAAATCCTCCGGCGCGAACTTCCCCCCCCCCACTTCCACCAGCGTACCCACCAGATTGCGCACCATGAACCGTAAAAATCCGTCGGCCTCGATTTCAAAAACCAGCTGATCCGGCTCCGGCCGCCGCCACTCGGCCCGCAACACCTGCCGGACAGTGCTGGACCGGGGGCTGCCCGCGCCCTCAAACGCTTTAAAATCATGGGAGCCGACGATATGCCCCGCGGCAGTGCGCATGGCTTCGAGGTCCAGCTTTCGGCGAACAAACCAGCAGTAATGCCGGCCGACAGCGGCCGGGATATCCCGGTTTAAAATGCGGTACTGATAGATCTTGCTGATGACGTTAAAGCGGGCATGAAACGATTCATCCGCCGGGTCGCAGCGCCGGATAACCACATCATCGGGTAAAAGGCTGTTGAGCCCTCTCTCCAATATCGTGGCGGTCAGCTCGGTTTCACACACAAAATTCGCCGTCTGCCCCAGGGCATGAACGCCGGCATCGGTTCGGCCCGAACCGATCAGGGTAACCGGCTGGCCGATCATGACGGCAATCGCCGCTTCGATCACCCCCTGGACGGTCCGGTCGTTTTTCTGGCGCTGCCAGCCGCAAAACCCGCTGCCGTCGTATTCGATTGTCAGTCTGAAATTTTTTCGCATGACTTCATTTTTTCCTACTGTTACCCGACTGTTGCAGGTATTATATTAACAGCGCAACCGTCAGCGAAATAAACGACAAGATCGTTGAAAGCACGATGGCGGCCGAAGCCAGTTCCGTATCGCTGTTGAGCTGGGCCGAAAGCACGTATAGGGCCGTGGAAGTCGGCAGGGCGAAATACACCATGCCCACCTGAAACGACAGGTCCTCAACCCCGAAGAGCTTCAGAAAAATATAACCGATCCCCGGCAGAATCATCAGTTTAAACAGCGCGGCGGTCAGGGACAGATTAAAGTTTCCCCGCAGGTTCTTCAGGGTCAGCACGCCGCCGATGGACAGCAGCGCCAGGGGCAGGGTCGCCAGCGACATCAGATTGAAGGTATTGTCTAAAAAAGTCGGAAAGGTCAGCCCTGCCTGGGAAAAAACGATCCCGGCAAAACAGGCCAGAATCAGGGGATTCGATACCAGCGCTTTCAGGGTAAACCAAACCCGCTGGCGCGCCGTAAACTGCCCGGCCGAAAACCATATCAGGGTGGTTACCGCCAGCACGTTGATGATGGGGATGATAAAGCCGATTAATACCCCGAAGCGCCGGACCCCCTCTTCTCCCAGCGCGTTCATCACAATGGCCATCCCGATATAGGTATTGAAACGATAACAGCTTTGCGAAAATGAACCGGCCCGATAGGGCGATACCTTCATGTTGATGAAAGCGGTGCTCAAAATATAGACGCTCAGGACGGCGCAGATGGCCGCCGCGCAAAAACGCCAATCGATTGCCGCCGTTGAAGCGCCCCCGATTTTCCAGAACAGCATCATCGGAAAAAAAATAAAATAAATGAGCTTGTCCGAAGTCTTTTGAAAGACGTCATTGGTCAGGTTAAAGTGCTTCAGCAGGACGCCCATCACGATCAGGGCGAAAACCGGAAAAAGGCTTTGTAAAACCATCAGGCGGTACCTGGATTCTTATTATATCCGGTCAATGGGTATATGGCCGAGTTTCTTTTCAAACTCGTCGTCCATCTCGGAAACGAACATTTCCAGCGGATAAAAAACGCTGCAGGACCGGCAGCGTAACAGCACCTGCCGTCACGTCCGATGTATGACAAGTTCCTCCCCGCAGGACGGGCATGTCGCGATTGCTTTTTTCATCATTTGGAACATGTCCGGGAATAACCGCATTTCGAAGCGGTCGATAGATGTCAATGGTCAAAAACGCGCTTATTAGTAATTTAAAACAGGTATGGCTGTCAAATGGAGTTTATGGTTGCATATCACCGGAAGCATCCGGTTCACCGCAACGTCATGATGCGATTGACTTTGACTGCTGATTCTGTCAAATGATAAATCCTGAACTAAGGATCCAATGATTACAGTGAAAGGAAAAATCATGACACGCCAACCCATCTGCCGCGGATTCAAGGCCGCCGGCGTCGCCGCCGGCCTGAAGAAAAACGGGAAACCCGACCTGGCCATGATCTTCTCGGAGGTTCCGGCGACCGTGGCCGGAGTGTTTACCCGAAACAAGGTCCAGGCGGCGCCGGTTCGCTATGACAGGGAGCGCATTAAATCCGGCCGCTGTCAGGCCGTTATCGTCAACAGCGGCAACGCCAACTGCTGCACCGGCCCGCAAGGCGATGCGCATGCCGCAACAATGGCCCGGATCGCGGCCGCCCGGCTGGGAATCGACGCGAACCTGGTCTTGGTGGCTTCCACCGGCGTTATCGGCGAGCCCCTGCCCATCGAAAAGTTAGATGCGGCGGCGCCGGGGCTGGTAAAATCCCTGCGGCCGGACGGCATCCCCGGGTTTGCCGAAGCCATCATGACCACCGACACTGTCCCCAAAATCGCCTTTAAGGAAGGCCGCGTCGGCGACAAACCCTTCGCCATTCTGGGAGTTGCCAAAGGGGCCGGCATGATCCACCCCGATATGGCCACCATGCTGTGCTTTATCTGCACCGACGTTGACATTTCCGCCGACATGCTGCAAAGCGCCCTGAACAGCGCCGTCAGGCATACATTCAATCGCATCACCATCGACGGCGACACCAGCACCAACGATACCCTCCTGATCCTGGCCAGCGGCCTGTCCGGGGTGCACATATCCGATTCGGAGGCGCTCCGGCATTTTCAGCCCCTGCTGGACGATGTCTGCCTGCAGCTGGCCAAAATGCTGGTGAAAGACGGCGAAGGCGCCACCAAGCTGGTGGAAATACAGGTCAAGGGAGCCCGCAGCGCACAGGACGCCCATCGCATCGCCAACACCATCGCCGGCTCAAACCTGGTAAAAACCGCCTTTTTCGGGGAAGATGCCAACTGGGGGCGCATCCTGGGCGCAGCCGGCCGCGCCGACGTTCCCATCGATCCCGACAGGATCGATGTTTTTTTCAACGACGTCCAGATGGTCAAGGCCGGCGTGGGCTGCGGCAAGGCCGTGGAGGCGGAAGCCACCCGGGTTCTCAAGACCCCGGAGTTCACCGTCACGGTGGATCTGCATTTGGGTGACAAATCCGATTCCGTATTTACCTGCGACTTTTCACTCGACTACGTCCGGATCAATGCGGATTATCGATCATGAAGGATTAATCGTGTATTTCCTCACATAGAACGGGCCGTTTCGAAAGGTACTTGCTTTGTAGGGGGTCATTTTCTTATTGAAATTCCAATCATCAAATTCCAAATATCAAACAAATGCCAATGATCAAAATTTAAAAAAACGAAACCATTTTCGGCCAGTTGGGTTTTGTTCATTGAGATGTTTAGCCCGGTTATTTCACGAAATATCCGGGTTAGATCTATTTGTAATTTGGTTCTTGGAACTTGTAATTTAAAACACAACATTCCAGGCAAGGCCGGTTTTCCCCGGGACTGAACCAGAAACTCCGGATTCCTATGTGGGAATAAATATTATGCCCCTCATGCGCCTTCAAAAATTTCTTTCCACGGCCGGGTTCAGCTCCCGTCGCAAGGCCGAAGCCTATATCCTGGAGGGCCGCGTCAGCGTCAACGGCGTCGCGGTCACGCAGCTCGGCACTAAAATCGACCCCCGGCAGGACCGCGTCGCAGTGGACGGCAAGCCGGTTTCCCCGGAACAGCCTCTGATCTACATTGCCATCAACAAGCCCAAGGGGTATGTCACCAGTTGCGAGCAGAAAGACGACCGCATCGTCCTGGAGCTGATCGATATACCCGAGCGGGTTTATCCGGTGGGACGGCTGGACAAGGACTCCAGCGGGCTCTTGATTCTGACCAATGACGGCCGCCTGCATCACCGCCTGTCCCATCCATCCTTTGACCATGAAAAAGAATACGAAGTTACCGTGGCAGATCCCATTCCGGACGGCGCCCTGCGGCACATGGAAAAGGGCCTTCCCATGATGGGGGGCAAAACCCGGCCGGCCCGGATCCGGCGTCTTTCCGCGCGGCGGTTCCGCATGGTCCTGCAGGAGGGTAAAAACCGCCAGATCCGCCGCATGCTTCGAAAGGTGGGGCACCAGGTGACGGAGCTCAAGCGCGTGCGCGTGGCCAACATCCGGCTGGGCGATCTGGCAGAGGGCGCCTGGCGCCATCTCAGCGAGGTTGAAAAGGAAGAACTATTCAAGACACTGTAGGATAAACCGGGTCCGTTCCTTTATTGGCAGCAGCGGCACCCGCACCGGACGGTATCCCAGCTTGCGGTATGCCGCTTCCAGCAGGCGGTCGAGGTCGGCTGCGATCCGGTCGTCCTCGGAGCGGACCGCGTCGGTTTTAAATCGGATCCTTTCAAATAAAAAAACCTGCCTGTAGCGAAAGGCGCGGCTGCACGCCAATGGTTCTGCAGGGTCGAGTCCTGTCAGCTGATAATAGGCGATGCTGTCCGGCACCGCCCGGTCCAGAAAAATAACGGCGTCCGGATCAAGCCCCTCTTCTATTCCGATCTTGGTCTTGAGGATGTGCCCTTCAAAGGCCGGCATATCGGCCTTGATCTGATGCAGGTCCTTGCCCCTCTCGAGTTCTTGATCGATATAGGCCCGGGCGACCTCATGGACTACCGTATAACCCCGACGTTCCAGTTCCTGAATGACGGCCGTTTTGCCTGAACAGGGCGCGCCGCTGATGACATGCCAGTTTGTATGTTTCATTTGAAAATGGATCGACTTCGTTTAACGGTTTTAATAGTTTCGCTTTTATACTATATGGACCCTCAAGGATTCAAACAAATTCATGCGCTACGAAGGCCCCATATACCGCCCCCCCAGTGAAGCCGATTCTCTGCTGATCCAGGCCACGGTGGGATGTCCGCACAACCGCTGCACCTTCTGCATGATCTACAAGAAAGGGCCGCCCTTTAAAATTCGCCCGGTCGCTGAAATCAAGGAGGATATTATTGCGGCGCAAAACGAATACGGCCAAAGCGTTCGAACCCTGTTTTTCCCTGCCGGAAATACCATCGCCATGAAATCGGATAGGCTGGCGGAAATCTGCCGTTTTGCCCGCCAAACCTTTCCCCGCCTCGAACGCATCACCGTCTACGGTTCCTCCCAGTATATTCACCGCAAAAGCGCCGCCGAACTAAAGACACTGAAAAAAGCGGGGCTGTCGCGCATCCATGTCGGCCTTGAATCCGGCGACGACGTCACTCTGAAACGCATTAGAAAAGGATCAGACAGTAATCAGCAGATCGAAGCCGGCCGCCGGGTTATGGAAGCGGGCATCGAATTGAGCCTCTATGTCATCCTGGGAATCGCCGGCAGGGAGCGCTCGGCCGCCCACGCCGACCGCACGGCAGCGGTCCTCAATGCCATCGAACCCGACTTTATCCGCCTGCGCACCTTTGTGCCAAAAATCAACACACCCCTGCTAGAACTGGTCCGGAACGGCACCTTTCAGATGCTCGGCCCCCATGAAATCCTGGTGGAAACCGCCCGGCTCATCAGCGCCATTACGGCATCGTCCCGTCTTGCCAGCGACCATTACACCAATTACATCGACCTGGAGGGAAAACTCCCGGATGACAAACCGGAACTGCTCTCCCGGATTCAGGCTGCCCGGCAGCGGGACGAAAGCGATTTTCGACCGTTTTTTGTGGGAACCCAGTGAGACTGGCAGATACGCCGGCAGGCTGGAAGAAATAGGAGCCCGGCTGAGGGCTGAGGGCAATGGGCTTCGGACCAGGGAAGAATGAAGATCTGTTCCCCTTGAGCCGCGCGCCTGGCGTCCTACGCGCAGCAGCTAAATCTTACCTGCTATTGCCGGACCCTTTAATAAGGATATTGACTTTATCCCGTCCAAAACGTAAAAAAACAATAAATATTCATGATGTTGGATTCTGTTTGCAAATTTCGATTGCATATGCTGAAAACAATCTTTCTAAAACCGAAGCATTTGAAAAATGCTCGTTTCCGTTCAAAGCCGTCGTCTGGGAGAATATGCCATGTTAACATTCGAATCGCTGATCGCACATAAGGATAAAGTGGCTGTCGTCGGCCTGGGGTATGTGGGGCTCCCCCTGGCTGTTCATCTTTCCCGCCATTTCAGTGTCACCGGTTTCGACCTGAAAGCGGACCGGATTACGGAGCTCAAATCCGGCCGGGACCGGACCCTTGAGGTTTCCGAAGGCGAACTGGAAGCTGCCAAAATCACTTACAGCAGCGATCCCAAGGTGCTGTCGGCCTGCCGGCTGGTCATCATCGCAGTGCCGACCCCCATCGATGAATACCGCATACCCGACCTCAATCCCCTGCGCCGGGCGTCTGAAATCACCGGCCGGCACATGGCCAAAGGGACCTGCATTGTTTACGAATCCACCGTCTATCCCGGGGTTACCGAAGAGGTCTGCCTCCCGATCCTGGCGGCTGAATCGGGCCTGGCCTTCGGGACCGATTTTACGGTGGGGTATTCCCCCGAACGCATCAACCCGGGCGATAAAGCCCATACCCTTGACAGGATTAAAAAGGTCGTGTCGGGCTCCGATCCTGCCACCCTCCGGTTGCTGGAGCAGGTTTACGGCAGGGTGGTTCCCGCCGGCATTCATTCGGCGTCCTCGATCCGGGTGGCGGAAGCCGCCAAGGTCATTGAAAACACCCAGCGGGATTTGAATATCGCCCTGATGAACGAACTGGCCATGATTTTCGACAAAATGGGCATCGACACCACCGAGGTGCTGGAAGCCGCTGCAACCAAATGGAATTTTCTTCCCTTTAAGCCCGGCCTGGTGGGCGGCCATTGCATCGGCGTCGACCCCTACTACCTGACGTTTAAAGCCGAATCGCTGGGGTACCATCCGGAAATGATCCTGGCGGGCAGGCGCATCAACGACAACATGGGCAAATACGTGGCCCAGCGGGCGGTCAAGCTCCTTTTCAACTCCAACAAACATGTGCGCGGGGCCAAGATCGCCGTTCTGGGAATCACCTTCAAGGAAGACGTCCCCGACCTGCGCAATACCAAGGTGGTGGATCTGGTCCGCGAGCTGGAAGAATACGGCATCGAGGTACGGGTCCACGACCCCCTGGCTGATGCCGACGAAGCCAGACATTATTACGGTCTGGAACTCAGCGAAATGGACCGCCTGAGCGGGGTCGACGCCGTTGTCGTTGCGGTGATGCACACCTTTTATAAAAAGATGGGCCTCTCCAAAATAGCCGGCCTGTGCGCCGGCCGGATGCCGGTAATCATCGACCTGAAGAGTCTCTTCAGCCCGGAGGAGGCGCGTAAGCAGAATATTACCTACTGGCGGCTGTAGTCTAACCTGAAAGGGTCCAAGGATTCCAGGGGTCCGGGGTTCGAGTGAAATGAGAATAGACTATGATGCCGGGAGGCTATGAAGATCATGATTCCGCCACTCGAACCCTTGAACCCTCGAATCCTGGACTCCTTCGATTTTCTCTAAACGAATTGAGTGAAGAACACATCTTCAGACTACTCTCTGGAGAAACGGCCTAATGCAAAAAAGCCTTGTTTCCATCGTTCGCTATGAAAAGCCGCGGGAGTCGGTCCGCCGGGCGGTGGCGCTTTCCGGCGGCCTTGAAAATATGCCCCCGGGCGCAACGGTTTTTATCAAGCCCAATATCGTCTTCTGGAGCCGAACCGTCAACTTTCCCAAGTGGGGAGTCATCACCACCTCGCGGGTGGTGGCGGACATGGTCGAAATTCTCAAGGAGCGCGGCGCCGGAAAGATCACCATCGGCGAAGGCACGGTGGTCATGGACCCCAAGGATGTCCGCACGGCGGCACATGCCTTTAAAACCCTGGGGTACGATGCCCTGAAGCAACGCTACGGAGTCCGTGTCGTCAATGTCTTTGAGCGGCCGTTCAGAAAAATGGACCTGGGCGACGGCGTCTCCCTGAAATTCAATACCGATATTCTGGACAGCGACTATGCCGTGAGTCTTCCGGTCCTGAAAACCCATGCCCAGACCGTTGTCAGCCTGGGGATCAAAAACCTTAAAGGCCTCATCGACATCCCTTCCCGCAAAAAATGCCACAATGCCGAGCCGGACAGGGATCTGCATTTTATGGTTTCCAGGCTGGCCGATTGCATGCCGCCGCTCTTTACCCTGGCGGACGGCATTTATACCACCGAACGCGGCCCCGGCTTTGACGGCCGCGTCCACCGCGGCAACATCCTGATTGCATCCAACGACGTTTTCGCCGCCGACTGCGTGGGGGCCAGGGTGCTGGGATATCAACCGGACCAGGTCCCCTATCTGGTCCATGCCGCCGGCCTTCGCCGGCGCCCCCTCGATCTTTCCGATATCGAAATTGCCGGCGAAGCGCTTGCCGCCGTCACCCGGCGCCATGAATACAATTTCCCCTATACCGATGACGGCAGCCTGCCGGTTCCCATGCACAAAATGGGCATCAAGGGGCTTTCCTACAAAAAGTACGATCTGACCATGTGCACCTACTGCTCCATTGTAAACGGCGCCATCCTTGGCTCCATCGCCTTTGCCTGGAAAGGAACTCCCTGGGACGATGTGGAAATTCTTACCGGAAAGGTCATGGGGCCGACCCCCGGCCGCAAGAAAACCGTCCTGATCGGCAAATGCATCTACACGGCCAATAAAGACCACCCCGACATCAATGAAATGATCGCCGTCAAGGGCTGCCCGCCCCGGCCCATGGCCATTGTCAACGCCCTGCACCAGGCCGGCATCCCGGTGGATCCCGGCATCTTTGAGAACCTGGAACAAATGCCGGGGCTGTACATGCGCCGCTATGAAAACAAGCCGGAGTTTGACGAATCGTTTTTCAGGGTTGAATAGAATCGAACTTTTATTGTGTTCAGCCCGGAAGCTGAAATCCGGTCATTTCGCAGCCGGAAGGGGTTGTAGGATGGAATCGAATCGACAGAAAAATATTGAAGCCAACCGACGGGAATACGGCGACGCTTATGAAACGATGACGTTTGCCGGCGCCGCGCAGGCCGGGGAAGCTGAAAAAAAAAGGGCCGAGATTATCGACTCTCTGGCCGGCAGGGCCACCTGGGGCTTTAGCCGGACCAAGCTGGATTGTAAAAACCTGTCAAACGGCTGTCGGCTGTGCGGCGAAGGACAATGGTCCTGTCTTTTCATCAACGGCATCTGCAATGCCCGCTGCTTTTATTGCCCGACCGAGCAGCCCTCGAAGTCCGAACCCATGACCCACGGCATCCCTTTTGCCTCCCCCAAAGATTATATCGATTACATCAGGCTTTTCAAATTCAGGGGGGTCAGCATCAGCGGCGGCGAACCGCTGCTGACTTTTGACAGAACCTTTCGCTACGTCTCGGAAATAAAAAAAGCTTTTGGCAACGACATCTATCTCTGGCTCTATACCAACGGGATATTGGCGGATCGGGAAAAACTGAGCAGGCTGAAAGTGGCCGGGCTTGATGAAATCCGTTTTGATCTCAGCGCCTGCCGTTATCAATTGGATAAAGTTAAGATCGCCGTCGACGCCATCCCGACGGTCACGGTTGAAATACCCGCCATTCCCGAAGATGAAGCCTTATTAAAGAAAGTCATCGTGGAAATTCATGGGGTGGGAGTGTCGCATCTCAACCTCCACCAGCTCCGCTGCACCCCTTACAACCGGGAGCGCCTTCTCCACCGGGGCTATACCTTTCTTCACGGCCCGAAGGTGACCGTTCTTGAATCCGAGCTCTGCGCCCTGAGGTTGATTCGATTCGTTTATGAGAACAGCATTGCCCTGCCCATCAACTACTGCTCATTTGTATTCAAGCACCGGCATCAGGGAGCGGGCATCCGGGGGCGCATCGCGCCTTTTTTCCTGAAGCCCTGGGAGACTGTTACCGCAGCCGGCATGATCCGGACGCTTTCCGTAAAGGGAGCCGCGACGGAGCTGACCGCGGCGGCAGAAAGGTTTGAATCCGGCGGCGCGCCAAACAATCTTTGGAATTTGACAAACGCGCACACCCGCCTCGACTTTCACGAATCCTTGTGGCAACATTTGGATTTTACTGCAACGCCCCTATTGGTCAGCTATTTTGAACCCCATCTGCGCCCGTCCGTTTCCTATCGCAATGCATTCCGGGAAATACGGCTGAATTCCAGAAAAACGGTTTACATTGAAAAAGTGGGGACTCTGCTCGACAGAAAATTGCAGGGGGAAGCCGCGCACGGGTTTGTCAAGCGATTCATACTGCGGCGAACTGATCCGGCTGCGGATGATCATGACGGTCCGGCCGAAATTGAAGAGCTTGAGCGCATAAAGCCCGGATTGCAGAGCTACTACTGATTTTTAAAAAAACATTTGTTACGTATAGTATTCGCTTATCGGTGGTTTGGTTGCAGTTGCGATCTGCAAAAAATATTTTTTCGGGCCCATTCTCACGGTAAAAATTGTGCGTTAAAACCTAAAATCATCACTGTTTTTTCGTAGAGTTTTTGTCAATTCAGACTGTTCGCTCGGCCCACCAAATAATTATTGATGGTGCGGGTTGCGAGCATCGCGCATAGAGGAATCGGAGATAAGAAAAATTTATAGTATCAAATAACGCATCATTTGTCAGGATATCAGCCGGGTGTAAAATCGATGATTTGTCTGACATCCAACAGGATGATTTCAACGAACCCGGCTGAGTGATTTGGACTGGCAATCAAACATTGCAAGAAACAATCCGACGTATGGCGCGTGGCGATAGGGCCGGCACAGCCAGCGGCAGCGGCCCCGGTTTTTCATTTTCCTGTCAGCGGCTCGATGCAGGCAGGGTCATTGTTGCGAACCGCGTTCACCCGTTTGGAAACCGGATAACGTTTCAGCCCGTGGATCAGTCCTTCGCTGAGGATCGCGTTTAATCGGACAGTATCCTGGTTTTGCGGGTCCAGCCATTCGGCATGAACTGCGGGGGTCAGGATCACCGGCATGCGGGAGTGCACCGGCCGGACCGATTCGTCCGCGGCGGTGGTGATGATCGTGCAGGAGTGATAGGGGGCGTCTTCTTCCCGCTTCCAGGTGTCCCACAATCCCGCAAAGGCAAACGGCCCGCCTGAAGAGAGGGTAAAATACCAGGGCTGTTTTTGCGGGCCCTCGGCCTTCCATTCATAAAAGCCGTCCGCCAGAATCAGGCAGCGGCGCCGCTTGAAGACACTGCGAAAGCTGGGCTTGTCCGCCAGGGTCTCGGCCCGGGCATTGATGAGTTTTGCGGCCGGGGTCTTGTCCTTGGCCCAGGCGGGAACCAGGCCCCAATGAAGCCGGCCCAAGCGGTTGCCCTCGTGCCGGATAACCGCCAGGACCGGCTGCAGCGGAGCGATGTTGTAGCTGGGAGCGACGTCGCAGGTAATTTCATGGAGCTGAAAGGATTGTTTCAGCCTGTCTATCCCACTGTACTGGGCAAACCTGCCGCACATATTGCCTCGCACTGAATAAAATCCAAACCCAACGTTCTGTTCTGGGCTGACCCGGAAAGCATCCCTGATCGGGACTATGTCCCGCAACAATGCGAAAAACTATTTCGTTTGTTCCGGAATCAGCGGTTGAATCACCTTGACCGGAAGCTCCAGGGTCCGTTTCATGATCCCCAGCAGCCCCTCCCCTATGGCGGCCGGCGGCAGAATGGTGACTTCAGGATTCTGCAGATCCCCTTTGACGCTCACCGGAACCGAAATAAGCGAGCCGCCTAAAATATTGCCCACGATCGGAATCATATTTACAATCGCATCCACTGTTTTAAACGGCGCCACCAGAACGGTCATATCCACCCGCAGATCCGTCAGATTCAAAACGCCTTTAGCGGCCATGGTCATTGTCAAACCGTCGATCGCACCTTCCTCCAGAACAATTGTATTCTCCCGGATCATCAGCCTGGCCTTCATGGAATTAAAGCCGAAGCCCTCCTTGCTGACCTCGGGCAGTTTGCCCCGGAAGATCTCCGTAACATTCAGCACCGCCAATATCTCCCGAATGGTTCGGAACGTATTGCCGGCATAGATACGCCCTTTACCTGTCTGGTATTCCAGAGAGCCTGTAAGCGCCTGCTGGAGCTCCCGGCCGTATCCCCGGCTGGAGATTCCGCCGCTCAGGTTAAAGCGGCCATCAACTTTTGCATCCTTATCCAGCAGGCAGGTAACACTGGGTTTTATTTCCTGATCCAGGGCGGCGGGCTTTAAATCAACCTGGATTTCGCGCGGCAGAAAGGTGATGGTTCCGGGCGTTGAGATGCCGCACAGCACCGCTTCGCTGACCGCAATGTCGATTCGATCGGGCTTCAATGAAAGGTCCGCGCGCAAGGGGCGCCAAGTGTATTGACCATAAGTGACATAAGCGGAATCGAGTTTTACATCCCCCTCTATCGGAAATTCCCAGAATGGATCCTTGGCGGCGCCGTTTTCTTTTTCAGTTTTATTCGCCAGCGCTTTAACCAGATTGTCCAGCACGATCCCGTTTGAGGTCATTTCCGCTTTGAACCGGATCCCTTGCGGAGAATGATCCACCTGCCCCGTCAGCTTGACCGCTTGATCCTCCTCAAAAACCATGTCCGCGGCAATATCGAATTTCCCCTTGATACCTGCAACGGCAATGCTTTTTGCCTTTAACGGAATGCCCAGCCGCTCTAAAAAAACCAGATCCTTGGCGGACAGCGTCCCTTCAAATCGGGTGTCCCAGGGCCGGCCGATGGCATATGTCAGTTGGAGATCTCCCCTGATCCAGCCCTCCAGCGCCCGATTGTCCGCCAGCAGCTTATCCAGCGTTGTCCTATGAAGGTCCCCTTTAAAGCCGAAATCGACTTTGTCCTTGCTCAGGTTGAACGTAAAAGCGGCGGTTGAATCCTTATCCTGTACAACAAATTTTTTGATGTGTATTTGACCGGGTTCGAGGGCTACATCGGTGGAAACTTTCAGGTCGTTATGGATGGTCAGGTCGCCCGAAAATGCCGCGAAGCCGTTGCGTCGCCATGCCAGCCAAGCGTTAGAGAAAATGAGCGGGGGGTGAATGACCAGGTGCGACGGTATTTTGGTTCTTTGCTGCAGCCACCCGTTTGCCTTCGCACCGACCGTCCCCCCGAACTTCAGGTCCGCCGTTTGGAGTCCTTCGCGGTACTCCTCCAGCCGGGCGGACACCGTCAGGACGGCATCCAGCATCGCGGTTTCCGCCTCTGAAATGGTGAGCATCTGCGGGGTGGCCTTGATTCCGGCGCGGCGCACCGACAAAGGGGCCGGCAGCCGCTCCGATGTTACCTGAACATTCCGGGCGCTTGCGTCTGCCTGAAAATCCCACTGGGCCGGCTCAACCAGCGGACCCGTCACCCGCAGACGGGAAAGGGCGACAGTGCCGTTTATGGATGCGATGTTTTGCAGGGTGCTCTTCAGGGAGGCAAAGGCGGACAAGCTGGTATGAATTTCACTTAGCTGCAGTTCGGCGCTGCCGGCCTGAATGTCGACCAGCGGCTTCAGCCGCCAGTCCAGCCGGACGGGGCCGATGTTAAAGCGTGAACTTTTGAGTTTGCCCTCCAACCGCTCGATTGTCATGGCGCCATTGCTGTAGAGAAGGTCGCTCCCTTTGATGATCAGCGCCGCGGGTATCGGGTCCACACGGGCCGCCAGGGTAAAGTCTGCAACCTTCACGGTAGCAGTGATGTCTTGCAAGGTCTCCCCAAGGATCAGGCGCCCGCCGGCCCGGCCGCTGATGACGGTCAGACGATCGATTTCCCGCAACACGCGCCTGTCCTTCAGTATTTGTTTCAGAACCGGCGGGACCTTAACAAGATCGGCGTTTAACCCGATATCCAGATGAAAAGGCGCGGCTTTCCCCGCGAGCCCCAGGCGCAGGCCTCCGTCCTTAACGACGGTATTGTCATAACGGGCCCTGATTCCTTCGGCAGTCAGCACGCCCTTTAGAATCTTTACCTGGGCGTTGACCTCAACCGCATCTAAATGAATCCCGGGAATCATGATGTTCCCCTGGGAAAGGCTGCCGGCGAGAGTTATATTTTCCAGTTTGCCGAGTTCTTCGAATGAATCGCCGCGTGAACGGATACTGAGATCAGCCACCCTGCCGTCCCTGACGATATCGAAGACCGCTTTGACCGCCGCTGTCTCTCCGGCCAGCGCCAGTAAGGTCTGGCGGGTCGACGGCAGATCCACGTCAGCCGCCCTGACTTCCATCTCCAGCCGCCCGGTTTTCTGATCGCCCAGAAACTTTCCGGTCAGGGACAAGCCGGGGTGCGCCAGGACGCACTTGGTTAAAAACACCGCAAGGCGTCGGTCTTCCTGTTGGGCGCGCACTTTGAAGGACACCGCCCGCAGCGTTGCTGATTTGCCCCCCTGCAGAACCGTCAGCTGCGGCAGTGAGCCCTCTGCCAGCACTTCAACTTTGTTTGCGCCGTCTGCCTTGAAATCCAGGTTCAGATTGACCAGGGACTCCCCGATCCAGGGGGCCAGGTTCGTCAAAAGATTCGGCGGCAGTTGCTGCAGTCGAAACCGGTCCAGATTGATCCGGCCCCGGCTGCCGTGGGTTTCAAGGTCGATTTCCGCCTGCAGTTCAATTTTTTCACAAAAATCCGTCCGGGTTTTCAGGTTGATTTGAACGCGTCCCGGCGGCATGTCCATCCGTCCGTTCATATCGCTGAAAACCAGTTCAAAACGGTCCGTGTCGCGCAGGTTCAGTCGCCCGTTTTTAATGATCACCACCGGATCTTTGCCGGCGGCGGCGGCAACCGCCGCCAGAAGGCTCATTTTTTCGGCAACGATTGCCGAAATCGATATCTGCCGGCCATCGACCGCTTCTGCGGCCTTCGGCGCGACGGCCAGGCTGATCTCGGGGTGTACTACTGAAACGGTGCCGATGTCTATTTTGCCGATAAAAAGCGGCAGCAGCCGCGCCGAGACCTCCAGGGATTTCCAGGCGGCCTGAAATGTACCCGGAACCGACAGCCGGCCATCGATGACCGCCACATGCGGTCGGGGCAGGATCGACAGGCGGATTTGTTGAAATTGCAGCTCGCCGCCGACCTTTTGAGACAGGGTGGCAGCCAGCGTTTCCCGGACGGATTCGATGTCTATCAGGCGGGGAGCAATCAGGATAAACATGACCAGGATGACGGTAACCAGTGCGGCTGCGCCAAATGTCCAGCGGACAATTTTGGAATATCGGTTCATTGCCATGGCAATTAACATTATTCCGGCGATTTTACAACAAAAAAGCCAATGAAATCAGTATGATTAACTGACATCATCGGCTTTTGAGCATTAAAGCGGCCAATCCCTCTGCCCTGCTGAAAGCAGGAGATATTTGAAAAGCGCCCGCTTTGGGGAATCGTTCGAAAGATAGTATTAGGCCGCGCGCGGAGGCGCTTTTCTATCCTCGATCTGAACTTTCATGGATTTCTTGTCAAACCAGCCTTCGTAAAGGATCAGGTCGGGATGAGCATCCAATGTGGTATAATTTTTAATGGTTACGTTTTTCGCTGCCGTCTGTCTTTCATCATAAACCCGGACGTCAAAAGCGCTTTTAGATTCAGGCCGCTGACGCTCGACTTCTTTCAGGCTCCACACCCAGTCAGGGTCAGCCTGCAGCCGCACCACTAAATACCTGCCGACCGATTCATGGATTCGTTTGGGGCCGGGGTATTTGACCACTTCAGCCCCTTCAGGGGCGGCTCCTTCCTGTTTTTTCTCCCAAAATTTCCAGCTCATTTTCGTTTTACTCCTCTGTTATAGGGGTGTTGTTCCATTGCCCTTAGCCCGGGCAGAAGGCCTGCCTTCATGATAGCGATGGCTACCGAAGGACTCTCCAGCAAGCCGAGAAGGAAGGTTGCCTGTCAACCAGGCAGCCGGAAATGGCGGTTGGATCCATTGGAGAGGGTGCAAGGATATATGCCACTTTACGTACGAAATCAATAAAAAAATGCTGTAGGCCCTGCTGTTGATTTTTAGCGCTTCGACACCGGCGTCACACCCCCTGTCAGGTTCCATTGTTTGATCCTGGGCCGCTTTCCCCTTGAAAAGGAAGCGGTTAATCATTTATGATCAACCGTTCATGGGTTCGTTGTTCCAGCCCCCCTTTAGCGGAATCTTGTCCGTTTGAACAAGGGATGCTGTTTTGAAAAACGCTTTACCAAGGAAGGATCCATGCGCTACACCGTTCTGGGAAACAGCGATCTGCATGTTTCGGTCTTGGGCCTGGGCTGTTCCGGGATGTCGCAAAATTACAGTCCCCAAAGCGATGCGGAATCAACGGCCGCCATCCGGCTTGCCGTTGAGCGGGGGATCAACTTCTTCGACACTTCGGATGCTTACGGCAACGGCCATAACGAGACCCTGCTGGCGGCCGCCTTAATGGGCCTTGGCGATTCCGTCGTGATAGCCACCAAATTCGGAAACATGCGCGGCCCCGGGGGGGAGCGGTTGGGTTTCAACGCCAGACCCGAGTACGTTCCCAGGGCCTGCGAGGCCAGCCTGAAACGCCTGGGGCGCGAAACCATCGACCTGTATTACCTGCATCGGGTGGACCCCCAGGTGCCCATTGAAGAGACCGTCGCCGCCATGGCCAGGCTGGTGGAACAGGGCAAGGTCCGCTATCTCGGGCTGTCGGAAGCTAAACCCGACATCATTCGCAGGGCTCATGCGGTCCACCCCATCACGGCCCTTGAATCGGAATATTCACTATGGACGCGGGAGCCTGAAAAGGAACTGCTGCCCCTCTGCAGCGAGCTCGGCATCACCTATGTCGCCTATGCACCCCTGGGACGGGGTTTTCTGAGCGCCGCCGTTAAAAGTCCACAAAACCTGCCTGCCACGGATCGACGGCACCAGCATCCCCGCTTCCAGAAAGAAAATCTCAAGCGGAATGTCGCTCTGCTGGAACCGCTTGAAAGGCTTGCTGAAAAAAAAAGATGCCGGCCGGTACAGATCGCCCTGGCCTGGATCCTTTCCCGCGGCTTTGACCTGGTACCCATCCCGGGAACCCGGAATCGGGCCCACCTCGAAGAGAATATCGCAGCGCTGGACGTTGAATTGAAACCCGCCGAACTTGAGCTGCTGAGCGCAGCCTTTTGCACGGGTGCTGCCTGGGGAACGCGCTACCCCGCCAAGCAGATGTTAAATATGGGTTTTTAATTTGACTGTCGGCGGTGAGGGCGTCTTTTCTTTTTGCGGGCGCGTGTTTGCGACTCCGACTGCGCGACAGGCGCGGCGCTTCTTCTGCGGCTGGGCCTGGTTCGCTCTATGGAAAGAACGGATTCCGGCAGACTGAGCCATTCTTCCATCGGCTCAATGCAGCTCAGCCCCCGGCCGATAAAGGCCTCGATGGGGGGAAGGTAAAAAGCGTCCCGTTCATCAGCAAAACTTACCGAGGTCCCCGTCGCGCCGGCCCGTCCGGTCCGCCCGATCCGGTGCACGTAATCTTCCGGATCACGCGGCAGCGTAAAATTGATGACATGATCCATCCCCTCGATATGAAGTCCGCGCCCGGCCACATCGGTCGCCACCAGAACCCTGATTTTTCCGGACTTGAATTCATTCAGCCGCTGAATCCTTTTTTTCTGGGAAACTTCCCCTGACAGCTCCGCGCAGTTGATGCCGCAGCGAGTCAGCCTTTCCGCCAGCCGCCGCACCTCGTCGCGCCGGTTGCAGAAAACCAGCACCCGGTCCAGGTTCTGCCGGTGGATGAAGTTGAACAGCAGCGCGAACTTTTCGTCGCTGGTCACGTTATAGACGATCTGATCCACCGTTTCCACCGCCACCTGCTCCGGTTCTATTTCGACGGTCACCGGGTTGTGGGTCCATTGGGAGGCAAAGCGGGCGACCTCCCCGGTAAGCGTGGCGCTGAAGAGAAGCGTCTGGCGTTTTGTTTTGGCCGGCGTGCTGTTGATGATTTTGCGGACATCCGGAATAAATCCCATATCAAGCATCCGGTCGGCCTCATCGATGATCAGCACCTCGATCTGTTTCAGGTTGATGTCCCGTCGCCCCTGAAAGTCGAGCAGTCTTCCCGGGGTGGCAACGATGATATCCACCGGTCCGGCGTTGAGCTGCTTTCGCTGCTTTTCGTAATCCATGCCGCCGAACACGGAAATGATTTTCAGATCGCAATACTTGGAAAGATCACGGGCTTCGGCGGATATCTGAAGCACCAGTTCACGGGTCGGCGCCAGGATCAGGACCCGGGGAATCCCCGCTGCGCGTTTCCCGGCGCCGGGACTGAGGAACATCCGGGTAATGACGGTAATCAGGAACGCCGCTGTTTTACCCGTACCGGTCTGGGCCCGCCCGGTGGCATCCCGCCCGGCCAGGCTGCCGGGAAGTATCTCCGCCTGGATGGGGGTGCAATACTGAAAACCGAGATCACAGATGGCATGCATCAGCGGCACGGTGAGGTTAAAATCATGAAAGCGGGTCTTGCCTTCAGCCGCCGGCACCGCGAAGCACGATATTTCCCAGTTATCATCGGGCGCCCTGTCAACGGGTGCCGCCGGGATATTCGCAGTTTCCGGCTGTTGCGCGCCTTTGCGGCGGGCAGCATGCCTCGATCGGGAACGTCGTTTGCGCCCGGGACCAGCAGGCTTTTCCCCGGCTTCCGGTTCTAAATTTTTTTCTTTCGGAGTTTTTTCTTCCAGAATCGTTTTCCTTCTGTTTGGGTCAGTTGTTTCTTTTTGATTTAATCTATCATATCTATTTGATTAATCAATAAAATAATATTCCGGGCATCAGTCCCCGACTCTTTTTTGGTTTTAGCGCTTGCGCCTGAACCTGATTGAATTTAATGTAATTTCTATTTGTACTTGAACGAATGCGATTCGTGAAACATACGGGACAGGGTAGTTTCAAATAAAACAGAATGAAAATATTGTTTACAGCCGACATCCACGTCGCCCGCCGGCATCTCGACACCGCTTGCGAAATAGCGGCAAAACAGCGTGTAGAGTGTCTCATCATCGGCGGAGACCTGATTCCCCACTTTCGGCCGAGGCCCTCTCCGGAAAGGCTGCTGGAGGCCCAGGCCGGCTACCTTGAAACCGACTTCATCCCCCGCTTGAAGGCCTTCAGGGAAGCAGTTGAATGCGCCGTCTACCTGGACCTTGGCAACGACGACCTGCGGGGCGCCAGGCGGATTCTCGAAGCCCATGACGGCGGGCTGTTTCACCTACTGCACCGGCGCAAGCTCCGCCTGACCACGCGGACGGACATTGTCGGTTACATGAATGTGCCGCCCACGCCCTTTGTCAGAAAGGACTGGGAAAAACCGGACACCGGCAAAATCCCCTATGAGCCGGGCAACGCCATCCTGCTGGAAGGTTATGGCTCCCGCAGCGGGCGCATCGAAACAAAACGGCTGGATCTTATCGGCGACGATACCATTGAATACGACCTTGACCGGCTGTCGGAAGTGATCGACAGACCGTTTATCTTCGTATCCCACAGCCCGCCCCACAACACCCCGCTGGATGTTTTGGAAAACGGTCTTCACGTGGGCAGCCGCGCCGTCCGGCGTTTTATCGAAAAATGGACGGCAAAAGGACAACTTCCGCTTTCGCTGCACGGGCACATCCATGAAGCGCCGTTCTGCTCCGGTTCAATTTTCACCCGGATCGGGGAGTCGCTGTGCCTGAATCCCGGTCAGGGAGGCGGGCCGGCGCCGGTCTTTCGCTATGTCGTGCTTGACTTGGACGACACGCAGCCGTTCCCGCAGGTGCGGCTCCTGCATGCCCCCGCCTGAATCCAATACCCCTCATCGTTCGATGACGGCTCAATCCAAAACACACCCGCTTTGCCGCATCATCATTAAAGAAAATGTTAAGACATGCCCGGGGCACGGCCTTGGAATTTTTTCGAAACACAACAAGTTGACTTAAGTCAAGGCATCCTTTAGAAACAGCAAATAGTAAGGTGCAATAAGAGGACTGCGGCCGGAACTCAAACCGTTACTGTTATTCATGCGGAGTTTTCTTCAGATGAAATCATCGCTAAAAGATCTTAGAGAATCCAACGCGTTTTTAAACCTGCTGCTGGACAATATCAACTCTGCCGTACTGATTGCCGATGAAAATCTCCAGATTTACCAGTTCAACAGTTTCTTTTTGAAACTTTTCGATCCGTCCGATCTGCGAGTGGCGGAAAAATCATTCGGCGCCATCACGGGCTGCATCAACTCGGTAAACGAAAACCGGCCCTGCGGGAAAAGCTCCAGGTGCGCGGCCTGTATCCTGCGCCAGTCAATTGTCAAAACCATGACCCAGAAAGTTCCCGTCGACAATGTCAGGCTGGAACGCATATTTTATATCAACGGCGTACCGACTGAAAAATATCTTGAGTTCAGCACCCGCCATATTGATTTTCAGGGCCGCCGGATGACCCTGGTCATTATCTATGATATCACCGATATCGAAAAGCAAAAAATCGTGCTCCAGCAAAAGCAGAATCTGCTCGATCTGGACCTGAAGGCCGCCGCCGGAATTCAGAAGAGCCTTTTGCCCGAAAGCTCGCCCCGCATCCCCAACATCCATGTCGCCTGGAAATTTGAACCCTGCGAGCGAATCGGCGGGGACATCTTTAACATTCATTACCCGGATGAAAAACATATCGGATTTTATATGCTGGATGTCTGCGGGCATGGGGTTTCCGCAGCACTGATATCCGTGGCCGTATCCCAGTTTCTCCAGAATATCCGAATCCTGGCCGACGATGACGGCCTGGTCCCACCGGAACACGTGCTGAACAGCATCAACAGGGCCTTCCCGTTCGAACGCTTTGACAGCTATTTTACCATCATCTATATGACCATCGATCTGTTTGACGGCTGCCTCACCTACAGCTGCGCCGGGCATCCGCCGCCGGTCCTGCTGCGAAATGACCGGACCCTGGAAATTCTGGACCGGCACGGCCCCGTCATCGGGCTGAGCCGGAACGCCCCGTTCGGCCAGGCCCGCAGGCAACTGCAGCGGGGCGACCGGGTGGTTCTGTACACCGACGGCATTCTGGAAATTTCCAATCCAGTCGAGGACCACTATGGCAAAAACCGGTTTTACAAAATCCTTAAGGTCCATAAGGGTGAAACGGCCCCAGCCCTGGCGAACGCCATTTACAATTCCGTCAAAAAATTCGGCAAGGGGAAAAAGCCGGATGACGACCTCAGCATTCTGGTCATTGAATATACCGGCTAAAGCAGGAGAATTGTGCCCGCCATCACGAGGAGGGATCCGATAATGACCGGCCGGCTGAAAATTTCCAGCTGCCGGTTAAAGATGAATGAAAAAATCATCACGAAGACCGGTTCGGTCGAAGCCAGCGGCGTCACCACGCTGGCCGGCGCCAGACTTAAGGCCAGATAACGGACCAGATTGGCGCTGAAGCTGAAAATTCCGGCGCCGAAAAACATTCCGGCGGTCATCGGCGTCAGCTGGTCGACGTCGGTCCTTCTCCGTCGGCCGATCAGCGTGATTCCCAGGGATACGGTGGCGGCTAAAAATGAGATGAAGGCGCCGGGAATCGCCGCACCTGTCCCCTCGAGCCCCAGCTTGACGAAGATGGGCGAGATGCCCCATGCCAGGCCGCAGCCGAACCCGAATAAAACCGCCTTGAATGGAATGCGGGCGATTTTTCCATCAGCGCCTCGAAACGCCTGGGGGCTCAAGCCGGTCAGGGTGATGCCGGTAAGGATTAATGCCACCCCGGCGGCCAGTTTCCATGACAACGGTTCTCCGAGCAGTGCGACGCCCAGCGCCACCGACACCAGGATATTGGTTCGGCGCAGAGTGCCGGCGATGTTGGCGCCGACCAGCTGCACGCAGCCGTAATTCAGCGATCGCCCCACGACATAATGAAGAATGCCGGCCAGTGACAGCCAGACGGTTTCCTGCCAGCTGAACCGGAAAAGGTCTCCGATTTTTCCGGTGACGATCACGGCGATAAAAAACAGGGGCACCCCCATGGGCACGCTGACCAGGGTGCCCAGGCTCGCGTCGGATACCCTCAAAACCGCCCGCCGGATTAAAATCGTATTGCCTGCAAAAAAAACCGCTGCCAAGACCGCGAAGATTGAACCGAGCATCGTGTCAACCGCCTCCTGCCGGCCGTCTCGACAAGACTTGCTCCTTAGATTCCCGTTTAATCCGCATCCCTTACCCGCAATGCATAACCCGCACCCCCTACCCGCTCCTTAAAAACCACAGCTTAAACCGCTTCGGCCACAGTTCCGGGTGCTGCAACCGCCTCAGTGCCTGCCGCGCCCGGACCCTGCCCGCTTCATCGCAAGAAACCTCCCCGTAAACATGCAGGTTGAAGGTGGCTATGATCAGGTCGATTTCCGCGGAAACCGTTTGAAATTGCTCTTTCAAGCGCCGCCCGTATTCCAGCGGCGTTTCGCTCTTACGGTTCGCACAGCCGCTGCGCTTCCCCCAACTTATAAGGGCGCCGTACAGGCGGAGGGTTTCGTGCCCCCGGTTGCGCCCGAACATTCTTTCATAAACCCGCCGCAGATATGCAATCCAGCATTCCATCCAGCCTAAAAAGCGATTGGTCCCGCCGCCGTCACGCGCTGTTTTCTGGGTTCTTGAAAAAAGCCAGCGCCACAAATACCATGCCCCGATGCCGAGCAGGAAAGCCACCAGCAGTCCCAGCAGCACCCAGAAAATCCATATACAGGTATTAAAAAAAAGCTCCGTCCACCAGGTCGGCGCACTCTCCGGCAATTTCTCTGCCGGATTTTGCTTTGGCGCGATCTCCGATACGGCGGAACGATCGGACTTATGCCCTAATATGAATATCAGAATTTTTATCAGAACGGGACCGAGAAATCTCCCGGATGTCTTCAGCACCTCATAGCCCACTTCCGATGCGGCCCGCAGGTACGGCAGAAAGAGCAGCACAATCCCTGTTCCGCAAAAAAGAACGGCGGCGCTGAAACTGATCATCAATCCGATGCCGCGGTAGCCGGTCATAAAGTCTTTTTGACCGCCGCTGCGGTTGCGGGCCAAGGCCACGGCCGGCAGCCCGAAAACGAAAAACGGGAAAATCAGCGCCTCGGAAACGGTTTCGGCCGATTGGACTCCCACCTGGATTCGCATAAACAATTTCACAAACAGGAGCACAAAAAGCCAGGAAAGCCCTTTATCAAAACGGACGGATATTTCCGGATAGGTTGTTGGACGCCGGGCATATCGCACCCCGCAAATCCAGAAAACAATCGTCCAGGCCCAATAGACAGCCAGCGTGAACCAGGTGTTAGGGTCCCGCACCCCGCCGAAAAAATCCGCCAGCCAGGCCGTTTCCCAGAAGGCCTCGGCCCGGTACCACAACGCATAAACGCCCCGGAAAGCAAAGGCCGTCAATCCGGCGCCGTGGATCAACAATATCTGTATGATCCGCCAGCCGCGATCCCTGGTAAAAGATGTCGTCAGCGCTGCCAGCCCAAATATGGCAACGGCCTCCGGCAGTGGATACGGCCTTTGGATGACGGCATCCATAATGAATGCGGCCCAGGCGTAAACCCAGCTCATTTCCATTCCGGCTGCGGACGTCCATAAGACGGTATCGGCGGGCATGCGTTTCATCCGGCAGCCGGTCCTTTCGTCCGGAGATCATCCAGGCGGTAGATTTTCCGGCTGGCCTTGGTTTCCGCTGATGTTAGGCCGGCGTTGCGGTCGCAGACGATCATCACCATCGGTATGTTGTGGTGTTTAAAGTACTGATTCAGCGCCAGGCTCCCGGCATCGAGCCGGTAGGTAAAACAGACGCCGGTGACACCCCATGGCAGGACCCAGCCGCGTTGCAGAATCTCCACCATGTCGCCGGCGGGATCAGGTTCCAGCCTGGCCATTGTCTCCAGAATATCTGAAAGCTGACCGGGGCTTCGGGATATCTTCAACGCGGTCCTGCCGCCGCCCGTTAACCGGCCGTTTGTGGCCAGCCCCACCGCAAAGCGCATGCGGTCGAGTTCTACGGCAAGAGATGCGGCCACTTCCAGAGAATTTTCAAAGGCGCTCCCGGTCGGATCTTCGCTGAAGCAATCGCTGCGAACCAGCAGCAGAACTTTCTCCTGCTCGGCGGGTTCACAGACCTTCTCCATCAGGCGGTTGTGCCTGGCACTGGCTTTCCAGTGGATGTGGCGGGCCGGTCGGCGGTACTGATAATCACGGGTGCCGTGGATGTAAATGGGGTCCTCGATGGGGCTGCGTACGCCGGGAATGCCGAAAAAATCGCGCCGCGGAAACCTCACCGGGTTCAACTGCACCAGGCGGGGGTAAACAATCACATCATGAAAATCGGGCGTCTGTTTGGTTTTTGGATAAAATCCCAGGAGGTCTCCGACCTCATGTGTCACCGGACCGATGCGGTGCACCCCTCTCTTTAGCGCCGTCAGCTCCCAGTCAAAGCTTACCTGCTGGTACCACAGCAGGCCGCTGTCTTTTTTCAGGATCGTTTCGCCGGCAGCGGTCCGCAGCGCGCCTTTAAGACCCACCCGGACCTGCAGCCATACCGGCAAGAGCTTGTTGTTCGCGACCCCGATGCGAAGGGTCAGCGTCTCGTCCGGGAACATTTTTTTCTTGTCGACCTTCAGGTCGCCTTGGATCCTGGCAATACTCAGGCGGCTCCAGGCTTTCGCGCCTGCAGCCGTGGTAAAAACCAGAATGCAGAGAAAGGTCAGCGATGACTGCCGGGCCAGCAGGGCCACAAACAACCCGACCCCCACCAGTGTCAGAATCAGCGTCAGGGAATAGGCGGAAGAAACCCTGTCTTCGGTTCCTGCGGTCATTGCAGGTCACTCCACCGGGGCGGGCAGCGGGGTTGCCTCCAGAATCTGCTCCACAAACCGCTCCGGTGTTTCGCCCCTCAGCCGCTCGGCATCGTTGAGTACCAGGCGGTGCGACAGAACCGGGACCGCCAGCTGTTTGATATCGTCCGGCAGAACATATGCCCTGCCCCGGATGGCGGCCAGTGCCTGGCCGGCCCGCATCAACCCCAAAGCCCCGCGGGGGCTTGCGCCGAACCGAAGCGCATCGTGCCGCCGGGTGGCCCCCACGAGATCGGCGATATACTGCCGCAGTGCATCGGACACCCTTATTTTTTTCCGCGCCTGCTGCAGTTCGGCAAACTGCTCCGGGGTGGTCACGGCTTTCAGTTCGGGCAGGGGGTCTTTTTCCTGAAAGCGTTCCATGATTGCAATTTCTTCGGCCCGGTCCGGATATCCCAGTCGCAGCTTCAGCAGGAAACGGTCCAGCTGGGCTTCCGGCAGCGGAAACGTCCCTTCCAGCTCAATGGGATTCTGGGTGGCGATCACGAAAAACGGCGTCGGCAGAAGCAGGGTCTGCCCGTCAACGGTGACCTGCCGCTCCTCCATGCTCTCCAGCAGGCTGGCCTGGGTTCGGGGAATGGTGCGATTGATTTCATCGGCCAGCAGAATATTCGTCATCACCGGTCCCGACTGAAACTGAAACCGGCCGGTTTGCTGATTGTATACGTTAAACCCCGTAATGTCGGACGGCAGCAGATCGGGGGTAAATTGAACCCGCTTGAATCTGCCGCCGATGCTTTTGGCAAGGGATTTGGCAATGAGCGTTTTGCCGATGCCGGGAACATCTTCCAGCAGCACATGCCCGTCCGCCAGCATCCCCGCCATCAGCAGCTCCAGTGACTCATATTTGCCCACAATCACCTTGGACATATTGGTAATAATGGTTTCACACAGTTTAAAATCCAACGGAAGACCTCCCTCTGCGCGCTATAGCAGCAGTCGAAACGCCGCAGCGTTTCAGCCGCCCCGGATAACCTCATCTAAACCGGAACATGTTTCCGGCGGGCATAATGGATTCACGTTTCGTTTCCCATTTAAATCTTTGTCCTGATTAAATAGAACGAATCCGGCCGGAAAACAATATGTTTTGCCTCGGAATTCAACGATTTTGACTTATGTCAATTACAGGGATTGCTTTATGCCACAATGTGGTTTATATTCAACATGAACATAAAGGATCCAACCATGGTGCTAAGTATCCAAAAAAGCAAAAATTTTTGTGACGAGGTGATCCGTCGCTGCGGCGATAATTTCAGGAGATGCCTGCACTGTCTGAGTTGTGCCGGCGGCTGCCCGGTGAATCACGCCATGACCTATCGTCCCAACGGCATCTTTCGGCTGATACAGTTCGGAATGCAAAAAGAGGTCCTGGAGAGTTCGGACATATGGCTGTGCTTGGGCTGCAATACCTGCACCATTGCCTGCCCGATGGCCATCGACATTGCGGCCGTGATAAACTCCCTGCGTGAAATCGCTATTGAAAAAAAGGTGCCCATCGCCGAACCGGATATCCTGAATTTTCATCAAGAAGTCCTAAACTCCATTCAGCGTCATGGCCGCACCCATAAGCTCGAAATCATGCTGCTCTATAAGTTGCGCCGGTGGGACTTTTTTTCAGATATGAATATCGGATTGAAAATGCTGGCCAAACGCAAACTCGATCTTCTGCCATCGACGATAGCCGACCCCGGCCTGCTGAATGAGTTGCTTACACAAGGCAAAGGGCTTGAAGATGGACACCCCGCCACTGATTGACATTTCCTACTTTCCGGGATGTTCCCTGGCAACCACGTCCCGGGAAAGCAACCAGGCGCTGATACAAGTTTGCAATCATCTCGGCTATCGGCTGGTGGAGCTTAGCGACTGGAACTGCTGCGGCAGTTCTTCCGCCCACTGCATTGACGCGAACCTCGCTTTTCAGCTGGCATGCCGCAATCTGTCCTTGGCGCCCCAGGGAAGACCGCTGCTGGTAGCCTGCCCCAGTTGCAGCCTGCGACTGCGCGAGGCACACCACCGACTAAAAACAGACAGCGCCGCAGCCGGCGATTTTATGCGCCGGTGGAAGCGGCCGGTTGATACGGAACTTGACATCGTCCATTTTTTTGAACTGATGGACTGCAAACCCGCCCCCGAACAGCAGCGGTCGCTGGCGGGACTGACCTTTGTTCCATATTACGGCTGCATGCTGGCCCAGCCGCCGGCATTACGGCATCAAAAAAATTACCACGGTTTGATGGAACGGCTCCTGTCGGCTTACGGCGCCGTCCCGCTGAAATGGCCCTATGCCTCACGCTGCTGCGGCACGTTTTTGTCGGCTTCCAAACCTGCGGTCGTGGAACCGATGGTCAGCCGGATCATCCAGGGGGCGCTTGAAGCCAACGCCGAGTGCATCGTTACGGCTTGCGCCATGTGCCATCTGAACCTTGAAATCCGATATGCCCTCCCCCGGAAAATACCGATTTTTCATTTTTCGGAACTCTTGGCCATGGCTTTTAACATTCAGTTAAAGCCGGGTCTGTTTTCCCGGCATATGATCGACCCGCGCCCGCTTTTGCGGAAAAAGAAATTACTCGGCTGAACATCCGGCATCCCCGCGATATCAGCCCGGAGCCTCCCCCTGCCGATTCCGCTTGTCATCAGACCTTCAGGAAAAATCGCTTTGCCGTTAAATTGGCACAAAAACCTGTTGCATCTTGACATCTCCCAGCCAAAGGTTATATTTGGAACCGATCTGATCATTTAAACCTGCTGAAAACAAAGGGGAGCCATTATTATGAACGCCACGGATATTCTGAACGGTAAAAAGATCTTGATCGTGGATGATGAGCCGGATGTATTGGAATCGCTGTCTGAAATGCTGGACATGTGCCGGATTGTTACGGCGTCTGACTTTGAAAGCGCCGAAAAGCTTTTGGCCCGGGAAAAGTTCGATGTCGCCGTTCTGGACATCATGGGCGTCCAGGGATATGACCTGCTTGAAATTGCCAATAAAAACGGCATCCCCGCGATCATGTTCACGGCCCATGCCCTGAGTCCGGACAACTTTGTCAAATCCATCAAGGGCGGCGCCAAGGCTTATATCCCCAAGGAAAAAATGCCCGAAATCGCAACTTTTGTAGCCGAATTGCTGAAAGCCCATGAAAACAACATCCGGTATCGCGGCTGGTACGGCAAACTTAAAAAATTCTTCGACAGCCAGTTCGGTCCGGACTGGCTGGAAAAATACAAGGATTTCAAAAAGCAGTACAGTGATTATTTTACTGATGAATGACGCCCTTATAACGAAATCTTTGAAAAACTGATCCGTTCGCTCAGATCAAGTTCTTACCCCTGAAACACAAAAGGGCGCAACGTGCCGATACCGGAACGTCGCGCCCTATTTTTTTCCAGCATCCCCGCTGCTTATATCGTTCGAAGTCATCACAAAAAAACCAAACATGAGTAAGGTCGGGGAGGTTTATGACAAATTTCTATGGAGCAAGCCGTCGCCGCCTCGCCGTTTGCCGGCGCTGCGCCTATTGCCGCATGCTTTCCCGTATTACCCGCACGCCGTAAACCTCAAATCCTAACACGACAGTCGGTCCCCGGTCCCTACCTATCCCCCATGGCCCGGGCGGTTTTGGCCAGACGAACCAGGTTCAGAAATTCGGCGCGATAACCGAAGCGGTCCTTTCCGCGCGCTGCTTCAGCCAGTTTGAGGACGTCGTCATAGCCGAAGTTTTTCACATGCGGATCGCCGCGCAACACCTGGCCGAAGGCGGCCACAGCGGCTGCAAAGCGGGCGTCTTCCGGAACCTCGTCCAGCGTTCGGTACTCACGTTCCCGGTTGACGGGCGTCGTGATCAGACGGCTCTCTTCGGCAGCGGGAAGCTTGTAGCGGATCTTTAAAAAAGCATACTCGCCGCTCTGTTCAACCGTCCGATCCCCGCCGGGGGAAGGCCGGCTGCCATAGCGCAAATCGTCGATCAGTCGTCCACTGCTTCCGGTGGGCGTGATCTCGTACAGGGCGGTGACGCTGTGACCGGCCCCAATGTCGCCGGCATCCACGCGGTCGTTGTTGAAATCTTCGCGCCGCAGCAAGCGGGTCTCATAGCCGATCAGGCGGTACTCGGCCACAACGGCCGGGTTGAATTCAATTTGGATTTTGACGTCCTTGGCGATCGCAAAAAGACTGGCCTGGGCCTCATCCACCAGGACCTTGCGGGCTTCGTTGAGGGTGTCGATATAGGCGGCGACACCGTTGCCGTTCTGGGCCAGCTTCTGCATCAGGGCGTCGTTGTAGTTTCCCCTGCCGAAACCCAGCACCGTCAGATAAATACCGGTTTGGCGCTTGCGTTCGACAAATCCTTTTAATTCCTCGGGGTCGCGGATGCCCACGTTAAAATCCCCATCGGTTGCCAGGATCACCCGGTTGACACCCTTCGGATCGAAATTGGCCTCGGCCAGCGCATACGCCTGGCGAATGCCTTCGCCCCCGGCCGTGGACCCGCCGGCCGTCAGGCGATCGAGCACGGCCAGGATCCTGCCCTTTTCTTTGACCGGCGTCGGTTCCAGCACCGTTCCGGCGGCCCCGGCATAAACCACAACGGCAACGCTGTCTTTGGCCTCCAGGGCTTCAACCAGCATCCGGAAAGCGTTTTTCAAAAGGGGCAGCTTGTCCGGGCTGTTCATGGAGCCGGACACATCAATCAGAAAAACCAGGTTGGCCTTCGGCTTGCCGGTCGGGACCAGGTCATACCCCTTGATGCCGAGATGAAGCAGCCGGGTTGCCGGATTCCACGGGGTGGGAAAAACGTTGACGGTCGCCTTGAACGGAACCGAACGATCCGCCGGCAGCGGGTAATCGTAACTGAAATAATTGATCAGCTCTTCGATGCGCACGGCGTTTTTCTGGGGAAGCTCCCCGCTGTTCAGGGCCCTTCTGACAAACGCGTAAGCGGCTGTATCCACATCGATGGAAAACGTCGAAACCGGCTCCTCCCGGGCAGCCTTGACGGGATTCGGCGTCAGGGTTTCAAACCGGTCCCGCCCCGCGTAAGTCTGGTCCGGCGGTCTGAAAGCTGCATCCTTTTCAACGGATGCGGACTCCAGCGCCAGTTTAGGCATGCCCGTCGCCGCCGGTGCCGGCCGGTTAAAGTCCGCGGCGATTTCCAGTTGCTGCCGCCCATAGCCGCTTTCAGGCGCAGCATCGAACTTATGCTCGGCAAGCGCCTTTTCCCTGATCACCGGCCCGGCGTCCAATGCCGGGCCGGGGGGGATAACCGCCGGAACTGTTTTAACCGGCGGTTGCTCCGTCGCCCCCTTCCGGTACGATACAAAGTTCGGCATCATGACTATCACGGCCAGAAGCAGGCTGAACGCCAGACCAACGGAATAGGTTATTTTTCTTGTCATCATGGGACCTCCTTTCAGGGTTTTGTTCTTTAGACGCCCCCAAAAGGAAAATCCTTTGATATTTTTTTTGTCCGCCGCCCCCCTGCGGTTAAATTCCGCCATGGCCGCCTTCACGGCCCGCTCACGGGCCTCCGGGGATGGTTCCGGGACCGGCAGGTCTTTGAGCAGGTTTTTGAGTTTATCGTTGTCCGTCGTCATATCGGATGCTCCAGATATTTCTTGAGTGATTTCCTGGCCTGAAAAATGCGCCATGAAACGGTTCGCTCCGGGCAATTCAGCACCCGGGCGGCCTCCTGGTGGCTCAACCCTTCGCTCAATACCAGCAGGACGGCCGCCTTCTGTTTTTCGGGCAGCCGCCCCAGGGCTTTAACCAGCCGTTTTGCTTCAAGATGATGCCCCACCGGCGGGCCGGGATTGGCATCTTCCTGCTCTATGACATAGGCGTTTTCATATCCGCGCTTGGTAATTGATTTCCGGATGAAATCTTTGGCGGTATTGACGGTGATCCGGTAAATCCAGGTTTTAAAGGAGGATTTTTGACCGAAGGTTTTCAGCTTTTGGGCAAGCTTTATGAATACTTCCTGAGCGATGTCTTCGGCATCTTCCTTAAGACCGCACCATTTATAAGAAAGCCGGAAGACGGTCCCGTAATGCCGTTTGACAAGGTGCTCGAAAGCCGGGGCATTCCCCTCCAGTGAAAGCGCCACCAGTTCTATGTCAGTAAGGTGATCCATCCGGCCGGTATCCTTTACCCTTTAGACGTACCCGCATTAAGATTCCTTTGAAATTTATGCAGCGGCCCCAAATCAGGCCGGTTTGTCCGGTTTCGGATACAGCTGCCTGTCATTAGGTCACTCGCACTTTCTATTGTTGCGTCATGGAAATAACTTATAAAAGTCGCGGTCATTTTTTGGGTTCGGCCGGCATGAACCGTATTGTGCCCTGGTGTCCGGATTCGAATCGTCCCGGCAAAAAATGGCGAATGTTTTTGTTAATAAACCGATTCGAATCCTGAACACCCGCCAAGGCCCTGCTAACTGAAACGCATGCCGGCCTTCTCCAAAACACGACCGCTTCCCTTTATGAGCGCTGAATAGAAATTGAAGCTATTTCCGGGACACGATACTATCAGGTTATTTTATAAAATGAATAAAACATTCCATCCAGTCCCTATCATATCTACCTGAAAAATCAATAAAAGCAGTTTTGACACCCTGGGAAGCCCCGGGTCCCCGGGGTTGATTTTTCAAAATAGATGCTTAGTTTATTTCCCAATGAAACCTCGAATGAATCGCTACCCGAATTATCATAAGGAGGTGCTATTATGGAAAATACAAGACTTGATAATTATATCGAATCGGAAACCGAACTGGAGCGGGGTCACGTCAATACCCGCGAACGGAACTTTGAATGCGAAAATAAAGACCCGAACCTGGGATGCGACCTGGGAGTCGATGTACCGGGCTAAATATAAATAAGTGCATATGATAGCAGACATGGCAGCTTGCGGTTGAAGCTGCCATGTCTTTTTTTTCCCGTTCTAATCCGTTTTAGGGGAATCCGGCAGCGTCAGGGCCATTGCCGTGGTCAGCACCGGCATAACCGCAATGGATGCCAGGGCATAACGGATCCCGTAAATGTCCGCAATTTTCCCGATGATCGGCGCGGCGCCCCCCCCGATGGCAATGGCAATGCCGATGGTAACCCCCGATGACAATCCGACCCGGTTGGGCAGGTACTTCTGGCCCAATACAATCGTGGGACTGTAAGTGCCGAAAAGCGTCAAACCGATCAGGACCAGCAGAAGCAACGCAACCCAGGCGGTCTCGGCCCATACCAAAATCGGGAAAAAAGCGGTCAGTCCGAAAAAGCCGAACAGAATGACCTTCCTCTGGCCGATCCGGTCGGCCATGTTCCCGCCCAGCAGGTTTCCGACGACCCCTGAGGCTGCAAAAACGGTCAATGCCGCACCTCCTGCGGCTTTCGACTCATGGAGCACATGGATCCAGTAAAGGGGAATAAAGGTATTTAAACCGAAAAAAATAACGGCCCGGCCGATGATGGTCAAAGTCAACCGGATAAAGGGCGCCCAGGCGTCCTGAAGATTTTCAGGTCTATCCGCCGCCTTCCGGTGGGATGCGGCATCTTCGGAGCCGGCGATCTTGGAAAGCTGCGTCGCCATCACCAGTGCCATGACGCAGACCGGTACGACCAGAATCAGCGTTCCCTGCAGCCCCCAGTAAAGCACGGCCGATGTCGCTAAAATCGGCCCGATGGCAAAACCCAGGGTGCCGCCGATGCCGAAAATACTCATGGCCGTTCCTCTCCGGTCTCCTGCCGAGAAATGGACCCGCCGGGCGGCCTCGGGGTGGTAGGCCGCGATGCCGACGCCGCTGACGATGGACAGGATGAATATCCATGTGTAGTTCGGTGAAATCCCGGTCAGGGCAAGTCCCGATCCCGCCAGCAGCATACCCGCCAGCAGCAGCCAGGGTTTTGAAAAACGATCGGCGGCATGTCCGAACAGGGGTTGAATAACGGTGGACGACATATTGAGCGCAAATACAATCCCTGCCGCAGCCGTATAGGAGAGCCCGTGTCCGGTTATAAAAAAAGGGAGCAGCGCCGGCAGAGCCCCCTGATTAATGTCCGTCACCAGATGGCCGATGGACAACAAGGCAACATGTTTGTACTTCATGGTAAAACCTAGCGGTACCGCCACTGGACGCGCATACCTGTTTTTATTTTAAAAAACCTGACAAACCCGGCCGGAACCTCAACGACATACCGGGCCGGAAACCGGGAGCTGTATGTTTGCGTGGACATCGGCTGCGTCGATTCGGCAATATGAACGATTCGCCTTTCAGGATCAATAAAAATCATATCCAGAGACACCGGCGTATTAAACATCCAGAAATAGCGCACTTCCGCCTCTTCAAAGATAAACAGCATCCCGTCGGACATCCGCAATGACGTTCTGCCCATCAGCCCTTTGCTCCGCGCTTTTGCCGTCTTGGCGATCTCGATCACAATGGTCGCCACCGGGGCCCCGTCCGAGCCAACGAAATCAAGGTGCCCATCCGGCCGAACCGATCCGGTCCGGTCAGAAGTTTGTGCGGCAAAAGCGCCCGTGGCCGAACCCGCCGGCAAAACCAGAAAGACAATGATAACCGTCATCGCCAAAAACTTGAAAGCGGCCGGAAGGCCCATTGGAAAGCTTGTTGATGTCGCCATAAAAGTCGGCCTTTCCTTGTGGAAATCGAGGGTAGCGATATCTCTTACGTCAACCTGCTCTTTACCGATTCAGCCGCAATAAGTCTATTGAATTCGTACGGCCTGTTTAAAATAATCTTGACATATCACATTGTAATATTTAGAAGGAAATTCGCGCGCAAAGCAACTCCATCATCCTATTCTCTCGCTACTGACCCTGCCCTCAACAAACGCGTGCACTTTCGGGACGATGCGGCCGTTGGCACGTTTCAATGTTTCAACACTTTCAGGCGCAGCGCCGCAGCTACTCTTATCGGACGGTTATGAAACCAGCGTTTATACAAGCGTGACAGGAGGATCTGAATTATGGGCGTATATCAACAAGACGGAAAATTCTACCCGGACGCGACCTTTTCGAAAACTGCATGGATTAAAAGCCTGGATCACTACCAGGAAATTTATCAGCGCGCCGTTACCGATCCGGAAGCCTTCTGGTCCGATATCGCGGCGGAGCTGTTCTGGTACCGACAACACCAAAACGTTCTTCAATACAATTTTGATATACGCAAGGGCAAGGTTTTTCATGAATGGTTCAGGGGCGGTTACACCAATGTCTGCTACAACTGCCTGGACCGGCACCTGAACACTCCCACCCGCAACCGGGCGGCCATCATCTGGCAGGGAGAACCGGACGAGGATGTTAAGATTCTGACCTATCAGACGCTGCACCGTGAGGTCTGCCGGTTTGCCAACGTACTGAAAAAGAAAGGGCTCAAAAAAGGCGACCGCGTGACGATATATCTGCCGATGGTCTGGCAGCTGCCGGTTGCCATGCTGGCCTGTGCCCGTCTGGGGCTTCCCCACAGCGTTGTGTTCGGCGGGTTTTCGGCCGAAGCGCTGATGCACCGGATCCAAGAGAGCGAATCCCGCCTGCTGATCACCATCGACCAGTCCATCCGGGGAGGAAAAACATTTGAGCTGAAGGAAAATGTCGACCGTGCCATTCAAAACTGCCCCAGCATCGAACATGTCATCGTAGTCAAGCGCACCGGCCGCCAGATCAACTGGAAAAACCCCAGGGATTCCTGGTGGCATGAAGAAATGGGCGCAGCGGATATTAAAGATTTCTGTGAATGCGAGCAGATGGAGGCCGAAGAGACACTCTTTATTCTCTACACCAGCGGCAGTACCGGAAGACCCAAGGGTCAGGTCCACACCACCGGTGGCTACATGACCTATGTGTATATCACCCAGAAATGGATTTTCGACCTCCAGCCCGAGACCCTCTACTGGTGCATGGCCGATATCGGCTGGATCACCGGCCACAGCTATATCGTTTACGGCCCCCTGCTGAACGGAACCACGTCGTTCATGTACGAAGGGACCCCGCTCTACCCGAAACCGGACCGGGCCTGGGAACTCATTGAACGCTATAAAATCAATGTCTGCTATACGGCGCCCACCGCCATCCGGGCACTGTCGCGCCAGGGAAAGCAATGGCCGGCGCAGCGGGATCTCTCCAGCCTGCGGCTGCTGGGGACGGTGGGCGAACCCATCAACCCGGAGGCCTGGATGTGGTATCACCGCAACGTCGGCAAGGAGAATTGCCCCATCGTGGATACCTGGTGGCAGACCGAAACCGGCGGCATTATGATTACCCCGCTGCCGGGCGCCTGGCCCACCAAGCCGGGATCTGCAACCTTCCCCTTTCCGGGTATCATTCCCAGAATCGTATCTCCCGGCACCGAAAATCCCGGAAACGCAGCAGAACCGGTGCCGCCCAAAGCCGTCGGTCATCTCTGCATCGAAAGACCCTGGCCGGGCCTGTCCCGGACCATCTACAAGGATCATGAACGCTACCAGGATACTTACTTCGCCGCCTACCCGGGCCTGTATTTTACCGGCGACGGCTGTCTGCAGGACGAGGAGGGCTATTATTTTCTGCAGGGCCGGGTCGATGACGTGATCAACGTGTCCGGTCACCGCATCAGCACGGCCGAAGTTGAAAGCGCCCTGGTACTCCATCCGGCGGTGGCGGAAGCGGCCGTTGCCGCCATGCCTCACGAAATCAAGGGCCAGGGAATTTACGCGTTTGTGACCCTCAATCTCGGCGTTGAACCCACCGGGGAGCTTAAAAAGGAACTGCTGCTGAAAGTTCGTACCGAAATCGGCGCCATCGCCGTTCCGGACAAGTTGCAGTTTGCCGCCGCCCTACCGAAAACCCGCAGCGGTAAAATCATGCGGCGCATTCTTAGAAAAATTGCCGAAAACAAGCAGGACGACCTCGGCGATGTCAGCACCCTTGAAGATGCCGCCGTGATTCAGCAGCTGATCGACGAACGCATCAATTAAATCCGGACCTGAAGGGCGCAGTGATCTTTACCGCGCCCTTCTCTTTCCACCCTTGTCGCAATTGTCTAAAATTGTCCCGGCCAAATGGCGCCCGGTTGGTTTTACGGCATCTGATATTCTTTAGCTCTCAGCGGTTTGCGCTTCTGCCCTGATATCTGTCCCTTATCCATTGACATTTCCCTTGCAACTGTGTACTCACTTGCTTATTCATTATAAATTTGCTGTCCGACACAATTCTGTTATTATTTCTGCCTCTTTTTTCCGAATAAAAAGGAGCGCGTCATGCAACAGAAGCGGAACATCATTGCGACCGGCACCCACCGTTTCGGCAGCATGCATTTTCAAATCCGTTTCGGCCCGGAGTCGCTTCCCCTGCGGCCATCCCGATCCTTATCCCCTTTTCCGACTTTTCGTCCATCGCCCCTTGTTTATCGTTTGTCGTTATTATCGAATCCGTGCCGGCCTTACGCCCTTATCTTGAACCCTGAGCCTTTTTCCAGCTTATCTTGAAAGGAGGAAACACATATGTACGATGGGATGATCGCTGAAACCATCGGTATCTACGGGCACAACAGCGACCATATCGATGCGTACCTGGCTCGCCCCCTGCAGGGGGGACCCTTTCCGGGGATTGTGCTCATCCATCACATGCCGGGCTGGGACGAAGCCACCAAGGAAATGGTCAGAAAATTCGCCTGTCACGGCTATGCCTGCATCGCCCCGCACCTGCATCACCGTGAAGGTCCGGGCAGCGACGAAGAAATCAGCGCCAGGGTTCGGGCCGCCGGCCTGGTTCCGGACAAACGCTGCCTCGGCGATGTGGATGCCGCCGCCCGTTACCTCGAAGCCCAGCCATATTACAACGGTCGGATCGGCGTGATCGGATTCTGCTCCGGCGGCCGGCAGGTCTACCTCACGGCCTGCAACATCCCGCGATTCAATGCGGCCGTCTGCTGCTACGGTGGAAGAATCGTCGCCAAGCCTGAAGACCTGACCGAGCGGCAGCCTGTGGCCCCCATCGATATGACCAAAGATCTGGCCTGTCCCCTGCTGGGGCTTTTCGGGGCCGAGGACCCGTCGCCTTCACCCCAGGATGTCGCCCGCATGGAACAGGAACTCAAGCGCTTCAACAAGACCTACGCGTTTCATTCGTATGAAAACGCCGGGCATGCATTTTTCTCGGTCGATCGCGACCGCTACCGGGTGCACGCGGCTGTGGACGGATGGAAAAAAATATTCGCCTGGTTTGAAAAATATTTACTTGTGGTTAACTGATGATCTCATGAGCCGGGGATTTTTTCAAATGCCGCCTTGCCCGCCCGGCGGACCATCGGATTCGTCACGAGAGGCCGCATTGGAACCGTAGCCATCAACGTTGTTCCATGTTTTGGCAGGAGTCGGAACCATGTCCATATCGGCATCGATGCTCTACGATTATGTGCTTTGCCCGCACAAAATTGCCATGGATCGGTTCGGCGAACCGGCTGCAAAAGATCCCGTGAGCGCCTTTGTGCAGCTGCTGTGGGACAAAGGCGTCATCTACGAAAAAGAGGTCATCGAATCGCTTCAGGTTCCTTTTGAAAATCTGCGCACCTGTCCCGAAGGCGACAGGGTCGACAGAACTTTGGCGCTGATGCAACAGAAAGTCCCGCTGATCTATGGCGGGCGCATCCGTGCCGATGACCTGCTGGGCGAGCCGGACCTGATCAAATTAAAAAACGGCGGCTATGTTGCCGGCGATATTAAAAGCGGCGCCGGACTTGAAGGGGGCCGTGAAGAGGTGGTGGGAAGGCCCAAAAAACATTATGCCGTCCAGCTGGGGCTCTATACCGATATACTGGAAAGGATGGGCTTCAGCGCCGGCCGAACCCCGTTTATATGGGATATCAACGCTGAAGAGGTCGTTTACGAGTTAAACGCCCCCCAGGGTCTGGGGTCCCGCCAGAGCCTGTGGGACCTTTATGAATATACGCTGGAGTCTGTCCGGTATGTAACCGAAGGCCCCGGTCGAACGCTCCCCTGTTATGCCGGTCAGTGCAAATTGTGCATCTGGAAAAGCGCCTGCCTGAAACAGGTCAAGGACAGCGACGACCTGACATTGATACCGGAACTGGGCCGAAGCCGACGGGATTTAATGTACACCAGCATTAAAAGCGTTTCTGAGCTCGCCGGTGCCGATTTAAATCTTTACATAAAGGGGGCGGCCTCGATCTTCCCCCGCATCAGCCCGGAAATGCTCCGGATTTTTCAGGAGCGGGCCAGGCTCCTGCGCGACAAAGCGGCGGTGCCTTATCTGCGCCAGCCCCTTGAGCTGCCGGTTTCGCAAACCGAACTCTATTTCGACATCGAAACAGACCCCTTCCGGGACATCTGCTACCTGCACGGCTTTGTTGAGCGGCGCCGGGGCAAACCGAAAACGGAAAGGTATGTTTCCTTTTTCATGCAAACGCCCTCGCGGGAAGAAGAAATGCTGGCCTTCCGGAACGCCTGGGAATATATCAGTTCACGCCGGCCTTGCGCCCTCTACTATTATTCCCCCTATGAACGCACGGCCTGGCGCAAGCTGCAGATCAAATATCCCGAGGTCGCGGGGCCCGCCGAGCTCGAAGCCCTCTTTTCCGACAGTGCTACCGTCGATTTATATTACGATGTCGTCAAACACAGTGAATGGCCGGTAAATGACTATTCCATCAAAACACTGGCCAAGTTCTGCGGATTTTCCTGGCGCGACAGCGACCCTTCCGGCGCGGCTTCGATCGAATGGTATCATCGCTGGGTCGAAAGCGGCGACGGGCGCATCCGCGACCGCATCCTGGCGTACAACGAGGACGACTGCATTGCCATGCGGGTGCTGCTGGACAGGATAAAAAAGTTAAAACATGAATCACCCTATTCATAACGTCTTTGACCGTCCGGACCTGCGGGGAAAGACCCGTGTATTCAGAGACCGGCGTCACGCCGGCGAGATCTTGGGCCGGATGCTGCAGCCTTTGCGGCATTCCGGCGCCCTTATGCTGGCCGTCCCTGCGGGCGGATTGCCGGTGGCAGACGCTGTCCGGCTGGGCACCGGCCTTCCACTCGATGTGGCCGTGGTCAGCAAGATTACCCTGCCCTGGAATACCGAGGCCGGTTACGGCGCCGTTGCCTTTGATGGAACGGTGCGGCTCAACCCGGCCGTCCTGACTTATGCCGAGCTGAGTCAAAGTCAGATCGAAGACGGAAAAGCGACTACGCTGCGGAAAGTCAGGCGGCGTGTCCGGCTTTTAAGAGGCGGCAAACCTTTCCCCGAAATGCTGAAACGCGCCGTCGTTCTGGTCGATGACGGCCTGGCCTCGGGATTTACCATGCTGGTGGCGGTCGAATCCGTCAAAAACGCCGGGGCCGGCGCCGTCACCGTTGCCGTCCCGACCGGCCACCGCGATGCGATTCTTAAAATCGCTTCGCAGGTGGACGCGCTCTACTGTCCCAATATCCGCAGCGGCATGAGTTTCGCCGTGGCCGACGCCTATGAACGCTGGCACGATGTGACCGATGAAGAGCTGCTTGCCGTTCTGAAAAATCAGGGGGGATAACGCAAACAACCGCCGACGCCCCCTGTCCGCGGCCCTGTCGTCATCGCTGGGTTTGGCCTTGACAGGGGTGTTTCGGCAAGAAGAACAAAAATGAATTATGACGTCATCATTATCGGTGCAGGGCCGGCCGGCATATTCACCGCATTGACCCTGGCGCAGCGGGGGATTGCGCCGATTCTGCTACTGGAGCAAGGCAAAGACCTGAAAGCGCGCAGCCGCCGGGACCCCAAAGACCGCCTCTGTGGTTGGGGCGGCGCCGGTTCCTACAGCGACGGCAAGCTGACGCTTTCAACCGAGGTCGGGGGCGCCCTCAAGGAGTTTCTTGACGACAAAACCCTTTTTGACCTGCTGGCGGAAACGGATGAAATTTACGTCCGTCACGGCGCCCCGGATCGGGTATTCGGCCGGACGACACCGGAGCTGCAGGCCCTTGGGGACCGCGCCCGCCGGGCCGGCATGGAGCTGCTTCCCAGCCGCATCCGGCACATCGGCACCGAGAACTGCCGCAAGGTGCTTGAACATTTCCGAAAATCCCTTGCTGCCAGAATCGAAATCCGCACTGGACAGAGGGTACACCGCCTGCTGTCAACAAACCGCCGCATCCGTGGGGTTGAGTTGGCCGACGGCCGGGTCATTACCGGCCGGTTTGTGGTAGCGGCGCCGGGACGGTCCGGGGCGGGCTGGATGAAAACTGAAGCGGACAGGCTGGGACTTCATTCCCGCTCAAACGCGGTGGATATCGGCCTGCGGGTTGAACTGCCCGCCGCCGTACTCAAGGACATCACGGACACTGCGTATGAATCCAAGCTGATCTACTACACAAAAACCTTTGACGAAAAGGTGCGCACGTTCTGCATGAATCCATACGGCGAAGTGGTTGCGGAAGAAATCGGCGACGTCATCACCATCAACGGGCACAGCTACGCCGGAAAAAAAAGCGCGAACACCAACTTTGCCGTTCTGGTCAGCAGCGAATTCACCGAACCCTTTGACGACCCCATCGCCTACGGTCTCTATATCGCACGGCTGGCCAATCTGCTGGGCGGCGGCGCCATTATCCAGCGGCTGGGCGATCTGCTGGCCGGACGTCGAAGCACCCGGGCGCGCCTGGACCGCTCACTGACCCGTCCCACCCTGACCAGTGCCACTCCGGGTGATCTGAGTTTTGTCTTCCCATACCGGCACCTGTTGAGCATCATCGAAATGCTGCAGGCGCTGGACAAACTGGCCCCCGGGGTGTACGCTCGGCATACACTCCTTTACGGGGTTGAAGTCAAATTTTATTCCAACCGCATTCAGGTGTCGCCTGAAATGGAAACGGAAATTGAAAATCTTTTTGCCATCGGCGACGGCGCCGGGATTACCCGGGGACTGCTGCAGGCTTCCGCCAGCGGTATCCTGGCCGCCCGGGCCATTGCAGGCCGGATGGAAAACGGATCCCAAATCCCTGTGTAACCATGAATTTGCGATAACCAATCATCATAAAACAGTTATACTTATTGCAGGCGCCGGGGGAGGGGTAAATGTTCCCCGGTCCGGGGCCGGGGACAATTCACTGAGAGCCGCAGCCATTTTATCAAATCGACCGCACGGCAGCGACCCCGCTCAAGTTCAATTGAACAAGCCCCAAAAGGCTGATTATCACGGCGACGGCAATCGTTTCTGCCTGTTGCGGCTCAGCGCAATGGTCAGGGGGCGTGTCCAGAGCTCTATAAACTTTGGCTGTGGCTTTCAGGGGGGCTGTCCCCGGCCCCGGACCAATGACAAACGGTGAATCAAATTCGAATATAATTGTTTGAGATGGCTTATAGTGACATGAAACGCTGGATTGTTCGATTATCGATAGGGGTTGCCGTCGGCCTGGTAATCTGGTGGATGCTTACCGGGCTCCGGAAACAAACCATGATCCCCTTTGCGGGAGACCCTATTATCGCCGACACGATCTGGTATGCCGGCGACAAGATCTTCTACCGCCAAGGCCCCCGGACGGCGTGGGTCGAACTGACGGATATTTATGAAATCGTTCCGGGTTCTTGGAGTAACCCGGGCTGTTACCGACCCCTGCTGACAGCCCATTTTCGCGGCACGCTGGAATGGCTGAACGCGGCCGCCGGAACTGGACCCGGGCCGGCGGGACTTCTGCAGGCGCTTGCCGGAAGGATCGGCGCAGTACTCCCGGAGATTGCCGGCGTTCTGATTTTCGGCATCCTGGCATTTGTCGGCATCAGACGCGCTCGGCGTTTTGTTAAACAAAAAAGCGGCCCCGCCGTAAAATCGGAAATCAGCGCCGGCGGACACCTTCCCGCGCTGGCCGGCTTTATCGATGTGGCAACACTCTTTCTGGACCTTTACCGTGAAGCGGTCGGCGCCCCCCCTGATGCCCCGGTAAAGATAGAAGCCATTGAGGAGAGCGTTTCCGACAACCGGGGCGTTTACGAACTGAAAATCGAACAGAACGGCGACCGGAGATCGCGCCGCATGACCATTGCCGCCATCGGGGAAAACACCGGCAGTAAAAGTCAATGCTTTTATGTGATATTCGACACCCACATGGTGGTCAAGATTCCACCGGTCCCCGTTACCGACTTTGAAGATTACATCGCGCGCATCCAGGCCGAGGCCAAAATCCGGCGCAAGCTGGCACCGAAAGAGTGCGTCATTCCCAACATTTCCGTGATCCTTAAAAGAATTCATGCCTTCCCCGAAGCCGCCGGGCTGTCGGACGACCATCTCGAGGCCAGATACATCCGCTGGCTGCTGCAGTTTCCGGCAAATCAGCGCTTCCTCAAGGTCGGCGGCAGTTTTGTATTTTTCATGGATCTCGCCAAATCCTTTTTCTTGAGCCATGTGCTCAGGGACTTTCACCGCACCGGGGGCCTCATCGCGGATGAAATTGAAGCTGACACGGACATTCTGACCGACCCGAATCAATTTGAAGCCAAGTACGGCAATCCGGGCAGCCGGCTCTGGCCGGACCTGCACCAGACCTATATGACGTTTCACAAGCAGATCGACACGACCGGTCCGTCACCGGGTCAGACGGCCGGCCTTTCCGAATGGCAGACAAAAAACCTGTTTTTAAGGTGCCTGGCCGGCCGGGAAGGCACGTCCGCCCCTTCGGAAGTCGCCGATCGGCTGATAGCGGACCATAAAATCCCGCCTGCCGGATTCAGTGCCGCCCATGCCGCGACCGGCCGCCGCTACCGGCAACTGCTCCTCGCTTACACGGGCGGACGGCTCTTTGAGCAAAACCAGCCGCTCATGGGTGCATTGGCCACCAATCTGCTGAGGCTGCTGGCCTGGCTGGGAGAAAATCAGGTGGCCATGCGGGATCTGAAACCGGACAACCTTCTCGTCGCCGGCAACCCGGCCGAATATCCCCAGTTCCTGTCATCGGCCCCCAATTATGCCATCGGCCTTATCGACCTGGAAACGGCGCTCGATTACGATCGCGGGGCGCACGCGTCGTTTCCGCAGCCGCGGCTGGGCGGAACACCGTTTTACGGCACGCCGTCCCATTTTTTCCCCAACCATCTTTTAGAGCAGGTTCATGAGGATCTTGCCCTGCTGTTTCATCTGCAGGACTGGTACGCGATCATCGGCATTATTTACGAAGTTGCCACCGATCTGAAACTGTTTGGGCGCACCGCCCGCGAAATTCCGAAGCTGATGAACTCAGTGATGCAGACCGTTGCCCAAAAGGGGGACCTGAAATCAGCTTATCTGCTGTTTGCCCGTCGATTCTGGGAAAGCGCCGCTGCGGAATTTCACGGGAACCTTGAGCTGAACGCTTCCCGGTTGAAGGCGATCGATGTCGACATCCCTCCAATGATTCGGAACCGGCTGCTCGATCACTTGCGGGTCAAACAGGCGGCCGTCCTGGAACGGATGAAGAAATGCCTCGATGCCGACCCGGCCTTCAACAAGGACAATAACCGCGGATTGCTGGAAAAAAGCCCGGCAAGGGACCTTGAGCGCATCCGCGGCAGATATGCCGGGCGCGATCAATCGCGCGACCTGGTTTGCCGGATGGATGAGTTGATCGGGCTCAAGCGTGAATCGGAAGAACTGGCCGCGCTCTCAAAAATACTCCAGGCGCCGGTTACCAAAGTTACCGTAAAATCGCTGTTGCAGATGCTGTTTGAAGTCGTCTATACTCAAATGCTGGCGGGCGTCACGCTGCTCCTATCCGAACAGGTTCCAC